>JACRFZ010000004.1 GCA_016212515.1 Candidatus Melainabacteria bacterium
ACCGCGGTCTGCACGGCGGCCTTGGCAGGAGCCTTAACGGGCGCAGCCGAAGCGGCATTCTGAGCCTGAACAGGCGGCATAAGCATGGTTAAGGCAAGGACAACTAGTGCTAGTTTTACTGAACTGGATTTCATCAACACCTAAAAATCTCCTGCTGAACCGTCTCTCACCCCGACTACTTGCTCTTGTGCACTTGCTTCCGCAAGGCGTCTAACAAGCGCTTCTAGATTTGTACTGTGGGAACCTTTGACCATAATGCAATCGCCGTCAGAAATAGTCTCACGCAAACGCTTATGAGCGTCCTCCTGGTCTGCACAGGCCAGGACCTCAAAGGCGGCGCCCCCTGCTTCTGCGGCAATCATTGCTGCCTCTGCCCCTACCGTAACCAGACAATCAATAGCCTTGGTTTTCAGCCAGGAACCAAGCTCCCGGTGCAGAGCCTCAGTGAAATCACCAAGTTCGGCCATCTTACCAAGAACAATAATTTTGCGCTTGCCTTCATAGGCTTCGCATGCAAGTACCGACTCGACTGCACAGCGCACCGAATCTGGATTGGCGTTATAAGATTCGTCAATCAGGGTGAGACCGGAACCGGTAGTAATCACATTACCGCGGCCTTCAACGGCACGCCAGTTAGAAAGCCCCTGCCTGATGGTCTCAGGTGTAAGACCGGCACAAAGACCGGCTTTTACAGCGCACCAGGCATCACGCAAAAGAAAATCACCGTGAGCATGTACGAAAAACTCATCACTTCCAAGGCTGAAGCTGGTACCAGTCGCGGTTATTTTTCGAACCTGCAGATCTTCGCCGTCAAAGTCGCAAACCCGACCAGTAAAAACCCCAGCTGCCGCCTCTTTCAGGAGCGGCGAAAAGTCACCGCAGATAGCAAAACCGGAGCATGGATCAATATGAGCAAATAGTTCGCACTTTGCCTTTGCAATATTTTCCCGACTACCTAACAGTTCAATATGGGTGGAACCTGCACCTGTGATGATACCGAGGTTCGGTTCGGCAGTAGAGGCCAATTCATCGATTTGTCCGAGCCCGCGCATGCCCATTTCCACAATCAGAAAGTCGGTATTTTCAGGCATAGAAAGAATGGTCTTGGGCACGCCGATCTCGTTATTTTCATTGGCTGCCGACTTGTGAACAACCTTACCGGCGGCGGCGGCAAAGACGGCAAAACACATTTCCTTGGTGGTGGTTTTGCCGGAAGAGCCGGTGATGCCGATGACGAATGGCTTATGCCTGCGCCGGGCCAGGCGAGCCAGACCCTGATAATACTTGAGTGTATCCGGCACCGGCAGAAGCGGTCCCTGACAGACCTTTAGCAAAGACTCCAACTGGGAGGCTTCCACCACGGCAAGGGCCGCACCACAATCCAGGGCATTCTTGACGAAGCGGTGCCCGTCAAAACGCTCTCCTTTTAGAGCCAGATAAACAACACCACTCTTAATCTGCCGGCTATCGGTACATACGCTTCCCCGAAAAGCGCCGGAAAGGCCGCCGTCATCCGGAAGGGTGCCGACAAGCGGGCTTGCAGCCAGGCTAGTAAGCTCATCCAGTGAAAAGGTCTGCACAGTAAGCTTCAGTCCTTTTTGGTGACTTTAGACCAGAGACTTCCCAACCAACCACTCTTCTTATCTCCGCCTGCGGAATCGTCGGCAGGCGGGCTGGATTCAGCCGTATCGGAAGGCAATTCTTTCAGAACCTCGTGGAATTCCTTGCCGGTCTTGACGCACATTTTCATGGCTAGCACGCATTGCGCACCATTGATGATACCGTCATTGACCAGGGATTGCCCCTGATATGCAGCCATAATGAGGCGTTTTTCTACCATCTCTTTAGTGAGAATGACCTCGGCGATAGAAACATTCAACTGCCGAGCCAGCGACTGGGCCCGGTTGAAATTTTCACCGCTGAGGGCACCAGATTGCAAGATCACTTCCAGGACCGAGTTGATTTTCTCTACTTCCTCTTTACGGGAAGCTCTCTCTTCCATGATTACATCTATACCGACTTTGCGAGCATTAGCCTGACGCAAAATATCGGCAGCTTGCAAGCCGCTCAGTTCGCCGCTGGAAACCATTTCCTGCAAACGCAGACTCTCATCCACCACTCCAGGAGCAATCATGCCGGTCTGGATCAGGACTTCTCCGATTTTCTGATTTTCATTGAGACCAATCTCGATAGCCGAAATCTTATCGCCCTCAGTGACCAATCCGGCCTGAGAGAGCAAATCGCCCAGTTTGACCGACTCTTTGGCGGGCTGCCTGTAGGCGCCGGCATCCACAAGAGACTGCTCCAGGGATTGCTGCTTACGGGCTGAGTTCTTAAGACTGTTTATAGCCTGATCTTCAGTAATCTTGCCGTCCCGCATCAAAACCTGAGCGGTAAGTGCCGATTGCAAAAGGTTGGAGGAAATGGCTCGGTTCAAGACCAGACAGCGACCGAGGGGTAGATTATTCTCGTGGGATTGATAGAGAGCCTGCTCCAGCACCGAGCGATCGATAAGACCGGCCTGCACTAGAAGCTCGCCCAGCTCACCAAGGGTGCCGGACTGCTGCTCGACATCGTCCGGCGGAGTCCAGCCCAGGCGACGAAAGGCTTCTTCCAGGGGAATCCGTCCCTTGACGCTGACATTTATTACCTTAACGCCAAATTCAGACGAAATAACGCTATTGCGAATTAGTCCCTGGATATAAATTGCGGTTTCGACATCACTCTCCGACAACTCGCCGATAGTCATCAAGACACGGCCCACAGGGGTTTGAGAGTTCTTGGATATCTTCAGGGCTTCCAAGAGCACTTCCTGCCTGATGACATTTGCAGCCACCAAGAGCTCACCTATTCGTTTTGGAGGAACGCGTCTTCCTGAAATTTCCATTTTATATCCACGCCAGGACCGCCCAAATGTCTGAGCAGAACCTATTAGTAGTCTAGCAAATTGCCGACTGATTTATAGCACCAGGGCGAGCAAGTCTTGCGACAGAAGGACTTTAGAGCCTCACCCGGCGCAAATTAAAAAGGGATAATACTAAGTGACAATAAAAGCAGACACCGTCACACAAATTGGTGGCGATGCCTGCTCTCTAGCCAAGTTTTTCTAAGTATCTAGGTATTGATACCGGTTAGTAGTTGTCGTCGTAAGGAACGACGAAACCCTTACCCTGGAAAATCATGCTATGGCTTCCGCTGTGGGGGCTGGGATAGCCGATGAAGCCGTGCTTCAGACCATAACCAGCTCCGTGCAGGAGACCATAGGTGCCACCGCCGAGAAGTCCAATCGGACCGCCGGTAACGGCGCCAGCTACCATTTCATAGACACCATCTTCTTTTCCGAGGTTACGAGCAACCATTTTGGTGCCGCCGATGGCACCCTTGATGCTGTCCTGGAAAGCGGCAGTGGGAACGTCCCAGGCAGTGGTTACAGCAGCTGAAACCACGCGGCAAGGGAAGTACCACATCTCATAGATCACACGAGCGGATTCAGGACGCTCGGGGTACGCCATGCTGGGGGCAGCAACCGAAAGACCGCTAAGCAGTCCGGCAGCAGCCAGCAATGACGATAGAAATTTCTTTTGCATTATCCTCACCATCTTCCTAAAGTGATTCGCGAACTTAAGAGCTTATTTCTCTTCCATTGTTATGAAGGACCAGCGGCTGAAAGGCTTTTCCCAGCCTTTCTTCCAGCCATGGAAGAAACCGCGATATACGCCATGGGCGCTACCCAGTACCAGGCCGGTAGATCCGCCAATCGGTACTGCGGCTAAGCGTTGACCCCAACCTTTTTCATCGCCGAACTTTTCAGCAACGTGGTTGGTGCCTTTGAGGAACCAATGGTAACCATCATCAATAGGTCCACTGACAGCACCGGTGAAAAGAGCACCGCTGACAGCACCTACGGTACGAACTGGAGCCTGGATGACCCAATTGACCGGTTTGGCTTCATAATCCAACGCTTGCGCTTCCGGAGTTACGACCGGAAGATAAGCGGCGGCAACGAGAGCCGAAAGAACAAGCTTACCTAGAACTTTTTTAGTCATTTTTCCCACCGTTTCTATAACTTAAGACTAACTTGGGGGTGCCCGGCATCACTTGGCATATGCCGGGCAACACTTCCTACTACTTCTCTTCAGTAACCAGATAAGATTCTGTGCTGAAGGGTTTTTCCCAGCCAGTGACAAAGCCGTGACGAGCGCCGGTAATGGCACCGTAAGGGATACCCCATACGAAACCAGTCGGAACGCCGATCACGAAAGCGGCCAGGTTTTGACCAAGACCTTTTTCATCACCGAATTGCTCAGCGAGGCTACGCTGAATTTTGTAGGGCTGACGCCACAGAGAGTTCACGAGAACGCCCTGGGGGCAGTCAAAGACGCCTGCAGTGACTGAACCGAAGAAGCTGGCCACGCTACCGAGCGGGCTGTCATCAGCAGCCATCGAGGGCAGGGCAGCTCCCAAAGTCAGCACGGAGGCTGTCAAAAGAGCGAATACTTTATTTTTCATTTCCTTACCACCTGGAGGAGTGAGGATGGTTCAGAGGAACCATCCTCTCAATTCCCAAC
Source organism: Candidatus Melainabacteria bacterium (assembly GCA_016212515.1). GTDB lineage: Bacteria > Cyanobacteriota > Vampirovibrionia > Obscuribacterales > Obscuribacteraceae > Obscuribacter. The sequence continues at coordinate 4,569 of JACRFZ010000004.1, forward strand.
ATTGTTTTTGTGAAGCGCATCACTAGTATCAAATTTGAAGATAGTCGAACTAGTCTTCTTTGAAGGTGAAGGCTTCTTTGCTGAACGGCTTCTCGAAGCCGGTTTTCATACCGTGCCAACCACCGTCGAAGCAGCCGTAAGCAGCTCCGCCGACGACGCCGAAGGGTCCGCCAACAAGGGCACCTGTCCATTGTTGATACATACCATCTTCATTGCCTAGCTTGCCGGCCACCCATTTGGTGGACATGATGGCACCTTTAGTACCATCTTTAACGGCGCCGAGGGGGACACCAACTACGGTGCCAACACCTGAACCTAGAACTCTGACGGGAAACAGGCAAACTGTCTTGAATGTGTCGTCATCGGCATACGAAGGAGCGACCATTGTGCCAACCAGAGCCGAGGCTAGTATGAAAGAGGACGCTAACTTTTTAAGCATGCAAATCTCCATCTCTTAGCTTTCGTGTTTTCGGAAATCATTTTTCGAATGATTTGACCAATCCTGGACCAACTCGGCCCGAGACCAATCCCCATTTTACTCATTTTCTCCAAGAGGTCCATATTTAATGGCCCGGGAATTTCAGGCTGGTACGGCAAACGCAGGCAATACTCACCGTCTCGGGATAAATCTCGACTTGTAAAAAGTTTGTTGGATAGATAACACTTTCCAAGCAGTATATCGCCTGATGCTTCAGGGCACAGCCTTTGAAATATAGCGCCTGCCTGCCATTACAGGGATGGAACACCTTTGACAAGTGTCTGACACCGAATACGGTTGCAAAGATGCACATGTCAACAGCTTTTTTGCCCGGGAACATGTCTTCAATCGATTTCGTCGTCCTCAAATCGCATTATGTTTGCTTAATCCCAGGACAGTGTCCAATAAAAAAGCACCGCCGGTGATGACGGTGCTCTTTTGTTGAGTATGGCTGTTTAGCTTTTGAAGGCGTGGTCGGCAACACCTGCGTGTTCGGTTCGGTGCCAGGTTGAAACCTGTCTGCCAAAGAGAATCTTGCTGAAGGAAACAGCGATAACCGGCACCCAATGACCGTAGATATAACCGGTGACCAGGAAACTTTGCACCATGGCCTTCAGCACCGAAAGTGGTGCTCTATATATGCGCATGGCGATGAAAACATTTATCTGCGTAGTGACAAATATGGCAATCGCCACAAGACCCAGGAATTTACCATAAGTAGGTACGCCGGTCAGAAGGTTGATCAGTTCGGAAGTTATTTCCAGAAGCATCAAAGCCGGTACCACGAAATAAACGGTAAAGACCAGAGTATCGAGGCGCTCGACCAGGGATAAGCGAGTCGGTGAATTGAGGGGGAAGATATAGTCGAGATAACGTCTGATACTTCCTTCAGCCCAGCGACGTCTCTGACGAAGCAGACCTTTGAGGGTGGTAACCGCTTCTTCCCAGACAATTGCCTCGGATGAAAATCGAATATCCCAGTTGCTGACCAGAAGCCTCATGCTCAGATCAAGGTCATCGGTAATGGCGCGGTTGTTCCAGCCACCCACATCAATGAGAGCCTGGCGCTTTACCAGTTGGCCGTTACCCCTCAGTTCCACGGCACCGCCGATGAGGTTGCGAGAAACCTGGAAGTAGGAATCGAGTGCATACTCGGAAGCCTGACCTTCCACGAGAAAACCTTTTTGATGCTCATACATTCGCTTCTGAGCCTGAACGGCACCGACATTTTCAGGAGCCAGATCGGGAAGGATGCGCTTTAGAAAATCGGGAGCGACATAAGCATCAGCATCGAAAACTGCAATTACTTCGCCCTTACACAAAGCCAGGGCTTCGTTGAGAGCAGCCGACTTGCCCGGGCAGGAGCCGGGTTGGCGATTGATCACCTTGAGATGGGGAAACTCCAACTGCAGTTTTCTCAAAACTTCCGGCATGGAGTCGTCGGAAATATCGTCAATCACCCAGACATTGAATTTTTCATAGTCGAGCTTGAACATATTACGCACGGTTGTTTCGATGACCCGTGACTCGTTCTTGGCCGAAATGAGAATGTCGACGAATGGTTCGTAGGCCTGGGAGGGCACAACGCTGTCGAGGCTCTTCACCGCCAGGGCTCGTTTTTCAATCTTGGCCCGGTGGCGACTCTGGGCAGACAAAAGCCAGATACTGTGACCGGCCATCATGGTCACCGCACCGCACAAGATGAAGAGCACCTCTGGACCAGTGACGAGGCGATCGATTGCCTTGAGGACAATCCAAACCATCACGGTGATAGCAATTAGTACAATTCGATTGCGCATAAGCTCCGACGACTACTAGGGGTTCCCATATAGTTTATTGGATTCCGGCAGCATGGCAACCTCCTTTGCCAGTCTGATCAAATGTTTACCTGCTCTTATATTAGCGCGCCCCTCTTGAAAACGCACGCATCGTAAGGGCCATTCAGGCACAGGACCAGCCAGACCCCGCCCGCAAGAGAGCTTGGCAACCACGCAGCTCTTGAAAACCCTGTTAAGTTTATCTCTTGATTTCGGCGCTGGTACGCTGATGATTGATGATGCCAACCACCAGAGTCGGTATGCCGATTATCAACAAAGTGGTGGAAACACCGCCAGGCAGGTTATCGGCGGAAACACCGGCTAGAAGCACCGGAATAGTGGAAGCCGCGGACATGGCCGTATTCTGCGCGCCGAACACCTTGCCCCGCAATTCCTCAGGCACAGCCCCCTGTAGAAGAGATTGCGTGGGCACGGCCACAAAGGCGCAGGAGGCTCCAATCAAAGCGGCAATCAATAGGGGCACAAATAGCAGGGGGCCATGGAAGTAAACGCCCTCCAGCCCCATAGCCGGAAAGAGATAATCCTGAATGAAGCCCAGGCTGCCCAACATGGTCATGAATAGGCCAAGCAGGCTGAAGCCCCGGTAAGCCAGAAGCGAAGGCGAAATATGGCTGTAATAGTGACCGACAAGGAAATTCCCCAGACCCATGCCGACCCCGGCCGCCGCCACTATGTAGCCAAACTTGGACGCTTCCAGATTCATTACTTGCTGAGCCAGGGCTACTGCGATGATGTTCAGGGTAATGATGGTGGAAAAAAGGAAGGTTATCTTGAGAATGGCCCTAAAAACAGTCTGGTTGTTGGCAATATAGGCAATACCAAAGCGCAACTCTTCCCACCAGACATTCTCAGTGGCAGTAGAGCGCTTATTGTCGCTGATCTGAAGTACGCAAAGGGCGGCAATCAGGAAAGTCATAGCCACCGCATACGGCGCCTTCCCGATGCCGGTGGCGCTGACGATTGGTTCGCCGATGGCAAAGCCGAATCCAAGCGCAATCATCATCGTGGTAAAGAAAAGAGAATTGGCGGCATAGAGTTCTTCTTTTTTAACCAGCCTAGGAATAGATGATGATTCCGCCGGCGCGAAGAACTGGGAACCAATAGAAATTAGAAAAGCCAGGGTAAAAGCAGCTACCGGAGATTGTTTGACGAAAGGCAGCGAGACAAGGCAGACAAAAGCGGCCCTTGCCAAATTGGATATACAGAGGACGGCTTTATTGGACCAGCGATCTACATAGACACCGGCTACCGGACTCAAGACAACAGCCGGAATAGTAAATGCCAAATAGAGCAAACTAGTGAGCTGAGCAGCGCCGAAATGTCTACCGGCGATGGTGGCATTCTCGTTGGCCGTAAGAACGGCCACAAAGAGCACGAAGACAGCCCGATCGGCAAACTGAGAAAAGATCTGAGCGATCCAAAGGCTCATGAACTGCCGGTTTTTGAAGAGCGTGCTAAAACCGGATGATCGAGAACTTCTGGGGTCTTGTTCGGTAGTGGGAGAAGACAAACTCTGGGAATCCTTAATATGCACCTGAATGCACTTGTCTCGAAAGTTCTATCCGTCGGATTTCTCAGTCGCCGTCGTTCGTATCGTCGGCAGTGCCCGCGGTATAGCCCCTGGCAATGCCGCGCTTTGATGATTTGAAGAAGGCAACAATCTCCAATAGCTCAGGCAAATGCGAATATTGTTCTTCAATCTTCTCCATAGCCTGCGTGTTATTGAGCCCGGAGCGATAAATGTAGACATAAGCCTGCTTGATGGCCGCTCTCAGCTCAGGAGAAAACTTCTGCCTGCGCATTCCGACAAGATTGACGGAGCGCACTTGCAGAGGACGCCCGTCGCAGGTGGCAAAAGGAGGAATGTCAACCCGGGAGCCGGAACTACCGGAGAGCATAGCCATGCGGCCGATGCGCACATGCTGGTGAAAAACAGTTTGACCGGCCACCACAACATTATCGCCTATCTGGCAATGACCGGCGAAAGTGGCATTATTAGCCAGAATAACGCCCTTACCGACCCGGCAATCATGAGCGATATGGGTGTAGTTCATGAAGAAGCAGTCATCGCCGATGGTGGTGAAGCGATCGCCGGTGCCACGATGAATGGTGGCGTATTCACGAATGGTGACCCGGTCACCGATGATTACACCTGTAGGCTCATCTTTATAGCTCAAGTCCTGGGGTTCCAGTCCAATGGAAGCACCGGGGAATATGCGGCAGTTTTCACCAATCTTGGTGCGACCGTCAATAACAGCATGGCTGCCGATACGAGTGCCGGCACCAATTTCAACATGGGCACCAATAACTGCATAAGGAGCGATGTGGGCAGTCTCATGAATTATGGCGCCACTGTGGATAATGGCAGTGGGATGGATCAAAGATTCTACTGGCATAAATTACGTCCCAAGGGAAATGGAATTATCAGGGTTTGACCATTGCAAAAGATATCTCGCCTTCACAGGCGATCTTGTCACCAACCTTTGCCTGTACTTTCACCTTCCCGAGAGGACCTTTCATCTTGAGAAGCTCAACTTCCATGTCCAGCCTGTCGCCGGGAGTGACCATGGTGCGAAACTTCATACCGTCCATACCGGTGAATACACCCAACATGCCCTTATATTCGTCTTTGGCAAGAAGTGCGATGCAGGCTAGTTGAGCCAGGGCTTCCACCATAAGAACGCCAGGCATGATTGGCTTGTCGGGAAAATGACCTTCAAAAAATTGCTCGTTAGCAGTGAGATTCTTGTAGCCCTTGGCGCCAAAACCAGGCTCCAGATGAGTGACCCGATCCACCAGCAAAAATGGATAACGGTGGGGCAGTAATTCCTTGATCTGACGAATATCCAACTCTTGAGCAGCTGCGGCGGTCATCCTCTATTCCCTCTATATAGATGTTTGCTTAACGTAGGTTAGGAAGTATAGCGCGTCTTAATCCGCTCATTGCCGGTGATTAAGAATGATCATATATAGATGCAAAGATTTGAGTTGCCAACCCCTTGTCAAATTTCCTGAAGTAAGAGAGTCGGTTCATGTGCTGTTCACTGTATCGGCCTTACCATAAGTTCTATGCAAGGGAAAAGGTAAAAAACGATGCAAACCCAAAGTCGCCGTCTGGTCGAGAACCTATTGGAAACGGAAGCGCTGGTATTTCCGCCCCAAAAGCGCTTCGATGCCTTGAGAATAGAAGCCGCAGTGAAGGAAATTCTAGCTGCCATAGGAGAAGATCCCGAAAGGGAGGGTCTCCTTGAGACACCGGCGAGAGTGGCCCGCATGCTCAAGGAATTAACGGCCGGACACGGCGCCGATCCTGTTAAGGAACTGTCCTGCCGCTTTGTGGAAGAAAAGGCCGGTCTGGTACTGGTCAAGGACATTGCCTTCTCCAGCACTTGTGAGCACCACATGTTGCCCTTCACCGGCGTGGCTCATGTGGCCTACTTGCCGCAGGACGGTCAGATAACCGGTCTGTCTAAGCTGGCCCGGGTCGTGGAGACCGTATCCAAAAGGTTGCAAGTGCAGGAGCGAATGACAGCCCAGATTGCTGATGCCCTGGAAGCTTTGCAGCCGCTGGGAATCTTCGTAATGCTGGAAGCCGAACATTCTTGCATGGTTTTGCGCGGCATCAAGAAGCCAGGCAGCGCCACCATCACCACTGATTGCCGAGGTATTTACAAGCAAGACAGCCAGGCAAGAAGTGAGTTACTAGCTCTTCTGAACCGCGCTTAAGCTTAAAAATATGTCCTTGGCTCCCAACTGAAGTTGCCAACTCTACTTTGTCGCTAAACTATATTGAGCAAAGGAGCCGGCCATCAGTAGCGCTGAAGATAATGCTGGATTTAGACTAACCCGTCGTAGTTTTTTAGCTTCGGCGGGGCTTGTTTGGGCCGGTTTGGCAACTGGTCTGGGCTCTGTACTGCCTGCCACGGCCTCCGGCAGCGTGCCGCAGGTATCTTTTGCCTATCTGGAAGGGGCCCATCTGGCCACCGGCATGCCGGACAACATCAGACTTCTAGCCGAGAGCCAATTGTTTCTGCAAAACGCGCTCAAGACCATCAATCAGGAAGGCGTCGACTTTGTGCTCTTCGGCGGCGATCAGGTGGAAGGCCCGGGAAGAGACGAAACACACTGGCAGCTCTTCATAGATGTAGCTCAAGTATTGAACGCGCCCTGGTATTTCATCATGGGCGAACAGGATATCTCCGGTCCTATTCCTGTGGACAAAATGAGGACCTACGGACCCGATCTGAAAGGCCGCGGTCTCAACAGCCCCGATACCTACTGGTCTCTCGATCCCGTAAGCGGGCTCCACCTGATCGGACTGGATACGGCAAGAGCCAATTCCAATACGGGCGAGATTAAAAGCCAGCAACTGGAGTGGCTGAAAGAAGATCTGAAGAAGAACAGCGGCAAGTTTACCGTGGTGGCCAGCCACCATCCCCTCTTGCCGCCGCCTCCCTACGACAGTGGACCGCCCTGGGAGGAATACATTGTTTCGCAAGGTGCCCAGGCCAGAGAAATACTCGGTTCGAGCAGAGACGTAAGGCTGGTATTGAGCGGCCACGTAGGTGCCAACAAGATTCAAAAGGAGCGAGACATCTGGTACGTCTCATGCCCTTCTCTGGCCGTCTATCCATGCCAGTTCAAAATTTTCCGCCTGAGCGCCGGCGGCATTCTGGTTGAAACTTATCAAATCACTTATGAAGCACTGGTGAAGAAAGCCAAGAAAGAACTCGCCTCTTCCAGACTGGCCTTTCAGTACTCCAGCCGCAAGCCGCTCACCTACCTGAAGATCGTAGAAGGCGAAGAGTTGGATAGACAGAGCTACTTACCCCTCGCTCCCGGCGCAGTACCTCTCAAGCCGGCTAAGAAGGCCAAGAAACCCAAGAGCAACAAGAAAGAAAAACCGCCCAAGGCAAAACCGGAGCCCCAGGAAAAGATCATGAAAAACTCCACCAAGCCGACCGAACCTACGGCAACACCGGAGAACCAGGTAGATCTTAAGTCAAAGATGCCTAAGCAGAGCAAGGACAACTAAACTAGATTAAACAAGAAGTGGAGTGAGCAAGAAAACCAATGAGCGATAAAGAGACCAAAGTGAAGGAAGTCTGTTCTTATGGCGGTATCGCCACTGGTGGTCATACACCACTTTCCTACAATAGTTACCTGATGGTCGATGAGCTCAAGAAGTTGCAGCTTTGCCAGTCAGAACCGGCTCACCATGACGAACCGCTCTTCATTATCATTCACCAGACCTACGAACTCTGGTTCAAGTTGATAATTCACGAGCTCGATTTGGTCGTTGAACTAATGAAAGAAGATAAGGTACGTCGGGCCACCCATTTTATGCGCCGGGTAGTCTCCATTATGAGAGTGCTGGTGCAACAAATCCATATCCTCGAGACCATGGCACCCAGAGATTTTCTGGGTTTCCGCCACAAATTGAATCCGGCCTCGGGCTTCCAATCATCCCAATTTCGCGAAATCGAATTTATGGCCGGTTTGAAGGAAGAACGCTTTCTTCAGCACTTCAAGCAAGACGAGGTGGCCTTCGAAGCGCTCACTAGAAGATTCAACCAGCCCAGCCTGGAAGATATTTTTTACGACCTTTTGAGAAGGAAAGGTTTCAAGCTGACCATGCCCAAGGCTGGAGCAGACGAAACCGAGACCAGAGAATTGGAACAGGAGAGAATCAAGGAACTAATTGCTCTCTATGATGAAGACAGCAAGTGGATCGACCTGCATGACCTGGCCGAAAAGCTTATCGATCTGGATGAGCTTATCTCTCTCTGGCGCACTCACCATGTTACCGTCGTAGAGCGTATTATCGGCTTTAAGCGCGGCACAGGGGGTTCCGAGGGCGTCGGTTATCTGCGTAGCACACTCTACAAGCGTTGCTTCCCAGACCTCTGGCACTTGCGCACCGCCCTTGAATAAACAGGAAAAAGAGTTAAAAAGGAATAAAGAGTAGAAGTCAGGTCAAAAGGAAGAAGACATGAACAGGCAAACAGAACTGGATTCCATCGACCATATTGCCATTCAGGTTAAGGATCTGGCAAAGACCGTGGACTTCTATATGGACTCTTTCAATTGCAAAGTCATTTATCAGGACGATACCTGGGCGTTCCTGCGTTTCGGTAATATCAAGTTGGCCTTTGTCGTTCCAGGTCAACATCCACCACATCTGGCCTTCATTTCAGAAGAAGCTGAAAGTTTTGGAGAATTGAAATTGCACAGGGACGGCACAAGATCCATCTATATAGAGGATCCAAGCGGTAACACTCTGGAAATCATGGCTCCCTACGATGATACTGAGGCAAAAGACAGTGGCACAAGCCAGGCAAATTGATCTTGAAAGAATCTACGACGCCGTCATAGTCGGGGCCGGCATATCCGGTCTGACGGCCGCCGGTCATCTGGTCAGAAACGGCTTTCACCCACTGGTACTGGAAGCCGAGAAGGAACCGGGCGGTAGAGTAAGAACCATAATTCAGGACGGCTATCATCTTGATCTCGGTTTTCAGGTCTTCCTGACAGCCTATCCTGAAGCCATGCGCCAACTCGACTATGCCCGCCTCGACCTTTGCCCCTTTCAAAGCGGCGCGCTTGTCCACTACAACCAGGCCTTTACCCGCATTGCCGACCCCTTCCGGGAGCCTACGGCGCTGTTTTCCACTCTAATTTCCGACATTGCGCCCATGGCGGACAAGTTGAAAATTGCCTATTTAAGGCAAAAATTAATGAATATGCCGGTAGACGAAATATTCCGGCAGCCGGAGCGCACCATTAAGAAAGCTCTTTCCGACTACGGCTTCTCCAACCGCATCATTGATCGTTTCTTCCGACCCTTCTTCGGTGGTATCACCCTTGATGCCAGCCTGGCCGGCTCCGGCCGCATGTTCGACTTTGTCTTCAAAATGATGTCGGAAGGCTATGTGGCAATACCCCGGCTGGGCATGGGCATGATCAGCCGACAACTGGCCGACAAATTACCGGTTGAAAGCATTGCCTACAACACCAGAGTGCAGTCCATAGAAGCAGACAAGACCTCCTTTGAAAGTCAAAACTGCCTGACCGTCTTGCTGGAAGGTGGTGCCAGCCTGAAAAGCCGTTCCGTGGTTATCGCAACGGAAGGTACCGAGGCCCATCGCCTTTTGCCGAGCATCGAAAAACCAAAGACTCGTACCGTTACCTGCCTCTACTTCAGTGCCCCGAGCGCTCCCACTCCTGAACCGATGCTGATTCTGAACGGTAATCTCAGTGAGAGCGAGGGCAAAGAAACCTTTATCAACAATCTGGCGGTTATGACCAATGTCTCCCGCGCCCTGGCGCCCAGAGATAAGCACCTGCTATCCGTTACCGTTTTGCGCGACTACACCGGTGCGGACCTGCCGGAACTGGTCAAGAAGGAGCTAAAAGATTGGTTCGGTCCCGAATGCGATAAATATGAACATTTAAGGACCTTCCGGATTGAACGGGCCCTGCCCGATCAAGCACCTCCGTGGCTGGATAACCCCCGCCGCAGCGTCAGCGTTGATGACGGCAGCAAGACAGTATATGTCTGCGGCGACCACAGGGATAACGCTTCTATAAACGGCGCCATGGTCTCGGGTCGCCGAACCGCCGAGCAGATTCTCAAGGATCTAAAAGTTCCCATCAGTAAGGCTTAAGCTTTTGCTAAAATCGAAGCTGTAAACAGTCGCATAGATGACCCATGACTTTCGAAGACCCAACCCAGCAAAAAAAGAAAGTCTGCACAGGCTGCAAACGAGAGTTTCCTGTTACCCAAACTGTCTGTCCCTATGACAAGAACATGCTTATGTTCATGCAGAAAGACGAACTGCTGGGCACAATCCTCAACGACCGCTATCGCGTGCTGGAAGAAGTGGGCCGCGGCGGCATGAGCATTGTCTATCGTGGTCTGCACGAAATGATGGACCGCACCGTAGCCATCAAGATGTTGCAAGCGCAGCACGTCACCGACCAGTTGAGTATCAAACGTTTTCAACAGGAAGCCCAGGCCGCTTCGCACCTGCAACACCCGCATGTGATCACGGTCTACGACTGCGGTGTGGTGGCCACGGGACAACCTTATATAGTGATGGACTTTCTGGAAGGGGAAAGTCTCTCTGATGTAATCAAGAAAGAGAACCATATTCCCTTTCAAAGAGCGGTACCGATTTTCGCTCAGGCCTGCGACGCTCTCGACCATGCTCACCAGAAAGGTGTAATCCACCGAGATCTGAAGTCGAGCAATATCATGCTCGTAGAAGTGGAAGGACGCAAGGACTTCGTCAAAGTAGTGGACTTCGGCATCGCCAAGTTGACCAATGCCTCCGGCAAGATGCAACAGAACCTCACGCAAACGGGAGAAATTTTCGGCAGTCCCATTTATATGAGCCCGGAGCAGTGCCTGGGGCAAACCCTTGATGCACGCTCGGACATATATTCAATGGGGGCCGTCTTATATGAATCCCTGACTGGTCTGCCGCCTCTTATGGGCGACACTATATATGCCACCATGAAGATGCATGTGTCGGAAATGCCCGAGCGCTTTGCTCAGGCCAGACCAGATCTGAGAATTCCTGAGCAAATTGAGCAGATCGCCTTTAAGGCTCTGGCCAAGAAGCCGGAACAACGCTTTCAGAGTATGCAGGAGTTTCGCGACGCGCTCGAGCAGTGCATGCGCACCCAGTTCGACACTGGTGCCATGCCCTCCCTGCTCAGTGCACCGCCGGCAGTCGGTTTCAACACCATCGCTCCGGGCAGTCGCGATAACGAAGATTTCGATCTATCCGGTGGACTCTTTGGAGACGACCCGCCGCCCATAGTGGATAAGCCTTCCTTTCGCCGCACCGAAACCGGTGCCGGAACTGTCAGCCCCTTTGTGACAGGACCGGAAGGCGGCACATCAGGCCGAATTACAGCCAGAACCACCCGCCCGCCCAGCGTCGGTTCCGAAACGGGCAGGCGCACGGCCGGAGTTCGCAAACCCATGGCTTCAGACAAGAAGTCGGGCAAGGCAGCAAAATCTTTTACCATGCCGGCCTGGGTAACGCCGCGCAATCTGGCCATAGCGGCGGCCGCTCTCCTGGTTCCGGCGTTCATTGCCGGCGTCGTGGTGCTCTTGAATCAGCTAGGCAACGACAATCCCCTCTTATTTACTAAAAAGTACGACGGCACCCTGTTTTACTACGCACCACCGTCGCAGACCGCCGACGGCAAAGAATTTCCGGGCATGTTTTATGTCAAGACAGCCGGCGCCAAGTCCAAGATGCTCAAAATCGACCTCAGTCGCTTCGATATAAACAACCATATTTCTTCCTCCCAGTCCCAGGACATCAGAGTGGGAGCGCTCTGGGAACTGTCAGGCCCGATGGGTCCGAACAATTCCTTAATTCTAGAAAGTGGTCAGTACAAGCCTGCCGCCTCCAACGTTTACGAGAAGGCACGGGAATCAGTAGAGACCTTTATTATCAGCATAAGAGACAGTCAGAAAATCGAGGGACTCTTGAAGAGTGCCTGGGATCTGACCTCGGAACGCTTTCGCCTGCAGGACGTGCCGCTGGAGACCTTTCTCACAAAATTTGCCAGTGAGCCGGTATTTAAGGAAGGCTTCACCGAGAGCTACTTGCCGCCGGGCTCCCTCCTCATAACCGAAGCCAAGCCTACGTCCATGACTTTCCTTGTGGACGGGCATTATTTCCTCAATCCTGATTCGGCAGGCAATACTGTCTACTATTCCGTGGTTTTAACACTGAAGGACAATAACTGGCTGATAGATAAGTTTGAAAACGTAACAGAACAGGTCTGGCAGCAGAATTTACCTAAATAGCCCCGCGGACGAACAGAGAATCTTGCCAATATTTATTTGAGCCTTTATTTCTCTTATGGTCTCGGGCAATACTATAATAAGTCTGACCCGTTTTTTCAGGTGGTCGCGGTCTTACAATTCGGCACTTCTTAGAAGGAGTATAAAATGGATAGCGGTTTTGTATCGATGGGACTTGTCTTCGCCGGTATTGTGATCATGCCCGTGATCATCATCAAGCTGGCCAAGTCCATGAAAGCACTGAAGGATAAGAAAGCCGCCTCTTCCGACAGCAAATAAGCAGCCTGTCGAGCAAGTAGCGACTTCCTTTCTAATTAGCTTTGCCGAGAAGGTGCCCCTCAGGGGGCGCCTTTTCTGTCTGGTGAAAAGAAAAGAAGCCCCCCGTCAAGGGAGGCTTCAGGAAAAACTCCCGAGGCTGGATTCGAACCAGCGACCAAGTGATTAACAGTCACCTGCGCTACCGCTGCGCTACTCGGGAAAGTAGTGTAGAAAAATAGTAACACCAGGAGACGCCAAAGAGAACTACCTGAAAACGTTTCCTTTACGTAGATGTTTATTAAGCGCGCTTAATAAACTCACCCGCCTTACCATTGGGTATACTTGGAACTCGCTCCACCTCAGGGCTGAGTTAGCAATAAGGCATAAGCAAAAGCGGGAAGACGGGAATACGGGAATACGGGAATATAGGTCTATGGGTATATTCGGTGCACAAAAAGTAAACGTGGTTTCCGCCCAGGAAGCCAAGGACATGGTGGAAGAGTATTTCGCCAAACGTGGTCTGGTGGCTGCCGATCACGTACTGGCCGATGCCGGCGGTCTGGGCTGGTGGCTGATGGAAGGCAGCGCCAGAGTCTACATCCTGGTGCAAGAAGGACCCAAGGACACAAGAGGAAAGGCCAACACCCTGGTGAGAATCACCGCCCCGCTCGTTTATCTGCCTGAAACCGGCAGAGAGCTATTCTATCGGCGCCTGCTCGATCTTAACGGCAATCTCTCGCTCTGTGCCCTCAGCACCCACGATGACGTTGTTCTGGTGGTAGCCCAGAGACCTACAACCGGACTAGATCAGGAAGAATTGGATGACATGGTCTGGCATGTGGCCTACGTGGCCGACCTGCTCGATAACAAACTGGCTGAAGAGTATGGCTGCAAAATGTACCGGAATTAGCCTGCCGCCTTGGCAAAGAAAGTAACTGCATTGCAAGAATCAAGCCAGACTGAACCCTTGACCGGGGAAGATATCGATTTTGTCTCAAAACTAACGGAAGAAGCAGGTTATCTGGCTCTTTCAATGCGAGACAGGCTCGAGATTAGCGAAAAAACAAGCCCGGAAGATCAGGTTACCAGCGCCGACCTGGCTATCTCCAGACTGTTTAAAGAAGGGCTGCAGAGTCGCTTCCAGGATGACGCCGTCATTTCCGAAGAAGACCTCGACCACGCACTCAACCACGAAAGAAAGCGAATCTGGCTCATCGATCCCATAGACGGTACCCAGAATTACATCATGGACCATGATGACTACTGCATCATGGTTGGTCTTCTAATAGATTTAGAGCCCTGCTTCGGCTGGGTTCTGGCCCCTCAGAGCGGCCGGCTCTACTACGGCGGCAAAGGCTTTGGCGTGAAGCGCCGCCAGACTGACTGCCGTCCCCCAGCAACGAAAGGAACAGCCGGCGCCCTGCCCCTCGGTGAGACTTTACTGGAAGAACCGCCGCCGCTGCCGCTCAACTCATCGGCCCGAGTGGTCATGGGCACAAGAGATCGCCGCTCCAATCCCTGGGTTAAGAACCTGGACAAAGTCGATCTGGTCAAAACCGGCAGCATCGGACTGAAAGTAGCACTGATCCTGGAGGGTGAGGCTGATGTCTTTGCTCATTTGTCAGGCAAATTAAAGACCTGGGATACGGCGGGACCGGCCGCCCTGGCCCTTGGCGCCGGGCTGGATGTGGGCGGACTGGAACTGGACAGCCTGGACTTTCCCCTGCCGGAGACTAAACAGGAATGCACCGTCATCATGGGACGAAAAGGAGCCCTGGCCTGGTGTCGCAAACATTTACAAGGACCCCCATCCAATGACTAATGAAAAGACTAATGAAAAGACCTCCGCTAGAGAAATGCACGGTAAGCTCATCGACGCCCAGGAAGACCTTAAGGAGATGCTCCAGAGCATAGAGTCATGCGGTATCTTCGGCATCGACCTGGAATTCATTCCTGAGAAGAGCTATTTCCCCCTCATTTGTCTTGTGCAAGTGGCGGTAGGAGAGCGAGTCTTCCTGGTGGATCCCATCAAGGTTCAGAATCTCGATGACCTCTGGCGCTATGTGGCGGATCCCGGCTACATCAAAGTCTTGCACGCCGGCTCTCAAGACCTGGCCATCGTCAATCAGCGTTCCGGTTTCATCCCCAAGCGGATTTTCGATACACAAATAGCCGCCGGCTTTCTCGGTCTCGGTTATCCGGCCGGCTACGGTAAGTTGCTGCATGCCTTGTTTGACCTGACCCTCTCTAAAACCGAGTCTTTCACTGACTGGTCCCTGAGACCGCTTACAGCCTCGCAAATAGATTACGCCATCGACGACGCCCTGCACTTGTTACCGCTCTACCAGCGCCTGGAAGAGCGGCTGAAAGAGAGAGGCAGACTGGACTGGGTGCTGGAGGAGTGCAAACTTTACGAGCAGGAAAGTTACTATCAGAAGGAAACCGGGCGCGAATTCATGCGCATCAAGGGGGCGCAGGGTCTATCCCGTCGCAAACTGGCCGTTCTGCAAGCCATCTGCCTCTGGCGCGATCAGGAGGCCCGGCGCATAGATAAGCCCCCGCGCTTTGTACTGTCCGACAATATCATTCTGGAACTGGCAAAGAAACCGCCCACCACACCGGGTGATATCAGCCGCATCCGCGGTATCAAAGATGGGCAGCTTTCAGGCTATGGCAAGCATATCATCAGGGTGGTAGCAGAAGCGCTGGCGCTCAAGGAAGCCGATTGTCCCCAGTGGCCGGCCGGCAGAGCCCCATCCAAAGCCGATGTTCTCATTGCCGATGTTCTGTACACGGTTTTGAAGGTACGTTCCCAGGAGATAGAAATCGCTCCGGAGCTAATCGCCACCAGAGATGAGCTGCAACGCTTCGTGCGTCAGGACAAGGGTCAACTGGAGAAGGAAGAAGAAGAAAGTGCTCTCACTTCAGGCTGGCGCCATAAACTGGCAGGGTCGGAACTACACGCAATCTTGAGCGGCGCACCACTGACAGTGACAGTGACAAGCACTTCCCACAATCCCATTTCCATAAAGTTGGAAAACTGAGAGCCTTCCTCAAACTTCAAGAAAATTAGCTCTTAATCATTAGCAGCCGCCAAGTCTAGTAGAATCTAAAGTAATTTTGAAGCCCTTAAAAGGTCAAGCTAAGGCGGTTTATATGACATCCGTAAAAGAGCCAGAATCCCTGAAGGAACCCAGTGAAGAGCCGGGCAAAGCGAAGGACGACAGTCAAGCCAGCTTTGCGGAAACGGCAATGCAGCTTGCCGGTAAGTCGGAAGAGGAAGCCAAGCGCACCGGTGCCGTAGACCGCGCCGATGACCAGGTAGAGGCTCTCTTCGCGGAGCAATATAAAACTTCCAACAGCCCGGTGCACAAGGCAGTCTGGGACGCCAAAATTCCCCTTGAACTCTTTTGCCCGCCCAAAATGCCGGACGGCGCCCTCAGCTTGCCGTCAATGCAGAAATCGCTGGACGTGCTGCGCAAGCATAAAAAAGCCGGAACCATGATGGATGCAAACGGCAAAATTGCTGCCGGCGTTTTCACGGATCTGGCCCAGGCCGGCTACTGGGGCATGTTGATTGAGGAAAAATACGGCGGTCAGGGTGCCACCGTACGTCAGTTCATGACCTTCCTGACCAGGGTGGCCTCCATCGAGCCGACGGCAGCCGGACTGGCTTCCGTACACGGCTGTATCGGCGCCGTCGACCCTGTGCGTAGCTTCGGCAGCGAAGAGCAACGTAAGAGAATTCTGCCGAAACTGGCAAGCGGTGAGGCTCTCTCCGGATTTGCCCTGACCGAGCCGGGAGCCGGCTCAGATCTCACCGCTCTCAAAACAAAAGCGGAACTGGTTGGGGACCACTATGTGGTGAACGGCGAGAAGCTCTTTATCACAAATGCCGTGCCGGGACGCACGGTCGGTCT
>JACRFZ010000027.1 GCA_016212515.1 Candidatus Melainabacteria bacterium
AAGAAAGACGACCCTGCCATACTGAGAGACAGAGCCGGTCTCTATGCTCAAATAGAAGACTATGACAGGGCTGTTGTCGACTGCAAACAACTGGTAAAAATCTACAGCGACAGTCCGGAAGTAAAGGAATTGACGGAAAGTTGGCTTAGCCGACTGGAAAATTTGCGTTACGACAAAGCCCACCGTGATCTTACCGACGCTGAGCGGTACCCGCTTCTACTCTCAGCCCTTTACTGGCAGCGCATGAGTAAGGGCACCTACTCTCTGCTCGGTGGAAGCCCCGGCAAAGAAGCCAGGGATGAAGCAATCGACAGTCTGAAAGTAAGCTATTCCGTCTACAACAGAACCGACCTGCTAAACATGCTTGAACATCTCATGCTTTCCGGTGACAGCAAGCGCTGGCAAATGATCGGCAATGCCATCGAGGGTGGTGCCAGTCATTTTCAAATCGCGGCAGCGCTATCCAGTATAAGAAAGGGAAACGTCGAGAATCTAGACTTACTGCCGGTGTTGCAAGAAAAATACCTTCGCTATAAAGGAAAGGATCTGCTGGGCTGGGATCTCTGCCGTTACATTCTTGTAGCAAGAGACGGCTATATCGCCGGCTTTCTCACGAGAGAAGAAGCGCTTGCAAGACTGCAAGCGGCTTCTCAAGTCTTACAAGACAAATTTACTTCCTACGAAGAAGTAGGAGAGAACATGCTCACTGGTAAGTCTGTCTTTTCGCAGGAGTCATGGTCCGATGCCGGCAAAGAGATGCTACCCATCTATGACTGGCTCAAGAAAAACAACAACAGCCCATGGAGGCAGATACCCTTCAAAATTGCACTGGTCGCCCCGGATAAGCAAGAGCAACCGGCGCTGAAGAAGACTACTGAGGCTGATTAATCATAAAAGTCGAGAAGTGCTCGAAGAAAGCATCAAGATCTGCCCTGTAGGGGGCAAACTCAGGTGTCTGATCAAGGGCTTTATTCATGCTTTCCATCCAGGCATCACGCTCGGGCACACCAATTTTGAAAGGCATGTGTCTGCCGCGCATACGAGGATGACCGCGTTCTTCAACATAGGCCTGACTGCCGCCTGTTCTATATATTAAGTATTTTGCTAACTTGCTCTTAGCCTCGGTAAGGTCCTTTGGATAAAGTGGCCTCAAAATCGAACTGGCCTCTACACCTGCATAAAAATGCTCTACCAGTCTGTAGAAAGGCTCTTCGCTACCTATGCCCGGATAAATGAGAGAAAGTGGATCCATAAAAACTTGTACATCCCCTATTTCTTGGAAACCAAAGGCTCATACCTGCGCACTTTACAAGGCAATGGTATGCTGAGTATGGCTGGCGTGGCATCTTTAGTGTAAATCAGGTTGAGCTAAAATCGCTCAATCTAAAAAACTACTGGGTGCTTTCGAAATTATTTGGAAAAATGCTGAGGCGAGCTGGTGCCCCCGGGCTTTCGCCAGGGTAGCATTGTTCGCGGTAAAGCAGTAAGCGTTTTTCAGAAAGCAACAGACTGATCACCATGATAGAGAGCACGAGCAACAAAGAGACAGCTTTTAAAGAGACTGAAACCTCGGTCACAGCTCAAAGGCACAGTCTGACCAACCTGAGCGGCAATATCGATCTATCTTGTAGTGTCGTCATTTCAATTTTTGCAAACACAAACCAACTATCTATCGAACTTGATGTTCTGACCGAACCTGGTCATCCCTGCTACCAGGCTCCCAAACCACCGGAAATAGCCTGCTACAGGCCCGGCAAGCTGGTCTTCCCCAATTTGCGAAGGGTCATCTCCAGAGAAACCAGGCTAAATGTCTACCCTCCGGACAGTAATACCGGAGCCGCCGATATGGGCGAATTACATTCGGTCAAGCCGGAGGACGGAGAATACATTCTCTGCGCCGATTTCGGCGTGCTGCGCATCCGCTCCGACGAGCCTTATCTGGATGTGAGTTGACATTGGTCAAATTACGATTGATATTTTCATGAGCCGCTTCCAGCGCCCGACAATGAAAGCCGCATTCAGAAAAAAGCTTTTCTGAAGCCTTACTGGTCGAATGGTCATCTCCCCCACCGGAAACATTAAAGTCCGGCGACGAAAACAATCTGTTTCCATTGTTGTCCCTGACCATCCACACCTCCACATGTCTCTTATACCCGCCACCTCCGGCTTCATTTCACCAGTTCGGAAGAGATCCGAAGAAAAGATCTGGGGAAAACTCTATGGTTGCCGCCGGTCTGCAGCCCTAGAATGAAACTCTAAAGGTTCATAGCCTGAGCCAAACTCCAACTAGAATTCTTCCAACAAATTTCCGATTGCCGCCACGGGGGTGCTTTTGCCTATGCCCGAGTCGACTAAACTTTTGCAAGCCTGGAAAATAATCGCCAGTCCGGATGCCGATGAGGACGAATGGTTGAAAGCCTGCCAATTGGTGGGAGACCGCAAGGCACCACCAGCGGTACTGAAAACAGGGCTCTTCGTAGACGAGGAATACAAGGCGAAGAAAACAAGGGAGCTCTGCCTGGAATCGGCCCTCTTGACCGGGCGCTTTGGCGCCTTTCTCCTGGACGGTTTCTTACTCATGGCTGCCTTCGGTCTATATGGAATCATTAGCGGTCACACTTCCTTCTTAACCTTAAGCTTTCCGGAACTCGCCTCCCTGGGACTGGCTGAAAATATCGGTCTGGCCTTCACTATGCTGCCGCTCTGGCTGACGGTCTGGCTGACAACCTGTCTTCATGGTTCGGTCGAACTGGCTAGTGCCTTCTCAGACCCGAACAGCAGCCTCAACATAGTGATTGGTGCCGGCGGAGGCATAACGCAACTACCAACTCACTTGTTCTTTCTTAAACAATCCACTCTCTTCGGCGTCCTGGACCTGAAAACCTGGCTGGTTCTCGCCCTCTTCAGTTGGTTATATCGCGCCGGTTTACAAGCCTCACCAATGCAAGCCACACCCGGAGAATTCCTCTTCGGACTAAAAATAACCACCAAAGAAGGCAAACGGCTGAGCCTCAAACAAGCCACCCTCAGACACTTTGCCCGCTTTCTTTGCCCCCTGAGCCTGGGAGCCGCCTACTTTCTTCCTCTAATTAATCAACAGCAAAAGTCAATTGAAGACATAGTTACAGGCACAAAAGTCTCCTCCATAGACCAACCAAAATTGGAAGAGGAACTGGAAATGCTGCCTTCCGCCTTCAAACAACAGCCCTTCCCCTACACATCCATGCAAAGTCAGTAAAAAATGCCCAAAATCCCCCTGGAAAACCAATTTATCTACCTCATGTGCCTGGTCATTCTTCTGGGCCTCGTCCAGCAGTATCAGGAAGGCTATTTTCACCGCCCCGTGCCCTCGAAAGCAGCCATAAAAGACGCCCAGGCCGGCAATCTAGCCATTCGCATCTTCCGCCAAATGGACCTGGCCCGCAACATGGAGAGGCTGGAACTGGAACGTCATTTACTCTTGTATGGCAGGGTAGAATA
This sequence comes from Candidatus Melainabacteria bacterium, assembly GCA_016212515.1. GTDB lineage: Bacteria > Cyanobacteriota > Vampirovibrionia > Obscuribacterales > Obscuribacteraceae > Obscuribacter. Next base: position 3,481 of record JACRFZ010000027.1, read on the forward strand.
AGCTCTGTAGGCACATAATTGTCATGAGAGTAAATAATGGCAGACCTGGAATCAAACGCTCAGTCGGCACCGGAAGGAAACACCGAGCATCAAGGCGGTTGCGCACCGGCAAACGGTAAACATAACGATTGCGAAGCAGACGCCTCCGGCATCAAGCTCTTCGTCCCCGAAGGCGTAAGGTACAACTGTCAAGGTTGCGGACGCTGTTGCTCAGGCTGGTCGGTGGGCATGACCGAGGAAGACTACGGTCGCATCAAAGACATCGACTGGCAATCCCTCCACCCTGAGCTTGCCGGCAAAGAGCTTTTCTTCCACCGCGAAGAAGAATTCAAAGCCGGTCTGGCCGGACACCCCCACTACACCAAACCAAGAGCAGACGGCTCCTGCCCCTTCCTCATAAACAAATTGTGCTTCATACACGGCCACCTGGGCGAAGACCAAAAACCCGTCACCTGCAGACTTTTCCCCTATTCTTTTGTAGAAACACCCAGCGGCGTTTACACAGGCGTGGTCTACAACAGCATGGCCGCCGCTAAAAACCAGGGCGATCTGCTCACCGACCAGAAAGACGCTCTGCTCGACTACCTGGCCCTGACCAGAAAATACGCCACCGCCCTTAACAAGACGGCGGCAGCCATGGAAGTGAAGGACAAACCAAAATCGTTAGAAACAGGCGCCCTGGTTGATGCTCCCGTGGAAAGCAATGTGCCTTTCCAAACAGTCGAGCTTACACTCGGTACTGTGGTGACCTGGGATGAGTTTCTGGAAGTCGACAACAAGCTCATGGACCTCATGCTCAATCGCAAAGACTTGAACATCTTCCAGGTTTTGCCGGCCGGCTCGGAAATTCTGCAAAAGGCCATCCGCCTCAAACGCGCCGGCAGCCCCATGACCGAGCTGAGAGACTTTGACCCGGTTGTGGCCTCGGATGCCGATATGACACCAGGGGCGGTGGAAGAAATGACCCTGCGCACTATGTTCTACCGTTTCTTCATCTACCCCATGATCAGAGTGGATGAGAAAGGTCTCTGGCAGATGCAGCGCCGTAATATTCTCAACCCGGTCAACGCCTTCATGGTAGCGCGGTCTTTCAGCCGCTATACCTTCTCGGCACTGGGAGCCATTCTCTTCAAGCACGCCAAAGTGCCGGGCGCCGGCAATATGAACCTGGAAGCGGCGGCCAAGAAGCATTTCGAGCCTCTAAGCAAAGAACTAGATGATTACTTCAAGCGCTGGCTCTACCTCAAACTCTTTGCAAAGACCTACTTTGGTCCTGCTGCCGCCGGCTTCGGCGTCGTTTCCGGCTACAACTGCTTGATGGCATCCATAATTGCCGTCATGATCTTCGCCAAATGCTGCGCCACCTCCAGAAAGGAAAAAGCGCTCAACATAGATGACATCTACGAAGCCTACTGGCGCTTGGACCGCGAGCTCTTGACCATGGGACAAGTATCTAAGCAAGAGAGCGTCGCCTTCAACTTCGCCTTTGCCACTCCCAGGCTCTTTCACAAGATGCTATTCGAATTGCAGCAGGGCTTCAAGGGCGGTAGCTAATCTAGCTTTTTCTGGAATTAGCTGAACCAGTGCTGGTCTTGCGCGCCGGCGTAGACTTGCACCTGACTAAATGCTGAGAAACATCTTCCCACATCCGTTCTAAGGTCTCACGTTTGTTAAAGCTAAATGCCTTCAGATAATCTTGCAGGGCAAGATTGTAGCTGCGGGTTCTAAGAAAAAACTTGGCTCTGTATATGTATGGTAACCATGAGCGTGGCATCAGCTCAGTAGATTTGTTCAGATCAGAAATGGCCGCATCGTAGTCACCAATCATCTCATATGCCATGGCTCTTGCCGCATAGATAGCTCCAATCTCGGGCTTTAGTCTAACCGCCATACTAAAAGCCGCCAGAGCACTCTTACAACGCCCCCATTTAAGCAGCGCGTATCCTTTATCAACCCAGGCAATGCGGTTCTCTGGTTCCAACTCAATTGCGGAATCATAGTCAGCAACCGCTGCTGCGTAAGCATATAGCCTGTCCTTTGAATAAGCTCGCCCACAAAGAGCGTTCACATGCCCTGGCGCCAGCGCCAGAGCACGATTAAATGCTTCTACGGCTTGTGAAAACTCGCCCAACTCATTACTCAATTGTCCTGCGTACACATAAGTCTCTGGAGCACCTGGCTGAATGGCCAGCACTTTTGTTATTGCCGCCCGTGCTTCCGTTTTGTTGCCCATCTTGATGTAAAGCCTGGCCATAGCCATGAAATTTCCCTGAGCTTCTTTACCTTTAAGGCAGGGAATCAACGATTTGCGAATAGAGAGTGCTCCTGCGCTATCACCGGAGAAACCCATTGCGTTAGCCAGGCTGGCTTTGTATCTGGTTTCTTGCGGACACAAGACAATTGCCTTCTGCAAATCTCTTATCGAATCGAAATAGTTATCCAGGGAAGAAAGCGCCAGTGCCCGGCTGTAATAGACATCTCCATCAACCAAACCAAGCGAAATTGCCGTGCTGTAGTCTCTAACGGCGCCTTCGAAGTCACACAGATCAAATCTACAGTCTCCCCTTTCAGCGTAGAGCCGTTCGTCCTGGGGAACTAACTTAATAGCTTCATTGAACAACTGCACAGCCGGACGGCAATTACCTTCCTTTACCTGATTCCAGGCAGCATTGTAATAGCTCAAGGCAAGCTTACTGGCTTCTGTACGAATTTTTGTCTTCTGGTTTAAGGCAGCAGACCTGCCTTGATTGGACGAAACAACCGCCGTTGCACAAAGTGCCACGACCAGTCCTGCTGCAACAATCCACTTTCCCGTCTTCATTCCGCCATATTAGGCCAAGTGCAGCCAGCTGAATATGGTGGAATTACTCGGCCATTACAGACACCTTGGGCCCCTGTCGCTAATGAATTCAGGATCGTGACAGCATGGCAGAACTTAACTGCGGCTGGAAATCTCAAGGCTAGCAACTAGCTTTCGTATCGCCTTCATTGAATCGGCAAAGTATTCCTCCCGGTCGGTACCGGTGATTATGAAGAGAGCTCCTTTGACGGCATGGACAGCCACGATACCTCTAGCCTTCACCTGACCACCGTATGCGCCGCTATACTCGACGGCTGCTACTTCTTTTCCGCCGGCAATAACCAAATTGGTTGGTTTCTGCTGATAGTCAGTCCATCTCTGTTTATAGGGATGCAGCATCCCTTCGGTCATCTCCGAGACAGAAGGCAAGGTTCCATTACTATCAGGAAGCATTATCAAAATACCTAAGACCAGCCGGCTTTTATCGCCGCGCTCCTTGCCCAGGAAGTTGAAACTCCTTGTGCCACTGTGATCAAGCACCTGGAGTTTCAGCCCCTCGGGCACCACCAGGCTGAACCTGTGCTTCTCATAAGAGAACGAAGACTTGCCGCTCTTGAGCGCACTTTCCTTCGCATTCTCGGCAGCATCGATGCCTTCTTGAACCTCTGCCTGATCTCTAGCGGTAATAGCAGGTCCTGCTTGCTTTTGCGCCAGAGTGGGCTGCCAGCCCGGCCAGAAAGCCAGTGCCATAGCGACCAAATTCACCATCCAAAGGTTAGTCTGTCTCATGCTCTATCCTGAAAACGCCCAACATGCACATATTAGCCCGGTAGCTTTAAAAGCAGCCACCCGGAAGATCAAAGACTGTTATCAGAAAGTAAACTTTCCAGCGAGCAATACAAGCCAAGACTCAGCGAGCCGGCAACGAAGCCTGCCCAATCATAATTACCGGAAAACCCTATAGTTTCTCAGGGCCTACTTGGCGCAAAGAATGCCTTTTTCAGTCAGTTTGCGTTTCAGTTCTGGCATCGCCGCTCTGGCAGCCTTGATACCGGCCTCATAGCCGCGCTTGGCGTCGCCTTTATTGCGCGATAGCAAGCCGATGCCTGCTGTATCAGGGTGAATTACTACATCGGCGTCTTTGCCCTGATCTACATCCTGGTAGTTGAGCTGTATACGCAAAGCCTGTTTACTCATAGAGCCCATCTTGCGGAAACTTTCCAGGGGCACTGGTTTGAGCGGTTCATCAATGTCTACGGCAATGACAAAATCGGCACCCATTTCGCGCACATGGTTGACGGGCACGTTACAAATCAAACCGCCATCACAAAACAGTTTCTGCCCTATCTCCACCGGCTTTCTTACACCAGGAACAGCAGTGCTAGCCTGCATGGCAGTGCCGAGATCTCCTTCCGTAATGCGACAGCTTTCACCGTCAACAACGTTCGTCACAACGGCAGCAAAGGGAATCTTCAGCTTCTCGATGGTGTTGTGGGTGCCGGCCAGCTTATTGGCATAATTACGGAACTTGACCCCGTTGTACAGACCGTCATAGGGATGGAAGCCAAAGAATCTGGGCATGACCATAATCGGCGCCACTAGAACGCGCACCGAAATCGGTACAGTCATAAACTCTTTCATCAACTCCGCATCTTCAAATCTGGTAGCCAAATCATCGAGGTTCATGCCGGAAGCATAAAGCCCGCCAACAACACTGCCGATACTGGTGCCGGCAATCAAGTCTATTGGAATACCTTCCTCTTGCAAGACCTTCAATACCCCCACATGAGCAGCACCACGGGCGCCACCACCACCGAGGGCTAGTCCGATGCGCGGACGACCTTTCTTGCTATCTTGAGCAGCGGTGCTGCTTGCGCTTGTGTCTGCTTGCGAAGGTACGGCAGCCTGTGCTCCGGTCTCATCAGTGGAAGTAGCAGGTGCAGAACTCTTTTGAGCGGCATCACTGCTCTTTGTCTCACAGCAAGACGACTTATCAGAATTACCATCACAATCAGCAAAGGCCACAAAATTCGAACCCATGCTCAAACTGAGAGCAGTCGCTAAACAAAGCAAATGAGAAACTTTCATGCCGCCATCCCCGAAAACGCCAGACCTTTGACCAGACGGCGATTTTAACAGGTTGTGGCGGTTTCGTCCTTGACAGGCTCTAATAGTCTGAGCCAAAGGGCGAAAACAGGCACTGGTGGGCAATGCCAACTTAACAAGGACGCGGCCCGTACCTGCCTTCCATTAACAGCCGCTCACTATTGAGAAAGCTCGCCACAACGGGTAAAGTACCATTGAGCAGCAAAGCGACAAGATTACGGATGCTACCCGAGTCAAAAAATAGATCGAGACGATGGACCGGCATAAAATGCCTGTTTATCGCTGCCCAGCTCGCAATTACCGTCGTTACCGGGAACTCAGCCTCTCATGCCCAAAATCACAATGAGAAACTGGAAGGAAAGCGACTGCAAGCGGCCCTATCCCATGCCAGGCAATCCATCGTCAAAGCAAGAGTTCTGGGCGGCAAAATGACGGCAAAGCAAGCCCAGGAATTCTATGAAGAAGCAGATAAGCTGGCTGACCATAAATGTACGACAGAAGCAAGAGAATTGATGATGGCAGTTTGCGCCACTAAACACGCGAAGCCAGATTACTTTCTTCTGCTCAGCAGAACCTACAAAACTGAGCTTGGCGACACCGAAAGCGGCAGACCAGCCAATAAATACCTAGACAAGGCTCTTGCTATAGACCCAAACTTCAGCGAAGCCTGGCTGGATAAAGCAAGTATATGCTTAGCGGATGGAAACCTTGAGCAAGCGGAAAAGTATGTCGATAGAGCCCTGGCTTGCAAGCCACCCAATCCTGACTGCTTCCACGTGAAGGCAAACATTCTTGCCACCAAGAAGCGCTTCAAAGAAGCCCTGGTATGGATTGAAAAATCGGAAAAGGTCGATCCTGATTCGACTTCCATTTATCGGGACAAAGCCACTATCTTAGAGAACCTCAACCGTTATGACGAAGCAATATTAGCCTACAAAAGAGCCTATGAACTTAAGCAGCAAGACTGGACAATTTTTCAGATAGTACGCTGCCTGGAGACACAAAAGAGATACGGGGAAGCAATCAATTCACTAAGTATGCTTTTGAAGGCCAACCCCAACGACGGTGAGGCTTATCGCACTCGCGCCAGACTCAAATTGAAGAACAAAGATCTGCCCGGTGCCTTGCAAGATCTCAATCGAAACATTGATTTGGAGCCGACTGCAACAAGTTACACGGAAAGAGCTAACATATACAAACTCATGGGCGACAAAACCAGAGCAGAAGCAGACCTTAAGGCCGCAAAGAAGCTAGTCGATTCTCCTTTCTAGTCTTACTGTTAGCCCCACAACTCAAGATTATTTCCAGTATCGCTTGAATGGCAGAGAAACCCAAACCAGAACACCACAATGCATAAACTCAATTTTCATCAACTTTACCTCTCCGTAAGCCCACTATTACTCAGTCTGGCTCTTTGCCTATCAGCAATTGAACCGGCTCAGGCAGCCGGCAAGGACCCTGTTCAGGAAAAGCTCGAAAAGGCCGATCAATATCTGCGAGAAGACCATGCTGAAAAAGCCAAAGACATGCTGATTGAAGTAGTCAAAGCCAGGCCAAAAAACGCAATAGCCTGGGTGCTCCTGGGGCAAGCCTTTCAAGACCTGGGTGTACTCGACCGCACCTACGGTTCGGCAAAACAATGCTATTTGAAAGCCCTGGAAATTCAGCCGAACATGAGCCGCGCCTACACTAAAATGGGCGAACTGTCAGCCATAGACGGCGATTACATCACTGAGTTAGGCTACCTGGAAAAAGCTCTCAAGTGCCCCAACCCTGATAAGTTTGCTCTCAAAGCCCAGGCTGTGGCATACAGCAATCTCAAACGAGACAAAATGGCTCTGGACAGCTACATGAAGTTTATGGCACACCCCACCACCAATAAAGACAATCCAATCGTTCTGAAATCTCTGGCCAACCTGCAGGAAAATGCCGGCAAATTCGACGAATGCCTTTTGACCCTGGACAAACTCGAAAAGCCCGGCAAGAAAGTTGAATACGAGCATCAGCGAGCCCGGTGCTACGAAAAGAGCGGCAAGACGGATCAAGCCATCTCCATTTACAGTGCCATGCTCTCTGTCAAAGGCAATGAAGGAGATGAGCTGGCACTGTCTAAGCGGGCAGAACTCTATGAGCGTCTGGGGCGCTATAAAGAAGCCATGAAAGACCTGGACACGCTTGTTTCCGGCGAACCAAGCGCCAGTGCCTACAAGAAACGAGCCGCCCTCTGGCAAAAGATGGGAAACCCGGCCAGAGCCCGGCAAGACCTGGAGAAGAGCAATTCTATTTAGCTAATGCCTGGAAATCAGTCTTCGATTTCCCTGGTTGAAGTTACTAGAGTGGCGAAAAGATCTTTCAATGCTGCCAGAGTAGCATTGTGCAACTCCGCTGCTTTCACCAGACCGCCGTTAATATCGGGAAGATCGCGAGTGGCACAAGCTGAGCCCACCAGGGTGACAGGATAGCCCAGGGAGTGAGCGGATCGAACGGTTGTGCTGATGCAGGCATGGGTCATAAAGCCTGTGATGATAAGGTCTTTGATACCTGCCTTTTGCAACTGTTCATGCAAATCAGTGCCGGCAAAGGAGCTTGGCTGTTGCTTATCGACGATTGCCTCACCGGCAGCCGGTGTGAGAGCATCGACAATCTGGAAATACTTACCGTCCGGGGCAAAGATTGGCGCACCATCGAAGGTTTTGTGGCGTATGTGCCAGACTTTTGTTTCAAGCTTCCTGGCTCGCTCAAGTAGAGCAGATATTTCCCCTACAGCCTTTTCAAAACCGGTAAGAGGAACAGCACCGTCTTGATACTCCCTCTGAGCATCGACAATAATGAGCGCACTCTTCGAAAGCCGACTGGGCTTCTGTTCTGCATTCAACATTTGCAAGAGCGTCTGAGCCATGGTTTTCCCCTTTGATTCAATAGCGGCAGAGCCTTATTTTAGCCTGTGGCGGCCGGCAGGCATCTAGCAATTTGGTTAAGAATAGAAGTGTCGGCCTGTTCACTGCAGGTTCTTTGTCTGACTGACCACGGCAGAAAATGCCTTGGAGATAGCAGCATTCCAGGCGCCCTGCGTGATGCCGCAGGAGGTACTTAAAACAAGAAAGGAAACCGGCCAGATAATCAAAGCCATCTTTCTGTACCAACTGCTGAGAAACAGCATCACTACAGGAAGTACAGGAAAGGAGAGTAAATATAACCCGCTCACATACGAACTAAAATAGGCATTTGGAATGAACAATGAAAGCAAAACACCAGGGATAGTAAATAGCAAAACACCAAAGACCCAATATAAGAGTGGGTAAAACCAGCAAACAACCACAAACCAACCTGGGGGCTTTGATGATCTCCAGTGCTTAGGTTCTTCCGAATTCAAGCCTTAACCTCACCAGAGTTCAACGCACACATCAATTCCAGCCTAGCACCGGGCAGCATGGCTGTGTTCCAACACCCATCCATAGATGAACATTCATTGCCGGGCACCTGGCGCTCACACTAGTAACTAAGGGGAATACTCAAACTTCCTCCAGGATTGAGACAGTGCCCCTGGCGCCGGGTGAGCCGAATCATAGACTACAAGCACATTAGTGAGAGGGCGAGAGGGCGCTACTTTCACTTCCTTACCTACAGCAAAAGCACGGGATGCCCCGCCATCTAAATTCATAGCTTCAGTGCAGCCGATGGCTTTCATAAGTTTGGCCTCCTGTTCAAGGGAAAGACCATTTATGAAAGTGACCAGATAGAGTTTGTCTTTAGAAGCAGGGTAACCGATGGCCACTCGCGGTCCAATCGACAAGACATGAGAATCGGCGAAACCCTCTGCCTTCGCATCAACTTGCGCCACACCGTTCTTTACCAGCCTTGGTCCGCAAGTGAGGGAGAACCAGTGCTTAGACCAATCCGGTTGACCTTCCAGGCGAGCGGTTTGCATCTCCAGGACATTACGGGCAGTGATGCCCACGGTAGTGCCATAGTTTTCCCACTGACTGTACTTTAGTGTTTTACCGCCGGAGACCATATTGCCCATCACGCGTTTCTCCTGGTCTTTGCTGAAGAAAGTACCGTTCATCACAACGGCTGCGTTGGCGCGAGAGACAAAGGAGCGAAAGTCTTCATCGCCGCTGCTGAAACCGGCACAGTTAGCCCGGCTGGCACCGTTCGCCAGAAGGATACCTACGAAGGCATCAGGATCGGTCAGGTCGACGGTAGCAATATAGAAAGGTGTGCCTTGTAGCTTGCGTTTCTCCACCAGAACAGGCTTGCCTTTGCCTTTTCGTTTGGCTGAACGACCAGGCGGCAGGTGAATCAACCTGGCAAAATGCTCGCGCCGACGAGCATCCAAATCGCTGAGGTCTTCCTGAGAAATAGAACTTGTCGATAGCTTCTCAGGGCTCGGCTCCGGCATTACTATTTCACCGGATGAGTCTCCGCCTGACTTTGCTGCCTCTGGGGTCAGGGTTACCGGTGATACAGGCTGCTGCACCCTTAGAGTAGTCTTGGCGGCGGTCTGTGATGCAACATCTAGCTCAGCCATGTTTCTATAGACAGCTATGACATAACCGCCCAGAAAGGCGAGAATGACAAACTGGCCAATTATGGATAGTTCGGCAAGAGTGCCCACAAAAGACTTGGTCTGCAGCTCAGGTGTTTGCTTTTGGGTCATCTACGAAACCTCTCGAAGCGGCAACCCGGGCTAGAAGCAAGCTTTTAAAGTTTTAGCGCAGTTTTACAAGCTCCTGGCCGGCAGCCAGGTGTCGGCAAAGCTTTTCTACGGTCATTGTTTCCAGCATACAGCCCTTTTTGTACAAGACCTTTTCTTTGTTCTTGAGGAGCTTTTCCATAAGGTGGCTGCCCTCAGTTGGGTCGGTCTGTCTGAGCAGGAGCAAAAGGTAAATCTTGCCGGCAGGGGTGGCAGAATTGAGCTTTCCTTTTAGGGTACCGGCATTAAGGGAATTAGCCCTGTAGAGGCGATTGAAGCAAAGCCAGAGCTGGGTTGGCTGATTACTGTCACCGCCTTCACAGTAGATAAGGCTGGGCGCCTGGCTGACTGATTTGAGATCGGACCAGGTATCAGCCAGCGCAGCAGGGCACAGAAAGCCTGCAAGAAAGAGAAGAATAGCCAGGCTTGATTGAATCAGGTTCACTATGTTTATGATTTCGGCTTACTTTGCTTGCACGGGCATGAGCAAGTATTTGTAGTTCTCGTCGCCGATACCCTTGATGATGAGCGGCTTGAGAGCGCCTGTCATTTCTAGTTTGACGTCTTCAACACCCAATCTTTGCAGCACATCGGTAAGGTAGCGCACGTTAACGGCTACGTCGATGCTCTCACCTTCAAGACCGATGGAAACTTCTTCCTGGGCGCGACCGACATCGGGGGTGTTGGCTGAAATCTGCAACATCTCTGGTTCGAAATGCAACTTGACCAGATGGGTGCGGTCGTCGGACATGACGGCTACACGCTCGATGGCCTGCATCACTTCTTCTCTTTTGAAGCTGACCAGATGGCTGTAGTCTTTCGGGAAGAGAGTTTGATAAGCCGGGTATTCGCCGCTGATCAAACGGGTGGAGAGGAAATGTGTTTCGGTCTCAAATGTAATTTGACCATTCACAACAGCCAGTCTCACGTCTTTTCCGTCTTGAGAGTCGAGCACTTTTACAATTTCCGTGCAAGACTTGGCGGGAATGATGGCTTTCAGGCTGAGCGGTTTTTCCAGGGTAGCTGTGGCCGACTTAGCTTCGCCTTCGGTCTCAGTTTCGCCTTCAGTGCGGCTGGCGGCTGGAACGGCTACGTTCAGTTTTTCAAAGCGGTGGGCGAGGCGGGAGCCGTCTGTGGCGGTGCATTCGAAATTGCCGTTCTCAATGACGAGAAAAACACCGCCCAGGATGCTGGAGGTGTCGAAACTGGCGGCGGCAAAAGCGGTTTGTACAATGCTCTTTCTCAAAACATCAGAAGGCATCAAGACGCCGTCTTTGGAACGGGTTTCGGTGGTCTTGGGGAAATCATCGGCGGGCAGACCGGTGATGCTGAATTTAGAGCGTTTGCAGGTAACAGTGGTCTCGAAGGTATCTTTGTTGATTTGAAAGGAAACCAGGTCGCTGGGTAGCTTGGATACGATCTCGAGCAGCTTCTTACCGGGCAAAGTGATGGCGCCGGGTGTGTAAACAACAGCTGAGGCTTTGGTTTCGATGGTCAAATCGAGATCTGTACCGTGAAACTTGACGGCAGTCTCGTCGACACTCTCGATCAGCACGTTGCTGAGAATCGGTTGAACAACACGAGTGGCAAGGGCGCTTGTCACATCTTTTAGGGCTTTGACCAGGACATCTTTTTGGACTGCAAAGTGCATTTTGTAACCTCGAAATCTAAAGAGTGCATCCCGTCAAGCTCGATAGTTCTTCCGCAATTTACCTGCCTGTTTAGCCGGTCAAACTGACTTTGAACGAAGCGCCTTGGGACCAGGGGTATTCTATGTATATATAAAGGAGTGGTTTTCCATGTCGCCGCTTGCTCTATTGGAAATCTTCCTTTGTCTATCTCCCCGTGCCTTAAAGGTTACCGTCACTGGGCAATTATTTCAACGCCCTTTGAATGGTTTTTGGCAACCTGAGCCATCTTTAGCATTTCTACTCTTGTTAGTTCAATAAATTTAGTTATATAGAAGTAGGAGGGGAAGCCAATTTTTGTAGATAAGCCCTGAAAGGCAAACTCTGTTTGAAGATCCCCTGTAGAAAACTTGTCTGTGGGATGTGTATAAGAAAAAGCTGTATATACGCCAAGGGGTGGGATTTACACAGCGGGCTTACAAGCAACAAACAAGTTTTGCACAAGTTTTCTACAGGCAGTTAATCTGCCAACTGGCCCTGGATTTGCTTCACGGCCTGCGCTAGATTGGGGTCTTTGGGCAATGCCTCTTTGATTCTAGAGTGCGCATATAGAGCAGATGTATGTTTGCGGTTGCCAAAAGCCTCTCCGATTCTTGGAAAGCTCATCTTGATTAGCTCGTGGGCCAGATACATGGCAACGTGTCTTGGCAAAGCCAGGTCTTGACTGCGTTTGGCTGAGCGCAATTCACTCGGTTCGACTCTGAAATGGGCTGCAACCGTCTGGATGATGCGGTCGGCGGTGATTGTCACCTTAGGCTTGTTACCGGGCACTGTAGGCTGCAGCATGCCTGCCAGAGAAGCGATTGATAAGGCTTCTCCGGTAAGACTGCAATAGGCATTGGCACGAATCAAAGCGCCTTCCAGTTCTCTGATGTTGCTTGTGAATACTGTGGCAATGTATTCAAGGGCTTCATCGTCGATGCGCATGTTCTCGGCTTCGCACTTCTTGCGCAAGATAGCCACGCGGGTTTCCAGGTCTGGTGCCTGAATATCGGCAATGAGACCCCACTCGAAGCGGCTGCGCAAGCGCTCTTCCAGGTGCGAAATGGCTTTGGGCGGTCGGTCGGATGACAGCACTATCTGGCGACCGGAGTCACGCAGAGCATTGAAAGTGTGGAAGAACTCTTCCTGGGTGCTCTCTTTGCCTTGCAGGAACTGAATGTCGTCCACCAGGAGCACGTCTACCTGGCGGTAACGCTTGCGGAAGTCGGACATGCGGTCGTCGCGAATGGAGTTGATAAGTTCGTTGGTGAATTTCTCGCAGCTTATATAGCGCACGGAAGCATTGGGGGTGTGGCGCAGAATCTCATGCCCGATGGCGTGCATTATGTGGGTTTTGCCAAGTCCTACTCCTCCATATATAAAGAGGGGGTTGTAGGCCTGACCGGGTCGCTGGGCCACAGCCAGGGCGGCCGAGTGGCTGAAACGGTTGTGAGCACCGACTACGAAAGTTTCAAACAGGTATTTGGCATTGAGATTACTGCGGGCTGTCAGCACCGAGTCTGGCAGGCGAGCACTGGTGCTTACCGGCTGAGGGCTGTTGGTAGCCCAGGGCGGGCTCGATTGGTTGCCGAGCAGATGGTGGCCGTTATGGCCGTGCCCGCTGTTGCTGTTTCCTAGATAGTGATTGGCTTGAGAATCATGCTGGGCGGTATTATTCGGTTCATCACTGATACTGGCTATGGTGGCAGTATAGGTCTCCGATTTGACGGAAGCGTCCACCACTACTCTGATTGCGACGTTTTCTCCGGTAACCTGCGAAATGGCGTCACAGACCGAGTCTACATAGTTATTGGTGAACATGCCGCGCATGAATTCATTGCTGACGGCGATCGTAGCTTGTCCCTGGCTAAATTCTATTAGCTGCGCCGGTCTGATCCAGCTCTCAAAACTGGGCTGGCTGAGCTTCTTCTCCAGAATGACTCGCGCCTCGCTCCATATATCTTTGTTTGACTTGAGGAGGCGTACATCATCATTATTGGAGTTTGTCATTAGCGGCACAGGTCCTAGGTGGTAATTGGCTAAGATAGCCTTGTGATCAGGGCGAATTCAAGTTACCAGACAACATTTCGAGAGCAGATTTTTCGATCTTTCACTTGTAGTAAGAGACCCAACAAAATTCCCGACCCGTCGCCTCGATAAATCAGGGACAAGCAAATAGCCCAGCAAGATTGCCGAGCCAAAAGTGAACCCTAACTCACCTGAATGGTCTCTAAGTGAGGAATTATTCGTAAATTTTTAGTCCGCCTTCAGGGCAGACGTCTCGAAGTATTTGCAATAGATGATAGCATAGCTATTCTTTCGATAGAACGAGATAGAACGCCAAAAAATTTTTACTTGAATTCAGGTCAGGAGTTAGTTAGGTCATGAAAAGAACACTGAGAGGCTCAATCAGCAAAGCCAAGAAAGGTAGCGGTTTCCTTAAAAGAATGTCCACCAAATCTGGACAAAAGGTAATCAAAGCTCGTCGCGCTAAAGGCCGTTATCGCCTTTCCGTCTAAGAGCTTGGGATGCTTCCCACTGCTGAGCGCGCCCGCAAGTCAAGCGTATTCACCCGTGCTTACACCGCCAGGCGTTCGGTGTCTTCAGGTTGTTTGACTCTATATGTATTGCACCGCTTTACTCCCAGGAGACTGGCTAAGGCAAAGGGCGGCGCACAAGCAGTTGGTGCGGCAAAAGCTTTGAACTCGGTTTCAGGGGCATCGGCCGGGCAATCCAGCCAGCCCGAACAAGTCAGGGCTGCTGCGGCAGGTATCACCATATCTGGACAAATCAGGCTTCTAGTAGGCTTTTCAATAGCTAAGAAAGTGCTTAAGAGTGCCTGCAAGCGTAACCGCTGCAAGCGCAGGGCGAGAGAAGCCTACAGAGCCGTCAGAAGCGAGGCGGCTCTTGTGAAAGAACTTTCGGAAGGTCTCAGCAACTGGTACGCTCTCGTTTTTGTTATCAGTCCCGATGCGCTTAAGGTAACCTTTGAAGAGTTGAAGACAGCAGTGCGAGACTGTCTTACAAAAGCAAACAAGAAGTTTGGTCGCCCTAACTGACCTGAAGGCAGTACCAACAACCGTTACAGAGAGCCAACTTTCGACTATAACTATAGAGATCGAGCTGGAGAGCCGAACCCGAGCAACATTCAGTAATGAAGTACCTGACCAATACCGCTATTTTCAAGCAAGACAATAAGAAGATTGGCTTAATGTCAAGGGTGGCGCTCGTTCTTATCTGGCTTTTCCAGCAGACCCGTATTTTGAGACAGCCATCATGCAGGTTTTATCCATCCTGTTCACAATATACTGCTGACAGTATGAAGCGCTTCGGCTTTCTGAAGGGTTTGGTGCTGGGCACAGTTCGTCTGGCCAAATGTCATCCATGGCACGACGGTGGGGTGGATGACGTACCGGAAAGCTTTGAACCACTGAAAATGCTTAGTGGCCATGCCGGTACAAGGTAGTTATCTGAGGTAACCTGAGAGTGGACTTTATTACATACCAGTTGATGATTCCTTTTATGCAGATGGTCGTAAAAGAGACTCATAGCTATGGACTGGCTATTATCCTGCTCACTCTGGCAGTAAGAGCTCTGGTCTGGCCTCTGGTTTCCAAATCAACCAAGAACATGCAGCGCATGGGCAAATTGTCTCCCATGCTGAAGGAGCTGCAGGAGCGCTATAAAGACGACCAGGAAATGCTCCAGCGCAAAATGATGGAGTTCTGGACCGTCAATAAAGTAAATCCCATGAGCGGCTGCTGGCCTATGCTGGTTCAGCTCCCCATTCTTTTCGCTCTCTTCGGCACTTTCAACGGACCGCCCTTCAGCGATCATGCCATCGACGTGCCTGTGAAAGTGGTAGAAGCAAAAGACATCTCCAAGCGCAATCACAAAGAAGTATCCGGCGCCAACTGCCCTTATGTCAGTCATGATGGGTTGGTGGCTAAACTGATAGTTTTCCCCGGTGAGACCACCAGCGTTGAGGGCGACAAAGTAGATTTTGCCACCCGCGCCGTAGAAGGTAAGCTGCCCACCGACTTTAAAGTGAAGTGGCAAGTGCAGCAGGGCAATGCCCCTGCCAAGGCTGAAGATGCCGTTATAGACCAGGAAGGTCATGCCACATTCTTCAAAAAAGGCGACTACCGCGTTGAAGCAATTGTGGAAGGCGTAGCCAAAAACGATTCTTTTCTCTTTATCAATTCTCTCGGTAAAAAGGCTACCGGCCTTGATTTGATCAAACCGGAGAACTTTGACCTGGTGGCTTTGATTGTGCTCTTTGGTGTGACGATGTTCCTGTCGTCCAAACTGACTATGACTGGTCCCAAAGATCCCAAACAGATGGACGAGCAGCAGAAAATGCAGGCTGACACAGCCAAGATGATGCCTATCGCCATGACGGCTACCTTCTTCATTATTCCGCTTCCCGCCGGCGTCTACCTCTACATGCTGGTTTCCAGCGTGGTACAAACTTTACAGACCTGGCTCATCATGCGGCAACCGGCTCCCGATCTGATAGATCCGGATGCTGCCAACAAGAAAGGCTCCGGATCTAAATCCGGCAATCCCAAAGTTATCGATATCGGCTCGGCTCCTGCTAACGGCAAGAACAATGGTTCTAACCCCGACAATGGCGCCAAACTCAAATTCGATCCGGATCAACTGGCTGACCGCAAGGAAGGCGAGACTGTGGAAAAGGGCAAGTCCAAGAAGAAAAAGAAGAAGTAAACTATGAATCTAAGCCAATTTGACGACAATGCTAGGAGCTACCTGGAAAAGATTCTCGCTATCCTGGATATCGAAGCCGAGGTAGTGCAGGAAGATGTGGATGACACCACAACTTGCTATCGTATCGATTGCAAGTCTGATGATGCCCGCATTTTGATTGGAAAAAACGGCGCTACACTGGAATCTCTGCAGTTCGTCGTTCGTCAAATGGTGAAGAGCCAGACTCTTGATAGAAGCCATTTTATTGTGGATGTATGCGACTATCGCGGCAGGCGTCGTCGCACTCTCGAAGATCAGGCCAAGCGTGGCGCGGTAGCCGTATTGAATGGCGACTCGGAGCGCTTTCCGCTTGTACCGATGTCGGCTTACGATCGTCGCCTGGTGCATAACTATCTGCAAGAGAACTTTCCGGAACTGGCTTCCGAGAGTGAAGGCGACGGCGAAGGACGCCACATTGTCATAAGTTTCAAAGGCTTGCCTGACGGCGGTAACGGCGCTCATCACGACGGCGGCGATGAAGACGACGACTTCGTACCAGCGGAAGAAGACGCTGAAGAAGGCGAAAGCTAAGATTGAGCCTGGAATTTCAGGCTCGTAGCTTCTCTAAACTATTGGTTGCAGTCCCAGGCTGATTGCGGCTAGATTGGCCAGGCGATACAAAAGGCGAGCGCCTACATTGGCGTCCCATTCGTCGCCGTCTTGTCCGGGAGCCACTTCGTTCACATCGAAGGCGATAATTTTCTTGCCGCTTTCCACCAGCATTCGCACCATAAAGAGTGCTTGCTCAAGTTCCAGACCGCCCGGCACCGGCGTGCCGGTGTTGGGGCAAAGTTTTGGATCTAGCCCGTCGATGTCAAAGCTGACATAGACCTGTTCTGGCAGTTGGTGCACCACCATGTGGCAAATTTCTTTCCATGACTCACCGCTATAGAGGCGAGCCTTCAGGTCTCTATCGAAGTGGGTGATGATGCGTCCGTGAGAGCCTGCTATCAGGTCGTGCTCGTCCTGGCAGTAGTCTCTTATACCAACCTGCACAAGCTTCTTGAGAGCAGGTACCTTAAGGGCATTGAACATAATGGAGGCGTGAGAATAGGTAAAGCCTTCATAGGCGTCTCTCAAGTCGGCGTGGGCGTCAAAGTGCAAAATGCCGAAATCGCCAAACTTTTCTGCTACTGCCTGGATCAAACCCAGGGGTGTAGAGTGGTCGCCGCCCACGACGGCTGCAAACTTGCCCTGTTTGTAGAGCTTCTGGGCTTCTTCCTTGACCCAGGTGTTCATAGACACGCAGGCATCGTTGATCTCATTGAGCAGCGTCTTGAGGGTCTGACTGGTTTCCGGACTCTCGCCGTTTTCCAGCAAGAGTATGTAAGCTTCTGCTTTGCTGCGGGCCAGGCTATTCATCAAGAGCAGGTGTTCGGGTAAGTCAAGCATGGAAAGCCCTATCTTCCAGGCGTCTTCCAGAAATGGCTCATACAGATCTACCTGTTTAGAGGCATCCATAATGGCAGCGGGACCGCCGGCCGTGCCGGCACGGTAGGAAACCGTTACTTCCCACGGCACAGGAATCAAGACCATCTGTGCTTGCTCAGGGCTGAAAGGCAGACCGAAAATGTTGGAGTCTTTCTGTCCGAGGCTGTTAGGATCGAAGGTAATGGCTTGTTGGGTGTTCATAACTTTACTTTCTGGAAAGCTAAGTGACAGAGCTAAAGGTAGCTAAGTTTTGCCGCTTTTGGCTCGGTCCCACTGCATTTTTTTATAATGCCCGGGTATTTTGTAGCTTGAGCCGGTCCAACTCTTCCTTCTTATTCTGATACTGGTAGAGCAATGCCAGGGTTTTCAGATCTTTAGCGCTGGCTTTAGTGCCTGTTTCTATGCGATTCTTCAGGCGCCGCACGGCAAGCTCCGTAAGATAACCTTTCTTACCAAAGAGCAGCCACGAAACAAAAATAGAAACGGCCATGACCAGAAGCGGTTGGTAGTCGATTTTGCCTGTATTGCTGCCGGCTTTCAGGCGTTGATAGATTTTCTCCGCTCTGTCTTGTGCTAGTTTAGCTTCCGACTTTTTACCGCTTTTCTCCAACAGTACCGAGTAAGCAAAGAGGGTCTCGGCAACTTTAGCGCTTTCTTTGCCAAATTGCTTTTCCCTCATGGTAAGAGCCTTCTGGTAGTAATAGTCGGCTTCCGACAGGCGGCCGATCTGGGTAAGCAGATTGGCTAATCTTGTGTAGGCGCGGCCGGTGCCCTGGTTACCCAAGATCTGATTAGCCAGGTCAATGGCGGTCTTGTAGCTGGTTTCCGCCTTATCATAGGCGCCCATCTTGGTGTAGAGGTCGCCGTAATCGGCAAAGATGGCCGCCATTTTTTCGCTTACCGCCCCATAATGGCTCTGTCTGATGGTTTCCACCTCGCGATAAATAGAGAGTGCCTGCGGATATTTTCCAGCTTCCACATAGGCACCCCCCAACACCTCAAGAGAGGCGGCTACATTGAGCCCCAGGCAGGTAGAAATGGGCACGGCCCGGTAAATGGCGGCAGAGGCATTGAACTGTCCGCAAAAGGCAAGCAAAAAGCCGGAGAGATCAATGAGCATAGCCAACCAGGAGATTAATGCCAGGGCCAAGAGGGCGCGACGGCCATGTTTGCGGTTGTCTTCTATGACCGCTACCTGGCTGACCAGTTCACTAATAACAGCCTCCTGGGCCCTGCCGCCCGTGCTTTTGAGGCGATAAAGGCTGAAGCCCAAGTAACTCAAAAACCAGACCGCCTCCAGGGCAATAGCGGTGAGCAGTTGCGGCGCCGGATGCACAACCGCCAGCGGCACGAGATAGCCGAGGCTGGTAAAGCCCAGCACCAGGCAGCTAGTAGTGATAATGACGCTTGATTTTGGGGTCACAAGTGAGCCGGTCTTCTGTTGCCCTGGGTTCTGTAGGTTTTTGGGTGCTTCTTGGGCTTGCAGGTCTGACCCAAGCTTTCATAGTAGGCACATTGTAGTTTCGTTAGAAGACGGTTTCTACCACCCCGGGCGGAGTTTTTCGCCAACCTGGGCAAGGGTGAATCGGCGAAGCGAGACAACATCGCCTGCCTTATGGCATTGGCTTGCGCCGTTCAGGCTGGGGAGAAGGACAAAATAGTCGAATTTGCAAATTCGCTTAAGCCGATGCTCGAGCATTTTAAGGTGCTTTCAAAAGAAGCGAATCTGTTGGATTCGGGCACGAACCGCATGGTTGAGAGGATGCTTCGACAATTGGATTTTGCCGAGGCCATGCTTACCAGTCTTGATTTCTAATCATTCTCTTTTTTCATCAGTAGGACCAGAAAATAGAAAGCGGCAGGCAGATTTTTCTAGGGCCCATAGTCAGTACTTGGTCTCCCAGATAAACTACAATTCCGACCGCTCTAGCGCCATAGGCTTTACCAGGGCCATCTTTCAAGAACCAATCAATCGATTTAAAATCAGAGGATGATACTGAAGATGTTGCCTTAATTTCGAACAAGGCTAAGCTGCGGCCTGGACACTCTGCGACTATGTCTATCTCGGCATTGTCAGAACGCCAGTGGGCCAGTCTCCAATGACTGCCGACAAAGGGAAGAGTTTTTTCAAGTTCCTGATAGACGAATGTCTCAAGCATAGAGCCCAGCGATGCCGGGTTTGCACTGAAATCAAAACTAGCTTGTGTCTCATTTCGCAGTGCTGAAGCACAGCCAGTATCAAGGAAATGCAGCTTTGGCCAGTGCACAGCGCGCTTTGCTGAAGATGGCGCCCATGATGGCAATCGCTGTATCAGACAAACCCTTTCTAGTGTATCGAGCCAACTTCCTACGGTTTCTTTGCGAGCACCAACAGCATTGCAGAGATTGGTCATATTTAGTTCTTGTGCAGTGCGTGCCGCCAACTGATCAATCAGGCGGCGTAACATGTCTGGTTTGCGCACCGGAGATACAACAGGCACGTCCTTTACGACAATGCTGTCAATGTAGCCATTGTAGCGCTCAATTCGCTGACGATCATCCAGAACACGAATCTCCGGATACCCGCCTCTCAAGATTAGCTCTATGGCAGCTGTTCTTGAATATTGTTTGACGACGGGCAGTGCCGAGATAATCGTTTCTGGTGTACTTTCAACAGCATCGAGCAAACGACAAGGGCCGGCATTGTGTATTTCCGCTACGCTGAGCGGGCGCAGCAGGAGCGTATGTACTCGCCCTGCTAAAGAGTCTCCACTGTTGGCTAAATCAAAGACGTTAGTCGAGCCTGTCAGCAAGAATTGACCCTTCCTATTATCCTCGTCAACTATGCGATTCATAGCAAGCGAGATCTCAGGGACGCGCTGCACCTCGTCAAGGGCAATCGGCAATGAAGTTGTCTTATGGTTGTTGGTGATGCTGCGTAACATGGCATAGGCATCGACTTGCATAGAGTTTCTGATACTGTCCGAGTCCATAGTCAGGTACTCGGCGATCGGCAGTTGATTTTTGACAAGCGTACTTTTGCCGGCCTGACGTGGTCCAACTATGTTGACAATGCGGCTAATCTGCAGTGCCTCCTCGACTTTAGAGGCTAAATGACGGTTTATTAGCTCCGACATCGACAGCTATCCCAAATTACCACTCGAGAAATAGTCTAGCAGGAAGTCTGAATATTAGCTAGTAGATAGTCGGAAAATTTACTAGCTACTAGCCAATTTCTCGGATTCTCAGGAAAATGGCTGGACGAAAGAGATTTTGCCGACGCCATGCTTACCCTACTTGATTTCTAATCCGGCAAACACTGTGTCGACACAATTGAACAGCACCATAGGTGAACCGACCAGTGCAGGCGGTTTACTAATTCCCACAAGCTTTTGCTTTGATTCCAACTCACTCCCAGAAGGAACCAAGATATGTCTTTTGAGCACCAGCAATTCGAAAGAGGCAATTCAGAGAGATTTTCCCAGCATTCCGGTTTGGCCGGCTCTGATTTGGGCGATAACAGGTCTTTTTTTCAGGAAAGACGTACTTGTGACAATTCGCTGAAGGAAGAACAGGGTCTTCTGACTTTTTCGCAACCGAAGGAGTTTGATACTTCACCGTTCTCAAAGCAAAAAGAATTAGGACTCAATAGAAACGAAGGCGGCAATTTCGGCTGGAGACACTCACAGTCGCAATTCAATCGAGAGAGCGGCTATGAAGATAACGGTTTCAACTCCAGAGGAAATGATGGAAGTTTGCGTGATCGCCATGATCATTTCAGGCAATTCGATGGTCATGAGCACAGACATCATCGCGGTGATCATGGTTACGATTCGCCGTTTGCTCGCAAAGATGTTCAAAAGCTCTTGGAGGAAATTCATCAGATCGAGGAGAAACTAGCCCAACTATTGAAGGAATTGCAGGCTGGTAGACATCCCTCGCCGCCATGCGGATCTAAACCAGGCGGCGGCAGTCCGGAAGTACCAACTACGCCTGATAAGCCGGACATTCCTCCAATTCCAAGCCTACCGGATTCGCCGAATGTTCCTGGTAAGCCTGATATTCCGCCAATTCCAAGCCAGCCGGATTCGCCGAATGTTCCTGGTAAGCCGGACATTCCTCCGATTCCAAGCCAACCGGATTCACCGAATGTTCCTGGCACACCTGAATCTCCATCAATTCCAGGGTTGCCTGATTCCGGCGACTTCCCTGCCATTCCGGGACTGCCGGACAATCCAATTCCTAAGCCGGGATTTCCTCAATTTGAGCCGCCGCCGGCAGGCTACGGCAAAGGAGTGCCGTTCCCGGACATAGGTAAGGCTCCGGCAGCCGATGCCGTGGTTGTGAAGAGTACTTCCGATGTAATCAATCAACTTGAACAAAGTGGAAAGGTTGATCCCAGTGTCACCGGCCGCGGTACCATCAAGGCTACCGAGCCCGTGCCTGAAATATGGATCAAACTTACCGGTCCCGATGGTTCGCCCATGTTTATTTCCCAGCAGCAGGTGATGGATTCGGACTTTAGCGGTAGCATCTACAAGAAGGACGGCAGCGGTAAGTTGAAGATCGAGGAAGCAATCTCTTTTGATCCCTATGCTCAGTACCATCATTCAGCCGGGCTGGATCATCATAATCCCGAACTCTATTATCGTAGTACCGACGGTAACTTGAGACCCCTTGAGGGTGCCACTCTTAAGGCTACAGTCGGCGGCGGCGAAGGTGGACACCCACAGGGAGCCTTCTACGACATCAGCTACACTCCGCCTAAAGACATGGCTTTCGTCAGGCAAGAGTGGACTGATGGCATTAACGAGCCTGGTAAGCCGTATGAATCGCCGAGAAATTTAGAGAAAGTTCTTTATCAAGGCAAAATGGTTTCCTGGCAGGAAGCTGCTAGATCAGGACTCTTGTATGGAGCACCGCTTTAGATAGCTTTGCTCATCGGTAGAGGGTGTTGATCGAAATATAGTCTCAAGCCGACCTTGTGGCCAGTTGCGAGTTTGTGCGCAGCAGGGCAAACTCAAGAATAGAGCGATCTAGTTTGATAGCGCCGGAACGCACCCGGCTATGTAAATCTACCGCTGCATCAAGCTCTTTCTGTTCATGCGGATTTGTCTTTGACAATAGCTTCTGAAACTTCTCAGAGTCGGTGACGGCAATTTTCAGTGCTTCCTTCATGTTTAGAGAAGGATCTAGATCAAGATGTTTGAGTAGATCTTTCTCCTTCGCCGCTTGTGATACTACCTCCGCCAGTTTGGCCGGCGTCATGAAGCCTGTCAGTCGCAGGTATTCGTAGAGCGAAATGCCTTTTTCGAATTCATTGCTGAGCAATTGCGAAGCGACTCCCAGGGGTGGGAATTGTCCTGTCTGAGCCTGGTCTCGCAGTGTTTCTACAGCTTTTTTGAGGCTCATTTCACCGGCTCTTGCCTTGCGCTGCACGGAGAGAGCTTTGTCCAGCAGGGCCTCGTCTATCCAACCGTGCTCGGTTAGCACTTCGCCGATCATTTTGTTGTTGGCTTCCGCTATGTTGGCCGCAATTTCCATCTCGGATTCTTTGACCACGCCTGATTGGGTGAGCAGGTCGCCGAGGCGGTCGGTGCAGGGTTTGTCGCCTATGTTTGAGGTGTCGACGGTTTCTTTTAGAAGGTTTAGGCCGAGATCGAGTTCGATGGCCCCGAGGCGAATGTCATGTTGCACTTTAAGCGTGGTGTTTAGATGGGTCTCGTGAACTCGGTCCAGTAAAAGCAAAATTCTTCCCAGTGGCAGACCGGAGTGGTTGGACACTTTGAGAAATTCGTCGACTTCGTCTTCTACCATCTGGCCGGAGCCTACCAAAAGCTCGCCCAGCCTCATGCCGCGGGAGGCGTAGGCATCGACACCGATGGTAACCAGGGCGTCGCTGAAGTTCCAGTTGTTACGGCGCACTAAGTCTAGGGCGTGGCGAGCTTGAGCCATGGTCAGAAGACTGTCTCTCAGCATCCACTGGGCATCTAGAACGGCTTTCAGAGTAACGGTGGAAATGCGTTCAAACATGACCAGCACTTTGCCCACGGGCAGGCCGGTTTCGGCGGCGACCTTGAGGGCGCGCCTCACCTCGCTTTCTTCCATCAGTTCGAACTGACTCAAGAGAGTGCCTAGTCTGAAGTCCACCAATCCTCCGTTCATATTCAGCTTTGGGTCTCCAGATTCTATACTCTTGTCGAGCGATCGGGTTGAACGGCGCGGGGAAGTTTGCCGAAGCATTGCAGCAGAAAAAGTTGCCGCACTATATCTAGGATATGCCCCAATTTATAGACTTGGGGCAATTTTTCCGCTAGAAAGTTTGTAACGTTTAGAACCTGTAACCTTGCTGGGCGTGTATTGCCCGTAGTTTTCCGTGGCCTTGAAGTTCTCGCACCAGTCCAGGCAGGTTGCCTGACCGAA
>JACRFZ010000024.1 GCA_016212515.1 Candidatus Melainabacteria bacterium
GTGGCGCTGGCACCGGAGAGCATGAGCAGCGGACGGGCGGCCAGCAGTCCGGCGCCGGTGGAAAGCACACCAAAGACGATGGCAAAGAGCATGGACTGCCTGCCTGCTTCTTCCGCCTGTTCATAATCGCGGGCGCCCCAGAATCTACTTATGAGTGCCATACTGCCTGAAGAGAGAGCGACAGTCATGAGCAGCATGAGGAACCATATCTGGTTACATATCCCGATGGCCGCCTGGGTATCTGAGCCTAACTTACCGGCTACCCAAACGTCTGCAAAGCTTGCCGCCGATACGATTAGCATCTGCACAAGCATGGGCCAGCTCATGTGCCAGATGGCCGCCAGAGTAGACCCGGAGACGATAATCTCGTCTACGGAGAGCTTTTGCTCTTTCTCGTCTATCAGGGAGGACATTGGTTTGCACCGCCACTTTGGTCTTGTACCTTTCTGTTAACGGTTTTTGGACCGTTTGCTAAGTATGTGTCGCAGAGATTGCTATTTGCGGGGGGAATTTATTAGACTACACGCAATACCATATATAAGGGAAGGGTTAATTACGAAGTTTGTCTTCTCATATTCGGATAGTCTGAAGTCTCATTAAATGCCCCAAAATTCAAATCTGATTCCACTCTTTGAGAAAATCTCCTATCGTAAGCCCGGCCCTGATGAGATTCGCCACGTTTGCTTGAAGCTTTTGCGGCTGGAAGATCCGGTCAGTCGCTATGCTCAGATTCGCAAATACGCATT
The DNA here is from genome assembly GCA_016212515.1 of Candidatus Melainabacteria bacterium. Lineage (GTDB taxonomy): Bacteria > Cyanobacteriota > Vampirovibrionia > Obscuribacterales > Obscuribacteraceae > Obscuribacter. The sequence goes on from JACRFZ010000024.1 coordinate 747, forward strand.
GCGCAGTCTTGCCCCTGATAAAGACAACCAGAAGCAGTTCAAGGAACTTTCGCCCCTGGAAGTAGCGCAGTTTTTCAGCCTGGTCTGGGGTAGCGGCAATGGTTCGGAGCAACTTCTCAATGCCCTGGTCAGCCTCGCTCTGGCACTATCGGAATTGCGGCTTTACCGAAGTGGAGCCTTTGCCGTCTGGCAAAAACAATGCCTGAATGAGCTGACCGAGGAGCAGTCCGAACGCGGGCGTATTACCTGCAATGGCGATACAGCTCTGCCGTCTCCTGTGATCAGGCTCATTCGTGCCTTTGAGAATTTGACCGATAGTCAGAAACAGTGGCTTTTCTTTCGCTGTCTGGCCAGTCCTGACTGGTTGCAAGCCGGTCGCCACGGAGGCGGCGCTACTCTTGCCTCAGAGGCAGAATTGAGTGAACCGAGCGGATTGAATCAGTTGAAGTTATGCGTCTTGAGAGACTTATTGAAGGCGCTGGAGCAGTCCACAGTTCAGCCGGATGGTCCCACCTTGCATTGGCATTATTTTCAAACCTTGCCGGGAGCGCTTGAACCGCGAGTGGTCTTGCTTGTGGAAGGTAATTCCGAGTGTATTATTTTGCCTCATGTAGCCAGGATTATGAATATTGATCTGGCGGAAAGCGGAATTTTGCTTGTCTCCAGCGGCGGTGCCAGGCAAGTAGCCCGGCGCTATTTGAATTTGCGAGATCTCTTAGGCATAGCGGTGGTGGCCGTGCTTGATGGTGACGCTCTGGAGGAAGCGGCAGTAGTGGAGGAAGCTCTGCGCCCCCAGGTTGATCTGCTCAAAGTGTTTGATGGCGGTGAACTGGAAGACAGCTTCAGTCATGGTTATTTTCTCAAATGCCTTTCCGAGCAATTCGCCGGGCACGGTATTACCTTGAGTGAGACCGACTTGGAAATGGTTCCGGTCATTGGCAGTCGCAGGGAGGCTCTGGCGAAACTTTGCCGCCGCAGCGGTCTTGGAGATTTCGACAAACTGGAGTTTGCGCAGATAGCCGGTCGCAATCTGCAGGAGCGTCATGAAGTGCCTGCCTTTTTGCAAGAATTGATGCTTCAATTGAAAGAGAAGGTGGCACTGGCAAAAGCCGCAAGAGGACAGCCATGACAGATGATGAGTATATTGATAGGGGCGAAAGCGGCCATCTAACATCCACGGCTTCCAAAAAGAAACTGAGCCCCGGTCTTCTGGCGACGCTCTCTTCTACCGCTCTCTGGGTTCTGAGCCTGATTCTGGCTTTTACCATCCGTCCCGGTCAGCCGTTTATCTGGCTGCCTGATGCCCTTTTGCTGCTAGGCTTTGTTCCCCTGCTTCTCCTCTGGCACCGCTGGTGGTTAACGCTCCTGTTTGGCCTGTTTAACGGCGGTATTGGATTTTTCCTGTTGCTTCTGGCCTGTTTCAATTTGAGCGACTTCCCCGCCGAGACGCGCTCCGTCGTCGGACCCGGTATCGAACATCTGGTCAACTATCATAATTGTTGGACCTGGATGGTGCTGGGTGCGATTTCGACAGCAGCCGGCTTACTGCACCTGTTGGTGAAGATCTGCCGCTTTGTTCTCAGTAAGAGCCGAAGCTGATTCTTTGGAAGTCTAGAGATTCGGAGCCGTAGGCTTTTTGCCCAAGATCACTTTCTCGGTTCCGTCTTCGCGTATGAGCACGCGCTCCAGGAACTTCTTCTCTTTCTCGAACTTCTTGGGCACTGTGCCCGCTATCTTGTAGAGGTGCTGATAGCCTTGCATGCCCTGATCGGCGAATTCTGCGTTTTTGGAAACAAACAGCCACTGCTTCACGACAAAGTTATAGAGAGCGGGATCGCGCTTGTCTTTTTGTTTGATCAGTTTCTTTTCCAGAGCCTCGGCATAGAGAATGCGACCGTCCATATCCATTGGCGCCATTTCCACGGATCTTTGCAATACCATTATGGCTCGATCAAGTTTGCCCATGCGCAGAGACTGCTCGCCTTCGATGCGCAGGCTGTTGGCGGTTGGTACTCCCAGTTCCAGAAACTGGTCGGAATGCACGACTCCGTGGGTGCTCTTACCTATGGCGCCGGTGTCGACGATGAATTCTTGATCTACTTCGTTGGCCAGGGCGGCATTACCTGCAGTCATGGTGAGAGCCAGACCGGCGCTAAATATCTGCCAACAGGCGCACTTTCTTGATTTTACTTGGCTCATGTTGCTCAGCTTCCTTATGCCTCTAGTTTGCTCTTGTCTATCCGACATGCTCATCTCCTTGCGGTTAGCGTGATGCCTTGATTTTTTCTTCGCTTTTGGTTTTTAAGTCTTTTACAGCCTGGTTTATGTCTTTGGCTTTATAAATGAAATTGCCGGCTACAAGTACGTCTGCGCCTTTATTTACCACCAGTTTGCCGGTATCGCTGTTGATACCGCCATCGACGGATATGTGCACGTCTTTGTGCCCGGCTTCGTCAAACATGCGGCGCAGGTTGTCAATCTTATCCAGGACCGTGTCGAGGAACTTTTGTCCGCCGAAGCCTGGGTTTACAGACATGACCAGGACCAGGTCAATGTCTGCAAGAACATAGCGGAGAGTTTCTTCGCTGGTGGCCGGGTTCAGTGCCACGCCGGCTTTCTTACCCAGGCTGCGAATGTGGGCGAGGGTGCGCTGCAGGTGGTGGCACGCTTCCTGGTGAACGGTAATGTAGTCTGAGCCTGCCTCGGCGAAATCCGCCAGGTAGCGGTCCGGCTCGGATATCATCAGATGCACGTCGATTGGTAGTTTTGTTACTGTTCTCAAGGCTTTCACGACCGGCGCACCGATGGTTATATTCGGTACGAAATGACCATCCATGACGTCCACATGGATCCAGTCGGCGCCGGCCGCTTCCACGCGTGCTACTTCTTCACCCAGGCGGGCGAAATCGGCGGAGAGTATTGAGGGGGCTATCAGGGTCACGATAGTGGGCTTTCGCTTTCTTCCAAGGGTACTTCTTGACAGACTCAATGATGACGCCAGGGCCAGGTCCTGGTCAAGTGGCTCCTCTAAGCATTGCCTGTGCCCCTGGGTGTGAACTTTATTTTAATGGCGCCTGCCCGTGTCGGCAAATGCAGCGCTGTTCCGCACATTCTAGGTGTGTTTATTCTAGACCGCGGCTGCCAAGTGGTGCTTTCTGGCAATCATAATAAGATGCTAATAGCCGGCGGAGAAGTCTGCCTGGGACATTCTAAAATAGCTATTCTTAAGTAATCAGGCTGAAGCCAGGATTTGCTTCTCTCCCGATTCCCACGGCACTCCACCATTAAGTAAAAGAACCAGAACTATGCTAATTCATAAGCTTCCCGCCGAACTTCTCGAGTATCAAAAACTGGCCAAAGACTTTGCTGCTCGTGAGATAGCCCGGGTTTCCGGCAAGCACGATCACAGTGGTGAGTTTCCGATCGATTTGATTAAGTCGGCCTGGGAGGCCGGTTTACTCAATATGTCGGTGCCCGAAGATTGCGGAGGGCTAGGACTTTCTTGTTTGGAAGGGGCAGTAATTGCCGAGGAGTTGGGCTTCGGCGATAGTGGTATCTCCGGCAGTATTGAAGCCTCCGACGTTGCTCAGCGCTTCGTCATAGAAGTGGGAACTCCCGAACAAAAGCAAGAGTTTCTGGCACCACTAATGGAGAGTCCCTCTCTGGCTGGTTATGCTATGGATACAGGGATTCGGGCCGGAAGAGTCTTCTTTCGCAGGGACGGCGATGATTTCTTCTTGAACGGCAAACATAATGCAATTGCCAATGGTGGCGTGGCCGAATGGTATTTGATTAAGGCTTATGAAGACCGGCGCGAACTGGCTGCCTCCGGAGACTGCGCCGAGCAGGAACTTGTGGGAGGCACATACTTCCTGGTCAGATCAGGCGAAGATGGTCTTAACTTTGACCATCGGCTGGAAACGCTCGGTAAGAGAGCCCATGTTATTTCTTCGGCTCGCTTTGAGGAAGTAATGGTGCCGGCCGGCGCTATTTTGCTTGGCACCGGGCAAGCAACGCGAATCTACAATCAGTGTCTAGTGAAGAACTATCCGATCATCGCTGCCGGCCTGGTGGGAGTGGCCCGCGCCGCCATGGAACATGCCCTTAAGTATTCCAAGGAGCGGCAGACCTTTGGTTTGCCGATATCGTCCTTCCAGGGCATTTCTTTCATGCTTGCCGACATGGCTAAAGACATTGAGGCCGCACGCTTACTGGTCTATCAGGCTGCGCAGCTTGCCGACCAGGGGCAGTCTTGTATTAGTGAAGCGGTATGCGCCAAGGCCTTCGCCCAGGACATGGCCATGCGGGTCACTACCGACGCCGTGCAGGTATTCGGCGGTTATGGATTCTCCAAGGAATATCCGGTGGAGAAATTGATGCGCGATGCCAAAGTCGGGCAATTGACTGACGGCACCAGCGAGTCGCTGAAAGTGAACCTGGGGCGACAAATGGTTACTTCCGTATAGAGTTTGATTTGAGCGTACGAGCACGGTAAGCGGGTGATGACTTGGATGTCAAACGTGGGCAACTCCTGAAGGTAAAGGCGCCGCCATTGTTTGAGAAGGAATATCTTTATGTCGTCACCGCCAGCGGCGACAAAATGATTCGCGCCGACTTGCAGCACTCGCCCAAGGTAAAGAAGCAGTGGACCCACGAAGAATTTCAGCTTTCAGTCAAGCACGGCATAATTCGCCTGGTTGATGCCACCAGCGATAATACCTAGGTTTGATTCTGCTTGTTCTTGCTTTTGTTTCTCTTGTTCTGTGACTTGCCGCTCTTCTTTTTGCCGGAGCTGCTGTCACTTTTGCCAGTCTGTTTATTGGATGTATCGGATTTATCGTCCGTTTTAACGGTACCGTTCTTGAAGTTGACCTTATTGGCACCGATGTCGTTGAGGATTTTGGAAAATGGTGCCACCATTTTGTGCTCTTTATGAATAAAGCCGCCGTCAAGACTGAGCTTGACAGCGCAAAAGAGCAGAGCAATGCCGGTCACCACGGAAAAGGCATTGAGAGAGAAGAGGTGCACGGACTGATCTAGTGTCACTTGCCGTTTGGAACGGCGGAATCTTGCCGCCGTCATTAAGTCTTCCAGCCGTCGTGTGACGTCGGCCGGTCTGATGCCGCTGCGCATACCGCCACCCATCCTGCCGGTTTCGCTTCCCTGGATTGGGCGACCGCATACAACGCAGAACTTAATGCCGTAATTTAGTTTTGCGCCGCAATACGGGCAAGAGCCTGACATTAGTGGTTATCACCGGGGAACGGGGCTTTCAAGACAAATCTCAAGCGATACTTTATGGATTGGCCGCAGCGTATCTGTTGACCATCTCCGATATCGATTCACGGTCGTGAGCCAGGGTTTCTTGCTTACCATGGAGCTCGACAATTCTTTCTTTCAGCTCTTCAATTTGCTGCTGAATAATTTTGATTTCTTCGGTTATCTCCGATTCTGTCAGGTCAAGGGCCTCGGTTAGAGTGCCAAAGGCCTTCTCGAGCTCGCTTACGGCCATGCGAGTATCCTTCCTCCGGTAAATTGCAATTGCTAACGCCTGGAGTGGCATCGAACCACTCAGGTTTATTCTACCCTTCTTTGTCCCGTCTAACGCTCATCGCCAATAAGTATTGCTAAACCGGCTCAAATTCCAGCACCCTGCAAGAATACGTCCACAGGGTCGGTTTTATCGCTTTCACCACCCGGCAGTGCCTGATAATCAGTGCCGGAGGCATCGGCGGCAGGCGGGTTTAAGCTTGCCGGTAACTGGCTCTTCAAGTCTTCGATGGCATTCTGCTGACCTTTGATTTTGCTGCGCAGGCTTAAGAGTTCCGCCTCCAGCTTGTTTATGTGGTCTCTCAAGCTCTTGATTGCTTCCGCCTCAATGTCCGGCACATCGCCTTCTTTTTTCTCGACTTTTTTGCCGTCCCTGTAGATGACCCGGCCAGGCACGCCGACCACTATGGAATTGGCAGGCACGTCTTTGAGAACAATTGAGCCGGAAGCCACCCTGACGTTGTCGCCCACTTCAATGGCGCCCTGAATTTCGGCGCCGCTTCCTACAACGACGCCCTTCCCCAGGGTCGGATGGCGCTTGGTATCTCTGGATGAGGCTCCCTGCCGGGCTGCGGCGCCGGCTCCCAGGGTCACCCCCTGGTAGATAACGCAGTCATCGCCGACCACGGCAGTTTCACCTATGACCACCCCCATGCCGTGGTCAATGAAGACCCGCCTGCCGATGGTTGCCCCCGGATGGATTTCGATGCCGGTCAGTACTCTTCCCCAGTGTGAGGTATAGCGTGCCGGGGTGCGCAGCCCGCAGCGCCAGAGTCGTGACGCGATTTGATGAAAAACAAGAGCATGGAAACCCGGATAGCACAGGACCACCTCCAGGCGACTGCGAGCAGCCGGGTCTTGTTCGAAAATGTTCTCTATGCACTCAAGCAGGTACATGGCGCCTTTTGCTTCCTTTCTACTCCTGATGAAACAGTAGCAGACCACCCGTTACTTTTACAAAAACTCCTCTTGATAACCGCCGCGTGGGCGTTCTCGGGTTTAGGTTGTCAGGTCTCGGGGGATATAAAAGATTGATAGATAAGCGTACTGAGACAGCCTGAAGACCCTGTGCAAAACAAAAGTCCAGCGACTTCAGTGGGAAAAACCGCAAAATTAAGTGCGGTTCATAGTGGGTTCCGGCTGTTTCGGGCGATAAAAAGATGAGAAATTTGTCTAAATTCTTGACAGCCGGTATATATCCGGCGACAGCGGTCAATTAAACGCCTCTCAGGACCCCAGAAAAAAGACTCAAGATGACCACGGATAAAGGATCAGTGCACAACGACAAGCCGGTAGCAGCTAATACTGCTAAGGCTGACTCGACAGATTTAATTCTGTCGGTCCTGATGCCTCATCCCAAAGCCGCTGATGCCAAGGTCGAGCCCAAGCCGGCCGAAGCTAAAGTGGAACCGAAGCCGGCACCTGCCGGCAAAGTCGAGGGTGAGAGCACTGCCACCCATAAGCCAGTTGAAACCAAGACCGCTTCCACTACATTGATGGCCAGTTCCTTGCTCCTGGGCGGCAATCGCGATGTGGTCTTGCCGAAGAAGGCTGATGAGCCGGCTCCCGCCGCCACTCTCGGTTCCATGAGTACCAGTTTTAAGACCGGCTTTGTGAGCAATCTGGCTCATCAGGCGGATGGTCTGCAAACCATGGTCTCGGGCAAGATGACCGAGCAGGAACGCTATGAGCAGGCCAAATTCGGTATTGCTCCCGAGCGCAAAAACGCCCTTTCCAATCTATTTCATACCGGTCAGAACCTGGTCGTCAACGCTGATAAGATTCCCGGTGCTCTCGCCTCCCAGGTGAAGGATACGGCCTCGGCCCTTACATCCGGCGACGGCAACAAGATAGCGTCCACCTTGGGAAGCGCTACTGCCTTCGGTTTGACTACCTTCGCCCCTGTCGGAGGTCTGTCCAAGGCCGGCACCGCCGGTCGTGAAGCTGCCACCCTGGCTAACGGCATGCGCGAAGTCGGAACTGCCAGGGCGGTAGTTGGTCAGTATGCATCGGCAAATGCCCTCACCAAGTTAGACGATGTTTCCGCCCTCACCCGCCTGCCACGCATTCCCAGTTCCACGGCTATGCGAGAGGCTGCCACGGCATCCACGAACTTGGGCAAGTCTGTTCTCGGAGTTGTACCTGAGGCAAAACTGGCGACGGCCTTCAGACCGGCGGGACTTGGTGATGATCTGGCTAATGCTGCTGCTAAGACAACGCATGTGGTGCCGGAGACGGCGCTGGTAAAACCAATCAAGCCTGCCAACCTGGTGGCGGACCCGGTGGTGGCGGCACCTAAAACGGTCGTGCCGGAAGCTAACCTGCCTGCGGCCTTGAAACCCGGTAGTGTTGCCGATGAGGCTGCCAACGCCTTGCTTAAAACGGAAGGACTTGGTCTCAGCAAGCCGCTGCGACAGGCTGATGATGTAGCCGCCGGTACAGCCGGTCGTACGAATAATGCCGGTACCCGTCAGCATGCGGACACCGACGGCCTGACCGCTAAGACCACCCAGGACAAAACGCCCGGGTCCGGAACTGAGACCGTTAAGCCGGAGACCGTAGTTAAGTACGAGCCTGTGGTCAAGGCTCCTGATAGCGTTGTCGGCAAGACCGTCGAACCGGTAGTGGTGAAGCCGCAACTGGCTGATGACCTGAATTCGGTAGGCACCAAGTCTACGGAATTCACAAAAGCCATAGAAGAAGCCATGCCGAACATGACGACGTCGCAGCGGCAGGTAGCTCAGAAACTGGTCGATGATCTAAAAGTAGTAGAGCAGACCGCCAAGCCTGTGCCGGCCGGTGCTGCTGATTCAGTGGTTGCTGCACCGGTGGAAGCTTCTACCAGGGTGAAGAGCCTGGTTGATGACCTTTCTAGAAGACCGGAAGTGGTCAAACTTATTCAGGAAAATCCAGCCCTGGCTCGTCATTTCGATGACTTGAAAGTAGCGGGCGGCAAGCTGGAAGTTCCGGTAACGCCGGCAAATGTAGAAACCGTTGCGCTGAAGCTGGGCGACGACATAGGTAAGGTTGGTCGCAGCACAGCCGATCTGACCAGAAGCATTGAGTCGGAGCTGCCCAAGTTGAGCGGCGCTCAGCGCCAGGTCGCTGACGACATCGTCAGAGATTTGAAGTCTCTGGAGGAAGCCACCAGACCTGGTGCGGTAGTTTCCCCTCTGGAAAATTCCAGGCGCATTCAGAAACTCGTAGATGACCTGGGTAAACCGGAGTACAGTCGCTTCTTTGCTGAGAATCCCAAGTTTGTAGAAGGCTTGACCGAGGTTCGAGTGGCTAGCGGTAATATGAGCCGCAGCCGCAATGTGCTCGAAACCACGGTGGTGTCAGGCGAGCGTACCGCAAACACCCTGCGCCTCGGTGAAGAGGGCAGTCGCTTCACCGCTAAAGTTGAGCAGTTGTCCGATGACCTCAGGAGAGTCCCTGGTTCAGACAAGGCAGTTGTTAATCCAGCCTTGAAAGAAGTGCCGAGCCAGTCGTTGCCTTTGGTGGAGCGCGAACTTAAGGCGATAGGCCGTGATATGCAGTCTATCGGCACAAACACTGACAGAACCATTGCTCAAGTAAGAGCGCGTCTTGAGCTATTGGAGGAGAGTGGTGCTAAGACTCTTGCTCGTGACCTTCGCACCAATTTAGATGATATAGAAAAGTTGAGTCTTAATGCCCGTACTTCCACCCGATTGGAAACAGCTACCCTCACAGTGGAGAGCGAAGGTGCTCTCCTCTCGCAGAAGGCAACCGCGCTCTCGCGCGAACTTAAGCCTGCTGCCGACCTGGCTCCGTCTACATCTGCCAAGATACCTGTTGAGGCACAGGTAAGTAAGCATTTGGACAGCCTGGCCGAGCAGGCTCGTATTGTCGGCACTTCTTCCGATCCGGTGAAGGCCGTCAGCAACATGCGCAATTCCATCAACAAGATTGAGGAACTTGGTGGTGTACGCGTGCTCAAGCCTGAGCAAGTGAAGGCGTATGAGGAAATCACGGCAGCCGTCACCAAAATTGACCGCGCCGCAGTGGAAATCAGGGGGGTCGAAGCGCTGAGAGGCGGTGCCTCGAACTCCATTGAGAAACTGCCCGGTTTAGTTGATGACCTGCGCAATAGCGTTCGCCCCTCCGTGAAGGAAGAGCTGGCTCAGAACTTCAGACGCATTGAAGAAGCGCAGGCTGAGCTGCGTGTCGCCAGAACTCTGGAAGAGCAGAGTGTTGCCAATTCCAGACTGGCCCGGGAACTTGATGATCCGAAGCTGAAGACCCTTGTCGAGGGTTCCAGTGATGCCAGAATTGCGCACAGCCGCCTGGTTGAGCAGGTTGGCAAGATCGATGACGCAGTGCTTCTTTCCAGTCGGGAAAGATTGCTTACTCGGGTGGAAGCCCAGAGCGACAATCTGATACAGAGCGTCCGCAATCTTGAACCCGCACCGCCTGTAGTGTCGGGGCCTGTCAGCAAGCCTTCGCCTTTGAAACTGGCAACTGATGATTATGTGCAGGCCGTCAATGATATCAGGCGTGGTGCCGATGCTACTGCTCTCAGGCATGCCGATCAGGCTTTCGCTAATTTAGAATTCAGTGCTGCTCGCCAGTCGATTGCACCTGAGGTCTTCGCCGCCATCAAGCAGGAGCATAAGGCGCTGACCACGGTATCGCGTGAGCTGTCGGAAGTCTCCACCACCTTGATCACTCGCAATGTCGAGAAGTTGGAGCAAGGGTTCAGCCGCATGGAGCAAGCGACATCGACGCTTGTTCAGCGCGGTTTGATCAAAGAAAACTACAATGTCATACAAGACCTTCGCTATCTGGAAGGTCCAAAAGGAGCAGGAGCCCCACGACTTGAGGACGCCCAGAATAGGCTGATAAGAGCTGCTAACGATATAGAGGTGGCTACATACAGATCTAATCTGGTCAAGTTGGCCAGTCACGGCGATCAAGTTGCACTCGACAAACTATTGGTCTCCGGTCTGGTGCCGGAGGGCAGAAAAGTCATTTCTCTGGTGCCGGAATCCATGAGCCAGAGCCTTTCTACCAGGGCCTTCCTGTTAGGCTTTGGTCCCGAAGGCAATATGATCCGCAATCTCTCTGCTGCTGATCCATTCTTCTTGAACAATCGTGGTTTGCTTCTCAATTCAACTACGGTCGGTACGCTCAAATATGGTTTGCTTGGCGCTTTTGGCTACATGGAAGCGAAGGAGCTATCTTCTCGCATCGATCAAGCGCTCTTGCTTGAGCAATTCGAAAAGATGAAGAAGGAGAGAGAGGAAGCCCAGTCTCAAGAACGAGACGGCGCGGATGGAAGATCTCAGACACCATTTGATCCGACTGACAATAAGGCTGCTGCTTCGCAGGCTCAGGTGGGAGAAGCTTCTCAGGTTCTGCCCCGTAGAGCTGTGCAGTTCAACTTGAATACGGGTGTTGAGCAGACTTCGAATCAATTTTATGCCCAGGCTGGTGCCGCCAATCATGGTATCAACCCGGTTAATGCCCAGTCTGTCATGCGCAATGCATATGCCGCTGTAGTACAAAATCGCACCTTGCCCAGTCAGAACGGTTTGACCACAGGGGCGCCGCTCAAGACCAGCGGCAATCGTGAGCGCTCTATTCTCAATGTGCGTTTTGATGATCCCGATCGAGAACAGAAGATCTTCAATATGGCCACTTATGGTACCGAATTTGGGCCTTACAGGCAGGGTGCGCAACCCAGTGCCGTTGATGTTGTGCCGATTGCTCGCGCGGTGAGCTTTCCTGTCACATTTACATATAATGGTGACGGTCGTATGGATTCGCGACTGGATAAACCAGCCAGCAGTCAATTCGTCATACCGTCGATTTTGAACGCCACCGATGCTCGGCTCCTGAACTTGAGCTTCAGCGGCAGAAGGGATCCTTATTCCAGCAACAGCACAGCGCTTGGTTCCGGTCAGGGCATCGTCAATGCCTCCGGTACTTCTAAGGTTGTGAATGACGGGCACCTCTACAATTCGCTCATTGCTTCGGAAGCTGAGGGCGGCAGTGGTCACGATGCTAGAAAACTGGCCGGTATGGAAGAGGCTGAGGATGATGTGGACAAAGCTGGAAGCGGTGTCGTGGCATCAGCCAATAACGGCAACCAGGATGATGACGACGAAGACGGACAGCAGAACGTGGCGCCGGCGCAAGTGTCTTCTGGTGGCAATGTGCCTCCGCTTCCCGCTTCTGTCTTGACGGGAAAGCCGGTAGTGGCTGATGCCGGCAAAGCCAGGGAATCTGAAAAGGAAAAGGTTCCAGGACCTCCCCGCAAGAAGACGATTACTGCCTAGTGCAGCGGTCTCAGTCTTTGACTTGACCCATCACCAGCACGGTGTTGTGTCCACCGAAGCCCAGGGCTTCCACCAGGGCGTTGCGGACGTTCAACTGCCGACTGACATTGGGAACGTAATCTAGATCGCATTCCGGATCTGGATTGTCGTAGTTGATGGTGGGATGCACTTTGGAATCTTTTATGGAGAGCGCTGTTACTGCCGCTCCCATCGCACCGGCTCCGCCTAAAAGGTGACCGATCATGGACTTGGTGGATGAGATGGCCAGTTTGTGCGCGTAATCACCGAAAACAGTCTTTATGGCTTTCGTTTCGCAAGCGTCATTGAGCGGAGTGGAGGTGCCGTGGGCATTGATGTAGTCGATCTCGGTGGGGTCGAGACCGGCATCTTTCAGTGCTTCCGCGATGGCTCTGGCTGCTCCTTCGCCTGATTGATTGGGCGCCACTATGTGGTGGGCATCGCAGCTGGCGGCACCACCTTTCACTTCGGCGTAGATCTTGGCGTTGCGTGCTCTGGCATGCTCTAGTGATTCAAGAATAAGCACCGCAGCTCCTTCGCCTATCACGAACCCGTCTCGGTCGGCGCTGAAGGGGCGGCTTGCCTTCTTCGGCTCGTCGTTGCGTTTGGAGAGGGCCATCATGTTGCCGAAGGAGGTGACGCCGATTGCGTTAATGGCGGCTTCTGCACCACCGGCGATGACAACGTCGGCGCGATTATCTCTGATATACATAAAGGCATCCAGCAGCGAGTCAAGCCCTGATGCACAGGCTGTGGCGTCACCTTTGGCCCGTCCCTTAGCGCCAAATTCGATGGCGACCTGACCGGATGGAGCATTTGGCATTAGTTTGATTACGGAGCGCACACCTACCTTGCGAGGACCGCCGTCGAGGAGTTTCTGGTAGTCTTGAATAGTTGTGGTGAGTCCCCCTACACCGGTGCCGATAAAGGTTGCCACGCGCTCTGCGTTGCCCTCGTCAATTTTCAGTGCGGCGTCGTCAACGGCCAGTTTGGCTGCGGCCATGGCAAACAAGGTTACTCGGTCCATTTCCTTCAGAAAGGCACCGGCTTTACGCTTGTCGGGGTAGAAATCATGGATATTGAAGTTCTTCACTTCAGCGGCGATTTTTGTTTCGATGCCGTGCTCAGCCGGATCAAACAATGTCAGTGTGTCTACGCCGGAAGTGCCAGATAAGAGCGCTTCCCAACATTCTTTTGCGCTTTGCCCAACCGGTGAAATCATGCCTATACCGGTTACAACTACTCTACGTTCTTTCTTATCGATGGCGTTCATATCGACTTCTCACTGTCCATTAATTGACTCGACGAACCGGCGAAGATTGCAGGCAATCACTTCCAGCCGGGCCCATACCGCTTAATATTATGCGATTTGCCCTAATTGCATTGATTCTAGAGCTTGAGTGTCTCTAAATATTTTAGATCCATCAAATCAGAAGAAAAATATATTAATTTGATGCCGCTTGGAAACGTTGGTTGGCGTTAAATGCCGGCTCTGCAGCTATTCTTGCACGGCGATGCCTGTCTCAGACTGTTAATCCCCACCACTCATGGTGCCGTAAAGATAATCATCATCAAAATAGTCGTCGGAGCTTTCGAAGCAACCCCCCTGACCGCCCTCAGACGCTATTTCATAACTGTCCATTTCGTCCTGCGGATCTTTTTTCATAAAGTTTTCCCATTCCGCCAGGGCTCTTTCATGGGGATCAAGAATGAGATTTGATTCTAAATCGTCATCATCTTCATTTCTGAGAGCGAGATATTCGTTAAAGCCCTCATCTATATGTCTACCGTCGGCACTGCTGGTAAAGAGCCGCAGCTGGTCTCTATGCAGCCCGAAATTGCGATCGCCGCTTTCGATAAATCCGTGATCCGGGGTCCATATCAGGTCTTTGGCGGCGCCCAGATTTAAATCTCTAATGGCATTTTCCAGCGTCTGCTCTGCGTTTTGCTTTTCCAGGCGCTCATGCTTTTGCACATTCTTCTTGAAGGCGCGGTCCAGGGCCAGCCCGATATCTTTATATTGGGGCTCATGGAATTCCACCAGGTTCCAGAAATGCTTATTGTGAGAGGCTTCCAACACATGGGCCAGCTCGTGCAGAACCAGGTAGCGTCGGCCGCGCTCCGGCACATTTTCAATGGCATAGCGCGAGAAAGTGATGATGCGACTCTTGAGGTTGATCTGGGCCAGTCTGGAATATTTGGCATTGCCGATTCTGACGCCGCCGATAGTCACTTTGAAGGTACTTTCGTTAATGCGCCTGACATAGGACTGCATAAACGATCGATATAATTCGTTTATCTTGCCTGCGATCTTATCCGCGTCCGCCTTCACTTGCCTTTTCTTTGACGGCGAGCCGGTGTTGCCTCTATCATTGAGGAAGTACAGACCTTCAGTTTTTCCAGTTAAGCCGGACACGCAAATACCATTAGTAGTGGCGCCACCAATAGCTTAAGGGGTTTACTATCTTAAGGCAACAGGCAAGAGCGCATATTTTTCCGGGAGAGAATCATTGGATACCTCAAATAATAATCGATTGACGTTCATCACCGGTGGTGCGCGTTCGGGGAAATCCAGGTTGGCTGAAAAGCTTGCCTCAGAAAGCGGTATGGCAGTTACTTACCTGGCTACGATGGGAGTCGATGAGAACGATGAGGAATTATTGCTGAGAGTTGGTGCTCATAGGCGCAGGCGCCCGGACGTCTGGCGAACCGTGGAAGAACCATTGATGGTGGCCCAGGCCATCGAGCAATTGCCCGCCGCGACAAATGGCGGCGCCCTCTGTCTGATCGACTGTCTGTCGCTGTTTGTCTCTAACTTACTTTTGTCTATGCCCTCGGGGCTTTCTTCTCTGGAAGTTCTCAACTGTCTGGAGGAGAATGTTCTCAAGGACGTGGACAACTTGTTGGCCAAAGCGAAAGGGCGAGAAGACTATCACTTCCTTCTGGTTTCCAATGAAGTCGGTATGGCCGTGGTGCCGGAAATTCAACTGGCGAGAATTTATCGAGACCTTCTCGGTCTGGCCAATCAGCGCGCGGCCGCCTGGGCCGATGCCGTTTACATTTGCTTTTGCGGCTTGCCTCAGCGACTTAAGTAAGCAATTTTTCTTGAGGGGCATACTTGCCCTTATAATGGGGGCATGGTCAACTCTACCCCCAAGTCAAGTAATTCTTCCGCCTATATAAAGCTCCTGCGTCCCCGCCAGTGGACCAAGAATTTCATCGCATTTGCACCGGCATTATTTGCCGGTCAGTTGAACCGCCCGGATGTGCTGCTCAACGTTTCCTTTTGCGTGCTTGCGCTTTGCTGCGTGTCCGGGTCGGTTTATGTCTTTAATGACATCCTGGATGTAGAGGCTGATAAACACCATCCGACCAAGTGTAAGCGACCGATTGCGTCCGGGCAGGTTTCTGTTCCTGCCGCGCTCACGGTGGGCTTGCTCTCTTTGTTTACCAGCTTCCTGCTTGCTTATCTGGTGCGACCGGCGCTTTGCCTGGTCATACTGGCTTATATTCTTTTGCAGGCTGCCTATGTGACCAGACTCAAGCATCGGGTTATTCTTGATGTATTCAGCATTGCCAGCGGCTTTGTTCTAAGAGCAGTGGCCGGTGCGGCGGCGGCTTCGGCACAGGCTTCCGTCCTTTGTGATATGGCTTGCGCTCTGGGCTTGAAAATATTTGCCTCTGCCGGTGCCAGCCTCGGTCATGAAATCTATCTTTCACCCTGGTTCTTGATCTGTACGTCTATGGGCGCTCTCTTTCTGGCTCTGGAAAAGCGCCGGCAAGAGTATCGTACACTTGGTGATGAAGCGGCTCAACATCGCAAGGTCTTAGGCAAATATTCTCTGGCTCTAATTGGGCGGATGGAGAGCGTGATAGTACCTTCTCTGGTGACTGCTTATTGTCTCTATTGTTTCAATTCCGCTTACGGGCAGTGGATGATGATCACGATTCCGCCTGTTCTCTATGGTATTTTGCGTTACATGGTGCTTTCCGAGAAAGACACATCTACCGGATCTCCCGAGGAAGTCTTGCTCAAGGATAGACCCATTCAAAACACTGTTCTAATCTGGGTTGTTTGTTGCTTGCTGGTAGTTTACGGACATCTTTCCGATAACTGTCGCTGGCTCATCCATGCTATTGATTCCTGGCGGCTACGCTGACCTGGTCTTCATTTCGCTGCAGTGCGGGCATTGGCCAGGCCTTCGGCCCAGGGTCCTTTACTGAAAAGACTGAGAATGGTTTTGTTGGTGAGCGCGGCTGTAGAGTCACCGCTGGCGGCCTTGACCGGTGCGCTTACCGTTATGCTCATACGCTCCTTCTCGGCTGGCGACGAATCCAGGTAGCGACAGCGAAAGGATGCCCAGGTCAGATCGAAATTGCTCATGGCCAGCTTGGCCTGGGCGGACGGAGCGTTGATAAACTTGTCCCGCACCACACCGGCAAAGATCAGGCGGTTATCATCCTGGTCTACGGATTTGTCCGGATGCTTTTTGGCGTAGAGAAAGCAGGTCATATCGCTATAAGCTTTAATGGCATCATCGGTGAGGGGTGGATTGCCTGGTTCGGCGATGCGGGAAGGACCAATCAGCTCGGTGAATAATTCTTCGCTTTCGCCTGTCGCATCAAGCTTCGGTGCTGGCGCTTGAGGCTGGGCGGGGGCAGTTTGGCTGTCTGCCGGTGTAAGAGCCAGGGCGGTGGCCGTCTTGCCGTCGAAACTTGCCGCTTTGTCCGTTTTCAGAAGCCAGTGTCTGGTCAGGGCGCGGAAGAGCATGCGATAACTTTCTTTGTAGTCGATGCTGTGGTCTACCTTGGTTCTGATTTCTTGCCAGAGAGGGCTTATCCCCTGGTAAACCGGTACTTTGGCATCTAACTTAGATTTTATAAAGCGGCTCAGGTTTTCTTTCAGCTCAGGGCTCAGGGTTTCCAGTTTGCGCACGGCATTGCGGTCGTCGTCTTCGGGGCTGGAGGCGATGAGGGCGAAAATTTCAAGCCAGCTGTCCAGATCGCTCAAGGCTTTCACCGTTGCGGCTGTCTTCGTTTGAGGCTTGGGTGGCGCCGGTTTGCTCTCGACCGGCTTAGTGGGAGCAATCGGGCTGACCGCTGCCGGTTTTTCGCTTTCTCCCTCGTAACCCCAGTCGGAGGCAGCGGCACCGGCCCTGCCGTTGATCAGCAAAAGGCACACCGCCAGGGGCGCAAGCCATGAATTACCGCTCAAGTTCATAATTTGCTCCGACCTTAACAATGCTATTAGTGTATAAAAAAATCTCCCGCTTTATGATAACATCGGCTAGAATGCTCATGTAGACGGGGGCTCGGGGCTTTTCCCTGAAATTGACGGAAGAGCCGCGCAATATGTCGCCAGAAGCCCCGGAGGCGGAGAAATGGCCCAACTTAAACTGAGATATTATCCCGATCCTGTCCTTAAACAAAAGGCCAAGAAGATAACCATTGTTGATGGTTCTGTGCGGAAACTCGCCCAGGACATGCTCGACACCATGTACAAAAGTGATGGCGTCGGCCTGGCGGCCCCGCAGATCGGCGTCTCTAAGAGGCTCATGGTCATTGATGTGAGCAGTGAGGATGAACCGGCTAAACCGATAGTCTTTATCAATCCTGAAATAATCGAGCAAGACGGTGAAATGGTCGGGCAGGAGGGCTGTTTAAGCTTCCCCGACGTTTTCTTTGAAGTGAAGCGCTACAGTCGTGTGGTGGTGCGCTTCCAGAACCTTAAGGGGCAAACCCTCAAGTTGACTGCCGAAAATAACTTGCTTTGCCGCGCTATACAGCATGAAATAGACCACCTCGACGGTCTGCTCTTCATTGAAAAGGCGGTTTCGCAGCTTAAATGCGATCTGGAAATGACTAAAGCCGGTTTGATTGATGGCGATGCCGATGCGTTGAGTCGCGAACTCTCTCAACAGTCGTCCCAGGTGACTAATGAGAATGAAGGTGAAACCATTAAGCTCAAGTCCGATAAGAAAGAACACATCCTCAAATAGCGATTTGAGCACGAGAAATTGATATAGATGCGAGTCTTTGCATTGTGGAATCTCAAGGAGTACCCCGGGGGTATTGGGCATTTCGTCGCTTTCTTGCAGCGGCACCTTGCCAAAGCCGACGTGCTCCATCACTATGAGAAAGTGCGATCGGACCAGACTTTCGCCCCCATGAGAGAAGCTCTGTCGGTTGTTTATGATGACCTTAACAAGCCCTTAACTTGCCGGTTCTGCGGATTCGCCGTAATGTCATATAGTATGAGTGGTGGGTATAGCCTTCACTGCTGCTCCACCCAGGCCGGTAAGTATCTGAAGCGAGCCGGGTCCATTCAGGTTTTTGTCGATGACCTTCCCGAGCTGCCCGCTGCCTGCCTTGAGTCTAATTCCATAGTTCTTAAGTGCAGTCAGGACCAGGGTACCGAGGCTGAGGTGAAATAGTTCCAACCAGGAGTATTGCTTTTTGAATCGCGACGATAACTCTAGCCAATCTCACAGTGCCGCCTCTGGACGGCGATTGGTTCGTGTGGTTTCCTTCGGGTTCAAGAAAGCCGCTCCTCCCGTTGATGCCAATCTCCTTTTTGATGTGCGCTTCCTCAAGAATCCATACTGGGTGGAAGAATTGAGACCTTTAACCGGTCTCGATTTGCCTGTGCGAAGCTATGTTATGGAGCAAGACTTAGCCAGGCAATTCCTTTCCAATCTCTTGCAGATGGTGGAACAGGTGATGCCGTCCATGTTTGAGACTAAGAGCAATGTTTTCACTATTGCACTTGGTTGCACCGGCGGTCAGCATCGCTCGGTTTCAGTTGCCGAGACACTGGCTCAGGAGTTGCAAAAGCGTTACCCGGAAGTAGCTCTGGAAGTGCAACACCGGGAATTGCACCAGCCAGTCGAAATGACCGTCAAAAGTACTTCTTCTGCCGCCGGTGGGGGCTAACTGATGATGAAGTCTTTCATTCTAGTTTTCTTTCTCGCTATTTGTTCCATTGTATTTGGTACATTGTGGATCCTCGATGGGCACCCGGTTTTGCCCATTCAGCTTTTCCTGCACGAGATCGTATCCGATACGGCCGCCGTTTTGCCCAGTAAGGTTAACGGTATCATCGCCATTTCGGTTGGTTCGACTTGCCTTTTGGGCGCCATGGTGCGCCTCACGCAGATGCTTCGCGAGGCTAACTGATGAAGCGCTCTTTTGACTATCGCGTAAGAAGCTTGATGCTGCCGGGGTTGAAGCGCTACATCCTGGTTATTCTGGTTAGCATTTGTGCCATTGTATTTGGTGTGCTGTGGCTGCTCGATAAGCATCCGGTTTTGCGAATTCAGAAGTTTCTGCACGAAGTGGTTTCAGATACGGCAGCCGTTTTGCCAAGTAAGGTAAACGGTATCATCGCCATTTCGGTTGGATCGATTTGCCTTTTGGGCGCCATGGTACGCATTACACAGACTCTTCTTGGGGCCTATTTGCCTGAAGACAGAGAGGCTATTCCCGATGTGTTGTACAGGAGGCGCTATCTGGAGCGTGGACCGAAGGTAGTGGTGGTCGGTGGCGGTACCGGACTGTCCAACCTGCTGAACGGGCTGAAACGTTACTCTAACAACCTCACTGCCATTGTCACGGTCGGTGATGATGGCGGCAGCTCAGGGCGTCTCAGGCAGGAACTGGGTGTTTTACCTCCGGGCGACATTAGAAACTGCATCACCGCTCTTGCCGACCAGGATAAGATCGTAACCGAACTTTTTCGCTATCGATTTTCCTCAGGCGAGGGGCTGGAAGGGCATAGTTTCGGCAATCTTTTCATCACCGCTCTTTGTGCCGTCACCGGCGGTGATATCATTCAGGCTACGCGCACGGCCAGCCGCGTGTTGAATAGTTGCGGGCAAGTCTTGCCTTCCACTCTTTCCAGTTTGACGCTCACCGCCGAGTATACCGACGGCAGCAAGGTTACCGGCGAGTCTTCCATTACCGAAATGGGTAAGCGTATTCGGTCAATCACCTGTGAGCCGGCTCAACCGGAGGCCGTGGCGGAAGCTGTGGAGGCAATTATGGAGGCCGAGCTGATCGTGCTTGGTCCGGGTAGTCTCTATACATCCATTATTCCTAATTTGCTCGTACCTGGTATTGTGTCTGCCATCAGAGAGGCACAGGCGCGGAAGATTTATATCTGTAACGTCATGACACAGCCGGGTGAGACCACCGGCTACTCCGTCGGAGACCATGTGGAAGCGCTCCTGGCCCATGCCGGACCGGTTAGAACTCCTGCCGGCAGGCTGTTGCATGCCGTTTTGGTAAACGAATCCGAGGGCGGTCGAGAGAACGAAGTGCGTTATGACCCGGAGAAGGTCAAGGAGCTCGGCTTGACTTTGCTGAGGCGCCCGTTGACAAGTGCCACGGCGGTATCCCATCACGACAGTACCCGCTTGGCAAGGGCGATAATTATGTGGCTCTTCCGCACCGGCAGAACTCGCACTGCCCGTGTTCGGTCCGGCACGGCTCCCAAGCCCAAGGTCAAACAGGCTGATACTAAAGAGTCTGGTGTCTTGAAGACTGAGATTGCTGCCAACAGCAAAGAAGTTGCCTCCCCAACGAACGCTACTCTATAATTGGTTCTCACTTATGGAGAATGATTATGACAACCGGCGTTGAAATGAAAGAAAAGGTCGGACCAGCTCTCGGTCGCATTGCCTCAGGTGTCTATATCGTCACTGTAGGAGGCAAGGACGATCGGGATGGTATGTTGGCTACCTGGATCTGTCAGAGCGGTTTTGCGCCACCATCGGTAGTGCTGGTGGTAAATAAAGAGAGAGAAATTCTCAAGCGTCTCGCCATTGGCGCCAACTGTGCCGTCAACGTGCTGTCCAAGAGCAATATGGACATTTTTAAAGCCTTTGCCAAGCCTCACAATGAAGGCAAGTTTGAAGGTCTGGACTTGCTGGAAGGCACGGCTTGCCCCGTATTTTCCTCTTGTATCAGTTATATGCAAGTGCAGATCAAATCTAGCACCGATGCCGGCGATCACGTTGTGCTGGTGGCAGAAGTGCTGGACGGCGCCGTATTGAACGGCGACGCTGAGCCCATGGTGCACCTGCGCAAAAACGGCTTCCAGTACTAAGCTGTAACCGGCATCTCAACTTCGTTCATGAGCGCCAACTGTTCGCGTGCGTCGTCATAACCCTGCCTTATCAACTTACGGGACAGTTCCGGATTGATTTCCAATAGGTTGGTATTGACGCCTTTCTTGGGTTGAAAGACCTTGATTTTGACTTGCTTCCGCCCTATGGATTCTTTAGACCCCGACTCCACCAGGCGGTTGTAAAGCTGGGCTGATTCAATTTCTTTCCTCGCCGAGGCATCAAGAACGATGTCCAGGCAGCGTACCAGCACCTCGAACATGTTTACCGGGCAAACATTGATTTGCTCGGGGTGTAGAAGGACCATATAAACTTCATCGGCCCCGAGATGGATAGCAGTTTCCATGGGCGTATTGCGTACCAGCCCACCGTCTATCCAGAGACCTTTGCCGTGTATATGGCGGGGAGGAAAGGCCATGGGAATGGCTGAAGTAGCCATGAGAACGTCAATAAGTTCATTGGTGGACATGATTTCATCAATGGTTATGAGCTTGGTTTGCAAGCTGCATAGATCTGTAGTGCACCAACCCACCTTGGTTTTGCTGGCTTTCAGTTTCTGCAGGTTTATCTCCCGGCGCAGAATTTCCTCCAACCCCTGGGTGTCCAATAGACCGAGTTTGTGTCCGAGCACCAGTCGCCCAACCTGATGGGCGGACGGCAGGGCAAAGACATCTTTGCTTTTAATTTGGCACCAGAGTTCTTCCAGGCGGGTCTGGTCCCCCTGGGCATAAATGGCTGCATTGATGCCGCCGATACTGGTTCCGAAGGCCAGGTCGAATTCGAGACCGGCTTGCTTGAGGGCCTTAATTACACCCACCTGGTAGGCGCCTCTGCCGCCGCCGCCCGGCAAGACAAGCGCGCGCATGGGTTTATGCGTTCCTTCCCTGGCTGTCATAGGCTACCTTCTTGTTTTGATAAGTGCTGAGTAAAGAGTTTGAACCAGTGCCCGCTCTGCCCCGGCAGGCCTAACCCTATCCTAAGTTATGGCTTTTCATCTGGCAATAAGCAATAAGGATGGTCCTGCCTGATCTGCCGGAAAAACCATCCTTCGGGCCTCAATCTTGGGAGTTAGTGTGGATTATGAACGGCCGTGCAATCAAGAGTCTATAATTGCCGGATTAAGTTAAGCGGAGCCACTGTTCTTATTTGAAATTCGTCGGTTCCAAGGTAAAGGGAGGGATTATGACACTGCCAGTTTTAATTGCCGGTGCCGGTCCTACCGGTCTCACCCTGGCATGCGACCTCTTGAGCCGGGGCATTGAGTTTCGCATTATCGACAAGGCTCCTGTCGCTACAGCGTTTTCCAAAGCTATTGTGCTTCATGCCCGTACTCTTGAGCTTCTCGAGAATATGGGTCTGGTCGATCCTTTTCTTGAGCAGGGGTTGCCCATTCGGGGCAGCAATTTCTATGCCGGCGGCAAGCGCATCGTCCATCTCAATATGGATGAAATTGAGTCACATTATAAATTCGCCCTCTCCATCCCGCAGAGTAAAACTGAGGAGATCCTCAGCCGAAAACTCGAGGCGGGGGGCTGCAAAATTGAGCGCAATCTGGAACTGGTAGAGTTGGTTGAGAAGGGTGAACTGGTGGAAGCCAGGCTCCGCTGCAAGAATGATGACGGTAGTGATACAGGTGCGGAGGAAGTAGTTCAGTGCCGCTATCTGGTCGGCGCCGACGGAGCCCATTCGACGGTGCGCAAACAGTTGGGAATTGCTTTTGAGGGCTCCGAATACGAAGAGGTTTTTGGTGCTGCCGATGTAGCCTGTGACATCCAGGGCGATGAAATGCATGGTTACCTCTCGGACGAAGGTGCCGTGGTTTTCTTCCCTTTTGGTGACGGACGGTTTCGGATCATATTCAGCATGAGCGATGGCACCGCAGACAGTGCGCAGATCAATACCGATCAGCCTCTCACCATGGAGACTGTGGAGTCCGTTGTGAAAGTGCGTGGTCCCAAGAACATCAAAGTCGAGGATCCGCACTGGCTCAGTTGGTTTCGCATTCACAAACGTTTCGCCGCTTCCTATCGACGGGGGCGGGTGTTTATTTGCGGGGATGCCGCTCACATTCACAGCCCTATTGGCGGTGTAGGCATGAACACCGGGATGCAGGACGCCATCAATCTGGGATGGAAGCTGGCCCTTTCCATCAAAGGGCTTTCCGAAGAGGACCTGCTCGATACTTACGAAGAGGAGCGGCGCAAAGTCGGGCAGTCGGTGCTTAAAGGCACCCATATGGCAACCAAATTCGTCACCTTGAGACATCCCGTGGCCCTCAATATTCGTAATTCGCTTATGCACATGCTGGCTTCTCATGAGCTTGTACAACAGCGAATTTTGCGCACCGGTAGTTTGACCGGGGTCTCTTACCGCTCCAGCTCACTTTCCTGTGAGTGTCATCCTCCCCTCGACGACTCCCTCGGTCGCACTCTGCGACTTTCCGACGACGATGGAGAAGAAAAGCCGGGGCTTGGCGCCTGGATTGAGTTTGCCCGGGCTCCTGTGGCCGGCGACCGGGCTCTTGACGGTGAGTGTCGCGATGAACAGGGCAACGAGCGCAGGCTCTATCAGTATCTTAATTCGGAGCGTTTCCAGTTATTACTCTTTGATGGATTTGTGGCTTCTTCCGATGGGTATTCCGGCTTTACTAAGATTGAAAGCCATATCAATAACTACTTCCCGGACCTGATTGACGTGCATGTGGTGGTGCCGGAGGCTTTCGGGGCACTGACTTTGCCGCCTTATAAGTCGGTCATTTACGACTTTGAAAGATCGCTGCATAAGACCTATGGAGCCAGTTCCGAGTGTCTTTATTTGCTGCGCCCGGATGGCTATATCGGGTTTCGCTCCCAGCCTGCTAATTTAGATGAGCTTGTAAAGTACCTGACTGGTATTTTTCTTATGACCGTAGTCAAGCCTAACTGCTAATCGCTGCGGAAAGGCACAGCATCAAAGCGACTTTTCTCGAACTTGAGCTGAGCTTCCTTATCCCGGTCGGCAAGCTCTTTGTTGCCGATTTTTCGATAGAGTTGCGCTCTAAGCTCGTAGGCGTTGGAGAGGCTGGAGGCGAAGGAGGCCTGGGCGGCGTCGGGCTGGGGTCTGGAGGCGTGACTGATGACCGTGGTGAAATCGGCAATGGCTTCCTTGGGTTTATTGAGGAAGCGATAGGTGAGACCTCTCATGAAGTAAGCATCGGTGAGATTGGAATTGATTTTGATGGCTTGAGAATAATCCTGAAGGGCCTCTGGCAATTTGCGCAAACGAGAATAGGTCTCGCCTCTCTGGAAGTAGATGTAAGCCAGTCTGCTCTTGTCTGCCTGCGGAATTTTCAGGGTCTGTGCAAAGAGGAGCAGAGCCCGGTCGTACTGCTTCAACTCGCGATTTAGAAAGGCTTCTTCCCAGAGGATATTGATTGTCGTATCCTGGTTGGCAAATTTTCTAGCCAGTTCTAACTCAGTCAGGGCCGCCTGCCATTTCTGCTCGAACTGGTAAAAGCGGCTTTTGCCGATATGGGCCTGCGCGCACCTGGGGTCTAAAGAGAGAGCCCGGTCGAAATCTTTGCGGGCCAGTTCAAAGTCTCCTTCATTTATGTAGGCGTTGCCTCGCCGCACATAAGCGAGCGGGTCGCCGGCATGCGCTTTGACCAGTGCTTCTATCTGCTGGAAGTTAAGACGTTTGCCTCCACCGGATAGATCTTCGAATCTTCTTCCCGGTCCATAAAGCAAGCCGAGTTCCGTGGCTTGCTTGACCAGGGCATTCAGGTTTGAATTCGTATTCGCATTATTGCTTTTGGCTTTGTCTGCGGCTGTTGCCGGCTCCGGGTAGGCAGGCAAAAGCAGAAGTCCAAGAGAGAAACAGAGGACGGAGGCTTTGGCCTTGAAGATCATGATCCGGGTCCGAGAGAATTTGACCCTTACATTTTAACGCCTGAGAAAGGAGAAAGCCTGATACTGATACGGTATCAGGCTTTCTCCTTTATTTGTTCAGCCTACTCAGGCTTTGGCCGGCTGCTTAATAGCTTCAGCTACTTGCTTGGCTACTTCACCGGGGGTCATGGCCACTCTTACGCCATTGGCTTTGAAAGCCTCCAGTTTGGATTCAGCCGTTCCTTTGCCACCGGATATGATGGCGCCGGCATGGCCCATGCGTTTGCCGGGCGGTGCTGTTTGACCGGCGATATAGCCAATAACCGGCTTCTTCACGTTTTTCTTGATGAAGGCGGCGGCTTCCTCTTCGGCGTTACCGCCGATTTCACCGATCATGACAATCACTTCCGTTGCCGGATCATGCTCAAACATAGAGAGCACTTCCTGGTAGTCGAGACCTTTGATGGGGTCTCCACCGGTGCCGACGCAGGTGGACTGACCGTAACCGCTCTCAGTGAGAGCCAGGGCGATTTCATAGGTGAGGGTGCCGGACTTACTGACCATGCCCACCGGACCTGACTTAAAAATGGAACCAGGCAAGATTCCGATCAGGGACTGACCGGGGGTTATGATGCCGGGGCAGTTAGGACCAATCAATTTGGCACCTTTGGCTTTCACTGCCGCTGCCAACTTGGCTGTATCTTGCGGCGGAATTCCTTCGGTGATGAGCACCAGCAGGCTGATTCCGGCATCAAGTGCTTCATAACCGGCATCGAGGGCCAGGTAGGGCGGTACGAATATTACCGAACAGGTGGCGCCTGTGGTCTTCACCGCTTCCATGACGGTATCGAAAACCGGTACGTTATGGATTTTTTCTCCACCTTTACCGGGGGTGACGCCGGCCACAATATTGGTGCCGTAGTCAAGCATACGCTTGGTGTGTGCGGCGCCCATTTTGCC
The DNA here is from genome assembly GCA_016212515.1 of Candidatus Melainabacteria bacterium. Taxonomy (GTDB): domain Bacteria; phylum Cyanobacteriota; class Vampirovibrionia; order Obscuribacterales; family Obscuribacteraceae; genus Obscuribacter. The sequence continues at coordinate 26,568 of JACRFZ010000024.1, forward strand.
TGTGGCGCCCTGCACGACTACTTTGGTGTGTTTATCGACAAGAATCACTTCAATTCTCCTTTAGGCTTTGGCGGCAAGCGCCGGTTTTTTGGTGGCGTTCTTTGAGCGGCTGACCGCCTCTTTCACTGCTTCTTCCAGATCGGGATAGAGCTTCAGTCCGGATGCGGCTAGCATTTTTTCCGCTACGTCCTGGTTATTGCCGCGCAATCTCACTACCATCTGGCGCTCGGGGTATTTTTTCATGAATTCCACGAGTGCTCCGGCCACTTCGTCACAGGCTGTGATTCCGCCCAGGATATTGAGGAGAATGACGTCCACGGCAGGGTTCTCGTTCACGAGTTCGAGGGCCGCCAGGGTCTTCTTCTGGTCGGAGCCGCCGCCGGCATCGAGGAAGTTACCGGGTTGACCGCCAAAGGCCTTGACCATATCCATGGTGGCCATGGTCAGACCGGCGCCGTTGCAGAGGATGCCGATATTGCCGTCCAGTTCCACCAGGTTGAGATCGGTCATTTTGGCGCGGCGCTCCCGGGGGCTCATGTCCACCAGGTGAGCTTCCATCCAGCCTTTGAAAGCCGGTTGACGTCCGATGGAATCATCGTTGATGATGATTTTGCCATCGAGAGCCAGCACATCGTCGCCCTTGGTGATGACCAGAGGGTTGATCTCCGCGAGATCGAGGTCTTTGCTTTCGAATACTTTATAGAGCTTGTTGGCCAGGTCTGCCACTTTGGCCATGACCGCGCCCTTCAAACCAAGTTTGGCAGCCAGGTTGCGGCCTACATAAGGATGATAGGGGAAGGGAATCGGCTCGGTAAGCACGTTGTGTGAGGATTCAATCTCAATGCCGCCTTCAGCGGAGGCAATGAAGATCGGGCAGCCTCTCTCTCTGTCCAGGGTGACGGCCAGATAAAGCTCTTTGGCGATGGACACCATGGGCTCTACCAGCAGGCTCTCGGTTTTGGAGCCCTTGATGACCAACTGAAGCAGGTCTTTGGCCAGTGCCTTACCTTCTTCCAGGTCTTTGGCGAATTTAATGCCGCCGGCCTTACCTCTTCCACCTGACATGACCTGGCATTTCAAGGTGAGCGGATAGCCGAAATGTACTTTAGCTAACTCTTCCGGTTTGGTGATACGTACTGCCGGTGGTACGGGTATGCCGCCAGCTTCAAAGATTCGCTTGGCTTCGTATTCGTAGAGATTCAATTTATTTCGACCCTCACTGGTTACAAGGTGGCCTCAAGGCTTATACAGACCCTTAATGTACGACAGAAAGGTCGGCCGGGCTTTGACCTTTAGGTTTTTATCCATTCCGCCGGGGGATTTTCCAAGGGGCACCGGAATTTCAATCGATTTCGTCTGAGGTTTTCAATATTCCGCTTAATAATCTGACTACAAAGGGAGGCATGAATAGGGCGCTTTCAGGGTCTGCAATTATACTTAGGGCGTTCGGCATGTATCCGTCTCTAATATCGTCCCCGGCTCTTGGCTTCTTTGGCTGAGCCAATCTTGCTCCTGAGTCTGACACTTAATGGTCTTGAGGTTTTTTAGATGCGCATCGGTATCCTTACTGGCGGCGGCGATTGTCCCGGTCTCAACGCCGTATTGAGGGCAGTGGTCAGACGCTCCGTGAAAGAGTACGGTTCGGAAGTAGTGGGTTACCTCGAGGGCTTCCGGGGCGTCATGGAAGACATGATTATGCCCCTCACCATGCATTCCACCGGTGGTCTGATTCATAGAGGCGGTACCATCTTGCGTACCTCCCGTACCAATCCCTTCAAAGTGGAAAGAGGACCGGAGCGGATCAAAGAGAATATGCAGAAGCATCGCCTCGACGCCTTGATTGTGGTGGGCGGTGAGGATACCTGCGGAGTGGCCAATCGCCTCTATAAGGAACACAATCTCAATCTGGTCTGCGTACCTAAGACCATAGATAATGACTTGAATGCCACCGATGTCACCTTCGGCTTTGATACGGCCGTCAATATTGTGGCCGAAGCTCTGGACCGTTTGCATACAACAGCCGAGTCTCATAACCGCGTTCTCGTTTGTGAAGTGATGGGACGCAATGCCGGCTGGATTGCTTGTTATGGTGGTATTGCTGGTGGTGCTGATTTTATTCTTGTGCCGGAAAAACCCATCAATCTTAATGCTGTAGTCTCTTCGATCAAGCAGCGCCATGCCCGGGGCAGAGACTTCTCTATCGTCGTGGTGGCTGAAGGTGCCAAGTTCGATAATGAAGAGGCCAATCCGGAGCGTCAGGTAGATGCATTCGGTCATGTCAAATTAGGCGGTATCGGTGAAGTTCTCGCCAAGCATATCGAGAAGGAAACCGGTTTCGAGACTCGTTCCACCACACTTGGTCATATTCAAAGAGGCGGTTCTCCCACGGCCTTCGACCGTGTTCTCGCCACCAGATATGGTGTGCTGGCCGCTGACCTGGTGCATCAGAAGAAATTCGGCACCATGGTGGCACTGCATGGTAACAGTCTGGTCGATGTACCGATTGAGGATGCGGTCAATAGCCTCAAGACTCTCGACATGGATATCTATAAGGTGGCGGAAGTGTTCTTCGGCTAAGAAGTTAGCACCTGGTTCGGTTTAGAGGCGGATGTAATTTGATGCAAGCCGAGAGTGCCGCCCAGGCGGAACAAGATGAATTCTATATGGGGCGCTGCCTGGAACTGGCCGCCCGGGCTCTCGGTCAGACGTCGCCCAATCCGCTCGTGGGGGCTGTGGTTGTCTCCGCGGACGGCCGCGTGGTGGGGGAGGGTTTCCATAGCCGGGCCGGAGAGCCCCACGCCGAACCTCTGGCCCTGGCTGCTGCCGCTGCCCAGGCCCGGGGCGGTACCCTTTACGTGAATCTGGAACCATGTAGTCACTTCGGGCGCACACCGCCATGTGCCGAGGCGGTTGTGAGAGCCGGTCTGAAGCGGGTTGTGGTCGGTACCGTTGATCCTAATGAGAAGGTGGCTGGTGCCGGTCTCAGACAGATTCAAGAAAGCGGCATTGAAGTACTGGCGGGGGTAATGGTGCGGCCGTGCCGAGAACTCAATCGGGGCTTTCTCAAGTCTATGGAAGCCGGCTTGCCCTGGCTGGACCTGAAGCTGGCTGCCACCCTCGACGGCCGCATCGCCGACCGCCAGGGCAGAAGTCGCTATGTGACAGGCTCGGCGGCCCTTGAAAGAGTGCAAACCCTGCGCTCTCAGGTGGATGCCATTCTGGTGGGAGCGGCCACAGCCCGTCTGGATGATCCGGCCCTTACCTGGCGTTTGCCGGACGGCCGGGCGGCTGAGAGGCAGCCGGTGCGGGTGGTTTTTGATCCCTCTTTGACTCTTTCGGAATCCTCCAGGCTTTTTCAGAGACCCGGTGGCAAGACCCTTATCTTTTACAGAGATGACTCTCAAACAAAGAGCCGGCTGAAAAACTTCGCCCACCTGGACGGAGATGTTGCTGAGTTTGTCGGCGTGGAGGGGGACCTAGATAACGCCCTGGATTTGCGCCATTGTCTTGAACTTTTGGGCGGGCGCGGCTTGCGCCGCCTCCTTTGTGAAGGCGGCGGCCGGCTGGCCGGCAGTTTGCTTGCCGCGGATCTGGTTGATGAAGTGCACTGGTTTGTGGCCCCCAAGCTGCTTTGCGATGCTTCGGCACCCCTGGCGGTGGCATCACCGCTTGAGCGACCCCTTTCGGCGGTTCTGCAACTGGAAGAGATGTCCGTGACCGAGGTGCTTCCTGACTTTCTTTTACATGGTTGGATGCCCGGCCGGAGCGCCTTTCTCACCGGTCGGTCTGAGACTTAGGCCTGTCTAACCTTAGAAGCGCCTGACTACTGTTATGATTCCAGTGTCTATATTTAAGCTATGCAATATGTTTATCGGGTGTCAGTTTGATGACGGCTACCACTGCTGAAAAGAAAAAGGTCTTTGTTGAAACCTTCGGGTGTCAGATGAATAAATCCGACTCCGAACACATGCTGGGGCTGCTTGATGAGATTGGTTATGAGCCGACCCCGGATATCAAAGGCGCCGATCTGATGATCTTGAATACTTGCGCTATTCGCGAGGGTGCGGAAGACAAGGTTTACAGTTATCTTGGCGCCTGGCGCGGTTACAAGGAAGCAAGACCGGGTTCACTTATCGCCGTGGGTGGCTGTGTGGCACAGGATGCCGGGGAAGCCATGCGCAAGCGTGCTCCATACGTAGATCTTGTTTTCGGAACCCACAATTTGCACCGCCTGCCGGAACTGGTTATGAAAGCTTCCAGCGGCGAGCCGGTGGTGGAAATTTATCAGGAATTGCCTGAGGATTTGCCCGAGACGCCTGTGCATCGCCTCAACGACATAAGCGCCTGGGTTTCCATTATTTATGGCTGCGACTACAACTGCACTTATTGCATCGTGCCTTATGTGCGTGGTCGCGAAAAGAGCCGCTCACCCCTGTCTATTTTTGAAGAAGTGAAGGGTCTGGCTGAAAGCGGTTACAAGGAAGTGACCCTTTTGGGTCAGAACGTTACGGCCTACGGTCATGATTTGGAGCAGCCGCTTCACCTGGGGGATTTGCTCAGGCAATTGGCGGTACCGGAACTGGAGGCCATCAAACGCCTGCGTTTTGTTACCGGTCATCCCCGGGATCTAAATGTAGAAATTATCGATGCCGTCAGGGATTTGCCGCAGGCCTGCGAGTATTTCCATATACCCATTCAAGCCGGTGACGATCGTACTTTGCGCCGTATGGCGCGGGGCTACAATGTTGATTTCTATCGTCGTAAGGTCGATGAAATTCGCTCGCGCATACCTGATGCTGCCATCACCACCGATCTGATCGTGGGTTTTCCCGGTGAGAGCGAAGAAGAGTTTATGAACACGGTGCGCCTGGTGGAAGAGATTTGCTTTGACGTGGCCAATACCGCCGCTTACTCTCCCAGGCAGCACACTCCCTCTGCCAACTGGGATGGACAGGTGCCGGAGGCTGAAAAGTACGAGCGGTTGCGCTATCTCAACACCGTGGTGGGCGACGTTTCTCATCGTCTCAACAAGAGATTGCTCGGGCGGAAGGTGGAAATTCTCGTGGAAGGACGCTCCGACCGCGGTATGAACAGGCTCATGGGCCGCACTCGCACCAACAAAATTGTCAATTTCGAAGGACCAGATGCTTTGATTGGTCAGCTTGTGGATGTAGAGGTGACGGCCGCCAATCCCTGGGCTCTGCGCGGTGCTCTCAAGGTTGGTTTGACTGTTTGAAGTACAGAAATTTCAAGCGAATTGTCGCTTGCTTTTGGTTGCTGTTTTCGATTTTGCCTGTTCAGGCCGGCGAGCCCAGCCCTGCTTTTTTGAAAGGGGAGAGTTTCCTCAAGCAAGGGGACTTTCAGCGCGCTCTAACCAAAGCCGAAACAGCCTACCGTAACGGTAGAATCACCCGGCTGGAATATCTCAAATTAAAAGGGGCGGTCTACAACGGCTTAGAGAACAACACGGCGCTGGCAGCGCTATGCCGGGATGCGCTCACTCTCTATCCGAAGGAAGGCGAGTTTTACTATCTGAGAGCCTGTACCTACAAGGATACTCAAAATCCTAAAGAGGCACTGGCTGACTTGAACAGGGCCATCGCTCTCAGTCCGAATTCGGCAAAAGCCTATCTGAAAAGAGCGCGTATTTTGTTTGTGTTGACCGAGAATCTTAGCGGTGGTGATTATCTGAAACAGGCGCGAGCCGATCTTAAGCGGTCAATCGAACTGGATGGCACCCAGGCTGAAGCTTTCGATTATCAGGGCATCTGGCTATCCACAGAGGGCAAGTATCAGGAGGCCATAACTTCCTTCAGCAAAGCCATTGCCCTGAACAATAATGACTTTCGTTATTTCTCTCACAGAGCCAGTGCCTATCGCACCGTCAATGAACTTGAAAAGGCGCTCTCTGACATGGATCGCCTTGTGGTCTTGCGTCCTAACGTTAGCCAGGGCTGGCTTACCCGGGCTGAAACCCTTGAGCAGATGAAGCGCTATGACGATGCCCTTGCTTCTTATGAGCGGGCAGTTGAACTGGACCAGAATAGAGGAGACAGTCGAAAAGCGCGAGCGCGGCTAAATTTGCGGCTTGGCAAATACAAAGATGCAATTGTCGATCTCGATTTCCTGGTCAAATTGTCGCCCGCCGATGACGAACACTATTGGAATCGTGGTCTGGCCTGGCAGGGTCTCAAGCAGTATGACCGTGCCCTCAATGACTTCAACACTGCTATCGATTTTAATCCGCAACTGCCCTCTTACTATGATTCGAGAGCAAAACTGTACAGCCTGCGTGGGGAGAAGAGCCAGGCGGCGCAGGATAAGCGCAGGGCCGATAAGTTGCGCCAGGAAAGAATCTAGGCCAACCTTATTCTAATCCAAATGAAAAACAGCCCCTGGTGCGAGGGCTGTTTTCCATTTTTGGCTGGGGAAAAATTAGTCGCTAGTTAACCGACACCAGTTGTTTGACCGGTTGCTGGAACTGGTCTTCTTCCGTGGAGCCTTTCAGGGCCTGGGTGGATGCTTCTCCGCCACTGGCTGTGACCAGTACTTTATCAAAGTAGCCGGTGCCCACTTCTCTCTGGTGCCGCACGGCGGTGTAGCCCTCACTCTGGCTGGCGAATTCTTCCTCTTGCAGTCTTACATAGGCAGCCATGCCTTCCTTGGCATAGTCTTTGGCCAATTGGAAGGCACTGAGATTGGTGGCATGCCAGCCGGCCAGGGTGATGAACTGATATTTGAAACCCATTTTGCCCAGTTCTTCATTGAAGGTGCGGATGGTTTTATCGTCCAGGTGCTGCTTCCAGTTGAAGGACGGTGAGCAGTTGTAGGCCAGGAGTTTACCGGGGAAGCGGGCATGGATGGCCTCGGCGAAGACGCGGGCTTCTTCCAGGTCTGGTTTGGAGCTTTCGAACCAGAGCACATCGGCATAGGGAGCGTAGGCCAGCCCTCTGGCTATAACCGGCTCGATGCCTTGTTTTACGCGGAAGTAACCTTCCGGGGTGCGTTCTCCCACGATAAAGGGTTTGTCGATGTCGCAGATGTCGGAGGTGATGAGAGTGGCATCCAGGGCATCGGTGCGGGCTGTGATGATGGTCGGCACGCCCAGCACATCGGCAGCCAGGCGGGCGGCGCTCAAGGTGCGAATGAAAGTGGAGGTTGGCACCAGCACCTTGCCTCCCAGGTGACCGCATTTCTTTTCGGAGGCCAACTGGTCTTCGAAGTGCACTCCGGCCGCTCCTGCTTCAATCATGTTCTTCATCAGTTCAAAGGCATGCACCGGTCCGCCGAAACCGGCTTCGGCATCGGCCATGATCGGCACAAACCAGTTTCTTTCGCTTATGCCTTCCGAGGCGTCAATCTGATCCTGGCGAAGCAGAGCGTTGTTCAGTCGTTTTACCAGCTCCGGGGCGCTGGTTGATGGATAGAGACTCTGGTCGGGATAGGTCTGACTGGAACTGTTAGCATCGGCCGCCACCTGCCAGCCGCTCAAGTAAATCGACTTGAGTCCGCCCCGCACCATCTGCACGGCCTGGGAGCCGTTCATGGCACCGAGGGCGATTACATAGGGTTCGTTGTTCAGCAGTTCGAAGAAATGCCTGGCTCCTAAATCGGCCAGGGTGTGCTGGATCTGCACTGTGGATCTCAGCTTTACTACATCCTTGGCACTGTAGTTGCGCTTTATGCCCTGCCAGCGCTGTTCGCTTGCCCAGGTTTGTTCCAGTTCTTTTACTTGCTCTGCTTGTGATTGACGCATTTTTCCCTCGCTTATGTCGCTTGCTTTGCTTGAGTTTCCATGGCAGAGAGAGCCGGTTTCGGCGGACTCATCAGGTGGTTCGGATTCAGGTTCAGGTGGAGATAGATAGATTTAGTCAGGTAAGTAGTCGTAAGCTTTTGTGGTGAGGAAGTCGGCGAAGGTTTCACTCAAAACGAGATCGTCCAGGATGAGACCGGCTTCTTTCACATGATTGTCAGGGCGCTCCAGTTTGAGCATGGCTTCCTCTTTCAGTTTCTCGTAGAGGTAGCGAGTCATGACCGTACCGTCGGATTCTTCCAGCGGGGCGCTGAACTTTATCCACTGCCAGAGCTGGGCGCGGGCGATTTCAGCCGTGGCGGCGTCTTCCATAAGGTTATGGATGGCTGCCGCCCCATTGCCGGAAAGCCAGGAATCCAGATAGCGCAATGCCACGTCAATGTTGTTTTCTACACCGGCTCTGGTGACCGAACCGGCGATTTTTGTGTTGAGCAGATCTTGGGCGCTTACGTTTATTGCCGGCAGTTCCTTGCCTTTCTGGTGCGGTTTTGCTCCCAGCGCTCTGTCGAAGACGCGTCTGGCGATGGGCACGAGATCGGGATGTGCCACCCATGTGCCGTCGAAGCCGTCGGCGACCTCTCTTTCTTTATCTTCGGTTACCTTCTTGATGGCCGTTTCATTGACGGCCTGGTCTTTGCGGCTGGGAATAAAGGCAGCCATGCCGCCGATGGCATGGGCTCCACGCTTATGGCAGGTGGCCACCAGTAGTTGGGCATAGGCTCTCATAAAGGGAACGGCCATGGTCACTTTAGCGCGATCCGGTAAGGTGAAATCATGGTTCCTGGTTTTTTTGATGAGGCTGAAGATATAGTCCCAGCGACCGGCGTTCAGACCGGCAGCGTGTTCTTTTAACTGGTAGAGAATCTCTTCCATTTCAAACGCCGCTAGAATCGTCTCGATCAAGACGGTAGCGCGGATGGTGCCTCGTTCAATTTTCAGATAATCCTGGGCGAAATTGAAAACATCGTTCCAGAGCCTGGCTTCCTCATGGCTTTCCAGTTTGGGCAGATAGAAGTAAGGAGCGCTGCCCCGTTTGATCAATTCATGGGCATTATGGAAAAAGTAGAGTCCGAAGTCGAAAAGACTGGCTGAAACCGGCTTTTCGTCTATGAGCAGGTGCCTCTCCAGAAGGTGCAGACCGCGCGGTCTTACCACCAGCGTGGCAAGCCTCCGGTCCATCTGTAGTTTGTATTCCTTGCCTTCTGCAGATGTGAAGCTGAGGGTACCTCTAACTGCCTCGATCAGATTGATCTGGGCGGAAATTATGTTAGCCCAGGTGGGAGTAAGGGAGTCTTCCAGATCGGCCATGAAAACTCGGGCGCCCGAGTTCAGGGCGTTGATCATCATTTTTCGCTCGCAGGGGCCGGTAATTTCAACGCGCCGGTCTTCGAGGTCGGCGGGCACCGGTGCCACCTGCCAGGTGCCGCTTTTAATGTGCTCGGTGTGGGGCAGGAAATCAGGCAAGATGCCCTGGTCAATCTGCTTCTGCCTGTCCTGGCGTTTCTTTAAAAGTTCGTCAAGCTCGGGGCGGAATCGTTGTTCCAGAGCCCGGATGAAGTCCTGGGCAGCCGGATTCAAAATGGTTTCCACGTGCGGCAGAGCCACCTCAATCCGTTGTACTAGATTGATCATCCAGAAATCCTCCGGGATTTTTGACGGTTTATGTAGAACTTTGTTATGGTAATTATATTGATATATTGATCGATTGCAATCAATAAATCAGTAATTTAATCTTTGCACAGACCGGAGAATTTCTATCTATATAAGATTGCCCGGGCAATTCCTGCGGCCAGGTGGCTGGTATCATAGCTTCCATGTCTGGATCTGATGAAAAATACCTTGTCGGTGCCCAAGCGGCGGAGTTTCTCGGCGTTAAGCCGGCCACTCTTTATGCCTATGCCAGCCGCGGGCAAATAGAAAGCGTGCCTGGGGCCACCGGTCGGGAACGTTGCTATCGGCTCAGTGACTTGATACGCCTCCGGCAGTCAGCCCGGGGCGTAAAATCGGCTAAAGACTCCGAACCGGCAGTCTGGACCGGCCCGGCTATTAAATCGGCCATAACTGAAATCAGGGAGGACGGTCATCGTTATCGGGGCCGGAGCGCCATCGAGCTGGCTTTGAAGAAGACCAGTTTCGAGGATACGGCTGAGCTTCTCTGGGATACGGGCGGCAGCGCTGCCCTCTGGGCCGGGCTTGAGCCCTTCGAATGCAACTCTTTCAAGGGACTGGTCTCTCCTGATACGGAGTGTCTTGAACTGCTCAAGCTACTGGTGGTGGGACTGGAGATGTCCGATCCTGTTGCCCGCAAACTCAACCGCGATGATGTTTACGATACTGCCAGGCGTTTGATTCTGACCATGGCTATGAGTATTGGTCTGCCGGCTGGTCGCAGCCAGTATTTTATAGATGATCGCCTGGATGTGGACAATCTTGTGGGCTGTATTTTAGCTCGGGCTCTTTCCCCATCTCCTTGCCGCGAACAGTCCGAAATGATCAATTTAGCCCTGGTGCTTTGTGCCGATCACGAGTTAAATGCCTCGGCACTTGCCTCCCGCATCGCGGCGTCTTGCGATGCCTCCCTCTATAGTTGTCTTTTGAGCGCGCTGGGCTCCTTTAGCGGTAGCTTGCACGGCTCTGCCAGTCGGCGGGCGGAAGAAATCGTCACTGCTTCCCTTGGTTTTGCCTCGGCAAGGTCATGGTTGAAAGATTACTTGCGGCAAAACGACACCATTGCAGGCTTCGGTACCGAGCTTTATAGCAAAGGCGATCCCCGGGCCAGAGTCCTCATAGACTGCGCACTGTCGGCTTCCGGCGCTGACGAAAGACTTATTCGCTTGAAGGAAATAGTGGAATGTGTGGCTGAGGAGCTTTCCCTTTTCCCCAACCTTGATGTCGGTCTTGCTGCTGTAACCTATGCTTTAAACCTGCCGCAGGGCGCCGGTTCTGCTATCTTTGCCGTGAGCCGGTCCGCCGGTTGGATTGCCCATGCCATTGAACAGAGACTTTATGGTGGCGTCATTCGTCCAAGGGCCAGATACATCGGTAAGTGTTAATTCGATTCGTTCAGTTTACGTTCACATGGTCTGTGTTAGCGTACTCTTAGTTAGGTTTATAGTCACAGAGGCATCGACTTGAACGTCGCCGACCCAATTGATCTGGAAGTAGAGTCTGAAGTTGTCAATCCTTTCAGACCTGCTTCTCATTGGGGTTTTACACTCAGGCTGCCTGCCTGGCTGGGTTTCCTGGATAGTGACTACTTTCCGTCCGGCAGGACAGCGGTGATGAACCTTCCTGTAAAGTCGCGAGCCAGCCGCTGGTTCCCCTTCATTTTCTTGCACGGATTTGCCCTTCTGGCACTTTTTTATAAACCCAGTGCCTTCGCGCTCTCTCTGGCGGTCTTTCTATATTTCTTCCGCATGTTTGCCATTACCGCCTTCTTCCATCGCTATTTTTCCCACCGCACCTATAAAACAAGCCGCCCGGCTCAGTTTCTCTTTGCCTTCTGGGGTGGACTGGCGGTGCAGCGCGGCGCTTTGTGGTGGGCCAGCCATCATCGCAACCATCACCGCTATTCGGACCGGGACGGTGATATACACTCACCGGTGAAAAGCGGCTTCATATGGTCCCATCTCGGTTGGATCACTGCTGACTGCAACATGCCCACGCGCTATGAAACGATAGGTGACTTCAGCCGCTATCCGGAGCTGGTCTTTCTCAATCGCTTCGATTGGTTGCCGCCTCTCTTTTTGGGGCTGGGGCTGTACGCATTGGGTTGGTTCCTGGAACTGCACTTCCCATCCCTTGCCACCAGCGGCTGTGAGCTTGTCCTGTGGGACTTCTTCGTCTCCACCGTGGTGCTCTTCCACGGCGTCTGCTCCATCAATTCTCTCTCCCACATATTGGGCAGCCAACGCTATCGCACGGATGATTCCAGTAAGAACAATTTCCTGTTGGCCCTGATCACACTGGGGGAGGGCTGGCATAACAACCATCATCGCTTTCCCGGCGCTGTCAGGCAGGGCTTCTTCTGGTGGGAAGTGGATATGACCTATTATTTACTCTTGCTCTTCCGGGCGCTGGGACTGGTCTGGGATCTACACCCTGTACCGTCTGCGGTCTATGAGGAGCGACTTTCTTCAGCGCCTTCGAGGGTGCGCTCGTGAAGTCTATAGGTATTGTTGGTAGTGGCATCGCCGGTCTCGGTCTGGCATATCAGTTGAGAGATCGCTTTGACATCACGATTTTTGAGGGAAACAGCTATATAGGTGGGCATACCAATACCATCGATGTGAACAAGCCATCTTCCGTGTCCTTCGACACAGGTTTCATGGTCTTCAATCACGTTACTTACCCCCTTCTGACTAGTCTATTTCAGGAGTTGAAAGTAGAGACCTGCAAGACGGATATGTCCTTTTCCGTGCAACATAAAGGCGACCGATTGGAGTGGAACGGCGCTGGTCTGGACGCCATATTTGCCGATCGAAGAAATCTTTTGAACATGCGATTCTGGAACATGCTGTTTAAGCTGGATTGGTTCAATAAGAATGCTCCCGAGCATTTGCAAGATCCGCAACTTTCATCTCTCAGTATTGCTGACTATGTAGCCAGGTATCAATTGGGTGCGGATTTCCTCAACTGGTATCTGGTGCCAATGGGGGCCAGTGTCTGGTCCACGCCTCTGGAGGGCATGCTTGAGTTTCCCGCCTCCACGCTGCTGCGTTTCTTTCACAATCACGGTTTTCTCGGACTATCCACTCACTTTCAGTGGTACACCGTGGTCGGTGGCGCCAGAAATTATGTGAAAGCGCTGCTTGCCTCGCTTAAGCCGCAAGATAGAGTTTTGACAAATTCTGCCGTAGTGGGGGTGGAGCGTGCTGTGGAGGGGGCCAGGGTCTTTACCGCTGACGGCAAGAGTCATTATTTCGATTGTGTGGCACTGGCTACCCATGCCGATCAAAGCCTGCAGTTGCTCAAGAACCCTACCAGTTTGGAACGGGAGCTTTTGTCCCCTTTCCATTATCAGGATAATACCGTTACGGTTCACAGTGATACCAGTGTCATGCCCACCTGTCGCAAAGCCTGGGCTTCCTGGAACCACCGTGTCAGCCCTTCCGAAGGCGGCGCTACAACCCATTACTGGATGAACAACTTACAGGGGCTTGCCGGTCCGACGAATTATTTTGTATCACTCAACAGCGAACATCTTGTGGATGAGATGAAAGTTTTTCGCAAGCTCAAGTACACCCATCCCCTCTTCACCCTTGCCACCCAGAGGGCGCAGCTGAGGCTGCCTGAACTCAACGAGCAAGATGGTTCTATATTTTATTGCGGCAGCTATTTCCGCTATGGCTTCCATGAAGATGCCTATCTGTCAGCCTGTCTTTTGGCGGAGCGGTTGAAAGCATTGGAGGTGGCCTGTGTTCAATAGCCGCCTTTACCGATGCCGGGTTTATCATGAAAGATATCGGCCCAGAACTCATAAGTTCAGCTATGGCGTTTTCATGCTCTGTCTAGATCTGGCAGAACTTCCTCAATTGGCGAATAAATCCCGGCTGTTTGCCGTGAACCGTCCTGCACTTGTCAGCTTCTATGAGGCGGACCATTTATTGGACTCCGGTCAGGGAAGCCTTCTGGCGCGCGTGCGCAGTTGCCTGGCAGAGCATGGGTTTAGAGAGTCCGTGCAGCGTATTGAGCTTCTCACTTATCCGCGCATTTTTGGTTATGTCTTCAATCCAGTTTCCTTCTACTTCATTTATGGTCAGGGTCCGGAGCATGAGGTGCCCCGTGCGGTGCTTGTGGAAGTCAGCAACACCTTCAAGGAAATGAAGGTTTACCTGGCTGAGGAGAAAATCGCCGCTGGTTGTTTATCGCAGCGTCCTGTCTTTCGCTCCGTCGTGCCGAAACATTTTTATGTCTCACCCTTCGGCAAGCTTGATGATTGCTTCGATTTTATTGTGCCTTTTCCGGATGAGCGACTAAAGATTTGCATCGATACTCTCGATGGGGAAAGTGGCGATAAAGTTCTGGTATCGAGCTTGAGCGGCAAGAGTTTGATTTTCAGCGACCGGAATTTGCTTGGAGAGTTCTTTCGCCATCCATTGATGACTTTTAAGGTAATCGCCATGATACATTTTCATGCTCTGCTGCTTCTCCTTAAGAGAACGCCGTTTTATAAAAAGGAAGACAAACCGCATTTGCAGACCGAGGTGATCAATCCTCGCCACGTCAGGGAGAAAAGGGCATGAGCAGCACTTCTGAAATTGATAAGTCATTGAAGCCAGTGGAGATGAGACCTTCAGAAGCAAAGCTCAAGGGTTTTGCCGGCTTGATTGGCGCGGCTCTCAGTCAAATGCCTTACGGGCAACTGACCATGGTTATGCCGGACGGCAGCAGGCATGCCTTTGGCAGTGGCGGCAAGAGTCCACAGGGGCACTATGTCGAGGCTGTAATTGTAGTGCGCAATCCCGGCTTGTTTCGCCGCCTGGTGCTCTTTGGTCATATCGGCTTTGCTGAAGCCTTCATGGATGGAGACTGGATCAGTGATGATCTGGCTTCCGTTTTTGCCTGGTTTTTGCTCAATCTTCCGCACTGTCGTCTGCTTGAAGGCACCGGTAAGAAGAACCTGCTGGTAAATTCTCTTGGCTTTCTGAATCAGTTTGGGCATCTTCTCAGGGGTAATAACAAGGTAAACAGCCGCAAGAATATTTCCTATCACTATGATCTCAACAACGATTTCTTTCAGCTCTTTCTTGATGAGACCATGACCTATTCAAGCGCCTGCTATAGCTCAAGCTGTTCCGACGCCGACTGGAATCTCGAATTGAAAGACGCCCAGGAAGCTAAGTTTGAGGCTCTCTGCCGCAAACTGAATTTGCACGAGGGAGACCATTTACTGGAGATAGGATGCGGTTGGGGAGGCTTTGCCGTTTATGCCGTGAGCAAGTACGGCTGCCGCTATACGGGCATCACCATTTCTCAGGAGCAACTCAAGTTTGCGCAAGAGCGAGTCGACAAGTTGCCCTCGATTAAGGACAAGATCGAATTCAGGCTCGTGGATTATCGCAACATGAGCGGACCAGCGGGTGGTTTCAGCAAGATTGTTTCCATAGAAATGATAGAAGCTGTCGGCCATGAATATTACGATGTCTATTTCCAAAAGATAGACCAACTGCTGGGGGAAGATGGACTGGCGGCTTTGCAAATGATTACCTGTCCGGACAGTCGTTACGATTTGATTCGTTCAAACACCGACTTCATTCAGAAACACATTTTTCCCGGTTCCCTGCTTCCCTGCCTGGCACGCATTCATAAAGCCACCGCTACCACCGCGCTTTCTTTGCATGAGTTGACAGATATGGGTAATGACTATGCCCGCACTTTGATGGTCTGGCAAGAGCGGTTTGAGGCGCACTTTTCTGAAGTTGCTGCTCTGGGCTTTGACCAGGTCTTTGTACGCAAGTGGCGTTATTATCTCTCCTACTGTGCCGCGGCTTTTGCCATGCGCAATATCAGCGTGGTTCAGGCCGTTTATACCAGACCAAATAATTTAACTCTTTCTCACCGGCAGTTCTTAAGCAGGTTTTCTTCTCCCAAGGATTACCGCCGGGCTTGTGATTTCGGCGCGCTAGAATAGGAAGTCAATCTTATGCTAATGGGAGCGGTGATGGCAGGTTACAGTCAATCGACTGAGCCGGGTCCGGAACAAGATTCGGATCAGGAGCGCCAGCTTTCCCTCGCTGTAGACTTCCTCAAGCAGGGACTTTTGGTGGCCTTTCCCACTGAAACTGTTTATGGTCTCGGTGCTGATGCCAATAGAGAAGAAGCCCTGGCCCGACTTTATGCAGTTAAGGGCCGACCCACCAGTCACCCGGTTATCGTTCATCTGAGCCGGATGGAGGAACTGGAGCGGTGGTCGAGAGGTCCGCTCGAACTGGCTTTTCGACTGGCTGAGCAATTCTGGCCTGGACCGATGACTTTGATTCTGCCCCGGGCTGCCAATGTGTCTTCCTCCCTGACTGGAGGACAGGACTCAGTCGGGCTGCGTATTCCCTCTCATCCCCTGGCTCTGGCCTTGCTCTCACGCTCCGGTCCACTGGCTGCCCCTTCGGCCAATAAGTTCGGCAAACTCAGTCCCACCACGGCGGAAGCCGTCAGGCAGGGGCTGGGAGCGGAAGTGGCGGCGGTTTTGGATGGTGGACCCTGTCAGGTTGGCATCGAGTCGACCATCATATCCTTACTGCACGAAGTGCCCCACATTTTGAGACCGGGCATGCTCTTGCCTGAAGATGTGTCGGCGGCCTGTGGTCTGGAAGTGGTGCTTTCCTACCTGCCTGATCACTCATCTCCTGTGGTCAAGGCGCCTGGTACTCTGCCCAGCCATTATTCTCCGGACACACCGGTGGTGCTGGTGCCGGAGGCGGATTTGCAGTCTACGCTTGAACAATTGACCCAGGCGGGGCTGTCAATTTCTCTCCTGATCTTTCAGCAGAATGCCGCCCTTGCCGATTGCGGCTGTGTGGCTGAGAGTCTTGTGGTGGAGCCCTCTGCCGAGCCCTATGCCAGGCTTTTGTATGCTCGTTTGAAGAGTCTCGATCAACCTGGACGCAGCTACATAATTGTCGAGCAGCCGCCCCTGGGACAGGCCTGGGATGGCGTCAATGACAGGTTGCGCCGGGCTGCCCATGGTAATCACCTCCAGGCTCTCCCAGGGCCTGACCTTGAGAAGCAACCTTGAACATTTCCACGCTGGCACTGACGAGCTTTCTCTGGGGATTTCCCATTGTCATGTCTATGATGTTTGGGGTCTTCCTTCTTGCTAAGCGTATAAATAACGGCGGCATTGTCGATGTCTTCTGGGGGCTGGGGTTCAGCCTGCTTGCCTTGACCTATTTTGCCCTGACGGGGGCTTCCTTTAGCGACTGGCGGGCGCTTGTGCTCATGCTTATGGTTCTCACCTGGAGTTTGCGCCTGGCCTTCTATTTGCTGCTTCGCTTTCGGCGTTTGTTTCCGGAAGAGGATGGTCGCTACAGGGCTTATCGAGAGGCCTGGGGCAGTCGCGCCGACCTGGGCTTGTTTCTAGCCTTTCAGTTGCAGGCTGTCTTGCTTTCCCTGCTGGGCTTGCCCTTTGCCGTGGTTCTTGCCAATCAGAGCAGAAGCGCTCCTGCTTTTCTGGAAATTGTCGCTATCCTCATTTTTGCCCTGGCTCTGGCCGGCGAGAGTCTTGCCGACAAGCAACTGGAGGACTTTCGCCGACGTCCTGAAAGCAAGGGTCAGGTCTGTCAGGTGGGCTTGTGGAATTATTCAAGACACCCGAACTACTTTTTTGAGTGGCTTATCTGGATGGCATTCTTTCTCTTCGCCCTGCCATCCGCCGGTGGTGTCTATACCTGTTATTGTCCCGTCTTGATGTATTTCTTTCTCACTAGAGTGACGGGCATAAAGGCCACGGAGGAACAAACTTTACGCACCAGGGGTGATGCCTATCGGCGCTACCAGGAAAGTACAAGCGCGTTTTTCCCATGGTTTAAGAAAGCTCCCAGGTAATTGGAGGATTCGTTGTCTTATGACTTCCATCAGTTTTCCCGACTTCCGTGCGCTCAGCAAGCCCGGCTCGGAGGACCCCATCTATGAATTCCTCGCCCTTAATTTGACCCCCGATTGGCTCATTCGTGCAGGCATTCGCTCTATGCTCTCTCAGAAATTGAGACAGGAGTCCTGCTCCGAGGAAGTGCGCATGGAGCGGTTAATGAAGATGGTGGCTGGTTTGTCCGTCTCTCCCGTGGCCATTGCTACTGCTTGCGCCAACGAACAGCATTACATGGTACCGACAGAGTTCTTTCAGCTCTGTCTGGGCCGGCGTTTGAAGTATAGTTGTGCATTGTTTCCTGACGGCGTCAATAGTCTGGATGAGGCTGAAGAAGCGATGCTCGCCCTCACTGTCAGGCGCGCCCAGATTGAGGATGGTCATACCATACTGGAACTTGGTTGCGGATGGGGCTCTCTTACTCTCTACATGGCCGAGAAGTTCCCCCGCTCTGCCATCACCGCTGTCTCCAATTCCCCTTCCCAGAGGCTATATATCGAGGAACAGTGCCGGCTTCGAGGTTTTACAAATGTGCATGTACTGACTGCCGATATGAATGACTTTCAGTTTGCAGACCGAGTTGATCGTGTTGTATCGGTGGAAATGTTCGAACACATGAAGAACTACCGAGAACTTATGGGGCGCATTGCCGGTTGGCTGAAGCCCGGGGGCAAGCTCTTCGTCCACATCTTTACTCATAAAAAGTACTGCTATCACTATGAAGACCATGATGGTCGCGATTGGATGACGAGAAACTTCTTCACCGGCGGTCTGATGCCCTCTGCCGATCTGCTGCTCTATTTTCAGGATGAGCTCAAGCTGGCCGAGCAATGGGTGGTAAACGGCAAGCATTATCAACTGACTGCCGGCGCCTGGTTAGCCAATATGGATGCCAATCGGCGGAAAATTATGCCGATCTTGCGCGCCACCTACGGTGAAGACCGGGCTGTACGCTGGTGGGTTTTCTGGCGTCTGTTCTTCATGGCTTGCCAGGAGTTATGGGGATATTCCGATGGGGAAGAATGGAATGTAAGCCATTATCTCTTCCTGGCGCCCCCGTGAAGAGAGTTACTCAGGAGTGAATTGAATGACGCTTTCCCAGGACGTAAGCACGCCCACTGTTATGGATATATTGCGCGAGTCTACCCATGACTTGCATAATGACGCGGAAGGGCAGGATTTCCAGAAGTCTCTTGGGAGCGGCACAGTGGACGTGCCTTCTTATCGCAACTATCTGGCTCAGCTTTATATGATGCACAGTCATCTGAACAAGCTTCTGCAGGGTGCTGCCGGCGATCAACGCGTCAGCCGTGTGCTTAAGCCCTATCACCTTGACTGTGGCTGTCTCGAAAGAGACCTGGCGCATTTTCACGATGACCCTGCCGGGGTTAAGCCCCTGCCATCAACCAGCAAGATCATGGCAGATTTGACTGCCCTCAGTCTTGAGTCTCCCTACGGGCTTTTGGGTGCGCTCTATGTTCTGGAGGGTTCCACTAATGGTGCCAAGTTCATGGCCAAGAATTTGCGTAAGGGTCTTAACTTACCGGAGGAAAGCGGTGCTTCTTATTTCGATCGCTATGGAGATTTGCAGCGGCAGAACTGGCTTAAATTCAAAGAAGACATGATTGCCTGCAACTTCAGCCAGGATGAATGCCGGGAGTTGGTCAAATCGGCAAGACGGATGTTTCAGGCTTTCTTTGAAATCGGGCGGGAGCTATGAAGGGGCTTGCAATTTCTGCCTTAGCAAGTTGAAAATTTCTGAGCCCGCACCTTCTACGAGTAAGTCCGCTCCGGCGCCTGCCAGACCGCTGTCATCCGGTAATTCCAGAACCTTCAAACTGAGTTTAAGTGGTGAGCCCTGCTCTTCGGCTCTGCCAGCCTCATTATTCAGGTAGACCCCAAGCGCTGATTCTCTCAGGTGCCGGTGCTCGTTTATGGATGTCAAAATCAGTTCATCGGCCTGGGCGAATTTTTCCCTTTTCAGGCAGTGAGCGAAGCCCACGATGAGCAGGTTGAAGCTTGTTTGGCAGGACTTTGCCTGCATGATTTCCTGTCTGGCATCGGCCACATATAAGATTGGCTCCGGGATTTGCCTCTGGGTAAGCTTTGCCACATGGGCGAAGTGATCTTTCCCCTTTGCGAAATCCTTTCTTTTGCCAAGATTCTCGGCAAGATAGGGTGCCAGAGCCAGACCTTGCTTTGAGGTCAACCAGTGGTCCAGCACCTCTTGCTCGAGGGCGGAGCTGATGAAATTTTGTACGCCGGCTTGCTGCAAGTCTTTCAGCAAGTCAATGGCCCCGGGGAAATACTGACACTTGCTACCAGCCACGGCACAGAGCTGGTTGTAGAGAGCCGCCACCTGCGTGGGAGTGTCATCTGAAATGGCTTTTTCGCCGAAAGCTCCGGCTTTATCCGCGCAGGATATACCGGATTTGGCAAGGGCAAAGTTGGTCAGGGTGCTGATGGAAGGGATGGTGCGGGGAAGAGAGTGGTGTGGATTTGTATGTATTTGTTTTAAGAGGACTGCCTGATAACAGTAGGCGAAAGCCAGGGCATTGAGAGGCATGCGATCAATAAGCACCCCATCCCGAATCCAGACAGCCGCCGAGAACTTAAATGACTTTCTTGAATCGGCCTCGCTCATCGGTTAATAATGCTCCAGCTTGGTCTTTTGCGCCTAGCGTCAAGCTAATGTTTACCAGGTTTTCAGCATTCTTGCCGGTGGATTGTGGTGGCTGATAATAGACTAATCTCTTGACTGCACCGGGTCTCAGGTTAGTTTTCCTGGGGGCAGGGAATAAAAGGCGAGTAAGGCGTTAACTGTATCGAGTTAGGGTGGGTGTTCCCTTTCCTATTGCTGTAGATACAGGCTGAAAAGGATGGTATGTATGCTCAGGAGAACTGGTCCGATCCCCAAGTCTTTGCAGAAGTTGCCGGCGGCGCCGGGTCTGTCGGAGATTCACCACTACCTTTCCGCGGCTATGGAGCATCGGGGGAAGCAGGTAGAGATATCCTGGACCACACCTGATCGACTCGTGGATTTCACTCTCAATATTCATTGTCCCTGGCGTGGCGGAGACACTGAGTGGAAACTTTTCGTGGGCAAGAACATGCGGCTGGTCTGGGACTACAAGAGCTGCGATGTCTTGCTCGTTTATAACTTGATTATTTCCTCGTGCGGAGAAGTACACCAGAGCATTCAGGCTGATGGTGCTCTCTCGGTGTCCGAGGCCTTCCGCGACTCATCCAAGAAGCGCGATACTTATTATATGAACTCTTCCAATACCGTGGAGGAGTCGGACCCCAGTTCAGTGGCGAAGGTCGGCACCAGTGACAATGCCTGGAGTCGCAGTACGCTGCCGCCAAATGGCGATCTCTCTCTGGTGGAAATTTCAAGACTCTTGCAGTCGGTTCTATTGGCGCGCATGACTGGTCGCCTCGACATCGACCATGGCAGCACCCATGCCAAGATATTTTTCGTAGATGGTGAGCCTCAGTTTGCCGATGTCGGTGGTATCGCCGGTGATGAAGGCATACTGGACGTACTTACCTGGCGAGAAGGGAAGTACAAGTTCGAGCCTCGCATGCGCGTGACTGAGCGCAATGTCGGCCAGCCTATTGAGACTCTCGTTATTCAGGGCGTGCAACTTGTCGACAAGGTCAACTTCATCAAAAACGTAGGCTTACTGCCTGACAGTGTCTTGATTCGTAAGCACCAGCAGTTGGCTACAACCGATCTCGATAATCTTTCCGCCCGTGACCAAACCGTAGACGGTGCCTTGATGAGGCGCTTCTATCAGGCTATCGATGATAAGACGGCCATCAAAGTCATGGTGGAGAGTCTTCGTTTGAGTCGCAGCCAGTGGGTGCCTATAGTGGCATCTTTGCTTGGTGCCGACCTTGTTACCTTCACAAATGACTTCGTCGGCGCGCGCGAGGATAAGCCTTCCATTGCGCCCAAGGCTATCGATAAGTCTAAAATTCACTCCGTGATGATGAGCTTGCGGCGCCCGGAAACCGGTATGTTTACCTATCCGGCCTTCCTCTATTTTCTTGAACAGGAGTATTTTCGCGGTTATCGCTCCGGCAGCCCGCTTTCTGTGATGGTGATGGAGATGCGTGTGGTCTCCGGCCCGCCTCACTTATCCCGAGAGCCGTTGGATGTGCCGGCGGTGGCCGAGGTGGTGCGGCGTATCAGCCGATTGAAGCGCCACATTGACTTGCTGGCCCACTACGATCAGTACGACTATGCCATGCTCTTGCCCAATACCAAGACATCAGGAGCCAATATATTTGCGCAACGTGTGGCCAGGGCCATCTGGAGTTCGCCTCTGGCCTATGGTGTAGACAGTGCCAACCTGTCTCTGGCTTTTGGAGTAGCTTGTATTCCCGATGACTGTCTCGATCTCGGTGTACTTTTGGCGGCAGCAGAGGCCGCTAAAGCACAGGCCTTGAGAGCCGCCGTACCAATTGCCCTTTATCGCGATTTGAAAGGTTAAAGGTCTGCCAGAGAGTGCCTGCTGGTAAGAGGCTTTTGAGGCTTCTTCAATTGGGCACTATGGAATTGAAAAGACTGGTGATGGCTGTTACTGCTGCAATCATCATCAGGCAGCCCAGTATGGCAAAGAGAACCATAATTTTCGACATGCGGCCGATATAGGTTTTTACTTTGGGGTGTTCCAGTAAGCTGGCTCCGGCCGTCAAAAGATCGTTTTCCCTTTCTCTTTCTCGATCCGGTGCGCTTACGGCAGGCGACGTCGGCTCCGGGCTCGTCTCCGGCGAAAGAGGTGTTTCCGGATTCTGGGAGCCGGTGTTCTTATCCGCTTCGGAATTTTGATCCATTACACTTCTCCCGCTGGTGCATTCATTATAGTGCTTTCTTTAAGGTGCTTCCAGGCAACGATAAGGCTTGCCCGGGACTAAACCGGCAGTTCTGTGGGAGAGAGGTCTATATTGAGCCTGCCTTCTGCTTTTATCCTTCCGGTCAGGACCAGGGCCAGACCTTGCATGGCTAGATTGGAAGGATCCATGAGGGCGTAGGACAAGGTCTCACTGGACTTCTCGGATAGAACGAGGTCGTAAGGGCTATCTACTGCCACATGAATAACCCGGCAGGAGGCGAGCAAGTCCTGCATCATTTTGCACTGCTCTTTGTTGATAAAGGAACGGTAGGTGAGGAAGATAACCTGCCGCTCCCCCTCTAGGGAGTTGAGCCGGTTCGAAAACTGCTCAAGGTCGGTAGGCAGGTCATAACGCCAGTCTACCAATTGCATCGTCGGCTCCAAACTCTTAAGTTCGTCTGCCAGATTCATGGGATAGCGGGGATGCTTTGGCGCCAGGACATGCCAGGTGCCGGTCGAATTCAAAGTTGAGGCGACATTTTTTTCCCAGGCCCCGCTCTCCTCTTCTCCTCTAAAACCCTGGCGGTGTTGAACAACCGCTCTGGCACTAACTTCCACGAGACTGGCGGTGTTTTTTTCGACTTCCAGGGCGAACAGTTTCAGCCGAGTTTCTTCCTCATCGACGTTAAAGGTGCGGGGTCTCTCCGGAAACAACTTCTGCAAACGCTTGATGGAAGCAAGAATACGAGCTTCCGAGAGGCGTCCGCTTTTGACCGCTTCTACCACTGCCCGGTGCGCGTCCATGGTTTCTTCTATGGTGCCCAGCACAAGCAGGAGGTCTAGACCGGCTTCCAAAGCTAGAATGCAAGCTTCCGATAGCCCGTAGCGATTGGTCAATCCCTTCATGAGCATGTCGTCTGAGACCAGAAGTCCGTCATAGCCGAGTTCCTGCCGCAAGAGACCGCTGACTATGTTCTTGGAAAGGGTGGCGGGAATCGGCTCTTCATCAATCTGGGAGAGCCAGATATGGCCAACCAGAATAGAACTCATAGAAGGCAAGTTATCTATAAACGGCCTCAGATCTTCGGTGAGCAATTCTGCCCGGGACTTTGCTACCACGGCCAGTGCCAGGTGCGAATCTTCGCTGGTGGAGCCGTGCCCGGGAAAGTGCTTGCCACAGGCGCGTAGTCCGGCTCTTTCAATGCTCTCCAGGGCCTGTAGACCGGCCCGGCTTACTTGCTGAGGAGAAGAGCCGAAGGCGCGGGTGCAAATAATTGGATTGAGGGGATTGGTCTGCAGGTCTAGGGTTGGTGCCAGCAGCAAATTGAAACCCAACTTCTGAAGTTGGCTCGCCCCCATTTCCGTTACCCTGGCCAGTTCTCCCTCTCCCAGGGCGGCCAGAGCCATGGGGGAAGGCAGGGGACTTAAGGCGTCCTCAAAACGTTGTACTGCTCCGCCTTCTTGATCTACGGTCAGTACCGGCACATGCATGGAACTCTGGACGATGTCGTGAGCAAGACGAGCCAGTTGCTCCAGGCTGCGGCAGTTTTCCTTGAAAAGCGTAATACCGCCCAGGCGCCCGGCGGCAAGCTGTTTGCGGTGCTCGCAGTTGAGAGTCGGCCCGGGAATGCGCCCGAGCAGAAGACGACCGACTGCTTGTTCGATACTTCTCACACCTAAGAGATAGGCTCGATCAAGCGATAGACGTCTACCGGCTTGGTGCGACCTTTGACATTGGTCTGTCCGAGAAAATCAAATTTGAAGTTGGCTTTAGCCAGTTCGTAAGTGGCACCTTCCACGATTATGTCTCCTGGTCGATCGTCGCCAATCAGTTTCTCCAGGCGGAAGACCAGGTTTGCCGTGTCTCCCAGAAGCGCCGGATTGGAGACGGAATGTCCGAGGTTGCCCGAGGCGACGGGACCTGTAGCCAGAGCCATATCCAGCATGAGCGGGTGGTAGGGGAAGGGCCAGCAAGTCTGATCCGCTCCCAACCTGGCGGTAAGACCGCGCAATTTGAGGGCTGTGTAACAGGCCTGACAGGCCGACACCGAACCGGCGCTCTTAGGATCGGCGCCCTGACCCTGCCAGTAAGCCATTATGGCGTCTCCGGCGATTTTCTCCAGTTGTCCGAAATTGCGATTGATCTCCTCGTTCAAATTGTCGAAGACCTTTTGTGCGGCTTGCATTACCAGGGTGGGCTGCCCGGCATGGCGTTCCATAAGTGTAGTGAAGCCTTTGATGTCTCCCACCAGAATGGTGGCATTCATCATTTGAATGCGGAACTGGGTGCGATCCTGGGCATCGTCCGATTCATCGTCCGCTTGTCCGGCGATTTCCGGAGGGAAGATGATCAGTTCGTATTGAGCGATCTTGATGCGGTCGCCGCTACGCACATGGTATTCCCTGCCGGGGGTGAGGCGGGCTCCATTGAGGGTCGTACCATTGGTGCTGCCGCTGTCCACAACCGTCCAGCCATCAGGTTTGCAACGCACTTCTGCGTGCTGACCGGAGACTTCAGGAAAGGGAAGCACCAATTTTTTGACGCCGCCTGTGGCCGGCTTGCGCCCGACCTGAACTACCTCACCTTCGGTAAGCTGTACGGTGTACGCTTCCGGCGTGTCGGGGTTGACCGTTATAGTTCCCGACTTCATTTCTTAGGCTCCATTCTCGGCATGAATTTGTTCTTTGCCCTGCAGATTTAGACGGTGGCTAGACCTGTGCGGTCTTAGCCAAGCACTTTTTTAGTTCTTCCACCTTGTCCAGTTTTTCCCAGGGCAAGTTCAGATCGGTGCGTCCAAAATGACCGTAGGCTGCAACGTTACGGAAGAAGCGTCCGCCGTTTTTCTTGGGCTGTTCATTCAATTCGAAGCCTTTGATAATGGCTGCGGGGCGCAGGTCGAAGACTTCCTTGACGACTTTTGTAATTTCGGCATCTTCGACTTTGCCTGTTCCGAAGGTGGTTACGTGCACCGAGACAGGTCTGGCTACGCCGATAGCATAGGCAATTTGCACTTCGCATCTATCAGCAAGACCGGCACCGACTATATTTTTGGCTACGTAACGGGCGGCATAGGCAGCCGATCTGTCTACCTTGGTCGGATCTTTTCCGGAGAAGGCGCCGCCGCCGTGACGGGAATAGCCGCCGTATGTGTCTACGATGATTTTGCGTCCCGTCAAGCCGGCATCTCCCTGGGGACCGCCTACTACGAAGCGACCGGAAGGATTGATCAGATAACGGGTTTTTTCATCGGGTTTGATGGAGAGATCCTGGAAGACCGGCATAATCACATAGGCTTTCAAATCCTGGGCTATGCGAGCCTGCACTTTTTCGTTGTCTTCAATTCCGTCAATGGTGGGATCGTGTTGAGTGGATACTACAATGGCCTCCACACGTACCGGCTTGTCGCCGTCATATTCGATGGTTACTTGTGTTTTACCGTCCGGTCTCAGGTAGCTGAGAGTGCCGTTCTTGCGTACTTCTGTCAGGCGACGGGCGATACGGTGGGCCAGGGAAATGGGCATAGGCATCATTTCCGGTGTTTCGGTACAGGCAAACCCGAACATCATGCCCTGGTCTCCGGCTCCGGTTTCGTCGCTCTTATCGGCTGAGCCTTCTTCTCTTTGTTCAAGGGCCTTGCCTACACCGCCGGCGATATCAGGCGACTGCTTATTGACGGCTGCCAGGATGGCGCATGAATTAGCGTCAAATCCGCCGCCTTTCTCACCCACATAACCAATCTCGGTGATCACCGAGCGCACCAGGTCTTGCAGGTCCAGGTTGGCAGTGGTTGTAATTTCACCGGTGACAAGGACCAGACCGGTTGATACGGCACATTCAGCCGCAACTCTACCTTTGGGGTCCTGGGAAAGAATTTTGTCCAGAATGGCGTCGGAGATTTGGTCACAGACTTTATCCGGATGACCCTCTGTGACAGATTCCGATGTGAACAAGTAAGTTTTAGACAAAGGTTTATCTCCCTGACAAATGAACATTGCTTGGCTGGTGACCATTTCTCAAGTGCCTTCATGAACCTGCAGGAGGTTCATGACAAGACTTGCAAGCAAACGGTGAAAGCCGCAAGATGCCTGCTTCTAAGCAGACCGGCGCTTATGCTACCACTTTTTGAGCCTGGAAATCACATCTATTAATATGTATAAGGTTGATGGCAATTACTGTTCCAGGGACTGACTAAATTAGTAAAAAATAGCTCTTGGAATCCTTTTGCTTGCACCTGCCGGGGACCGGTTACTCTGAATCTATGATTTGTACTTGGGTTTGTGTATCCGGACAGGAGCGCCAAACGCCAGGGCGAACTTGCCTGGCGGAACTTGCCTGGCGGAACTTGCCTGACGGAACTTGTTAGGATTGACACTGACTTTGACCGCAATTTGGTTGGGCTGCCCGCGCTCAGTGTTAACATATAAAGGTCCCGAGTCGGTCATGGCTGACAGGGCTATTCTGAGCCTTTTTTAGGATTTTCGATGGCAACAGTTTATTCCCAGAAGAGTGACCGTGATTTGGTTCTTGCCTGCCAGCACCGGGAACCGCAGGCTTTTGAAGAATTGGTCAAGCGCCATCAGCGCACGGTCTATTCCCTGCTTTATCAGTTGGCACCGGATTGGGAAGACACCTCCGACCTCTCTCAGGAAGTATTTATTCGGGTCTGGCGCAACATTAATAATTTGCGCAATCCAGCCTCTTTTCGCTCCTGGCTCACCCAGATTGTCACCAACCTCTTTTACGATGAATTGCGGAAGCGTCCGCGCCGGTTGCCTACGGTCTCCATGGATGAAGGTCTGGATAGTGGCGAAGATGACGGCTCCACCCGGGATATTCCCGACACATCCCTCATGCCTGAGGAAAAAGCATTAAATAAGGAAATCACCGAAGTAATTCGTCAAGCAATGTTGCGTTTGCCGGAACAGTTTAGGACCGCTATCGTCTTGAGAGAAGTGGAAGGGTTGAGCTACGAAGAAATTGCGGTAATAACCCAGACGGAAATGGGGACTGTCAAGTCTCGCATTGCCCGTGCCAGGACTAAACTGCAAGAATTGCTCAAACCCTATCTTGGTGAGACGAAGACCGAGGCAGAGGTTCCTTCAGATGGCTGACGACGAAAAAGAAGAAGAAGCAAAAGAAGAAATAGCGCTTACCCCAGCGCCGGAGTGTCTGACCATAAGGGATGAGCTTTCGGCTCTTATTGATGGGCAGGTGTCCGGCAGTCTAAAGAGCCAGATTGAAGACCATCTTGGCGGTTGTGAAAGCTGCCGGCACGAATTAGACAGCCTCAAGCAGGTGCAGAGCTTCCTGGCTAAGGCTTTCAGCCAGTCAGCCGAAGATACCCCTGATATATGGGCCAAAATGGCCGCCAGCGTTCCTTCTATATGTGACGTTATTCAGGAAGACCTTTCTGCTTACTTGGACGGAGAATTGACCGTTCCCGCCCAGGAAGGCGTCAATCAACATCTTAAGGAATGCCAGACCTGCCTTGGTCTATTCAAAGATTTGAACGCCACCAACCGATTGTTGGTTAAAGGGTTGGAATTGCCTGCCAGTACCACGGTGGATATCTGGAGCGGTGTTAAGGCCCGCCTCAATGCCGACTGTGCCCTTATAGATAATGAGCTTTCCGCTTATTTAGACCAGGAAGTAGTGACCCTGCGCCACCGGGCCATCACCAAGCATTTGACAGACTGTGCCGGTTGCCAGGAGGAGTTCGCCAAGATTTCCTCCATTGGGGAGTTGATCCGAGATTCTTATAAGCCTGTCATCCCCGATGATTTTGACCTCTGGCCGGGTATCAAAAGTAAGTTGCAAGTGGTGCAGTTTACTCCCAAGGCCCAGCCTAAGGCTCGCGGTATAGACCGGCGTGTATACATCGGTGCCGCGTGCGCCGCGGGTTTTGTAGCTCTGTTTGGCCTGACTGCTCTCTGGCTCAACAGCCCGGGTGACAGTTCCTTGCGCCGAGTTAGTGCGGAAGAGTATTTAATCGACTCAACCTTGCTAGAACCTGCTGATAAAGCCGAAACTATCATTTATGAAGAGTAGGAGAGAAGCATTTCGTGAATTCTTCCAATAGTTCTTTTAAATCAATTGCCTTGTCAATGGCATCCTGTTCATTGCTTGGCTCGGGTCTAACTGAGCTGACTTTTGCTCAGGCATGTCTGGCGCAAGATGGAAGCTCTGGAAGTTCTTCCGGCTGCATAGACTGGTCCAAGCTTGAGCTTACTCCGCAGCAGAGTAACCAGGTACAACAGTTAGAACAGCAGTGGTACAAGGAATCCGGCGAGATCCTGCCCCAGATTCGAGAGGAGCAGTTGAAACTGCAGAAATTGCTGGCTGAGCATAATCCTGATTCAATGCAGATCGTTGGTTTGCAGCAGTCTATTGCCAGGCGCAAGGAGCAGTTGAATCTGGCTGCTATGCAGAACTATCTTTCCAAGAAGAAACTTCTGAATGATAAGCAGCAATTGCAGTTCGAGCAGATGATTCAGCAGAATATGACCAAGCGTCGAATGCAGCTTTACCCGGGTTCTCAGACTGAACCCATGCCCGACAAAATACAAATGCTGATGCAAAGAGTGAAGAATATATTCCCTATGGATAAAGGGAATCCTTAATTAGGACCGCTGAAAAAACAAAATATGAATTGCCAGGAAAGGAAGTCGAAGACGGCTTCCTTTTTTGTCGACTCACCTTTGCTGAAGGCTTCCGGGCTTAGTATTGCCTATGGTGGCATATCCAATTGCTCGCTTTCAGATAGCAGTATTGACTTGTCCTGTCTTCCGAGATTGAAAATGGCTTGGCTACTAGATTATGAGCAATTAAGCAATCATTTTCTCTTTATATTCAGAACTTAATGAAGTGCGGGTAATGTTTTCTAACTCTTCACATGTCCGGAAATCAAGTGTCCTTCTGGGTTTTAAGAGATCGGACTTTTCTTGGGGTGGGGCTATTTTTATTGCATATGCATCGCATGTGCTTATGGGCGGTTTGTGAAGATCTTTCAGACATGGTTGTACATCTTGATTGCATCGAAATATGCGCGGCGTGTATGCTTGAGGCTTGCTTTGGGCTATTTAAGGTATAAGGAGTTTGGATGCACTTGCAGATGCAATACCACTAGTGGTGGCGTAAATTAAAACTGATCTTTGCCTCTGATCAAGTTGGAACTAATCTCGTATAATGATTCACTGTTAATAGGACAAGCGACTTATGCGGTCCTGAATACAAAGTATATAGCTCGGTCGACAACTGTCTTGCCGTTTCAATCCACTTGTAACGGCAATTTAGAGAGAGTCCTGTTTTGGCATGGCCAAAGGAAATTGAGTGAGAATGACGACTGTAACGGTTGTAATGAAAAGAATGGGATATGAGCAAGCTGAGATTGATTATGCAGCTCTACCCTCCGGTGCTGTGGCTCTGCTTCCCAAGCACACGCGTAATTTTGGAGTTGTGAGCGGCGGACTGGCTGTTCCCATTGACCAGGGAAAACTCAGGCAGTTAATCAGCATAGCTGTTAGATATAGGGCTCGCCTTTCAGCCTTGAAATTACGTGACCTGAATGAACGCGACCAGAGCTGGTATGCCATCACCCAGAGCGCCGAAGGTACATTTGAAAGCGGACCGCGTCGTGAATCTTACTGGCGCAACAAAAGCCTCTTTGTGCGTAGGATTTCTATTAAAGAGGAATTCGGTACGAGGTATCTGCCGGTCTCGACTGAGATTGCTTGCATGCTGGGAAGTGATGCAAAGGCTCTTCTTACAATTAAAGAAGGTGAGTATCAGGCAAGGTTTGATGTTATGTCCGAAAACGGACAATCAGGCTATTGCCTGGAGGGTTTGGACTATGACCTGGCCCTGAGCGAGGTCTTTAGTTTGCTCTCGGAAGTGGAAAATTTAAGCGCCTGACATAAGCCAAGGCGCTCTACATAAAGCTATTCGAGCGAAGCTCTTTGAGTTTCGTCGGAGTCCCTGTGACCGCCGGTCTTTGAGCCGGCGGTCTTATTTTGGACACATTTGGCGTCCCCATTCACTGCCACGGTGAATTTCAAATCCATAACAATCGGCTATTGTGGTAGTACTACCAGTGGTTTCAGCTCTTCCCGAATCGAAACGATTGCATCTCTGGTTATTTGGTTTTGTTCTTTGGGAGCGGCCTGGCTGATTTTGTCTGGGAGCCAGGCTTGCCTTTGACCGGCGGTGTTGCCTCGGCCAGGTCCTGGTCGGCTACGACGGCCTTAAGCTCCTTTGCTGATTTCTCAAGTTCCAGAATGTTTTTCTGACACTCTTTCAGCTCTTCGTCGCTTAACCCCGGACTGAGGTTTTTTTTGTTCAGCTTGCGCTCTTCCGCGATGGAGTTGAGGGTATGTTTGACTTTGCCGATATCCACCAGGGTTTCATCAAGCTCGGCTTTGACCTGGTTCTCGACTTCCTCGCTGCGCTTGACCGCCGCTTTGAAGCGTTTTTCAAGATCGGCAAATTTGGCAGGGCTGAGGGCTTTTGCCGGCAGTTTTTCGACGCGATCCAGCTCATCTGAAACTTGATCAAGCTGATTGGCAACGCTCTCCAATTCCTTAGCCCGTTTGCTGACTCTGGCGGTCAGTTCGCTCATCTTGCTCACCGGATCGGTTGCATAACTAAGGTCTTCAGCACTAGCTGCCGGACCGGCTGTCCATGCCATTGAAGTGGACAGTGCAAGGGCCCAAGTGAAACTGAGCATTAGATTCTTCACAGGCTTTCTCCCAGGTGAAATATGGCGGCTCAGATCATAGCAGGTGCCTGAGTTGCTCCTGCGGTTGCCGGCGGATAAATCGACCGGCGGCGGTGTCCCGCTTGCTTTCCGGGGAGGCGCCCAGCGCCAAAAGTGCAAGGAAGTCTGCAAGCTTGCTTCAAGATGAGCAAATCGGTACTTGGAATGTAATATCATGACCAATCTGGAGATCTGTCGGGAGCACGGAAGTTTCATGATTAAGGAAAAGCTGGCTGAAATAGTGGCCAGGGCTTTTGAGAGTGCATGCGCTGAGGGCAAGATGGGGGAACTGAAGGAGTGCCCGGTGCCCATTCAGATCGAACGACCTAAGCTGGCTGAACACGGGGACCTGGCTTGCGGCGTCGCCATGAAGCTGGCCGCTCCCTTGCGCTCCAATCCTCTGAAAATTGCTCAGACGCTGGCTGAGCACATTGGTCGCGACAAAGAGGCCAATGGTAATCGGATCACTTCCTTTGCCGTCGCCCCGCCCGGTTTCATCAATTTCAAGTTGGGTAGTGCCTGGCTCAATCAAAGTTTGTCCCGCATCTTAATTGAGGGTGCCGACTACGGAAAACTTGATATGGGGCGGGGAAAACGTGTCCTGGTGGAGTATGTTTCCGCCAACCCTACCGGTGATTTGCACATCGGACACGGCCGTAACGCCGTTTTCGGTAGCTGCCTGGTGAACCTCCTCAAGTTTGCCGGTTATGAGGTAGAGGCAGAGTTTTACATTAATGATGCCGGTGAACAAATTTTGCAGCTCGGGCGTTGCGCCTATGCCCTGTATCGCAGACTTCAGGGCGTGGAGGTGGAATATCCGACGGAGGGCTATCCGGAAGAATACCTGAGCGAATTTGTTGCTCCGATTGTGGAGAGAGAGGGTCAGGCTTTCCTCTCTCTCAGTGAGGAAGAAGGCGCCGTCAAGCTTGCCGATCTGACTATGGCGGAAATAATCGAACACCAGAAGAAACTCTTGGCCAAGCTTCATGTCGAGTTCGATCGTTGGTACTCGGAGCGGGCCTTGCATAAGCGCGATCAAGTCAAGCAGGTGCTTGAGGAGTTTCTCAAGCATGGCTTCAGTTACGAGAACGAAGGCGCTCTCTGGCTTAAAACCACCGAGCTTGGCGATGAAAGAGACAGGGTATTACGCAAGTCTTCCGGGGCAACTACCTACCTGGCTAATGATTCCGCCTATCACCTTGATAAATACAGACGGGGCTATGATTTGATGGTGAATGTCTGGGGGGCCGACCATCACGGTCAGGTTCCCGGGCTCAAGGGGGCTATGAAGGCTCTGGGCGAAGATCCGGAGCGTCTGGAGGTAGTTCTCACCCAGATTGTCAATTTGAGCCGTGACGGGCAGATAGTACGCATGTCAAAACGTATGGGCACGGTAGTCATGCTGGGCGAAGTCATGGATGAGGTGGGTGTGGACGCTGTGCGTTATTACCTGGCTGAGTCCTCTCCACAAAATTCCATTAATTTCGACCTGGAGCTGGCTAAGAAAACGAGCCGGGAGAATCCTGCCTTTTATATTCAATATGCCCATGCTCGTTGCTGCGCCATATTGCGCAAGGCTCTCGAGCCCAGCCAGGGACAAGAAGGCCAGTTGCCGGCGCCGGTGACTGAGAGCCAGTGGCAGTCTTTCTTGCAGGAGTATAAGACTGATCCCGATGTCTTCGAGTCTATATTTGCGGACAGCTCGGAGGAAGTCGTTCAGCATCAAAAGGCGCTCATTCGGCGGCTGGAGCTCTTTCCTGAGGAAGTGCGGGAAGCGGTGGAAACCAGGCAGCCAGGTCGCCTGGCCCGGTATGCCTTTGAGCTGGCAAATGAATTGCAGAAGTTTTACGAGGTCTCAAGGGTCATTACCGATCAATTATCGGTCACGAAAGCCAGGCTGGGTCTTATTTTGGCCACAAAGCAGGTACTTTCCAATGCGCTGGGCATAATAGGGGTATCGGCGCCGGAGCGAATGTAAGATAAACTCCAGGAACTAATTCCGCGTCGTAAATAGTCCGGCACCTTTCCGGTCTTGGCAACCAGTGCTAGGCTAGTGATATGTCCTTTACGTCGAGGAGAGTTTTATGCCTGAATTTAACAGGGCAGAAAATCCCGGGGATAACGAGAACAGGAAGGCTGAGGAACTCAAGGAGAGTTTTATCCTCAGTCTCACCAACGAGGAGGGCATGCTCCTTCTTACCAGTGCCAGGCTCCTGGATAAGCTTGTGGCCGGTGTCACCATCCATGCCCAGGAGCGTGACCAGTTAATAAAGGAAATTATTGCCAAGCTGGACAAGAAAGTGCCGGAAGATGTATCCAGGGTAGCCGCTGAGCTGGCCGACGCCATAGTTGATTCGGTGATTTGCGAGGGCGAGCTGGAAGATGATTACGGCTTTCTCTCCGACTCCATTCCCATGGGAATAGGCGACGAAGATTTTCGCGCCCTGCGGCGGGACATAGCCGAAGAGATCATGAACGATGAGCGACTGGCGGAGAGCCCCGAGTTGCTGCAGCGGGATTTAAGCGGTGCCGGCGGTTTCTCAGTGCAGAAATTCGCTCGCGATCTGGATTTCGATCAATCCGTCTTTGACTATCCGATGTATAACACCGACAAGACATTACCGGTGCTGGAGCAGGCGCTAATCAATCATCATAGCGTCAGAGCACACTATTACAGCATTTTGAGAGAAGCCGTGGATACAGTTACCCTGGATCCGCTAGTGATTTTGAAAGAGCATAGCCTCTGGCGAATGGTGGCTTATTGCCATGAACGCCGCGACATATTAGTTTTTCGCGTCGATAGAATCAAAGATATTGGCGAGACGAAGTCCAGTTTCAAAGCCCCCGCCGATGTTTCAAACTTGAGTTATAGTCGTCTGCCTGCTTATTCCTGAAGCTTACAGAAAATCTATCCTCTCACGACCTTGCCGTCGTGCTATTTTGCTATGCTCAGCTTGAGGAATTGAGGAGCGCAAGAGGAAAGTTCATGACAGATAACAGAAGCCCGTCGCCTGATGCAAAGGAAACCGGGAGGGTCGTGGCCATAGGCAGCGATCACGCCGGATTTGAGCTGAAGCAGGCTGTTGCTCAGGTTCTGGAGAATATGGGCTATCAGGTTGTGGATTTCGGCACCAATTCCAAAGATTCTTGTGATTATCCGGATTATGCCAGGCAGGTGGCCACTGCCGTTTCTGCCGGGCAGGCCGGGCGCGGCATTATTTGTTGCGGCTCGGGAATAGGTGTTTCCATTGTGGCCAATAAAGTGAGAAGGGTGCGTGCTGCTCTCGTTCATGACGCCGAACAGGCATCACTATCCAGGCAGCATAATGATGCCAATGTGCTCTGTCTGGCCGGGCGCTCCACTGCTGTCGAGACTCTCCCCGGCATCATCGATACCTGGATGAATACCGCCTTTGAGGGCGGCCGGCACGAGCGTCGCGTTAAGAAAATCGAAGTGAGCCGCTCTTTTGAGCAGGGTCTCTTCAGCTAGTCTTCATTGACCGTTGAGCGGCTTCCTCTCTGCGCCAGACGGCGAAACATTGCGGCAGCAGTTCACCCCTTTCGTTATATGCCGGTCCAAGCAGCGTGGAGGCTGCTTCTCTTCTCAACCAATCGAATTCGAAACGGCTCAGGCATTCTCTAAAGCCTTCTATTTGTAGGGCGTCTTCCACACTCAAGCAATTTCTATTGTTCTTGCCGTATTCCAGCATCAGTGCGATACAAGCGGCACGCTTTCTTGCTTGCCTGGTTGAATGAATTCTCTTTTCCGGGTTATAGGAATTGCCCACAAGCACGTAGGCTCGTCCAGGCCAGGCTTGATTGCCTTTGTAGGCGGAGAGGTCCACTTCCCGTCCGGCTGCCGGCGCTGCTCCGGTCTTCATCTCGCGGTGGCTGCGCGGCGCTTGGGCCTGCTTGGCGGAATCCTTCATATTGCTTAGAAGTCTTCTCACGTCTTCATTTCCGGCCATAACAAAATCCTCCTCGGATGGGGAGCGCCTTTTCTTCTGACAGGTATTGCTGCTTCTCGACTAATCAGCCTGCCAATCTGGTTTTCTCTAGACTGCCGGTTGCCTTTATGGGCAGTGGGCAGTTTGAATTTATTTCTTCTTCTTCTAATTTGCCCCAAGCGAAGGACCGATAAACTAAAGTTGCTACTTTTATGGAAGAGGATTGGAATTGCGTATATTGGTTTGCCCCTGTTCGTATAAAGGAACGATATCCGCCCTGGAGTTGGCTCAGGCAATCGCCGAAGTGCTCGATGAGAAAGGGCATAGCAGCGAGCTGGCGCCTTTTGCCGATGGTGGTGACGATACCCTCGCTTGTCTCAAGCAGGTAAGAGGCGGGGAATTCGTCTACAAGGAGGTTTCGGGACCCACGGGCATCAAGGGGCTCTCGCGATATCTGAAATTTCCAGATCACGCCGTGGTTGAACTTGCCAGCGCTTCCGGTATTGCTCTTTTGCAGGAGGGGCAGTTGGATGCCCTGGGCGCTCAGACTGAGGGTTTTGGGCAGCTAATCAGGTTTGCAATTGAAGCCGGTGCCAGGCAGATCTTTCTCACCGTCGGCGGCAGTGCCTCTACTGATGGTGGCACAGGCGCCCTGCGAATGCTGGGCGCGCGCTTCCTGGACGGGGCCGGTTCTGATATCGCCGCTGGTGGCGCGGCCTTGCTCTCACTGTCCAGCATCGACCTTGCGGAATTGAAAAAGCTTACTAAAGGTTGCACCTTTACGGTTATTTCGGATGTCCATAATCCGCTCACCGGTCCGGATGGCGCCGCCAATGTTTTTGCCCCGCAAAAGGGGGCCGATGCGGCAGCAGTAGCCTTGCTGGATCGGGCTCTTGCACATTTTGCCGATTGCCTGGAGGCGGCTCTCGGTCGCAAGGGGCGAGATTTGCCCGGGGCTGGTAGTGCCGGTGGTGCTGGTTTCGGCCTCAGCATGGTGCTTGACGCTCCCATTGTTTCAGGATTTGACTGGCTCTCTCAGGAATTGCATTTGCAGGAGAAATTGCAGCGCTGTCAGGCTGTAGTAGTGGCTGAGGGGCGCATTGATAGTCAGTCTCTCTCCGGTAAATCAGTCGGCCGCCTGATCGAAATGGCCAGGCAGAGCGGCTGCCTGGTCTATGGGCTGCCCGCCCTGGTGGAGCCCGGGCTCAGCGCCGAGAAACTGGGAATGACGGCCCTCACTTCCGTGGCAGAGCCAGGCAAGACTGCCGGTCTGAAGGAGGTCAAGGAAAAAGCGGCCATGCTTTTGCCTGACGCCTTAGACTAGAGCCCGCACTACAGTTAGTAGGGCTATGTTTACTTAACGGTCAGGGCCAGCCGACAGTTATTTGCGTTTGTTGAGAAAATGAAAGAGATCTGAACCCATGTTGGAGTTGACACTGCTTGCTTTGTTGCCGGCGATACCGGTTTCATTGAAGTTGAGTGTTTCAAAATTGGTGAAGCTGCCGTCAGCGGCATGAGCCGGCGGAATCAGGGCATCGGGTTGAGCCTGGGTTGGCAGGACCTTAGCCGGCAGGGCGCCCTGATTGGGCAATTGATTGGGCGCCTGATTGAAGGTGCCTTGTGAGAAATTGCCTTGATTGAAATTGCCTTGATTGTTCAGGGGCGCAGCTTCGAAGTTCTGCATGGAATTGTTGGCATAGGCCGGCTGCGTCTGTACTTCCATTTCGTAGTTTTGAATTTGAGTCGAGGGCTGGGGCTGCTGCATGGCAGTTTGACCAAGGCTCTGCGGATCTTGACTGACGGGCATATTGGTGGCGGCCGGCTGGGCGGATATTTGCATGGCGGCATTGTTGCCGCCGCCAAGGGCCAGTTCCTGACCGGGCTGGATCAAACGCGGGTCGGAGCCGATTACGCCTTCATTAGCTTTATAAAGGTCGCCCCACTTACTGCCGTCGCCCAGTTGCTCTCTGGCAATGTCCCAGAGATTGTCGCCAGGTTTGACCGTATATGAGGCCATATTGGCACTGGCTTCCGCACCCATGCCGGGCAACTGGATAGTGGTGCCGGGACGGATCAGATCGGGATTGGCACCGAGGATGCCTTCATTCATCTTATATATGTCCGACCACTTGGTGGCATTACCGAGCTGGTCTTTGGCAATGTTCCACAGGCAGTCCCCTGACTTAATGGTGTAAGAGGTTGTGCTTTCGGGTGCTGCCTGACCGGCATCCTGGGCGATATTTTGATTGGCGGTCTGATCGCCTATCTGCTGACCGTTAGCCTGGTTGAGCTGTGCTTCCTGGGAGGCAACGGCCGGTTCGCTCTGCTGGACCGGCTTGGGAGCGGCCGATGCACTGGCGTTAGCCGGTTTAACGGGCTGCTGGGCCGAATGGGTATGCTTGACGGAATGGCTGGCACGGTCGAAGGACTTGTGAGTGCGCGCCATTTCTTTGGGATGGTTTTTGGCGACTTCGCTGACTTCCTTGCCGTGGGCGCTGGATTTTTCCAGTCCGGCGCCGGCATCTTTCATATCGGTTTGCGGTGCCGCCTTACCATCGAGGCTGAGGGCCTTGGCTTTCATGCCGCCCAGATCTGCAGTCTCAGCCTTGGGGGCGGAGACTGTGGACTGGAAGGAGTCATTGTTGTTGTAGGCCAGTACATTGTCCGAACCACCGCTGAAGAGGTTCTGTCCAACTTTCTGGCTGCCGAGGTCGAAGCCCTTCATGTCGGAGAGTCCGCCTGCGGCGCTTAGCGAATTGGCATTAGCTGTCAGACCGCTGAGCTGGCTCGTTCCCGTACCTATATTAGTGCCGTTTACATTCATGGCGCTGCCGGCGCCGGCACCCATGCTGTTGGCGAAATTGCCGGAGGAACCACCGATGCTGTCGGAGAAAAGGCGGCTGTTGGAAGCCAGATGACTGGCGTTCATGCCTTCCTGCATGCTGGGGCCGGAGAGGAGACCGGTGCCTTCAAACTGTGGTTTGGCAAGCAAATTGCCTGAGACGTTCATGCTTCTGAAGCTGTTCATGGCGTCTCTTGAGAGGGCATGGCTGGAAGCTTGTGCATCACCGAGAGAGAAATTGAGTTTGCTCGAGAGGAAGTCGCCCTTCCCGAAATTCAAGGCGGGACCAGCATCGAGGGTGTTCAGGCAAGGGGCATCATCGGGCAGAAGAGAGAGGTCGATGCCCATGTGGTCGGGCGAGAAGAGCGAATCAAGACCCATGTTGGCTGGGTCGAAGGCACTGAGCATATCGAGCTGAGGTAAAAAGAAGCTTGCCAGGCCTTCAAAGAAGGAGGAGATCAGGCTGATATGCCCGGGCATCTTGGCGATGATGGACATGAGCGGCGAGAGGGCCTGCTCGCTACCCGGTACTGCACCCATACCGAGAGCGGCGTCGGCTCCAGGCGCTGGTAGGGCTGTTGCTAGTTTGTCGGCGCCGAGGTTAGCTGCGGCAGAAACCTGACTTTGCACTTCTCTGGCCAGGGATTCTGCACCATGTGCTGCACTGCCACTGGCATGAAATGATTCGGCTGAGTTGAATTCCATTGGTGGCATGGGGCTGTCCTTGCTGGCGTAGATTCAATGTACAACCGGCGAGGGCTCGTGTCTATCCGTATCATGGGAGAATTCCCACGCTTTTGGCAAAGTTTTTTTCTCAGAATGGGACCAAGTTCAAAGCGGACTGAGATGGATTTGCCGTCGACTTCAAACTGAGGCCGAGTTCACCCCCGGAAAACCGGCTCCGGCAGGTCAAGCGGTTAGAATTGAAGTCCTCGATTTCCTTGGGGCTTCACAGGTTTTCAGGCTACTGCC
Source organism: Candidatus Melainabacteria bacterium (assembly GCA_016212515.1). Taxonomy (GTDB): domain Bacteria; phylum Cyanobacteriota; class Vampirovibrionia; order Obscuribacterales; family Obscuribacteraceae; genus Obscuribacter. The sequence goes on from JACRFZ010000024.1 coordinate 65,319, forward strand.
GGCGTATGGCTACTATGCACTCATGAGATGAGCGATGTATTACCAAAGAAACAATATGAACAACGGTTTTCAAAGACAATTCTCGGCTCTGGCCGGCTCCGCGCTTATATTTTCCAGCCTTTTGTGCTGCTTGGCGCCGGCCCGGGCTATCGATAAGCCCAGCGAACCGTCTCCCACCGGTGCCGCTGCGCCCAAGCCTGTCAGCCTGGCCAGCATGACGGTGCCGGAGCTGGCTGCACTGGCCATGGAGTACAAGACTAGCCCCGATGATATTACCTGGGGTAAGTATTTCAACCTCTTCAAAGACGTGCTGGCCAGCCCAAGCTTGCAACACGCCGACATTCAGCTTTTTGTGCAGTCCAATCCCTCCCTTTCCGAGTTCAAGTTGAAAGTACAGGAAACCGCGGCGGGGCGACTGTTCAGCTTTCAGTTGCCCCGGGAAAGTCACACTGCCTTGTTCCAGACCAGCCAGGGGCGTGTCTTTTTGATTCCCATGCCCCAACTTACGGCTCTGCGGGAGGCTCGCCTCCTGGGAGCAGAGGCTAAACCGGCTCCTAAGGTGCCCGGCAAGGCGGCGCCCAGCCCGGTTGCCGCCGCGGCAGCCGGCCACGGCGGCAAGTTGCTGGCTTTGATTGGCGGCGATCGGGTTTCCGGTACCCTCTGGTTCAAAGGGTACAAAATGGAAAATGGTGTGCTTTTCGAGGCGCCGGAGCTTTTCTCCGGGCTGCCGCCCTTTTTTACCCAGAATGTGGCCGGGCGGGCTTCTTTCTCAGGCAATGATATCTTGCTGACTATTTTGCCGCCGGTCAGCACAGACCCTGTTAAGGATGCCGATAAGCCACGGGTTCAGCCTGTGGGTTATAAAGTTCTACTGAAGTTCAGCGGTAGTCGTTATGGCATATCCGGAAAGTTGCCCGAGGACGGTCCCCACTCCGTGGCCATGAACTTTGCCCAGGCCCTGGCTGCTTCCCGCCCGGAAATAGCCAAAAGTTGGCTCATCGACCCCAAACTCATCTCCATTCCCAAGTACATGGGCTTGATTGGCCGCAGCACCCCACCCATGCGCCTGGTTCCCATGTCCGGCCCGGCTGGAGGGGGGGCGCGTTTCCGCCTGGTTACTTCCGGCAAAGATGATTTGATCATCGAAGTGGGTCGGATTCTGAGCGGTAAGTTGAAGGGGCAGGTGGCCGTTAAGGCTCTCTTTGTAGCGCCTCCCGATCCCATCGCCCAGAGTTTGATGGGTATCCTGGTCGTGCCCCATGCTGCGGCTCCTACTGGTGCTGCGAGCTCGGCCGGTCACGCTCCGGCAGCGGCACAGCCCGGTAAAGTCAGCCCCAAGCCGGGAGCGGCCCGATGATGGTGCGAGAGGCTGAATTGGTGAGGAATTAGTATTGACTGGGCGGGAAGAGCTTCCCGATCTGGGCAAAGAAGGGTTTATCAACTCGTCTTTGAGCTTTCTCACCTTTTCTTACCGGGAGAACCTCTACGGCCAGCTCGATAAGCTAGTGGAAAACGGCAAGAGCCTGGATGGTCTGATCATCGATTTGATGCAGACCGGATTTTCGCTGCCTCTGGATGCTCTGGTCAAGTTTGCCATCTATGGCAAGAAATTGCTTAAGCCGCATGGTGTCTTGCTTTTCGTCAAGGGAGACGGGGCCATAACCCTGACCCGAGATGATCCGGCCGGGGGGCTTACCTTCAACTTCTACGATAGTCCTTTTGGAATCTTCACGCGTTATCCGCTGCTGGCCGATTACGCTTGTGCCACTGTATCCGGTATCGATCGGCGGCGCTTGCGCGGTGGAGGAAGCACCCTCGCCAACCACATATTGTCTACTTCTATTCCGGTTATGTCGGACTACGGTAAGTCTGTGAAAAACGACTTTACCCTGCCTGCTCCTCAAAACTGGGTGATGCAGATGATTGACGACTATGCATCGGTGGAATCAATTGTGCGCAATGTGGAAGCCAGACACCAACTGCCTTCTGATGAGGCATTGCGGATTCTACAGGAGTTTGAGGCGGCTCGCCTAATCTATCCGGTGTTTTCTCGCATCCAGTTTCTATCTAATTGCTACCACAATCGCAAGCCCTTTCGCTTGGGTCGCTATCTTGTGGCTAGCGGTATTATTGATGAAAGACAATTGCGCGAACTTCTGGAGAAACAGCAAGAAGAGGGCTGGGGAAAGTCGCAGCGCAGTTTCCTGGGGCTTTTATGCGTGCGGGCCGGTTTCATCAATACTCGCGAATTAGAAGTATTGCTGGATGATCAGTATCTCTATGGCGGCTATCACAAACGCACCGAGGATGATGCCGCCGGTAATTCCAGATCTGTCAATATCGAGACCATGCGTGATTCCATGATCGGCAGTCTGGGTGCGATAGACACTGCCGGACTTCTTCAATCCCTGGCCACAGCCAAGAAAACAGGTCTGCTGACAGTGGACAATCGAGACAAAACAATTATAGTGGCCTTCGAGTCGGGACGACCGACTCATGCTCGTCTCAATAAACTGCGTGGCTATGAAGCCATGGTGGAGTTCATCACAACCTGGGCTGAGGGGATTTTCGTCTTTCGCGACAAGGGGCGTTCGGAGGAACTGGATGATACGGCCCGTCTCAGTCAGTCCCTGGATAGATTGCTTCTGGATTCCGCTCTATTTCAAGATCAGATGGCCCAGATAATAGCCGGTTTTCCTCAAGGCCGTGATTCGATTTTGGAGCGGGTCTGGAATTTCGAAGCGCTCTGGATCCAGATGCACAGCCAGCCGCTCAAGTATCTTGATGAGAGTCCGGTGCTGGCTGAAGATCGGCGCCGGATCTCGGAACTGGCCGGTTTTATAGATGGGCTCTCCACCCTGGATGAGGTGGTCAAATCTTACGATAATTGGACTACCCACATGATATTCAAGAGCATTTACTTGCTGGTGCAATTGCGCCTGGCTAACATTCAGCAGGGCAGTCTCTTCAGACCGCTGACAATTTTTCAAAAGATCACAGAGGAATTGCAGCCGATGATTGGTCCGGAAGATAACAAAATGCTGCTCAACTCATCTTTGCACTACGTCCATGGTGATTCGCAAGCAAAGACGCGTTTTCACATTGATCATGAAGGACGGATTTCGGTGAATTTGTCGCAGATGAAGCGCTCCGGTGTCCCTGTTTCGGCTGTTCTTCTGGAACTGCGGCGCTGGATGGAAGCCTATCTGGCCTATTGTCGCAGACAGTTGGACTCCAATGACAGCAAGATTGTTGACGATATAGTTGCACGTGTTATCAATACCCATACCAATTAGTTCAGGAGGCACAAATGAAGGTACACTTGGAAGGGCGCTCTCTCAGTCATTTAGATGCGGATGTCTTGGTTCTGCCGGTCTATGCCCAGGAGGATCCTGCCAAATTGCTGACCTCCCTCGACAAAGGGTTCGATAAGGCGGTGCTTGCTTCCTGGAAAACGGCAGCTCAGGAAGATGGCTTCAGCGGCAAGAGCGGACAGCAGGTCTGGCTACCGACCTACGGTGCCGCGCCTTTTAAGAAGATATGTCTTTATGGACTGGGCAAGGAAGCCGATGTAAACGCCGCTCTTTATCGTAAGCTCGGTGCGCAGGTGTCCAGGCGCCTGGCCTCTATGCCGAATACCGATGTCATTGGCGGCAGTAACGGCAAGAAAAAAGGCAGTGCAGAGAAAGAGCGGTCTGTCTGTATTTGTTTGCGTGATACCAAAAAGCTCTCGGAGGAAGTGGCTTTGGAAGCCGCTCTGGAGTGCTTTGTTCTGGCTTCCTTTAGTTTCCTGCGTTACAAAACGCAGGCGCAAGACGAGAGCAGAAGAAACGAACCCTTGTCCAAACGCTGGTCTCTGTCTTTCAAGAGCGGTTTGAGCAAGGCTAAATTTGAGGCTACCGTGAAGCGTGCTCTCACCATATCACAATCTACCAATCTGGCTCGCGAACTGATAGCCGAGCCCCCTGTATACATGACTCCCACACGCCTGGCCCATGAAGCACGTCGTATTGCCAAGGAATACGGTCTGGACGTGAAGGTTCTCGATGCCGCCCAGGCTGAAAAACTTGGTATGGGTGCATTTCTGGGCGTGGCGAGAGGGGCTAAGGAAGAACCCCGTTTGATTGTTCTGAAGTATAACTATAGTCGCGCCAAGAAGACGGTCGGCTTGATCGGCAAAGGCATTACCTTTGATTCAGGCGGACTTTCCCTGAAGCCGGCTCAAAGTATGGAACATATGAAGTATGACATGTCCGGTGCTGCTTCCGTGCTCGCTACCATGCAGGTTGTCGGCGCTCTCAAGCCCAAAGTGTCGGTACTGGCAGTAGTGGCAGCAACTGAGAATATGCCGGGTGATAACGCCTTGCATCCGGGCGATGTGCTCAAGTCTATGAACGGCAAGACCATCGAGGTGAACAATACTGACGCGGAGGGAAGGCTTATCCTTGCTGATGCCATTACCTATGCTATCAAGGAAGGTGTTGACGAACTGATCGATATCGCTACTCTCACAGGCGCAGTGGTGACGGCTCTGGGAAGAGTAGCCGCCGGTATCATGGGCACTTCCCCCCAGATGATTGCCGCCCTGATGGAAAGCGGCAAGAGCTGTGGGGAGCAGTTCTGGCAACTGCCACTTTTTGATGAATACAAAGAGGGTTTGAAGAGCGATATTGCAGACCTGAAGAATGCCGGTTCCAGAGGAGAAGCCGGTTCAAGTTCGGCTGGTATGTTCATCAAAGAGTTCACAGAAAATCTACCCTGGGTGCACATGGATGTTGCCGGAGTCTCCTGGTTGGACAGGGATAAGGATGAATTGAATAAAGGCGGCACCGCATTTGGTGTACGGACCATGAGCCGCTACATCCTCAGTCATTAGACAGTTAGACAGAAGAAATCGCCTTTCTCATTAGACCTGAGAAAGGCGATTTCTTTTTGATTCGATTCGCTGCCGTTTAGTTGACCAGCAAGGTGATGGTGCGCATGAGTGGAATCAGTTGATCCGTATCATTGCCGTCAGTGACCGTCACCAGGAGACCGCCTCCGAAGTCGGCTATGACCACATAGCCTCTCGGTGTGCGAGAGACCACCTGGTGGACCCGGTCGTGACCCATTTTCTTGGTGACATGGTCGGTGTTCATGTAGACCCCGAGGGCCCACACTCCTACCGACTCGGCATCCATGTCCGAGGGCATGGTGTTGGCGATTAGCAGTCCGTCATGCCCAACAATTACCGAGCCGATCACACCCTGTTGTCGGCCTATCTGGGCCAACAATTCTTGCAGGTCCTGAGATGCTTCCATGGTGAGAATTCTCAGTTTTCCTTCTGCTAGATCCGAGTTGGTCAGCTTGCCGATTTTGTCCAGATCTTTTTGGTCCAGGAGGAATTTGCCAATGGCCGCAATTCTGCCGGAACCAGTATCTTGAGAGTTGTCGGCGTTGGCATCGAGACGACCCACCCCTTCTATCTTCGGCGCCGGACCGAGGTCTTGCGGTATAGCCATGGGGGCTGGAGCGGGGGCGGCAGGTTGTTGTCCGCCGCTGAAAATGGAGTTCATGACGCCGTTGTCAACGGAAAAGAGATTTCCGGTCGGGGGACCCTGTGGCTGTTGCGGCGCTGTCTGAGCCGGTGCGTTGGACCAGCCGCTGTTTGCGGCGGCCGGAGCAGCAGGCCAGGCATTGGCACCGGCGCTCGCATTGGCATTGGCATCGGCACTGGCTGCAGGCCAGGCGGCTGCCGCCGGGGCCTGGCCCTGTGCCCAGGGCGTGGCGGCCGGTGCCGCTGCTGCCGGAGTAGCCCAGCCGGAATTGCCCTGGCTGGCTGCTGTGGGAGCGAAGGCTGCTGCCATTTCACCCGTTTTGGCAATGGGAATAGAAGGCTCTTCCACTCCCATCTTATTGAAGATCTGATCTACCTCATTGTCGTTGAGTTGGAACAGACCTTTTTGAGGGGGAGCTGGTTGTGCTTCTGCCGCCGGTGCCGGATTTTGAGGGGGTGCGAAACTAGCCTGGGCAGCGGCTGGTGGAGCGGCTGTCCATGGTGTTGCTGTCGGCGCTGGTACCGGCGATGGTGCCGGTTGCGCTGTCGCCCAGGGTGAACTCTCAGCCGCTGCCGGAGCAGCCGCCTGTTGCACCGGTGCTGTCGGTTGACTTACTTCACCTGAACCGGTGTTTACCACAGTCTGGCTGACCGATTCTTTTACTCCCATACCGCCGAAAATTTCGTCAATGGCATTGTTGTCGATGTTGAACAGTCCACCGGCTTTGCCCTTATCGGTAATTTCAGTTGCTTTTGCTGCCGGTGCTTCGTTCCCCCAACCACCTGATACCGCTTGCGCTGCAGGAGTCTCTGCAACCGGCGGAGCCGGGTTCTGCGGAGCGGCTGCCCATGTATTGGCTGGTGCTTGTGGTTGAGCCTGATTCCAACCACTGGAGGCGGCTGGAGTTTGCGGCGCTGTACTCCAGGGGGAGCTTTCGGCAGCGGCCTGCACTGGTGCGGCGGTTGGTGCATTAGACCAACCGCTGCTCTGTGCCGGTTGTGGTGCGGCAGCGGTGGCCCAGGGCGAGTTGTCTTGGGCGCTTTGCACCGGGGATGGTGCCTGTCCCCAATTGTTGTCCTGGACCGGCTGGGGAGCGGTGTTGCCCCAGGGAGAGCTGTCTGCCGCTGCTTGAATTGGTGCTGGTGCCGGAGTGCTCGCCGGTGCGTTGCCCCAGGGTGTTTCTTGCGCCGGTGCCGGCTGCATGACCGCCTGGGTCGGAGCTGGAGCTTGCTCCCAGCCTGAGGCCTGCGCCGGTTGGTTCCAGCCGGCCGGTTGTGCTGCTTCCACCACCGGTTGCACTTGTTGCTGGCTGCCGCTTTCAGTCTGCTGCATTTTCATGCGCTCTGAAATAGGTAGATCCCAACGATTGTCGGCTGCTTGTTGTTGACCTTTGCCCCCTTCAAGCACTTCACCCATTTTCTCTACGATCTGGTTGACGGGTATGCCTGCACCAGGGGTGCCGGGCATGCCTACAGGAGTGACCGGTGCCGGTGTGGGAATTACCTGCTGTCCATCCTGCTGCATCTTTACTCTTTCCGAGATGGGAACATCCCAGCGGTTCTCGGATGCAGGCTGGGCTTGCTGCTGCGGAGCCGGAGCGGCCGGTTGATTGACTCCAGGTATCTGAACCTGTAGTTGACCATCCATCTGCTGCTGCGGCAGGCGTTCCGATATCGGTACGTCCCAACGGTTGTCCGATGCAGGTTGAGCGCCGGCTATGGGCTGTCCGCCCACCTGGGTGTTGGCAAATGGATTGGCCGCCGGCTTGGGTGGTTCAGGTCTGCCTTTAGCTCCCAACTGGTTATCCAGATTGGGTGTGAAGGCTCTGAATGTTCCGGTTTCGATCAAGTCTGGTTCTGCCGTAGCCCAACTGCGTTTTTGTCCACCGGCAGGCTTCGCGTCGGCCGGTGCGGCCGGCGTACCCCAGCCACCTGCTGCCGGTGCTGCAGGAGTTGCTTCGGTCACCACCGCGGCCGGTGGCTGAGCCCAGGGATCGGCTGTCGGCGCCGGAGCAGGAGCTGAGGGCTGATTTTGTGGTGCGGCATTTTGCGACCAGCCTTGCGCTTGCCCCCAGCCCTGGCCGGGAGCTGCAGCTGGTGTGGCTTGTGCCCAGGGATCGGATGCCGGTGCGGAAATTTGTGCGGGGGCGGGGGCAGGGGCGGGCGCAGCAGGAGCGGAGACGGCAGGCGTCGGTGCCGGATTCCAGTTACCCTGGTCCCAGCCGCCGGCCGCACTGGTACTCGGTGCAGCCGTTTCTCCCCAGCCGGCAGGGCTGGCGCTCGGTGCAGCGGTCTCACCCCAGCCGCCGGCATTAGTTTGAGGGGCTGCAGTGGGTGTCGGGGAGGGCATAGCCGCCGGACTCGCTTCTTGTCCCCAGGCCGCCGGAGTCACAGGTGCAGGGCTGGGCGCAGGAGCCGGTGCAGGAACAGGAGCCGCACTGACTTCCTGACCCCAGGCTGCCGGTGCAGATGCTTCTCCGCCCCAGCCTGTATTAGCAGCAGCCGGTGCGCTGTTCCAGGAATTGTTTGCCGCTGCCGGTGCTGCCCCCCAGGGATCATTAGCGGCAGGTTGCGGCGGTTGCGCACTTACTTCAGGAGCCGGGGCCGGTGCCGGACTAGACTCCGCATCTCTGGCATGGGGCTCGGGTGTGCTGTTCCATGAACCGGCACCTTCGGAACCAGGTATGGCCCAAGATTCTGAAGACTTGAGTGGTTGTCTGGTATCGGTGGGGGCATTCCAGCCTGAACCCCAGTCAGCTTTGGGGGCTTCCTGCGGCGGTTTGATTGCCGCCCCGCTGCCCGAGGCATTTGCATTACCGGCGGTGCCGCCCCAGTTGGCTTTGTTTTCGACCGAGGCTCCTCCTTCCGGGGCCCAGCTTCCGCCCCAATCACTCACCGGCGCTTTTGCTTGCGGTTCTTGCTGTTTGGGGGCCAGACCAATGGCGCTGCCACGGTGTTCTGAATCGGCGGGAGCGCCGAACCCGACGGGCGGTTGGGCCGGAGCACTTGGACTGGAGGCGAAGCCGCTTGGATCGGCAAAGCCGCCTTGAGCGGGAGAGGGGCCGGGGGCGCCCAGTTTAACGGGCTGTTTGTTCGGCATATTGACCGGTGTGCTCCAGGCTTCATTGCCACCCTCTTCCGGCTGGCTGAAGCCTGATGGTTGGTTGAAACCGGAGGGCGGACTGAAGGCGCTGGCTGTACTGGGAGCGAAGCTGCTGCTCTGGGCCGGGGCGGCAAAACCACCGCCGGTGAGCTCGTTGTGAGAGCCAGAGAGGTCATCTTCATCGAGGGGGGAAAGTTTTTGAGACTCCGTCACCTTACGCTTGATGGATTCGGCCAGAGTGAGGGGACCTTCTTCCATGCCGCTCTGAGCGGCCCAGGGCATAGAGAATTTTTCGCCCAGGGAACGAGTTGTGGATTGCGCTTCCCGATTTTCCTGTTCCTGTGCTTTTGTGCCTATCGATTTAAGCCTGGAGAAACCACCGACCTGGCTTTCGATCTCTTCTTGATCTACTTCCTTGGTCTTGCGCTGGAACTTCATGCCACCGCGGCCGGCCGGGCTCGGAGTTTGATCAATCTCGTCGTCTTCGGTTTCAAAGTCGGGCTCTTTGCCTTTCCCTTTACCTTTGAATTTGCCTTTGTCCGGTCCTTTGTCCTTGACCTTGCCTTTGCCGTTTTGAGGCTCAGCCTTTTTCTGTTTCGGTTTGGCACCACCTGATCCGCCTGAAAACAGATTGGTGAGGAAACCGAAAACTGAACCTTTTTTCTGAGGAAGTTGTTCCATGATCATTCTCGCAAGGGCTTCGGGATTCTGTGGACGGAGTTCATCTGGCAGCGGAGTATCTTGCGCTGCTTGAATCATCTGATCCAATTGGTGGTGAAATTTCTGGCCGGATTCTGACCCTTCCAGGTGATCAATGAGGGCGCGGTGCTCCTGTTTGCTGAGCTCCTCGTCAAATGACCGTTGGATTAGTAATCGAAATTGCGCGTCAGACATTCCTTATTTAAACCTTTTTGTCTCGGCGGACACTAAATCTCTGTTATCGACTCTCTGGGAATTTGTTTGCCTTCAGCCTCTTCCAAGGCATTTGACTACTTGTACTCTGGCTCTATAGAGCAGGGCTATGCACTTTTCAACTTTCTGGTTGGTGACTATTGAAATCTGGTCATAATTGAGGTCAAGGGAGTGACGGAGTAAAAACACTCTTTTCTGCTCCTGGGGGAGCTGGTTTATGCAGCGCTTGACGCGCTGAACGCCCAGCAAAACAGTAGTCTCCCAGTCCATATTAGCGGAGCCGTCTTGGGCGGGGTCGGCGTCTTCGTCGTCTGGGGCGCCGGAAAATTCGTTGTGAAACTCCCCCATGGCTTCCACTACATACTGAGAAAGCCAGTCCCAAACTGACATTTCCGGATTTTTGGGAAGGGAATGGTTGAGAGCGGCAAAGGCATTGTTGAAGGCTGAAATTGTTACCTGGGCGGCGCTCTCCTGGCTGCCCGTACCCAGAAGTGCCACGGCAAAAACCCGTTCTTGTTGAATCCAAACAAATTCGTTACGCTTTTCTGAGCCGCCCTTCTTCAGGTCGGCCAATACCGCTTGCGCCGATTGGTCGAATTCTTGAGTACTGTTTTTGGCTGGTAGAAGAGGCATTAAATACTATTCCTGACCCGCTAGGTCGACGTTTGGAAGTAACGAACCTATTTTCAGGTGTCGCCGGCTTTCTGTCAGGCTATCTTCACACTCAACGATGGTAGACAAAATCCGATAGATAGAAAAATCCCCACCTCACCCGCATTTAAACCAAAATGGAAGCGGGCGCAACCAAGACGCCTGTTATCAGTTTACCTGATATGCGGCCACTGAGGTAGAGCCAGTCAGACTTTTCCTGCAATTTACCTCCCAATTTGTCGTCTGCTGGTACACTAACTGCCTAGGCCGTTAACATAGATGTACCACGTTTGACCATAAAGCAAAATGGCAGCCGCAATCTCCTCAATACTGATAAAAAATCGCGACCCTGAAGCTTACAATCTGGGCACCATTGTCCAGAATCCACGCGGCTGTACGTCGATTGATCTAGATGCTGCCTGTAGCAATCTCGTTTTTGAGCCTTCGGGCCCGATTGCAAATAGTGAGCACGGCGCCCTCGTTCTTGACCTGGTGCGCTATTTATTCCAGGACTTTTTCAAGCGCTCCCATCAAACCGGACTCTACAACAGGCAGATGCGCCTCTGGCAAGTCTTTTCCAAGGTGGAGAAAGTGGAGTTTAAGCAACTGGAGGGTGGTTTTTTTACCCGCACTCTTAAGCCAGCCCTGCAGGTGGCATTTAAGTCGCAGACCGGACATGTGTTGTTTCTAGCTTTAGTGGTGCTTGGTGGTGCCGAACAGTTTAACCTGGTCCAGGATTTTTTGACCCAGACCGCTAAGATTCAGGGACGACAGGGGTCTTATCTTTTACGGGGCGTCTTTATCGTTCAAAGCGAGCCGTCCGAACTGGAGAAAACTCGTCAATACCTGGTCAAGGCAACCAATGGCGAGGACCCGGTCGCTCGCTATGACAGTTATCTGCCCTCGCCCTTTTTCGTGCACGCCAATTTGCTCTCTTTTGCTACCGGGGCTGAGACCTCCGATCTTGCCGCGCCGGTGTCTTCAGTGGAGACAGATGGCGGTGAGTGCGAGCTTGAAGAGAGCGGCCGGGCCGTGACCGGTTTCAGTCTGGTTTATCCCGGCCTCAGTCGTATAGAGCCGCCTCGTAAGCTTCTTATGGACGCCGGTCCGGCTTCAACCAGCCTGACTTGAACTAGAGCGGAATATTGCCGTGTTTGCGGCGAGGTCTTTCCACCCGCTTGTTCTTTTGTACGCTGAGAGCCTGGATGAGTTTTTCCCTGGTTTCCGAGGGTTTGATGACATCATCTATATAGCCTTCCTGGGAGGCTATGTAGGGGTTGGCGAAGCGGTCCTTGAATTCCTGCACCAGTTCTTTGAAGCGCTTGCCGTCCTTGTCTTCTTTCAATTCCTTACGGTAAAGCAAGTTGACAGCCGCCTCCGCTCCTACCACAGCAATTTCAGCCGTGGGCCAGGCAAAATTGAAATCGCCGCCGACATTCTTGGAGCCCATGACATCAAAGGCGCCACCATAGGCTTTGCGGGTGATCACCGTCAGCTTGGGAACTGTGGCTTCGCAATAGGCATAAAGCAGCTTGGCGCCATGTCTGATAATGCCGCCCAGTTCCTGGTTTGTGCCAGGCAAGTAGCCGGGCACATCCACAAAGGTCACCACCGGAATATTGAAGGCATCAAGAAAACGCACGAAGCGAGCGGCTTTGACCGAGGCGTTGATATCGAGGCAACCGGCCAGGACTCGGGGCTGATTGGCCACAATGCCGATTGAATGTCCGGCCAGTCTGGCAAAGCCCGTAATGATGTTGCCGGCGAAATGAGGCGAGATCTCGAAGAAGTCTCCGCCGTCTACGATTTTTTCGATTACTTTGTGCATGTCATAAGGCTTGGTGGCTTCCACCGGCACAATAGTATCGAGGTCTTCCTGCCCCGAGGGTTCTTGCACGGACTCCGGCGCTTCCTGGGGTGGCGAGTCGAGGTTGTTGGAGGGAATGAAGGACAAAAGTCTTCTGGTCAGATAGAAGGAATCTTCTTCATCCTCCGCCAGGAGTTGAGCGACTCCGGACTTCTTGTTATGAGTGAGGGCGCCGCCCAGTTCTTCCAGGGTGACGTCTTCTCCCGTCACGGTTCGAACGATTTCCGGGCCGGTCACGAACATATAGCTTTTGTCTTTGACCATGATGGTGAAGTCGGTCACGGCCGGGCTATAGACGGCACCACCGGCGCAGGCGCCGTAGATGACGGAGATCTGGGGAATGACACCGGAGCTTTTGACATTGCGGTAGAAGATATCGGCATAACCGGCCAGAGAACGCACCCCTTCTTGGATACGGGCTCCGCCGCTTTCGTTCAGTCCGATAACCGGACAACCAGCCTGGTCGGCCAGATCCATGACTTTGCAAACCTTGCGGGCGAAGACCTCACCCAGGGCGCCGCCCACAAAGGTCGCGTCATGGGCGAAGAGATAAACCGGTCTGCCGTCTATGGTGGCCTGCCCGGTGATTACACCGTCACCGAGGTTGCGCTTTTCATCCATGCCGAATTCCCGGCACTGGTGCAGCGCATAGCGATCGATTTCCATAAAACTTTGCGGGTCCACCAGCTTTTCAATGCGCTCCCTGGCCGTCAGGATTCCCTTTTGATGGCGGCTGTCTACCTGGGCCTGGTTAACGGCGGCGGCTTCTTCCCGACGTTTGAGCATGTCGGCCAGGGGGTCGCGGCTGATTTTTTCCATGGTCTTTTCCATCACTTTTGCTTCCTTAAGCGGGTCCTTAAGCTGGTGCTGACGTTGCTGATTCTCTCTTATTCACGTTCTCCCCTGCGGCCGGGTAGCTGGTTATCTAGAAGCCGGAATGAAAATGGCTGAGGAAGAGATGCACTATTGTAAGGTAAATTGACATTGTACAGACATCAAGGATGCTTGTAATGAAGGGCCCGCTGGCATGAGCCGGTTCCACGCCCAACTTCTGGAAGAGCATCGGCATGAGGGTACCGAGCAGCACGCCCACGGTCATGGTGATGAAAAGAGAGGTGGCGACCACGATTCCAAGAGCCTGGCTGCTGCTGCCCATGAAAGTGCTGACCAGGTAGCAGGACAGTCCGCAAAATAGTCCCAGCAAGACTCCCACTTTAACTTCGTGCCAGATATTGCGCAGGGCTGCTTTCAGCCCGAAGCCGGCGTTCCTACCGGTGCCGCGAATGACAATACAGGTAGACTGAGTGGCCACGGAGCCGGTCACTCCCGAGAGCAGAGGCATGAATGCTGCGGCCTGAACGGTTTGCTGAATGACCGAATCGAAATGGGTGATCACTGATGCCGATCCGGTTTCGATCATGAGGGTGACCAGGAGCCAGGGGAGTCTGGCGGAAAAGGCTCGGCGCACGTTGTAGCCCAACTGCTCCTGAGTTTCGGAACCGGCCGAAATACCGGATGACTGATAGATATCTTCGGTGGCTTCTTCCTTCAAAACGTCGATGACATCATCGGCGGTGATGATACCAAGCAA
>JACRFZ010000025.1 GCA_016212515.1 Candidatus Melainabacteria bacterium
ACGGCTCGTGAATCTGAAGAGGTTTCCCCGAGACTTTCGCTTATCCGGCAACGTGCTGAACCGAGCCTGGTAGAACTACTCGCCGCCTTGCATACCTGATGGCGAGCACCAGCCTTGACTGGCTGGCGGTCTTACTGAAAGTGATGAGAGTCGTGTTTAACCTCTCGAATTTGTCTCCGACCATACTTCTGCTGAGTGGCAGGAGCGGCCTCGGTCGGATGTACAAATCGACTTTGCTTAGGAGTGAGCATCATGCTCGACCAAATTACCAACTACGCTGTCAATCTGTCTTCTCTCGTACCCGACTGGATGAACAACTGGTTTCAACATCTGCTCACTTCCCCGCAGATGCTGACCTCGAAGCTCTATCTGCCGCCTTTCCTGGTCTCGATTGTGCTGGGAACGCTGCTTGGTCTCGAGCGCCGCAAGCGGCACAAGGTGGCTGGTGTCCGCACCAACACCCTTGTCTGCGCCAGCGCCTGCTTGATCACCATGGTCGGTCTTGTTGTTTTCGACGCCACGAAAATTGGCGACCCCGCTCGTCTTCCCGGTCAGCTTCTTGCCGGTATCGCCTTCCTCGGCGCCGGTGTGATCTGGAAGAACGGCTGGAAAACCCAGGGTCTCACCACCTCGGCCATGATTCTCTACGCCACCGGCGTAGGTATCTGCTGCGGCTTCGGTTACCTGCTCTGGGCAATCCTGGTGACGGTCATCATCGTCATCTACATGCAGCTCTCCTACTGGATCTTCCCCCCGGACGATACCGGTGAACACGTGCTGCGCATCGTCTGCCCCCACGACAAGTTCGAGGAGGCGAAGAAGCTCTTCCCGCAGGGTTCAGCCATCAATCGCTACACCCGCACCACGAGCGGCGAGCTGGAGTTCCGCATGAACGTGAAAATGACCATGCGCCAACTCGACCAATTGGTGGCTTCCAACGTCACCAACGACAACATCCGGGCCATCGAGGTCATCGACGAGTCCAGTTCCTAAGCGCCAGTGTGAGCGCTCGTATGTAATCGGCTTACTCCAGACCCCACAGGGTCTGGAGTCTCTCTGTCTGAAACCATAACCCAAGGCTCAGCTATGATAAAGACTCGCCTGCGGCAAGCCCTGCTTGCCCTAACGATGCTGGTCATGACCTTCGGTGCCGGCACCTGGTACGGTCATTCCCTGCCCAAAAGCGGCGTCGACCCCCAGGACTACATCGAAACGGTCTTCACCCCTTACCAGAGCGGTCTTGCCGCCTACCTGAACTTCCTGGATGGTACCAAGCACTCCTTGCGTATCGCCAGCTACTCGCTCACTGAGGAAAGCATCACCGACAAGCTCATCGAGCTGAAGGGACGCGGAGTCAAAGACATCATCGTCCTCGTGGACAAGTCGCAGACTCTCTCAGGTGGACGCAACAAGACCGGACTCAAGTACCAACAAGAGCAAGTGCAGCGACTGCGTGATGCCGGCATCGAAGTGGTGATCGGCACCTCTCAGAAGCGCGGGCAAATCATGCACCTGAAAGCTACCGTTCGCGACGGCGAATGGGTGGAAGACGGCAGTTGGAACTATTCCGGCTCCGCCGACTTCCAGAACAACAACCTCAACATCATCAGGTCGCCCAAGCGCGCCAAACTCTTCCTGGAGAACTGGCAGCGACTGTACAGCTTCATGAAAACGCAGGACCAGACGCCCTGGGACAAGACTGACTGAACTGGCGGGGGAGCCATGACTTTTGAGTCCTGGCTCTCCCTGTCGGTCAAGTCTCAGGGCAAGCTTTTTCTGCACCCTCTTTCACCCACCGAACTGGGAGGAACAGTGCTATTCACAAAATCGCGTGTCGCCATTATCTTCAATCCCACGGGCGGTTCTGCCAAAAGCGGCAAGATCGACACCCTGGTTCGGGCTCTGGCAGCCCACTCCATCGAAGCCATCCGGCTCACCACCACGGCTGAGCCCGGCTCAGCCCGCATGCTCGCCCAGAAGGCAGCCGAAGACGGGCAGGTGGATCTGGTCATTGCTTGCGGCGGTGACGGAACTGTCTGTCAAGTAGCCGAAGGCATCCTGGCTGCATATGAGGTCGCCGGGCATGCCAAGGCAGTCGCCGATACCGGCGCTCGCCAGGGCGGCGCCACCACCCTGCTGCAAGCTGAAAAACTACCCATGGCGGTCTTTCCGGCCGGCACGGGCAACCTCTTCGCACGGGCCTTCTATGCCGTACCGGACCCGCAAAAGTTTGTGCAGATGCTGGTGCGGGGTCAGGCCCAACCGGTGGACATGGTGCAACTCACCTGTGTGGACGAAAGCGGTCAAGAACATCGCCAGCTCTACATCGTCGCCACCGGCTTCGGCAAGCTCTCCGATGCCATTTCCTTCGCCAGCCCCGGCATGAAACGCTGGCTGGGCAAGTTTGCCTATGCCATGCGCATGGTAGCGGCCAGCTTCAACCCCGAGCCCGTCACCTACACCATCAAGACCGCTGCCGATGACGTCACCAGCGTGCAAGCTTCGGCGCTCTTCGCCCTGAACACCATCCCACCGTCCATGGTGGCCCTGAGCCGCGGTTGCAACGCTTCCGACGGTCTCATCGACGTGGTCTTGCTCAAGTCATCCAGCTTCCTCTCCCTGGGGCGCATGTCCATGGCCCTGGCTTCCGGTCGCGCCGACCTCAAGGATGACTACTTGCGGATCCGCTGCCGCAGCGTTTCCATCGAGACCGACCGCGCCGTCACCCCGAACATCGACGGTGACCCGGGAGTCAAAACTCGTCACATCGAGCTCACGGCCATCAAGGGCGCGGCCTCGATCATAGTCAGCTAGTCACGACCAACCGATTGAGCACCCAACACCTCAAGTTCCGGGTGCACTCTCGCTTTGTCAAACCCACTCAACCGTTCAAACTTCATCCCATGGAGTGTTCATGACACCAATGTCAATTCTCCTCTGGACGGCCGGAACTGCTCTCGGCCTCTTCATTCTGTTCCGCACCGCCTACTGGTTCAACGAAGGGCGCAAGCTGCAAGTGAGCGGCTACATGACGCCTCCCTCAACCAAGCTGGCGCGCTGGACCTTCAAGCTCATCGCCAATGTGGGAACGCGCCTGCTGGTAGGACCGGTGCAGGTCTTCGGCAAGGAAAACGCCAGATTCCAGGGCCGGGCTCTGGTTCTGCCCAACCACATGATCACCTGGGACTTCGGCGTGGTCGGCAAGGCCATTCCCTTCTCCTACCGCCAGCTCTCCAAGGCTGCCGAAATCAAGAACCCCTTCGTGGCCACCGTCGCTGCCTGGATCGGCACTGTCGGCGTACAGGTGGAGGGTGGCAAATCCCAGGACGGCGGCGGTCAGGCCGTGGTCGATACCGGCGCCAAGATCCTCACCTACTCGAAGGGCAGCCGCATGCTGCTTTTCCCGCAGGGAATGCTGATCTACAGCGGCGACATCGGTCCCAAGACCTTCCGCACCGGCGCTACCCGCATGCTGCAGCAGGCAGCAGCACAGATTGGCGACGAGCCTCTCTACGCCCTGCCCGTGGCCATCCGCTACAAGACCCATCACCAGGAAGCCACCTGGTTCCAGCGCTTCACCTATGCCATCGGTATGAAGCTCATCCGCACCTTCCGCTACAGCGAGAAGGCGCTGGGTGAGGATGGTCAGCCCATCATGAAAGACGGCAAGCCCGTCTACGTGAAGAAATCCATGGTGCTCTACGGAGCCACTGTGGCCATCGGCAAGCCCATCGCCTACAGGGACCTGCCGGCCGACCCGCGGCAAGCCATCGAGTGCGTCCGCCGCAGCATCGAGTCGATGTTGCAGGAAATCGACGCCCGCAAGCCCGTCAAGGCTTGAAGCCAACCAACCTCAGTCGAAGCACCGGCGGCAGGGCTAAAACGTTCTGCCCCGGTATCTCATCCACAAATTTTCCTCAGAGGTAAAAACGATGTCCCACGAACATCACGAGGGCTGCTCCTGCGCCCATCCCACCGACGACACCGCCGTCATGATCGGTCAGGCTCAGAATCTCACCCATCTGGCCCAGCACTGGCTCACCCGTTCCCGACCGGACCTGGCGGCGCCGTTCGTCGACCTGGCCCAGACCCTTCTGCACAAGGCCCAGGCCACCAACACCGAGCAGCAGTTCTGGCTCATCACCGTCAAGGTCGGTCTGGCGCAGGCCCGTGCAGCCAAGGCCACGGCAGTGCGCCACGCCCGTGCCGGTCTGGCCCTGGCCAGGCGCCTGGTGGAGGACGCTGACCCGATCTCTGCCATCGCCTGTGCCAACCTCGGCGAGGTGCTGCTCGAAACCGACAACCCGCCCCAGGAAGAGGCGCGCGAACTGATCAACCGGGCCATCGCCATCTTCAGCGACCCTTCCACGGTCTCCGAGAAGTACAACCAGGGCTACCTCAACGCCGGCGCCGCTCATTTCCGCGAGCTTCTGCAAAGCCTGCCCCCGCAGTAAGCGAGGGCTTCAAAGCAGGCACCGAAACTAGCGGCACGAGGACGAACATACTGCCGGCTTTTGATAGTCGAACTGACTTTCAAGACTCGGCAGCCCCATTTATCCCAGCATAAAGGAGCCAAAAGCTCCCCTCGCAACCTCCTTCGAAAGGAAACTGAACGAGGAAGAAATCAACAAGGACCCGCTATGAAAAACTGGCTCATCAAAATCTGGAACAACAAGTTCATTCGCGACCGTATCTTCGCGGTGACGTTCCTGATCACTATGTTCACCTGTTTCACCTTTGCCTATCACGGCAAAACCGATGCTGAAAAGCTGCCCGGCTTGATCGGCGGCATGATCAGCTTCATGGTCATTCTGGTTCTGGTGTTCCAGGACTACGACCCCGGCGACGACGACCCGGACAAAAATCCGGACCGCTACAAGGGTGGTCTGCGCTGACAGGCGCCAGACTCTTATTGGTTCCGCCACTGGCGAGAATCACCATCAACCGCGCTGTCAAAACCAAGGAGAAGCCGGCTGACGAAAGTCAGTCGGCTTCTTGCTTGTTTCTCACGGCCAAGCAAGCTGAATCAAGACCTCAGCCCTGGAGAAAGACCTGGAGCACTAATGAATAACCAGCAAACCATCTACATGTTCGTCATCCTGTTTGCCTGCGTCCCGGTGGGCTATTTCATGACCGTGTTCGAACGTACGGCCTGGGCCAAAGCGCGCCCGAACCTGACCTTCATCCTCTTCATCGCCGCCCTCTTCGGTCTGGCCTTTTGTGCCGAACTGATCATGAAGGGCGGCTTCCTCCTGCCGGTAGTGGGCATGTTCCTGGGCGGAAAAATTCGCAGCAACCAGGACAGGAAGCGTGACGCCCAGGAGCACAAAGCCAGTGTGGAAGCGGAAACCTCCAGACTGGAAAGTGACCGGAAGCAACAGATCACCCTGATGCTGATCAGTAACGGTCAGGGCACCGTCACCTCCATCGATGTCAGCAAATACGGACAGGAAGCGGTGGACGCCGTGATCAAAGGCTGTATCGAGCAAGGTCTCGTGGTCTCTACCACCAGAAACCACAACACGCAGGCCGTCACCATGACGGTCAGTGGGCCCGGTTCGAACAAAGCCTGAAGAAGCCTGCAGGATTGAACGAGCAAGGCGGCAGGGACGGATAATGGAAGCCTCAGTCTTGCCCTCTTCGCAAGTTCAGCCCTAGAGCAAGAACTCAGACAAGCACCGGCAGCCGCAGTTATCATCTGACCGCGGCTGCTCCCTGCACACGGGCAAACACTACAGAGACAGCCACAGCCGCCGCTTTTCACTTTTTTTGGCATTTTTATTACTGCATATAATATCTTTCCGGGAAAAGAATTTAAAAGCAGATATTAACGCAGGGTCCACAAATTTACTCCGCCACCATAAGCACAGATGGCTGGAAAGGCCGCACCAGGGCTGCCTTTCCAGCTTGGCGTAGATCAGATAACCTGACGATGGCGAAGCATGCGTAAAATCCAATAGGCGCTTACACCGCAAAGCATATGTTTGATGGTATGCCCGCTCAAGCCCAGCGCCTCATACACGGCCAGATCAAAAGTCTCGAAAACCTTGGCCAGCGCATACCAACCAATAGAAACAAGCAGATCGTTGGCCCTGGTGTAGCGAGCGGGAAAGAGCCAGAGTATGACAGGCACGCAAATGATTGGAAAGAATTGCACCACGGCATAGAGGCGCAAATCACCCAATCCAAGATGCTCAGTGACAGCCCAATTGACTACGGTAGCAGCACCAAACAACACCAATGGCAGTGTCAAGAAGCGACCCGCTTCCGGCTCGATTCTCTCAGAAATGACAGCTCCGAACAGGGCCATAAACATTACTGCCAGAGGCAGCCTATCCCAGACCAGTGTATTGCTGTCAGGTGCCCAGTGGTAATATGCCGAACCAAATGCGGTGGCAGTGACGCCAAGAAAGAAAGCAAAATAGGGCCACCACTCGGAACTGTTTGCGAATGTGGTGGAGCCGCTTGCCACCCCGGGGCGCAGCATGAAGGCCAGGCCTAAAACACCGGCCACAAGAAAACTGGCATTGGAAACCACATTCCAGAAATTCGGCACTCCGCAAAGAGTGGTTGTATCGGCGAAATTGTGATATCCAAGCGACTGTGCCACCGGCGGAACAAAGAGTACTAGAGCCGCGGTAGTGAAAAACAAAGCAAGTATTAGCAAAACGGCGTTCTGACGAATTTTCTCTTGCATAGTAGATTCCCGTTAAGGTGGAAGAAAGCAAATGGTCATCTCCACTGAGTGGTTTCAAGACACTGACGCGGAGGTGAGAAGGAGCACTTGAGCTTGCGCTCATACCGGCATACCAAAGCAACCAGCCATAAACAAACGGCTTTGACGGTTCACGGAGAGACACTGCTAACTACTGCATGCCACCCCGAGCTTGCAGGCAAAGCCAATGCTTTGTGACGGAAAGAGGCTGGAGGATTGAACTAGTGCAGAATTGGTACGGCTTACCGGTGTAGAAGAGGAAATAAATTGACAAACCGAACTTAAGTCTTCTGAGAACAGGATTGCCACAGATGGTCCTAACTATGTGCAAACTCTAATTGCATTCCACCACCCAGGACGCTTTTGCTGCACGAAAATCGGCAATACAAATACACAGTCGAAGCTCAGTCACCACGAAAAGCAAAACTCCTGCCATATAAATCAAACAGCTTTCATATTAATGACAGCATATTAGTCAGGAAAGAGATGCTTTTTCTCAAAGATTTGGTCTAGGTTGCTTATATCTCAAAAAAACTCTTGACCGTTAACTGCCCGCTAAACACAAAGCTCTGTTACACCTTCACCCATATCCATTCCGCCATTGTGGCGGTGGTAAGCGGGTGCTCACCTATCCACGGTAGAGCTGTCTCACTCATCCTCCTGAGGATCAGTCGAACAGCGCCCTCTTTTTCAACATAAGCTGCAACATCTGCAGATTTGCAACAAGCTCTTTCCGCTCCAACGCACGAATACATAGTCAGGAACACCAACTGCTGTACCGACAGGCCGAGCTCGAACTCCTCAAGGGAGCGACTCGGAGCTGTTCCACCCCTGCCCCGCCCCCGGCTAGGCAGGCCTTTCACTCTGACCAAAGACAGCAACTATGGAAACACAAGACCATGCTCTCAAGGCTCCTCACTTTGACGCGATTGTAATTGGTTCCGGCTACGGCGGCTCCGTCTCGGCCTACCGCCTGGCCAGGGCCGGTTTGAAAGTAGCCGTTCTTGAGACGGGATACAGCCAAAAGGCCCCCAACATCTTGCGCGGCGAAGCCTCGCACTGGAACCCTTCGGCAGGACTTTACGGTCCGCACACCGTCACGCACCTCAGCTCCACAGTCACCGCCTGGACCGGCACCGCCCTTGGTGGCGGCTCCATCGTCAATGCCGCCGTCATGATTCGCAAGGACAACTTCGAAAACTGGCCCGGCAACATCACCCGGCAGTCCCTTGATCCCTATTACGACCGTGCCGAGCAGATGCTGGCCGCCCGCACCTATCCGGTGCTGCTGCCGGGCTCGCCCTATGCCTCCACGTCAAAAAGCAAGATCATGCTGGAAGCAGCGCAGAAACTCGGTGTTCCTGCCGTGATGCCGCCGGTGGCAATCACCTACCGAGAAGCCCACGAACCTGTAGGCACAGTCAAACTGAATCAATTCGGCGCCGAACAACAGGGCTGCCGCCAGTGTGGCGAATGCTCCCTGCCCGGCTGTAACTACCAGGCCAAGAACAGCCTGGATCTCAACTACCTCTACGGTGCACAGCATCAATTCGGCGCCACCATCCTCACCGGCAACCAGGCCGACAAAATCGAGCCTCTGCCTGAAGGCGGCTACCGCATCACCACCATCGACCCCAAAACGGGTGAAACGCGGATCTTCACAGCCGCAACCGTGGTGGTAGCAGCAGGCTCGGTGGGCTCCAGTCAGCTTCTTCTGCGCAACAAACTCCTGCACAAGACGCTGCCAGAGCTCTCTCCCCGCCTCGGTCATCAGTACACCACCAACGGCACCTACATCGGTTTCGCCATCCGTTCCAAGTCTGAAATCGACCCGGCCGGCGGCCCTGAAATCACCGCTGGTCTCGACTTCAACGGCCCGGACGGCAAGAACCAGGGGCTCTTGATGTTCGACGGCAGCTTCCGCGGTTTCACCTACGACACCTTCTATGTCACCGGTCGCCTCATCCGCCTCAACAAGCTGATGATCAAGCTGGTGAGCGGCGGATTCAAGCTGGCTGAAAGGTTCGGCCTGGTGGAACCGAAAACCACATTGCCCTTGCTGGTCATCGGTCGCGACAATGCCGTGGGCAAGTTTAGCTTGAACAAGAAGGGACTGATTGAGACGGACCTCAATCCCCGCGACAATATGTCCTTCTACAAGCGCGCCGACAACCACCTGCGTGCCTTCACCAGAGCCATGGGCACCCGTTTCCTGCCTTTCCCCTACTGGAAATGGCAGCGTAAGATCGACGTGCCCCACAATCTGGGCGGCGTGCCCATGGGCACTTGCCCCGCAAATGGTGTGGTCGATCATCTGGGACGCGTCTTCGGCTACGACAACCTGATCGTCCTCGATGGTTCCATCATTCCCGCCACCATGGGAGCCAACCCCGCCCTCACCATTGCGGCACTGGCGGAGCGCTCCATGGAAACCGTCGTACCGCAACTGCTGAGCAACGGTCTTACCAGAGCAACCATCGAACCGGAAGAACAGTTTGCCCGGGCGGAAGATCTCAGCGAGCAGTTTCACGCTCTTCAGCAGGCAGTGCTGGCCGAAGGCGCTGCCAAACTACCGGTGCCTGCGGAGATGCAGGGCAAAACCGTGCTCTTCACCCCTGGTTTTCTGGCTCGCCACATGGGGAATCATTCCACCCATCTGTTGGCCCGCATTAAGGACCTGGGCTTGACCGTGCTGCCCGTGCCGGTAAACACCGACGTGGACACCGCGGCCAATATCCTCATGATCCAGGACTACGTGCGCAAATTGGCTCCCGGTCAGGGCGTTCTCATCGGTCACAGCCGCGGCGGCGTCATGAATCTGGACGCCTACCGCCAATTGAGCCCCGAGGACAAGGCCAGAATTTCGCGCATCATCATGATTCAAAGCCCGGTGAATGGCTCTCCCATCGCCGACTTCATGATGGCGACGAATCTGGGACGTATTCTTCTGGCTCCCATCAGTCGATTGGTGCTCGGCAACGACGTAAATGACACCCTCATGGAGCTGACTACTGCTCATCGCGCTGTGGAAGAGCGTGCTCTGCCCGCTCTCACCGCCGCAGATCGAGCCAAAATCGTCACTCTGCGCTCCATCATCGGTCCCTTCGAAAGCGGCACTTTCGAGCCGGCCCGCTTGATCAACAAGCGCTACGGTCACACAAGCGACGGACTGGTGCCCCATGAACTTTCGGAAATCCCGGGCACCCGCGACGTCACGCTCATGGCCTATGACCACGAGCATCCGGTCATTCAGGAACCGACCCTGGGCAAGCGGCTGACGCTCTATCGCCCGAGCAAGCGCTATCACTCCGGTGACGTCATCGAATGTCTGCTCAGGCTGGCCTACAGCAAATGAACTAGAGGAACCCCCTGAGGTTCCCACGCATTAGCCAACCTGCCGTTAGAGCCTTCGTGGGATGTTGCGAGCGATCGCAACGCCCACGAGGCGCTCCTTTCTTTCCACAAGCAAACTTGCCGGCTAATCTTTCTCCCGCTTTCTATTATATCTCCTCGTATCTAACAAATCGCAGAAAGGGAAGCCCAGTCATAGCACCCCCAAGAGCCTTCCTGCCTCCAGACTTTCTACAACTTCCAGCCCCAACCTAGAGCGACCGCAGCGGTACCGGCAGCCATTCAGGGCTTTCCATCTGATTGAACCCGACTACCCTTACGCCGGAAATACGGCGCCTGGCAAGGGCTAAATTTACAAAAGGTACCTGAGAATCAGGCACATAAATATGAGTAACTTCAGGCTTTCTCAGCCCCAGTTTCTGCCAAAATGAACCCAGGTGCAATTTGTCGATCAATATCTCGCCAGGCTCAAGAGAACCGGCAGACCAGGCGCGCCTGGTTACATCACGGGAAATGCCGAAGACAACCGGGAAATCTGTCAGCACTTCCGGACTGTGACGGTGATAGCAAAAGGCTTCCGAAAAATCCCTGGTCATGGAGATGGCCCGCCGCCCAAATTGTTCGTTGGCGCTCTCTCCGGTAATCTGCTGAATACCGCGCAATCTCATTTCTCTGGCCGGCAAAAGCCCCCGCTCAAGCAAAGTAGAATCGAGAGAGCGAGAAACAGTGGCATGAAACAAATTGGCCAGATTCGGGGTGGCTTCAAAAGGCATCCAACTGACAGGCGTACCGTAGGCTCTCACATGACGATGCTGCTCTGAACGCAAACCCAATTTGGAACCCAACTGCCCTTCGTCATAATTGAAGAAGCGCTCGCGTCCCTTACCCAGACCTCTGGCAATCTCGAAAGCCTCTTGCTCCCCGGCAATATTAGCAGGTGCCAGTTTAGCCATGGCTTCCTCGAAGGGGCTGGGACCATGATAGCTTTCGCGCTTCATGGACTGCGTATAGGCATTTCTTATAGCCGCGACCCGCTCCACAGACTGCCCGCTGGCGAGGGCCAACTCGGCGTCGGAGTACGAGGAGATGCCTGGTTTCTGAGCGTTACCGTACCAGTTGCCCAATAACTTCTCGACAAAACCGGCATGTATTTCACCCATCTCATCATAGATTTCCCGTCTTTCAGAGCGCGGCGCGGCCTCATATTTTTGCTCCGCCCGGCGCACTTTCTCTATGTATTCGGCAAACTCTTTATCAAAGGCCGTTATGGGATTATTCTCTTTCGTCAGCGGCGCTTTCGGTAAGTCCGCCGGCAATTTACCGAGGCGACTATAGACAGCATCGGTCAGTCTCTGCACCGGATGACGCAAGCCAAGTTCGTTCAAAGCCGCATAAGAGAGTCGTTTGGCTTCCGTAGCACCTTCTTGCAGATTCCACTTGCTGCGGTAATAGGCAGACTCCACTGCCGGCAAACCGGCTGTTTTGGCAACACCGGCCTGTAGCGCATGCAAGCCAAAGCCGAAAGCAGCAAACTGCCCGGCGGAGCTAGCCACTTCCGAAGCAGAGGCAAGCCTGTGCTCATGGAAGAAGGCATTGCTGTAGGCGCCGGCCGCACCACCGACTGCACCCGCCGCCGCACTCTTCAGTCCTTTCTCGAGGAAGGGCTGGGCAGGAACTTTGAAAGGCAGCGAACCAGGCAAAAGGGTCCTCGCCTCAAGTGCCTTAGAGGCTCCTCCCATAACTGCAAATGTGGTACCCATGGTCAGCGCCGACTCGGTTCGGCCCAACAGCAGGCTCTTCTCCGGTGAGCTCTCAGTCAGCACGCCTCCATCCACAGCCCCGGCTACGAACATCGTGGCGGCAGAACCGGCCGTACTGTCCAGGGATTTCTTCAATACCGGAGCCAAAGCCTTGCGACTCAATAAAGCTACCACGCCAAAATCGATTATCTGACCGGCCATAAAGCCGGCTTTGCCGGCCAGAGTGTCCTGACTCTCACTATTTCCATCACCAAGACCGGCTTGCGGCTCGACATTCTTTCCGACCAGTTGCTTGATGCCGTTCACGGGCTTTTCGACGGCACCATGGTACAGACCATCGACAAAGTCCCCAGGCTTCAAGTTCTTAGCTGCTTTCTCTAGAAAAGTCTCGTCGCTCAAAACGGAAGTTCTCCAGCTCCGGTAGATCTGGATCATGACTGACATACGCCCCGCTGTCAGTGGGGGAATTACGCAGCCCCCAAGAAATAAGCGCCGGCCAACCTCCACTATACTTTATCGTGGTACATGATAGTTTTTTTTTAAAACAGGTAGCGACAGGAAAAGACGGTACCGGATTCGATACCGCTTTCCCCGTCGCACCCGGGTTTGCTTTAAATCAAGTGACCAGAGTCATCGGCCCGAAGAAACACAGACCTCGGTCCGAATCCACCGCCTCAGCCAGAGTGCGCACACCTGCCCCCAGAGAAAGAGCAAGGCTTCAATGCCCACCAAAAGACAGGAGAACCAGTTGGATAAGGCTTGCCAGCCACCATTTCGGTCAGGATAGAAAAACCCGAAGGCCGCCCCCAAGCACACAAAGCCAGTCAGACCGAGAAGCATACGCACCACCGGCGGTGGTGCCTGAAAAGCAATCAAGAAGCCCAGAATCATCGGCACATAGATCCAGCCAAGCAAAATCAGCCAGTTTAGTGCTTCCTGCGCTATGACAAGAAAACCGTTGACAATATCCATCATTCACCGGCAGAAGCCGTTCAAGTTAGAGTTTGAAACACCAGACTCGGAGGGAAAAGGGCGGCGCAGCCGGCAAAGCTGCTCCGCCCCTCAAAAGAAGCTCAGACCATGAAGACCGTCAGCAAGGCCACACCCTGCTCCACCGCGGCCAGTTCCTGCTCGCCGCTGAGCAGGGCGCCGTTGAGGCTGCCTTGCGAATCGGCGGCCAGCTTAGTCCGATGCGCGTTCACCATGGTGGCCTTCTTGGCGGCGTCGGTAGCACCGAGACGGGTATCGATCATGGCCGTGGCTTCCGCCTCGGTCTTGCCCATGAGCACCATCAACTGCAACTTGATGTCATCCACAGTCTCTTTCAACTGTTCGTCCGAGATCTCCATGTTGAAGTTGCCCAGGGCAAACTCCACACTGGAAGCCGCCTCACGCTGCGCCACCTGCACCAGTTGCAAGGCCAGGCGAGCCGAAGCCTTGAGGCTGTCGTCGTCGGCCATGGTCTCCACAGCGGCCGCCGCAGAGGCGACCAGCGCGTTTGCCGCGTCCAGGCGAGCACGCAGCCCCTGCCGGCGGCTATCGAGATCGCCGGGCAGGGCGGGTGGGTTGCCGTCACGGCAGGCGTTGTAGTCCTTCCAGAACTCTTCGTGACGCTTGTTCATGCGACCACCCACCTGCATGGCCAACTTCACCAGGGCTCCATCGCCGCCGGCAATGCAGAGCAGCACTTGTGCACCGATGGCAGCAGCGGTGTTGGACGAAAAGAAGGCCGCCGCCTGATAGGCGCGTAGCACCTCGTCGTTGGCCTCGTTCAGAGCGCCGGTGATAGAGGAGCGCACCTGGCAGGTGTTGATGCCGTGCTGGACAATGAACACCAGCGAATCCACCGGCATCTTCTGTCCTTCGATCTCGATGGTGGCTGCAGGCGTCGCGCCTGCAGCCGGTGCTGCCTCGCCTTCGCTGCCGGCCGCTGCCGTGCTTTCGACTGCCGCCGCTGCCTCGCCTTCGCTGCCGGCCGCTGCCGTGCTTTCGACTGCCGCCGCTGCTTCGCTTTCGCTGCCGGCCGCTGCCGAGGTCTGCACGGCAGAAACCGGGGACGGCGGAACGATCTCTTCACCAGCGGGGGTGGAGGGGACTTCTTGGTTTTGTTCGATCATTTTTTCCACTTTGGAAATGTGTTTGTCTCTGACGTGTGGAGTGCCTGAAAAGGCATGCCTGCACGCCGCTAGGAACTCCTCCGCAGTACGGCAGATGGCCAGGCTTCAACCGCTAAAAGCTGCAAAGGATTAAACTGGGACTGATGTGAGGTCTTGTTTCAGTAGGAAGCTGTTTGCCTTTTAAATCTAGAAAAGAATGAACCACTTGTACTTAAACCAGCGGTCCACATTTCTCCAGTAATTTATTTCTCCCAACCAAGATTCTGCCTTTAGAAAGCCGGGCAATTTGGAAATTCAGGCAAACTTCGCCACCTTTTCTGTCTCCATTTTATTAGCCCGAGCTAGCATTGCTAGCGCAGTCTGGAGGGAAGCTGCCAAACGCGAAAAAAGGAGGTACAGACTACCTCCTTTTTCCTCGCTCGCTACTCGGGGGGAAAGCTTCAAATTTCAAAGAATCTACTAAACTGCACTATCTGCAGATATATTCGAAATCACGCTCAGGGGCTGCCGGTCCGGTATAACAGGCTTCCAGAGCTTTCAGGCGCACCATAGACAATTTGCTCCAAACCTTTCTGCCACTGGTTTCAGAAACGCTATGCCAGGGATTGGAATAAGACCTTCTCTTGCTGCGCAGATAATCTAGCTCGCCCGCAGTGAGCGAGCTTTTCTTCCAATAGACCACATTGGAATTCTGTCCAGCCGGCACTCTCAATGTTTTACTTAGAAGATTGGTGCGACTTTTTGTGGATTCAACCCTGGCGTATGCAACCCGCCTGTGCATCGCTCTATGTACCGGCAAGCTGACACTGGCCAGCTTGATCAAAACCAGTCCGACCATGCCGAAGAACATATCGAATTCGTATCGCAATTGCAGTGACAGACTGTTCATTGTAACTTTCCTCCGGCTGGTCAAACCGCCGACTCAACGCCAATACTCTCAATCTATAGCGCCGGCCTGAAATGCGATATCGGTTAAGAGACGGAAACTGCCAATCCGCTCTTTGCCGTCTGCCGCAAAAACCATCAGTCAATTGACCGATAACGAACCTGCTACTTTTTACTGTCAGCAGCTGTCTTCCGTTCGGACTTTTTCTTTTGTCGCTTGCCGATTTCCAGCTCGAAATCTTCGCCTAGAGCCTGCACAACTTTCAAGTCGGCATCAGCCAGGTCGGGCTTGCCGCAAAGCTTGTAGGCCTTGGCCCTGGCCACATACAATCCGGCCTTCTTGGGTTCCAGTTCAATGCTACGGGTGTAATCCTGCACGGCCTCGGCGTAGCGCTTCAGCTCCATTTTGCAGCGTGCTCGTGAATTCAATCCACTTGCCGTGAGAGGCTCAATCGCCTCAATAGCATCAAAATCTGCGATGGCCTTTTGCCACTGTTTGTGCCATTCAAAGTAAACGGCCCGCTCTTTCAGCAACCGGGCCGGCTTGTCGCAACACTCCACAGCCCTGGTTAAATCGGCCAACTGCCGCTCGTCGTCGCCTTTGCCCTTGTAAGCGCCGGCCCGCAAAGCGTAAAAGGTATAAAGACGCTTCTCGTCTTTCCCCTTGCTCTTCTTGATTCCTTCATTAATCACTTCAATAGCTTTGTCGAACTGGGAAGTGTTCAAATAAGCCTCTCCCAGATATCGCTCCAAGTGCTTACCCCGATGTCCAAGCAAAACACTGTGCTCTAAGTCGAGGGCAGCCTCCTCCGAAGCACCGCTGCGCTGATAGCAATAACCTCTCTTGAAATAAAGTTGCCCGAGGAGAGCCTTGTCGACCTGTTTGTCCCGCCCCAAGACTTTAATAGCCTCTCCATAAGCCCTGGCTGCCGCCGCGAAGTTTTTCTCACTTTCAAGCTTTTGCGCCGCCTGAAGAAAAGGCCCCTGAGCCCGAACCCAAGAACACCATCCGCAATACGGAAAGGCACAGCCGAGATTCAATAGTAATGCCAAAACGGCACATAAACGGCGCAAAAATCCCTCGACCTTCACCAATAATATTGGCTAACTGACTCGGCTAACCCGCTGACCCACTACCTGCCTGAATCATGAACCGGTAACAATCGAAAGAACCATCCGGCAAATTGCCGGTGCATTCCATACGACTATCTCTCAGTTTGAACGGCCAATCCCAAACTGGCAAGGCGAAACTACCCTTGAGACAGAATAATTTACTGCCGGTAAGGCATCTGCTCGAGCACCGGCAGGGCAGGCTAACAGACTCCGCCTTCAGCCTCTATACGCCTCACTTCCTGTTTGGTCACATCCACAAGGGTCCCGAAAAGGTACATCGACAGCTCTTCAATGCTCCCGGTAGGCAGATTTACAGACTCCTCGCCAGCCAGACGCCAGGAGAGTTCTTCACCACGCAAGCGAATTTCCAAACTAGCCATTGGTCGGTACTGGCTTTCCACCGTCGACTGGCCCATCACCTGGGCCACCGGCACCAGGTAAAACTCGATGCGGCGCTCTGCACCCCGCAAGACTAGCGCATAGTGCCTGTTAGCCAATCTGGCCCGGAAATAGGTGGCGCTGGCCTCCACTTCCCTTTTGGAGTTGACCTGAATAACTTCCGTCACCTCACCCAGGGCGGTTGCCACCATTTGCATGGAAGTGCCGCGAGCCACCTTGTTGAATTCAAAGGCAAAATAGCGCAAATCCTGAAAAATCTTATCAATCAAAGATGACACGGCCGTGCGGTAGCGGCGCATGCGCGCTTCCTCCTGCACCAGTTCATCGAAACGCGAAGCGATAAAACTGCTCGAATCGGCCTTCAGTTCATCCATCCAGGCCATTACATCAACTGAACGCTCCTCGCCGAAGCCACTGATGAACTGCTCGGATAACTCCATATGAGCCACATGCTCACCCTGATTAAGGTTGCGGCCGATTTCCGGTTCAGCATGACCAAACATCGAACGGTCAATATTGCGCGGCATAATCGTCTGAGAAGCCGGGTGGTTCTCCACAAATTTTCTAGTCTCAGACCGAGAGAGACCGCCTTTGGACTGCCGTCTTACTTCACTTCTGCTGACCATTTTGACCACCTCAAAACTGCTGCTCGCCTTTCTATTGTGCAAAAATGCCGCTCAGCTGTCATCGACCAAACCGTATTAACGAAAGCGCGTATATTTTGCCAAGCTATGGGAAAATCAGGTTACGAATAAGCCCCAGGTCGAAAACCATGTCTAGTGTCGGGATCGCCTGCAAGTAAACACTAAGGATCAATGCCAGAAATAACTTTCCACGTCATCACGCTCTTCCCGGAACTTATCGATAGTTACTGCCGCACCAGCATCATAGGCAGGGGCGCTAAAGCCGGAAGAATAGCCTGCCGCAGCTATAACCCCAGAGAATATTGCCAGGACAAGTACCGTAAGGTTGATGACACCCCTTATGGTGGCGGCGCCGGCATGGTTATGAAACCGGAGCCAATCTTCGCCTGCCTGGAGTCTATAGAACGCAAGCCTGACTCTCCCGTCATCATTACCAGCCCCCAGGGCAAGCCCTTTCAGCAACGCGATGCCGAAGAATTGGCCAAGATGACTGATATCACTATCATTTGCGGTCACTACGAAGGCTTCGATGAGCGAATACACAGCCTGGCCACTCACGAAATTTCCCTTGGCGACTTTGTCATCACCGGCGGTGAACTTGCCGCCCTCGTAATAGTCGATGCCGTCGGCAGACTGATACCGGGAGTGCTCGGTCAGAGCCTTTCACTTCATCAAGAATCCTTCAATGAGGGCAACGACGGCTTGCTGGAAGGTCCGCAATATACAAAACCGCCTATCTTCAGAGACATGGAAGTGCCCGAAATATTGCGCAACGGTGATCACAAAAAAATCAACCGCTGGCGACGGGAACAGGCACTGAAGCGCACCCTGGAAAGAAGACCGGACCTTCTCAACAAGGCCAAGTTGAATGCACAAGATCTAAACTTCTTGAAAAAACTGCAGGAAGGTTTACAATAGGGCTTGGCTGAAAAACTTTTTTTTGCGCCGCTCTCAATTGCAAATGCCTTACGCGAAGCCACCTTTAACAGGTGCTATATACAGGGCTTTGGCAATTATATATACAACGCACGACCTGTTGCAGGCGGCTCCGTATATGGTATCAATCCCAGAATTGCGAGTAAAGAGACATTGCTGCGAGTAGATACCCAGGCTATAAAGATTCACCCCCTCATGCCGGTTGCGCGTGCCGCCCAACTGCTTGGTGAGAGTATCGACAGTCTTGAATACCGCCTTGAAAGAGGGGAAATTCGCGGCGAGAAGCGACAAATTTCAGAAAAACACAGCGGCAAAGACTGCTGGTTCATCTATGCCTGCGATTTTGAAGCCCTTCTCGACGTGAGAGTGAAAGCCTGCCAGACCAGACTGAAAACGAGCCCGGTACAGGAAGAACGGCTGGCCGTCGATGGTCTCGATCGTATCTTCTCTGTAGAAGCCGAGATTTTGCCGGAACCGCAGGAAATACCAACAGACCAAAACCAAGCAAGCTTCCCTCTCTCCCAGGAACTCTCGGCTTCAGTGCCGGCTTTCACTGTTTCCACAGAACCGCAGGAAGAGCCTGCCGCTTCCCTAACCGAAGCACCGGCTACTATCAATCTGCACTTCCAGACCGGTTCACACAACGAAAACGAAGCGGAACAGCAACAGCGCGACATGCTCATGCCCGTAGCAACCGAACTCTGGAATCAGATTCAGAAAGGCGAGGAAGAGAAGCAGCAACTGCGTTTGCGACTGAATCAGCTCAGCCAGGAAATACAAACTCTGCATGAAGAAATGAGCCTGCTAAAGATTGAATTGCTGGGGCTGAACCCTAGCGGAAAGAACTGCTCTGCCTCGGGCAAAGTGAGCCTGTTGGCCCGCTTCAAACGCTTCTTTGGACTCTAGACAAACTCTATCTCGTCTCCATCCTGTCTGGTCTCCATTATCCGACAGTCAAAGAGCCAACCATCCGGCACACCCCAGGCCTTCCCCGGCAATCTCCGCCACTGACGAGATGCTTGCGCTAGCCTCGCCTACTTTACAACTCGAGCTTTTAAACTGCTTTCTACGCCTCCCTGGTTGAATTCGCAAAAAATCACCCTGAAGCCGCCTGTTGACAACAATCAAGAGGTTGCGCCGTCGGCCGGGGCGGCCTTAGGTTGTGGCCTTAATTCCGCCCGTAATTCTCACCGCTGTTTATAGCTTCTATTAGTGCCTTTCCTAATTTCTACGTTCCTGAACAAGACTTCTAAGTCTTGCAGATTGGCACGAAGAAAATTATGACGGTCACCGCAGGAGCTCTAACCAACATACCCTGAACCTGTTCAGAAGAAGGCAACAAGCTATGAGCACAGAACCTGTCAAATACAACGGTGTACCAGTACCAGCCGGCGAAACCATCAGTTTCCTGGCAGGCAAACCGGTCACGCCTGACTGTCCTATCATTCCGTTCATCGAAGGCGATGGTATCGGTACCGAGATCTGGGGAGCCACCCGGCTCGTCCTCGATGCCGCAATCGCCCGCGCCTATGGCAGCAAACGCCGCATCGCCTGGCTGGAAGTTTTCGCCGGTGACAAAGCCAAAGCCCAGTTCGGCAAAGCGCTCCCAGACGACACCCTGGCCGCCATCAAGGCCTTCGGCATCGCCATCAAGGGACCGCTCAACACCCCCACCGGTGGTGGCATGCGCAGTCTCAACGTGACCCTGCGCCAGACCTTCGACCTCTACCAGTGCGTGCGCCCCGTGCGCTACTTCCCCGGCGTGCCGTCCGTGGTCAAGTCGCCCCAGGACCTCGACGTGGTCATTTTTCGCGAAAATACTGAAGACGTCTACGCCGGCATCGAGTTCAAAATTGACTCCGACGGCGCCAAGCGTGTCATCAGTCTTCTCGATGAGATGGGCATCAAGGTTCTCGCCGACTCCGGCATCGGCATCAAGATCATGAGCCGCATGGGATCTCGTCGTCTGGTGCGCCGCGCCATTCAGTACGCCATCGACCACAACCGCAAGGTGGTCACCCTGGTGCATAAGGGCAACATTCAGAAATTCACTGAAGGGGCCTTCCGCGACTGGGGCTACGAGCTTGCCAGAGAAGAGTTCGCCGACCTGATCATCACGGAAGCAGACCTCTGGGCAAAGCACAACGGCGTCTTGCCGGAAGGCAAGATTCTGCTCAATGACCGTATCGCCGACGCCATGTTCTTCGAAGTGCTGACCAAACCCAACAAGTTCTCGGTGATTGCCACCATGAACCTGAACGGTGACTACCTCTCGGACGCTTGCGCTGCCCAGGTCGGTGGTCTCGGTATCGCACCGGGCGCCAACATCGGCGACAAAAGCGCCATCTTCGAAGCCACCCATGGCACCGCCCCTGATATCGCCGGCAAGAACCTGGCCAATCCCTGCTCCGTGATTCTTTCCGGCGTCATGATGCTCGAGTACCTGGGCTGGAAGGAAGCAGCACAGATCGTCATGCAGACGGTGGAGAAGACCATCGGTGCACGCACGGTCACAGGAGATCTGGCTCGTTTCATGAGCGATTCCAAACAGCTTTCCACGAGCGAATTCGCTCAGGCAATGGTGGACAACATGCCGCCTTTGCCGGCAGCAGCAGTGACGGTGGACACAACGGCCACTGCAATCGCGGCGCCGACGACTGCAAACGAGGTGGTCGCTGCGCCGGCGGCTGCAAACGAGGTGGTCGCTGTGCCGGAAAGCACACAGGAGGCAGAGGCCAGGCCGGAGACTGCGGCTCCTGCCACCACTGCTTCCAAGGACGGCGCCTCCGCAAGCCCTATCGATACGGTTACAGCACCGGCAGGCACTGAGACCAAGGTTTCACCGGCCGGCTAGGTGCTACCTGCGCTCAGATGCTACCGCCTGCCCGAGAGTCGTAACCTGTCACCCTGAGCATGAGTGATAAGACCGCGTCCGCCGCAAACGAGGCCACGGTCTGCCTAATACTGCTCTAGTGCCAGGCTCAACATGTTCAATTGAGAGCCGGTGGGTCTTCCTGACTCACCGGCTTCTCTCTTTTTCCGGGGTCGATCACAAAGCGACAACCCAAAACCCTTGCCTGGACCCGTTGTTTTCCATTTTTGCCGCCCCGACGTTTTGCTTTTCCCTGATTCTTACTACATTCTATAATATTGCAATAACAAGATTACGGAAAGAAGATTTGGCTCTGCGGCAGCTCTCCATGGCAAGCCTGCCGCCAGCCTCAATGCAGCTTTTGCAGCTTTTGCCGCTCTTGCCACGCAGCCAAGGCGAAAGGGCTGAATCCAGACATTATTGGTGAAATGGCAAGACTGCTAATAAAATGGCCGAAGTTGAACTTCCATTCCCACCTGAGCAGGTAGAAAAATGCCAAGCCAAGCCCCAACTTGCCCACAAACCAGATTCCATTACTGCCACGGCTTTCTGCCGACACTGCTAGGACTGGCCCTGGTCGCGGCACCAGCTCTGCTTGCGGCACCGGCCCCGGCGCAAACGCCCTCAAAGGGAACCCCAAACACCTCCAGCACAAAAGAAAACGAAGACAGGCAGGCACTGCTCAGGAAGATGCTGACCAGCGACGACTATAAAAATACGGTCGTAAAATTTGACTACCGCAAGCACCAGGTCAGCCTCAAAGACATGGACAAATACTGGGACAAGAAGAACGTCTATATCCTTGATTTACGCTCGTCCGAACAATATAAAAGCGGTCACATAAAGGGCGCCCTGCATCTTGGCGCCGACATTCTGGAAGATAAGCTTCTCAAACTTGTACCGGACAAGAAAGCTACCATCATCGTTTACTGCAACAACAGCCTCTTCCCCACGCGCATGCTGGCCCTCACCGATACCTGCTTACCGCAGTTTTCCGCGCTGGGCTACGAAAACGTATTCTCCCTGGCTCCCATCTGGCACGATAGTCCCAACTTTAACCACTCATTTATGGATGGTCCCCGCTGGGTCAAAGGCGAGGGCGGCAAATAGACCGTCCATAGCGGTTGCCGGTCAATTGAACTATTGAGAGTTAGAGCAGCGCATAAGCCGGGTTCTGTGTTCGACTGTCATCTATCTGGGAGTGTGGTTACCCACACCCTCTAGCGGCATCGGCAACTCAAGATAGCGGGCCACTATTGCCTTGAGTTATACCTTCGCCTTGCACCTTCAGCGGGGTTTACCTAGCCAGAGCCTCTCGACTCTGCTGGTGACGCTCTTACCGCACCGTTGCACCCTTACCTCGACGAGCGAGGCGGTCTTCATTTCTGTGGCACTATCCTCACGCTCACGCGCACTGGGCGTTACCCAGCAACCAGCCCTGTGGTGCCCGGACTTTCCTCGCCATTGCTGACGCGACAGTCTGCGCTGCTCCAACTGAATTATACAGGTTGGAAATCTCTTAACATCTCTATACGGTTTTCCACATTCTGTTACTAGCCAAGGGGTCAATACTGTGTTACAAACTACTAAGTGATGCCAAGTAGAGCGCCAATACGGATGTTTATAGCGCCTCCATGCATCCTTAAGGAGTGAGTAAGAACATGATTGGTATATTCGATCTAGCTTTCTTTCTGGGCTTCTTTCTCCTCACAGTAGGAGCCGTGTATTTCCACTGGCTCACCGCTCCTCATGGCGTAAGGCGACGAGGCTCCGTCGGCGCCAATTACTGGGGCACCTATGCAGAGGCTCAAAAAGTAAAGTCACAGGGCAGCTTCAAGCTTCCCAAGCCCAGCAATAATCTTTCCTCCACAACCATCGGCAAAACACCTCCGGGTTCCGGCGGCGGCAGACGCTAAGCCGAATTAGTAGTCAGATAACACATAAAACTTTCCGACGCCGGGGCAAAAACTCTGTCTTGCGGGCATGATATTTGTATGCCGACAGAAAGACAGAAGAGTGCGGAAGTCTTTGACAGCTCAATGGACACACCTGGTCCGGAGAGTGATTACGCACAGGCTTACTCAAGGGCCAGGGAAAGCGGCGGTTTTGGCGATTACGCCACTGCCGCGGACGAATTCGCCATGGCAGCCGCTGTTGCCCGAGACTTTGGCGAACAAGACGAGCGACTGATGGACAGCCTCTCACGCCTTGCCTATTGCCACTATCGCCTCGGCGCCCTGCAAGAAGCCGAACAGGCTTACCGGGAAGCCCTGGCCCTCATGGAAAAGTTTCACAAGAGCAAGCATCCGGACCGCTTTGCCTCAATTCTCTGGGCCCTGGCCGTCCTGCTCTGTGACAACAAGCGTTACGACGAGTCGGAAGAGTACTTCCTGCGTTCCATGGCTGTTTCTGAAAGCTGGTCAGGACCAAACGACCGCTTCGTGGCCGACTGCCTCTGGGGCCTGAGCAAGTGCCTCACCGGTGCCGGCAAATTCGACCAGGCCGAAAATGCCATTATGCAAGCCATAAGCATTTACGAAAGCCTCTCCCGCTCTGAAAATGTAGACGAATTTCTTTGCACAAACTACAACAATCTGGGCACCCTGCTTTTGCAGCGCGGCAAATTGGAAGGCGCCATCAAATACCTTAAGAAAGCCATAAAGCTGCGCCTGCGCATGGCCGGGCAGTACGATCCGGGGCTCATCAGCCTGACCAGTAAGATTTCTCTGGCCCTCATGCAGGTCAAAGACTACGAAGCAGCCAGGCGCTACCTCAAGCAAGGGTTGAAGGTGACGGCGGCCATTTATGGTGAAGACAGCATTGATGCCAGCCGCAAAATGATCGCTCTGGCCAACTGTCTAACTATCACAAACAACTGCGAACAAGCCCAAAAATATCTGCAGAAGGCCAGAACCATTTTGCAAAACCAGGAAGAAGAAGTGGATTCTACCTTGCTTACCGCCTGCCTTTTCGAACTGGCTAACTGTCATCAAAAATTGAATCAGCAAGCGAAACTGAAAGACACCCTGGAAGCCATAAGCGACCGCTACGAAAGGAATCGCTGCCTGGCCCGCGGCTCTATGTACGCCGATGCCATGATCAAACTGGCGGAAATGCACTCTGATCAGTGCCGCTACAAAAAGGCTCGACAACTTCTACTGGGGGCGCTGGAAACGAGACAATCCCTTCATGGCAAAGAGCACAAGTCAGTGGCCGAATGCCTTCTGCGCCTGGGTAATGTAGAGTCACGCATGTCCCTTGCGGCCGAAGCAGAAGAACACATCCGCACCGCCGAGAAAATGCTGGCAGATTTGAAGAAACGGGCTTGACCGCCACACTTTCCCCCAATTGCAAGAGACACCGGCAGTCTTGCCCGGGTCAACGCTGCGCCACCTCCGACATGCAGTTAAGGTCACCAAACAGTTCTTGAGACAGGCGAACACGGCAATACTAAAGTCCGGAAGCTCGCTTTCTATCCCTCTTAGCGAGATCCGGTCTGCCGATCTTATCGTAGAGCGCCGCTCGTTCGTTCAGCAGTGTAGCTGTAGGCAAGCTTTCTATGGCTCTGGAATAATCCTCGATGGCCCCCTTCGAATCGCCGGCCTCCACTTTCAGCTTCGCCCTGAGCTGCAGGGCAAATTCGTCTTCGGAATTGGCTTTGAGCATGGCATTGGTTACGCTTATTGCATCTTTGGCGCGACCGGCTTTGCGAAGGCAACCAATCATCCGCAATTTGACTGTGTCGTCATTCTGT
The DNA here is from genome assembly GCA_016212515.1 of Candidatus Melainabacteria bacterium. Lineage (GTDB taxonomy): Bacteria > Cyanobacteriota > Vampirovibrionia > Obscuribacterales > Obscuribacteraceae > Obscuribacter. The sequence goes on from JACRFZ010000025.1 coordinate 24,547, forward strand.
AAGCTCTCGCAATTTTTGTATATCGAAAGCGCCTCATCAAATCTTCTGGCATTCTCTAGAATGCCGGCTTTCAGCATCTGATATTTGACCTGATCTCTGCGATTAAAAGTTCCCTTCTTCAGAAATGCATCGATATCTTTGATAGCCAGGTCGTATTTACCAAGCGCTTCATATGCAATACATCTCTGCCGGTAACCTGAGTAACAGGGCTGCTTAACCGTTAAGGCCTTCGTGGAGAGAACTACCGCCTCTTTATAGTCACCACTCATAATGGCACATACTGCCAAGTTATCGTATGTTTTTCCATACTCCGGGTCTATGGCGCGAGCCTTCTCAAAGCTATCCAAAGCCTGCTTATAGCCCTTGCGACCAAGAGACTCACCGTTATCATCCATGTTCAAATAGCTGTTGCCCAGAATAATATATGCTTCTTTTTCGCGCGGATACTTGCGCAAAATAGACTGCACTATTTGCCTTGCTTCAATGTAGTGTCCATTGTGAGAGAGAGCATCAGCTTCTGCCAGACGGCGCCCCAGATCATCCTTGCCATATGCATTTAATGCAGGGGAAATCGAACATACTATCAAAAGGAATACCAATCTGAATCGACTAATTTTCAAGTCTCTTACCTGATAGGTGGCTTTACCATCATAGCCTACTTAGCCCGGTGCGCACCCTTCCAAGGCCAAGAACTCACTTCCACTGCAAAACAAAGAGTCGGTGCTCAGGCACTGCGCTCAAAAACAAGGGGCGCAGCTTGTTCAGACGCTCAAGGTCAACCACATTTGGACAGTCTCTATGTATCTGCTTGAAGAATTTCTCTGTGTCGCCTGGCACCTTAGCCAGTCTCATCACTACCAATCTATCTCCGAGCATAACTATCCTTCCCTGCTGTTCCTTCAAAATGCGCTCAATACAGCCGAAAATCTTACTTTGATCAGCCTCTCGGCCGCAGAAATCGTACCTTGTCAGCACAGCTCTGTGGCTCTCGCTTCCACTCAGTAGCACAGGTCGAACCCGCTCCGGCACAAGATAAGTGGGCCTACTCGTTACTTCGAAAACGTCGCCAGATACATGTTTCACCATCGCTCCAGCCGGCAATCGCACTATCCATCTTGGTCCACCCACAACAAAGCTTTCCAGAGGCACCTTGTCACAGGCAGAAAGTTCCCTGGCGGTAACACGAAAACTCTCAGCAGCTCTATAGCTGGTAGATTCGCAGCCGGATAAGCTTTTCAGGCAGCTTCTGGCGTACTGATCACCTCTCACATGATTGAGAAAAGCACGACTGAAACTTACACTCTCAAGGGCGTAAAGATAGATTCCTCGCCTGGACAGTCTGTCACCGAAGGCCAGGAACCGCTCGTCGGAGGGAACGGGAACTGGAGCGCCTGCATCTGACTTGTAAGCGAAGAGAGCCGCCATTGGACGAGACGCAGAAGAGTTTGATTGCGACTCACTTCCTGGAAAGAGACACCCATCCTTTAGAATTCGCTTACCGTTGAAAAGCTCTTCCTCTTTCTTGACCAACCTTCTAAAAACCGGATATTTCTCAGCGATCAGCCGCCAATCTCTGAGAACTATGGAAGCTTCTTTTTCGTCGAATACGCAGTCCACACCTCTCAGTTTCGATCTAGCTTCCGCTAAATCAACCAGCTCAAAGGAGCTGCCAAGCTCTTTCTTTACACTAGCCACTAGGGACTCATCAAGGCCCAATAAGACGCATCGCTCTTTTTCAACTTTTGTTAGAGCGGGCTCCCATGATCTAAGCTCATCTGCCAGAGCCAGAGGAAAGGAACTTGAGAGCAAGCAAGTGACCACCAGCAAGTAGACGATCAATCCTTTTCCAACATGAGTTCTCTGCAAAATCAGCTCTGGCTTCACTTCTGGAAGAGTCTCCATACAGAATTGTAACTCTTACACAGGCCTCACCCTTGTCAGTCCAACTATTCCTGCCTGCGGCGCTTCAGTACGGTGTCCCAAATTTTCAAAGCCTGCCTGGGTTGCCCGTTCTCATCAAACAAACCGGTATCACGCCAGACGATCATCAAAGGAATATTGGGCAACTTGCGGCAGAGCTGGTCATAATCTCTAATGCTATACCAACTTATGAAGCGCGGCTTGCAGCTCAAACTTGCCTCCAGCATAGCCTTAAGAAAGGCTGCTTGTTTTTCCTGGGTGCCGTTAAACTTAACCGGCCAGAGTCCTACCTGCATCTGCCACGGCTGCGCCGGGTAACTGCTCTCAGTGATGGCAAATGGTTTGCTTGCGGCAAGGGAGAACAGTTCTCGAAAGAAAGCTTGATCCGGCACTTTTTCAGCGGTCCACGATGACATAAACGGATGTACTGAAAAGCCCAGAACATCAACATACGGCAATAGGTCTTTCAGCTTGGCGCGCTGATCTCCAGCATTATCCTCAGAACAAAGCCCCGGGAAGTATGACGTACAAACTACGGAAGCCATAACCGGAAGACCCGGATGACTCCTCTTGAGAGCACCGTAGATATAGCGGTGCAATTCCAGGTAATCTTGCCAGGAGCTATCTTTGCAGCGCTGCAGCAGATTTACCTCCACTCCGATGAGCAAGAAGTCAGGGTGCAGGTTTTGAATAATTTGATTGCAGTATTGCAGATAAGCCTGCTTGACGGCCGGATCATTCAGGCGCCGCTTCTTCCACTGCCCACTCAAGGGCATATTGCAGCTCTTGCCCCGATAATCCGCCAGACCGTTGCGAGCCATATTGAGGGGGTTGATGGAAACAACTCTTTTGTAGTCGCCCATACGCCTGGAGCGATCGGCCATCTCCTGCCGCATAGCGGCATCGTAGGGTTTGTTCTCCAGCGCTTCCGGCCAGGGTACCCCTTCTTCAAAGTGCTGCTCGATAATGTCGCCGTGGGCTTTGATGGCAGCGTCAGTCCACTGAACCGCCTCCTGGGTAAGGTCGTAAGGCCAGGGGCTGAAACCCATGTAAAACGGACGCACAGACTGCTCTGCCTTGATGTATTTGTTGCCGGCAGCCTCTATTCCCTCGCGGCAATCGCCCCCAGCCAGACCGATTATTGACGACAGGGTAAAAAAAACAAACAGGCCGGCAACTTTTAAGAGCTGAGGGATAACGCACCTGCCTTGCCGAATAAAACACCGGAAGCGATAGACACGCTTACTTTAGCAAATAGCAATACAGGCGACAGCGCTGTCAAGAAAGAAAACAACTCCAACACCAAAACCTCACGGAAACGGATAGACTGGAGTAAAGCAACCCCAAAATCTAAATGCATCTCCCCCAAAGCAAAAATTCGATTTGTTTTCTCTTGCCCCTCCTGGCGGTGTGGACGCTATCGCTGCCGGTTCCGCCTGCGCCGGCGCAAACGAGACCCAATCAGAAGCCGGAACAGAAAACTGAGGCTGCCAGAGCCACCTATCGCATCCCAGTCAAAGACAAGTATGGTCTACCAATAGCTCAAATTGAATACCAGCTCAAGACAAGAAATTCGAAAGGGGCCCTGGCCGCTCTAGCTAAGGTGCCTCGCTCGATAGGAGACGAAGATAGACGAAACATGATTGCGGGTGCCGCCAAGGCCAATGATAACGATTTTGACGGAGCTCTACCACTGTTCTCAAGAATCAAGGTTTTTGAGGGTACACCGACCGAGTATTTTCTGGCTGCCAAAACCTTTGCCATAGCGCAAGACTTCCCAAAGGCAATTGAAATGGCGACTAGAGGGATCAATCTCAATAATGACCAAAAATGCCTGGAAATAAGAGCTGGTGCTTATTCAAACATTGGTCGCTTTGATGAGGCAATTCAAGACTACGAAACACTAGCCAGAGTTTACCCCGCCTGGACTGCTGACTATCTCTCCAAAGAAGCCGCTACCCTGCTTAAACTCAACAGGTTCAAAGAAGCTTTGCTGGCAGCCGAAAGGGCTATTAAGGTAAATCCGAACGAAGCAGGAGCATACCTGATGAAAGCTACCGCCTTGAGAAAACTTGGTCGGCTGGCGGAAGCGGTAGAGGCAAGCACGCGCTCAATGGAAGCAGCAAGAGCTCGATTGAGCCGAAATAAGGAAGCAGTCTTCTTGCTCAATCGTGCCCTGGAAGAGCGAGCAACCTGCTACCAGATGCTGGGCAAGCGCAGGGAGGAAGCAGCAGACAGAGACGAAATCAAGCGCAATTCCAACCAAGTTATGAACGAACTGATCGGCCGTTAAATGACTAGATCATATCTTTCAAACTAGCTTCATCACCGGCTTCCCGGCTCAGTTCAATGAAGCCGGACGGCACCGAAGAGTCTTGCGGGTAGGCTTTGAATAGTTGTTTGAAACCGGCCTTGGTTCGGTCCCACTTCAGTAGCGAAGCCTCTGCAAAAGGGGCTTCAAGCTTATTAGCGATAAACCATACCATTTGAGCATATGCTCTGTCGCCGGCACCACCACCGATGGCGTCGGCTCTCTTAACAATATATTTTTCAGTGTCCTGCTCCTCACCATGCCAGCGAGGAAGGAGAAAGTAGCAGGTGTTCAAGTCAATATCTAGATATGTGGGGTAGAGCTTATGACATTCATCCACCAGTTTTAGATACTTGTCTTTATCCATACCTTGAGCCAGAGCCACTGTGCCGTATTCGTCAAAGGCACGCGGGCTTTTCTCTTTTATTTTCGGATCCTCATCAAGCACCTTCTTAGCAGTCTCTATGCGCTCTCGATAGCGAGTCCATCCATTTTCGGTAACTGTATCAGCGTATCCAGTTCCGCGGGCAAACCAGGCATACTTGATATAGGTTTCCGCCAGAGCCAGTCGTGCTGCCGTCGACTGCGGCTTCTTACTGAGCCAACCCTTCAAATCAGCAATACGTTGTTTGTACAGCTCATCATTCATTTCTCCATCTTTCACACTTTCATCTTCCGAAAGGGTTTCATAGAATTTATCAAGCAACCAGTGGCCACTGGGCATCTCCTGCTTGCTGTCGGTCAGTTTCTTGTCCAGAGCATCGAGAGCGTCATAGTTTCCTCTTTTAAGATCCGCCTGCACAGAGGCAAATGGAGAGGGAACCCTAGCCTTGCTGTAGTTAAATCCGCGAGCCAACTCCGAAGCGAGCCGTTTCCTTTGATGATCGGTTTTAGCCAGGGGCATCCCCTTCAGATAGGCGTCGAAAGCTTCCTTGCGTTTACCTTGTCCAGCCAGCATGCGTGCATCCATGGCATAGGCGTACCAAGCGGTTTCGAACCCAATGTCAGGTCTCTTGCAGAGCTTCATAGCGCGCTGCATAGTTTGCTCGGCTTTTTTGGAATCACCGTTTTCACTGTAGAGAACCGCTAAGAAAGCCAGTTTATAGGCGGGTTCCACATGCTCTGCACCGTAATTATTCTCCGCCAACTCCAGAGACCGCTCCTGATCTGGAATTCCGCTTGGCTTGGACGGATCCTGCAAGTGCAGTTTGTGCCGCTCCCAGGCTCTGTCCTGATAGGTCTGACTTACTTCATACACATCCGGTGAACCCTTAATTTTGTATGACTCGGCAGGACAGAGGGCAATGCTAGCTGCCATTTCCTCTTCACCATGCACGGCATCACCATTGTAGAAAAAAGCGTTCCCTAAATTACGCTCCATGCCCATCAGTACGGCGGGTTTCGCGCCTGCAGCCTTAGCGTCTTCTATGGCTTTCTTGGCTCGCTTAGCAGCTTCCGGATCATCGTTTCTAAATTGGGCCAGGCTAACATCAAAATCCCGTTTCCATTGCGGCGGAAACATCAAGCAGGTCACCACTTCGCCAAAAGTCATCCAGATGGCAAGCCCGCCCAGAAAGATAAATGCAATGAAGCCAAAGGCAGCTAACTTGATCCAACCAACAGCAGGAATGGACGCCTTCCGTTTACCGTCGCCATTATCGGCCATATTCAAATTTCCCCAATCAGACTATTTGTGATTGTCCCACAGGAAGGGTAGCCTGGAGTCACCGTCTTTACGTTTAATGCTGGTCAGCACTTCTTGACTGGGTTTTACGTTGTGATATGAGGAAGAGAAAGTGGAGGCACCAAAAGTCAAGCCTCCGGCCAGCAAACCTATGGCCCGCAAGCGTCCACTGGCAGCCAGTCCTACTGACAAAGCCAGTCCGCCTATACCATAGCCGGCGTCTTCCGCAACTTTGCGACCGTAATCGGCCTTGAGGGTCTCATCGTTATCGGGATTGGAATAACCGCGATAGTTTTCAACAATTGAACCAGCCTTGAACAAGCCATAAGCGGCAGGCACAGCCCGGCCCAGTTTGGGAATCAGAGCACCGGCCACGGGAGCTCCTACATCGGTAGCAAATTCGGCAACCACGGCCGTGGGAGCCAAATCAAATTTACTCTTGCGGTTGTATAAAATATCAAACTTGCTGGGAGCCGCCACAAAGTCTCGCACCACATCATCGGGTACGTAAGCACTGCCGGTGCTTCCGTCTTTTACGCGTTTGAAATTCGACTGGATCATACCCGCGAACTTCATATCACTGCCCACGACCAGACCACCTGACTGACCAGGCACAGCAGTGGCTGAGGTAACGATGCGCGGGGAAAGCAGATAATTATCAACATCGGCACGCACTTTCGCATCAGTGGAAGTTCCGGCCTTGTACAAACCCGAACTCAAACTGGGAGGGCTGCCCGGCTGTGGCGCTTTAATGCCGCCGGCGTCTCTAATAACCTCATACATGGGCACTTTGGCCTCGGCATAGCCAGGTGAAAGGAACTCTTTCACCTCGCTACCAGGCGTACCGATGCCCACAATGGCGGAGCCTTTGGTCAGTTCCGACGATTCACCGATATCCACAGCCCGACTGGGATCGGCTTTAATTCCCTGTACCTCCAGGAGCGCTAAATCGTCAATGTCGTTGAGCTTGACCAGCTTAGCCTGGCGTGTCTGCCCATCGTTCGAGGTTACTTCAATAGTCTTGGTGTTATTGACCACATGGGCGGCGGTAAGCACATATCGCCCATCATGCACGAAAAAGCCACTGCCCGAACCAGAACCGCTTTCTCGCTCGGTGTTGAGAGTGACGGTTTTGCGGGCGAAACTATCTACCACTTCGTGAAGAAGCGAGCCCCGGCAGGCTTCCGCCTGCACGTGCATGCCGGAAGGGTCGAGAACATCCGGCTTGATGCATTCGGCTCCGGCTTTATCGGTACCTTCGTTCTGCGCCACGCTACCTCACGCTCCCGGCCCTCGCGCCTGGGTCAAGTCTGCGGACCTGCCGCCCCTCACACATGGAACTATATACCCATTTGCCTTCTTTTAGACACCGTATTTGCCGCAACCAGATTGAGCCAGGCCAGGTTCTAGCAACCGGCACCGTTCAGCGATACTGCCTGTAGTGGCATCGACACCATCCGACAGAGCCGACTGCCGGGAAAGTAGCTGCAAGACCGTGGTTTCGCCTAAAAGTGCCACAAAGTCGCTAATGTTTTGCACCGGCGGCACCTTTTGCCGCTTTCTCCTTGGCCGGGCCGAGCCCTGCCGCCACATCGTCCATGATGCCGCTCACCCCCTGAAAGAGAAACTGTCGCTTCAACTTGCCGACATACTTGTAATTGCGCGGCGGCTCGAAAAAATCAGGCGGAACCGAGACCGGCGCCAAACCTCGCCGTCTAATCACCCAGCAACGCTCACCGTCTTTGAAGTATTCGCTGGTTTCAAGCAAGCAACCATCCAGGCGGGGCATATTCAAAGAAACCGAGACCAGGCTGTAAACTTCCGTCGGCAGTCCCAGATCAGCAGTGAGGGTGACATAGGCTGCCGTTTCTTTCGGGCGCTCGGCGGTGACAAAGAGATCGTTGGCTCTCTGTTCACCGGCAAAAACAAATTCTTTGCCCTTTAGCCCCCTGGGGGCAATGCCAGGAAAAGAGAGGAAGGGAAACTGCCTGTTATTTACTTTCAAAGGCTTCTGCAAGGCAAGCACACTGCAAGCACCCATCACGCCTTCCCGCTCTCGCCAGAACTCCTTCAAAGTGGTGCTGGTCTTCTCCTTGCAGTCGTCGCGACAGGCAATAACCTGCCAGTCAGGACTTCTGGCATAGAGTGTGTAGCCAAAGGAATGGCTCTTGAAACGAATAGCTTCTCGGCTCATCCAGGCTTCATAGAGGCCGCCTGCAGCGGATTCCAACTGTAAGCGCCAGACTCCAGGTACCGCCGCCGCTACCGGCCCGGGGGCTGCTATAACTGGTAACAAAACCAGGCCGAAAGCGAAGCTGTAACACAGCAAAGCCAGACCGATTGCAAACCTTCTAGTGCTCGGGAATTGCCTCATTAAACCTCACGTCCTGACAATGAACCATTCCGAATTTCTCATCTGCAATTCTATCCCCTCAATCAATGCCGGGAATTAAGCCCAGAATCCGCCACACATAGTGTGCATAATAAATCGATACCCCCCTTACCCCAATTTTCTTTTCTTAGAGCCATGTTGCCAGAAGATAAAAGCTCCGAGTTCATAAGACCGGAAAAGCCGGAAAGTATTTCGACAAAGGGCCAATCGGCCCAAGCCGAGGCCTTTCGCATTAAGGTCCCCGGCAAGTTGCGCTCCGATTTCGACATTTCCCAGACCACCGTGGAAAAGCCGGAGGCAGCCAGTCGACTGACACCGGGCATGCTGGTGGACGGCAAGTATCGCTTACTCCGTCCAATCGGCCAGGGCGGTATGGGTGTGGTCTGGCTGGTAGAGCATGTAATGCTCAAGCGGGAACTGGCGCTCAAAACCCTGGTGCATTCCAGAATGTCCCAGGCCGTTTACGAACGTTTCGCCAAAGAAATTCGCACCACTTCGCAATTGGATCATCCCAATCTAGTGAAAGTATTCGACTGTGGTCTCTTACCGGACGGCACCCCTTATTACACTATGGAATACGCCGCCGGGCACTCCCTCAGACAATACCTGGACGAGAAGGGACCCATGCCCCTCAAGCAATGCCTGGAAGTGTTCGTGGACGTGGCCGGAGCCCTCAGTTATGCCCACCGCCACAATACCTTGCACAGAGATATCAAACCGGACAACATAGTGCTGGTCAGGAACGGGGAAGGCTTCCGGGCACAAGTTCTGGACTTTGGTCTGGCAAAGTTTGTGCACAGCGGGCTCAAACCAATCACGGAAAGCACAGCTGGAGATTATATAGGCAGTCCGCCCTATATGAGCCCCGAACAGTGCATGGGCAAAGATCTCGACTACCGCTCCGATGTTTACTCTCTTGGTTGTGCTCTCTTTCAGGCACTCACGGGAGTGCTGCCTTTCGAATCGAAAAATCATCTAGCCATTATTCAGATGCACTTGAGTGAACGGCCGCCCTCTCTACAGCAGGCCGCTAACGGCGAGCAGTTTCCTGAGCCTATAGAAATAATCGTCAGTCGAATGCTGGCTAAAGATCCCAAAC
>JACRFZ010000026.1 GCA_016212515.1 Candidatus Melainabacteria bacterium
CAATAGTTGGGATGGGCTCTTGCGATACTTGACCGAGAAAACCAAAGTGGCACCCAGCACGCTGGAAGAAGCCGGCTTGATAAGGCGTCGACAGGAATCTAGCGGACACTACGATCTCTTCCGCAATCGTTTGATGATTCCCATTTGCGACAGCGAGGGGCGAGTCATCGCATTTGGTGGCAGAACCCTGGGGGATGATCAGGTCAAATATCTCAACTCGCCGGAGACGCCGATCTATCACAAAGGTCTCCATCTCTTCGGTTTTAACCTGGCCAAGGAGTCGGTCAAGGAGAAGGATTCTGTAATTGTTGTAGAAGGGTATTTTGACGCCATTACCTCTCACCAGTTTGGATTCACAAACACGGTGGCTACCCTGGGAACGGCTCTGACAGAGCAGCAAGCCAAGCTTCTGGTCCGTTATACGGACAGCAAGCGGGTCTACCTCTCATTCGATGCTGATGCGGCCGGGGTGCGTGCTGTTGAGCGCGGTATTGAGATGCTCAGCCAGATTGCTGAGGGCATAGGCATTGAATTGAGAGTGATAGCCATTCCCGGCGGCAAAGATCCTGACGAGTGCTTGCGCTCCGGTGCTGCCGGCGTAGAAGCCTTCAATCGGGCTGTTACCGATGCTGCCTTGATGATCGACTACCAGCTCGAGCAAGCCATCAAGGGTATCGATGTAGATCTGCGCACAGGTAGAATTGAAGCGGCCAGGCGAGTTGTTCCCATCCTGGCCCTCATCAAGAACGCCGTGGGGCGGGGTGAGTACATCCGACTCTGGGCCATGAGACTGAGAGTGAGGGAGGAGGAAATTCTCTCCGACGTCAGCCAGTATCGGCGCGCCAATCGCCTGGATGGGGCGAGACCTGCCGCCGGCGGCGGATGGCGGAGCGGTCAGGGCTACAATTCCAACTACAACAATCAGGGCTACAATCGCTCCGGTTCCGGTGGGCAGAGCTGGGGCAAAGGTTACGGCGGTCGGCCCGGTGCTTCCGGCCAGGGGGGGTACTCTGGTCAGAGCAGCGGCTCCCAGGGTGGATACTCGGGGCAGAGCAGCGGTTCCCAGGGTGGGTACTCGGGGCAAAGCAGCGGTTCCCAAGGTGGGTACGGCAGACAAAGCTCATCCATGCTGCCGGCGCCAGGGGGGCGACCGGCTGATAAAGACGCGGATTTTGACGAGTCTTTCGCAGATCCCTTCGCTGCGGCACACGCCTCTGAAGATGAGTCGGGTCTGGGGTCAGACTTTCGGGGCGAAGAATTTGAAAAGGAAGTAGCGCCGCCGGTCCGTCCGGTGTCAGGTCGTGATCCTGGAAAGGTAGCCGGTCCGCCGCAGAATAATCAGAACCAACCGGCCTACGGCAACCAGGGCTATGGCGATCAGTTCAACTCATACGGCAATCAGAGCTTCTCTGGTCCGCCCGATTTCAATCCCTATGGTCAGGGCGGACAAGGTCCGCAGGGTTTCAATAAGGGCGGTTTCAACAAGGGCGGCTTCAAGAAAGGCGACGGTAAATTTAACAAGAAGGGTGCCAAACCCACCAAAGATATCGCCGACGAGGAGTCCATGCCCATGCCCATGTCGGCTATGAGCCCGATGATGCGACGGGGGCCGCTTTCCGGTTCGGTTGAGGCGGAGCGTGCTCTGCTTGCTCTCTTCCTGACATCTAAGGAGGATTACGACGTCGTTTACACGGCCCTTGCCGATGAAAGGCTCCTGAGCCCTATGCATCAAGAAATCAAGAATGCCGTATACGGTGTGGGGTCGACCTTTTCCACCATGGAAGACCTGCAATACCAGCTCATGGACCGCCTTGCTCCCGATCCCCTGGCTTCCAAGGCTTTGATCGAGGTGATTCTCAAGGTAGAGGAATTTAGGAAACAAAAGGTTCCGGTTCAGGTTGTTTTGAAAGAATCCCGGGCAAGATTATTAAAGGAGCGCCTGACCCTCTTGATATCAAGGACCCGGGGCCAGCTTGCTTCTGATGTGGATGAAAGCGTGGCTACCCTATTGCAGGGTAGAATAAAGGAGCTCTCTACTCTCGATTCAACGGTGCTGCCCAAAATAGAAACGGTGGAAGAGTTGGAAGAGCTGAAACGCAAGCTGGATGCCATAGAAGACGACCATGGTAGTGTGAATAAGACGGAGACCCGCGTGTGAGTAAGGGGAAAGACAAAGAAGACAGCTTTATTCAAAAACTCGACAAACTTGAGGTTGCCGGAAAGCAGCGTGAGTCGGGTCTAGAAGAGCTTTTGGTCACAAATGACGCGGAACTGGAAGATGAACTGCCCAGTTTGCCGGAAGCCTCGTCCGACGACACCTTTGAGTTCAAGGACGACCTCGAGGATGATCCGGAGCGCTTTGAAGAGAAGGTCTCCCAGGGGCTTTCTTCTGACGATCCCGTGCGCATGTATTTGCGGGAAATTGGTCGTATTCCGCTTTTGACTGCCGATCAAGAAATAGAATTGGCTCGTAAGATTGAAATGGGCGGCTCCGACGGTGCTATCGCCAAGCGTCGCCTGGTGCAGGCCAACCTCCGTCTGGTGGTTTCCATCGCCAAGAAGTACGTTGGTCGCGGCATGCTTTTCCTCGACTTGATCCAGGAAGGCAACATGGGTCTTATCCGTGCTGCCGAAAAGTTTGACTATGAACGTGGCTATAAGTTCAGTACCTATGCCACCTGGTGGATCCGGCAGGCCATCACCCGGGCTATCGCCGACCAGGCTCGCACCATCCGCATTCCTGTGCACATGGTGGAGACCATCAATAAACTTAAGAAGGTAACGCGCAAGCTTCAACAGGATAAGGGCCGTAAGCCCACGGAAGAAGAAATTGCCGAGACCATGGAGATAAGCATCACTAAGCTGCGGGACATTATCAAGGTGGCGCAGGAGCCAGTTTCCCTGGAGACACCAATCGGTAAGGAAGAAGACAGCAAACTAGGTGATTTTATTGAAGACCGCGAAGCCGAGACTCCTGCTGCTTCCGTTACCCAGGACTTGCTCCGGGAAGACATCATTGAAGTAATGGCATCCCTTTCTCCCAGAGAAAGAGATGTGCTGCGTCTGCGCTTCGGCCTTGATGACGGTCGTCAGCGCACCCTGGAGGAAGTGGGGCAGCTTTTCGGCGTTACAAGAGAGCGGATCCGCCAGATTGAAGCCAAAGCCTTACGCAAGCTGCGGCACCCGAACCGCAGCCGTCGCCTGCGCGAATATATCGACTAGATTAAGCCAGGGATGATTCCGGTGCTGCGAAAAGCCGGTCCGACCTTGTGTCGGGGGATTTTCCGGGCAGTGCGTTAGACTTGTTCGTCCAGCCACTCCAGTATTTCCGGCGGGCGACGGATGTCTTCGGTAACCTCATATAAAGAAGAGCATTCTTGAGCCGCCACTGCTTTCAGGGGGACTGCCAGGACCGTCACCGTAATGGCCCGGGCACCCAGTTCCAGATGGACTTTATCGCCGACCTTCAGTTCGACCGCCGATTTTGCTGGTCTGTCGTTGACATAGACCCGTCCCTGGTCACAGGCCATCTGGGCGACAGTACGCCTCTTGATCAGGCGTGATACCTTCAGCCACTTGTCCAGTCTCATTATCTGCCTCCCGTTTGGCAATATTCTATAGCGTGTTTGCTCCGGCGGGTGTTTGCCCCGGGCAGGACTGGTTTGCTACCCCTCTTGGGGCAGGGGACGCTATCCTGGACCCCAACATTGCGAATTTTCAAGTGTTGTACCAAGATTTTTGGCGAAATATCTTTGCTGGGTGTATGCTCTTCTCTACCCAGGGATCCCCTCTGTACGATTACGTACAAGTCAACAAGCATTGTTCAACAACTACTTAACCAAACCAGGCGCCGAGAGCACGGCACGGTCCGAAATGGTTGACATCCGGAGGCGATTCTCCCTACGGACATCCTGTGTCGCCCTGTCCTTTCTGATTTTGCCGGTTATTGCCGGGCTTGGTTTGAGCGCCTGCGGCGAACACTCCAAGCCGGTGGAAGAGAAGAAGTCCGAAAAGTCTTCCGGTCCCAAGATCATTCCTCTTACCGAGGAAACCGCCAAGCGTATCGATTTTCAGACGGAAACCGTGACAAGCCGGGCTGTAGTTGTGCCGTTGCACCTGACCGGAAGAATAGAACCTGACTACGGCTGTGCCGTGGACGTCAGTGCCAGAATTGCCGGCCGCATCACTGAGATCAAGGTTAAGCCCGGGGAGATGGTTGCACGCGGTCAACTCCTGGCTATGGTTGATAGCCCGCCTGTGACCGATTTGCAGGGTGAGCTGGTGGAAGCCAAGTCTAAGCTGGCCATTGCAGAAGCGCATGCTGAGAGAGAAAGGCAGATTTATGAGGAGCACCTGGAGCGGCCGAAAGGTTTGCTAGATGCTCGTGCTCTCATGCAAAATACAAGAGTGCAGGCTGAATTGGCTGAGCTTGAGTATCAGCGGCTGGAAGGACTCTACCGGGAGAAAATTGCCGCCACTAAAGATTACCTGGCAGCTAAAGCGGCTCTTGCTAAAGCTAAGGTGGATTTTGAGCAGGCCAGCACGGCCCTGGCCCGGGAAGAACAGCTCTATAAGAACCGGGCCCTCATGAAGCGTGACTATCAGCTTGCACTGGCTGAAGTGACCAGGATGAAGCAGCATCTGAATACTATTGTCAAGCGCCTGGACTTCCTGGGCGCCGATCACACAATGACGCAGCGTGTGCTCAAGACCGGCGATATAAACGGTCTGGTGCGCATTGTCTCGCCTATCACCGGCATACTCAGTAAGTACGAAGTCGGTGTCGGTGAGATGGTCCAACCTGATCTTTCCATGTTCCGAATCATTGATTTGAAGACCGTACAAGCCAGTGCCGACTTGCCGGAAGTTGATCTGGAGCGAGTAAAACTGGGTGACACCGTGCGGATCCACGTGCCCAGTTATCCTGATCGTAAGTTCCAGGGCAAGATTAGTTTCATCAGCTCCGATGTAAATCCGCTCACTCGTACTGTGCCGATTCGGGCTCGCCTGGTCAATTCTACCGGGCTTTTGAAGGCAAATATGTACGCTGAAATTGACCTGGAGGGTGCCTCCCGCAATTTCCTGGCTTGTCCCAAAGCGGCTATTCAAGAGAGAGAGGGGCGCAAAGTGGTGTTTGTCAAACATCCTGACGGCTTCGAAGAACGGGCCGTCAAGCTGGGTGTGATTGGTGAGCAATACATAGAAGTGCAGTCAGGCTTGTCTGATGGCGACGTCGTAGCCACCCAGGGCTCCTTGATGCTCAAGACCGAGCTCAGCTATCAGCACTAGAGAGTAAGGGCATTTATGATCAAACTGATTAGATTTGCCCTCAAACAAAGGTTGCTTACCGTGGCTGCCGCTCTAGGTATTGCCGGTTTTGGCGTCTACAGCGCCATGAATATTCCCATCGATTCTTTTCCTGACGTTTCCAACGTTCAGGTGCAGATCATCACCGAGCCGGAGAGCATGGCCACGGAAGAGGTGGAGGCCCTGGTTACCTTTCCCATCGAAAACGGTTTGAACGGGCTGCCCAAAGTGAATAAAATCCGCTCCAATTCGAGCTTCGGATTGAGCGTGGTGACGGCCATCTTTGATGACGACGTAGATGTCTACTGGGCTAGAAACCTGGTACAGCAACGTCTTTCGCAGATTGAACTGCCGGCTAATTCAGCCAAGCCTAACCTCGGTCCGGTGGTTTCCACATTTTCCAATGTGCTCAGTTATTACCTGACCTCCGATCGTCACGATCTGGTAGAACTCCGAACCATACAGGACTGGCAGGTAGCCCGGCGTTTGCGCGCCGTGAGCGGGGTCGGCAATGTGGTGAGCTATGGCGGCTACGTCAAGCAATATCAGGTTTTCGTCAATCCGCACACTCTCAAAGGCTATAACCTGACACTGAAAGACGTCATCAACACTCTGCAGATGAATAACCTCAATGCCGGCGGTAACTTCATTGAACGGGGCGGAGAAGAGATCATCATCCGTGGTCTTGGCCGTATTGAAAACATCAACGACATCAAGAACATACTCCTCAAGTCCATTGACGGTACCCCGATTAAAGTCGGGCAGATAGCCACTGTCGAGATTGGTCCGGCCTTTCGCAGAGGCAGCGCCTCCATGGACGGTAAAGGCGAAACCGTTACCGGCATGGTGCTTACCCGCAAAGGTGTGAATACCAAGGCGGTGGTGGAGCGGGTTCGGCATGTGGTGGAGGAAATCAAGAAAGAATTGCCGGAGGGTGTGGAACTCCACAACTATTACGATCAAAGCGCCCTGGTCGACAAAACCATCGAAACCGTGAAGGAAGTGCTCACTCTCGGAGGCTCTCTCGTTATCCTGGTTCTGGGTGCGATTTTGCTTAATTTGCCCTGTTCTCTGATTGTAGCCGTCATCATTCCTCTCTCCTTGCTCTTCAGTTTCATCATGATGAAACACACCGGACTGACAGCCAATCTCATGACCCTCGGTGCAGTGGATTTCGGCGTTATTGTCGATGCCGGCGTGGTTATGGTGGAGAACATCTTTCGCCATCTGGCCGAAGAACAAGAGAAGATGCATAAAGGGCTCATTTCCAGCGCTGAATACGAGCGAAACCGTTTCTCGGTGGTTTACACGGCAGCCAAGGAGGTGGGGAGTCCCATATTCTTTGCTATCGCCATCATCATCGCCGTCTACCTGCCGCTCTTCACTCTGGAAGGGGTGGAAGGCCGTATGTTTACGCCCCTGGCTCTCAATTATATTTATGCTCTCTCCGGTGCGCTGGTAGTATCTCTGACCGTGATTCCGGTGCTCTGCTTCTGGTTTATGCGTGGCAAGATTGTGGAGCGTAACAGCCCCATTATCGAAGGTGTGCGCCGCTTTGCCGAGCCGGCTTTGCATCTATCCCTCAAGCACCCTCGTCTGACCATCGCCTCGGCGATTGGGCTTTTGCTTTTTTCGTTTTCTCTTTTCCCGCTCCTTGGTTCCGAGTTCATTCCCTCTCTGGATGAAGGCTCCATTCTCTTGCGCACCAAACTTTCCGCTTCCGTGGCTCATACGGAGTCGAGACGGGTAGCGGGAATTGTGGAAAAGACCATGATGGAGTTTCCGGAAGTGGACGTTGTCGTGTCCAAGATTGGTCGCTCCGGCATGGGCGGCGATCTGGAGGGTGTTGATAACGCCGACGTCTACATCGGTCTTAAGCCTAAGAGCGAATGGAAGACTACCCACGATAAAGAAGACCTGGTTAACCGCATGGCGGAGAAGGTAGATAAGATACCGGGTCTTATCTACAGCTTTTCTCAGCCCATCGCCGACATGATCGATGACCTGGTGGCCGGCATTAAGGCCGATCTAGGCATTAAGGTCTTTGGGGATGATCTGGTCACCATCGACAGGGTGGCAAGCAAAATTGAGAAGATCGTGAAAGAAGTTAGGGGCTCCGCAGATGTTCAAAGAGAGCATTTGCTTGGTCTGCCGCAACTGAACATCAAGCTCCGGCGTGATGTGATTGCCCGCTACGGACTGAATGTCGATGACGTACAAGAGATTGTTTCTACGGCGCTAGCCGGGCGGGAAGTAACGGAAGTGGTAGAGGGTACCAAGCGCTTTGGGCTTCTGGTGCGCTTCCCTATGGATTTTAGAGATACTCAGGAGGATATCGAGTC
Source organism: Candidatus Melainabacteria bacterium (assembly GCA_016212515.1). Classification (GTDB taxonomy): domain Bacteria; phylum Cyanobacteriota; class Vampirovibrionia; order Obscuribacterales; family Obscuribacteraceae; genus Obscuribacter. The sequence continues at coordinate 7,650 of JACRFZ010000026.1, forward strand.
TATCCTGGTTGATACTCCTAATGGTGGCAAGGTACCTCTCAAGCAGTTGGCGGAGATAACTAATACAAGCGGTACCGTCATGATCAACAGGGAAGACGGACAGCGGCGTACCGCTGTTCTATCCAACGTGCGCGGACGTGACCTGGGCAGCTTCGTGGAAGAAGTGCAGGCCAGGGTAAATAAGGAAGTTGAAATACCGAGGGGATACCGCATCGTCTGGGGCGGGCAATTCGAGAACCAGCAGCGGGCCATGGCTCGTCTGGCGCTGGTGGTACCGGTGGTCTTGCTGCTTATCTTTATTTTGCTCTTTGCCTCCTTCAACAGTTTGCGTAATGCCGGTCTGATCATGTTAAACGTGCCTTTTGCCATAATCGGCGGCATTATCGCCCTGCTCATCTCCCATCAGCCCATTTCTGTGCCGGCTATTATCGGCTTCATTGCTCTCTTTGGAGTAGCAGTGCAAAACGGCGTCATCATGGTCAGCTATATCATGCAACTGGAGAAGAAAGGCGTGCCGGTGCTGGAGGCTACCATTGAGGGCGTGAAAGTAAGAATGCGTCCTGTAATCATGACGGCTCTGGTGGCTATGGTCGGTTTCCTGCCTTTGATTTTCTCCCACGGCACCGGTGCAGAAGTACAGAAGCCCCTGGCCACAGTGGTTCTAGGTGGATTGTTTACTTCCACCATCTTGACTCTGATAGTATTGCCGACACTCTATACGCTCATTAACAAAGATCCGGACGTGGCTCCTACAGCCGGTCGGAACGGTGGTTATCTGCCGCCGCCCCTTGAATCGCCCGGCCACGTTATAAGTACAGCCGGAGGCGGTGATACTGCCAAGGACGGCAACGGCTCAGGCAACTCCACATCTGCCGGTGGCGGCAAAGAAAGTCTAGTGGCGTCCGAGCGCGAAGGCGACAGCGTCTCGTAGAAATAGGGGCGGTCAAGCAATTACTTCAGGCGCCTGTATGGCGGGCGTAAGGTCCGTGAAAACCGACCAGTTCTTTCGCCGGGCTTGCCTGGGGCAGACTCGAAGGCGGCTCTAGAAGGGCGGCTGCCAGAGTGTGATTAAAAAACTTCAGACTTTGCCAGGCCCCGCCCTCTTGCCAGGCTTTACCGATGATATAGCGAGCGAAGGAGAGGAACTGGCGATTAGTGCCCCAGCGTCTGCGCAGGCGCAAGGCGTCGAAGAGCCGCTCTTCCTCGCTTCCCTGAGCCAGGCGCGGACCGTTAGCGAAATAGGTGCCGGAGCCTTCCTTGACCCGGGCGCCGCACTGCCAGAGGCGAAAGCAAAAATCCTGAGCTTGAGCCAGATTGGTCATGAAGCTGGAATCCAAAAGGCTGTCGCCTTCGGTCGGAAGACCGTATTCGCGCTTTCTGAATTCTTTCAGGTTGTCGCTTTGAGCATAATCTCCCTGCGCTTGCGAGGGGGCGCAGGAGGTTGCCGGCAGGGTTGAAATCATAGCCCCATCCGGGGTGGCGGCTGTGCCGCTCTCCTTTGTGGAAGACCGGGCTGTGCCGCTCTCTTTTGTGGAAGACCGGGCTGGGGCACTCAGGTCAGGGGAGAGCAGTAATTCACGTGGAATGAGCATGCCTGCAAATTCATGCCAGGACAAATTACCATCATTGTCGCGTTTGCCGCCGGTGAGGCAGGCGCCGCTGCCGTCCTCCTGGCGTGCAAGGGCAATCTCGGCTCTGGCGGCCAGCAAAATACGCTCCTTGCGGCAATCGAGCAGTTCAGCTTCCGTTACCAGTTTCTGCAGGCAATTGGCCGCCGGCAGCGTATCGGCCGTCAGCACAAATATGTAAGGAGCGCTCGTACCCAGGGCAATGCGTTTGAGAATTTTGCCTATATTATTCGTGGCAGGGCTGCCCCACTGGCTGTCGGCAACCTGCAGCCGACAGCCAATGGCATGTTCCGGAATGGAATCGACTCCGTTTCCATCGAGAAAACGGAAGCTGCGGAAGTCACTGTCGGCAAATTTTGGGGTCTCTTTACCGGGCCGGTCGGCAATTTCAATTTTGTCTTCGGCGGCTGTACCGGAGCAAAACCAGAATCGCAGTTTGCTCTGGTCATACTTCATGAGCTTGAGCGCCTGGTGATACAGGTCATCGGCACTTTGTAAGGGCGTGTCGATTACAGCCACTTCCACTGCCGGCAAGTTCTCGGCCAGGGGCTGAGACAATTTGGCCTGCACGATAAACTGGTAGGTGTCGGCTTCCGGGTCGCAATCGAGCAGGTGTTTGAGACCGGCCAGGTCCGGCGGTAGAGTTCGGGGCACTTCCAAGCTGACTTCTGTGTAGCCGGTATTCCAGCGATTTCTCTCCATTTGCACAATGTCGTAACCGCTTTCTACGAAGAGTTTCTCCACCAGAGAGCGTGTGAAAAAGCGTACATGGGTGTGATCCAAAAGGCCCATGGGGCGGAAAGGCAGTCGACCCAGGAGGGCCGCCATTCTGATATCGCCGTGAGTGCCGTGGGGAATGGATGCCACGATTAGACCATCCGGTGCAAGCAGGGTAGCAATTTGCTTGAGGGTTTGTTCAGGGCTACGCAGATGTTCGAGCACATCTGCCAGAAGCACGGCATCGAAGCTGCGTCCGGCAAAGTGTTTGGACAAATCGATGAAGTCCAGGTCCAATACATGCACTTCAAAGCCGCGTGCCCTGGCTACTTCCGCTGCATCCGGGTCTATTTCGACACCGGTGACGCTGCAACCGCGCTCGGTCATGGCTTGCGATAGGTAGCCGGTGCTGGAGCCCAGTTCCAGCACCCTTTTGTTGCTGCCGATGCGGCTCAAGAGCCTCCCGTAGTGGTCACTTTCGTTGAGACTCTCTACCTGGTAGTCATAGCGTAACGAAGATGACGCCAGATCTACTCCGGATTCCGCCGTGTTGTTTTGCAAAATTTCAGCCGCGGTCATAGCTCTGTCTCAGAGGTGGTTCACATTAGCAAATCGGACTAACAGAACGATCTTAAGAGATATAAGCGTTGATTTAATTAGATAATTGCCATGAGGTAGAGCAATGCTATCCAGGCCGGTTCGCTGCCAGGTAGTTTCGCTACCTGGCTTTCTGCCGTTCAGGACTGACGCTTGGGTTTCCAGTCTCCGATGGAGCAGACGCCGCCGGAACAGTGAACCGGGCTTGCCTGTGGCAGAGATTTACTCTGGAAGCCCGCACTCAGCTCCAGGGTGCGGTGCTTATCGTTGTTGTTGCCTTCACTAGCAGAGCCGGAAGCACTTTTGAGGGGGTGGTGGCTATCGGAGTCGAAATGTGCTTGGGCGTTCATAATCTGGCCTCCTTGAAGGCGCAACATCACCGGCCTGTGGCTGGTGTTCGTAAGTTAGACTGGCGAGCCGACGGTTAACACTTAATAGGTGAAGAGTCTACCTAGCCGCTTCAACAATAGATGAGACGGAATTAGAGAGGTTGGGTTCCGTTTGCCTTAAAATTTAATGGGTGCTCATTAACATGGGGCTTCGCCGACGAGAGCTATTTTGAAGACGGGTGACAGTGTGGCAACTAATTTGAAGACTAAATTTGCCCCGGGCATAGGTGCACAATTTGGGATCGCAGGCCCTGACCTTAGCCCCATATTTGTACCGCTGGTTGCTATTGCTCTGGCCTTAAGTTTGAACTGTACCGCCCAGGCCGCACAGCTTACTCTCGCCAAGAACGGCGAGCTTGCCGTTACCCAGCCGGTGGAGCGCATCGGCCGTTTGCTTTTGCCTCAAGGGCAGGTGAAAGTGCGAGGTCGTGAGGTAGAAGTTCTGGCTGTGCCGGAGTGGCTTTTCGATCGCCACGCCGTGCTCAAGGGCAAGTTGATAAAAGCGGATGCCGGCAGTCAAGCTCTCACTGCTCTGGTTTACTTCGACAATGGCGACTGGTTGAAGGACCTTTATAGTGGTCGCAGAGGTCGTGAGACTTTCACTTTGAAAAACGGCAGCAATGTCTATGGCAATGTACGTTCGATCACACCCACCGACGTAAATATCGAAGTCCTGCCAGGTAAAGTCGAAAAGATAGGTTTGTCTGAAATTGTTTCCATAGATTCTCCTTTTGCCTACCAGGTGACGATTTCCCTCAGCCAGGTACAGTTGAGTCCGGAGACCCAGGAGTTGACCGCTGAGGGCGGCAGTACCGTTATGAAGCCGGTTTCCGTGGTGGGAAGCAGAATGGCTTCCAACAAGAATGCGATTCTACCGCCTTCTCGTTTGCCTGGTACCGAGGGCGGTATCACCAAAGGCAAGATTGCCTCCATGGTGGCCATGGACACAGTCAATACCCTGGCACCGCTGGTGGCCATACCGCTTGTTGTACCGCTGGGTGAACGCAGCGCCATACGCCAGCTCAATGCCTATCAGCAGGCCGATATCGCCAATGTTGTGTTTGATCTACCGGCCGTTCCGCAGACAATCGCCCGCTTCTAGCTTAGTGCCGGCTGAAAGCGCTGCTTCCATCACTAGTTAATCAGCATCACCTGCCAGGCTTTGGAGGCATTCATGAATTCCTCGCCCTGGGGGCTGAGTTCGCCCAGTACCGGTGTGCCGGGTACTCCGAATACAATTGGCGTGACAAGGGTGCCCTCTATCTGTTGGGGGAATCTGGCTTTCTTTACTTTAAAGCCGATGGTGCCTATCACTGGAGTCTTGTAATTGTAAGGGGGGGCCCCTTTCACCACCGGTAGGATTATAGTGTCGCCGCTGGCAAGCTCTTGCACGTCGTTAGCTCTAACGCCGTTATCGAGTTGCACCGGTGTGGTACCGAAGTTCATAGAGGGCGAATTGAAGGCTCCCCAGTCTTTTATCCAGGCCGAGTTTTTTCCTTGTTGAGAGTTCAAGTCGATGGTGAAGGTTTGTCCGTTGGGATTAGTGCCGTAACTTTCCAGGGATCTGCCCTGCTGTGGACCCTTGGACGGCGCCCAATCGAGCGATACGGCCAGGTTGAGGGCTTGATTCGGATGAAGGGTCTTTATGTCTCTCCAGGCAGCCGCTGTGGAGGTGGTTGTGATCTCCTGTCCGTCGTTGCCGAAGAGGCGGGCGAAAATATTGTTGACCTTCCTGGTGGCTGTCACCGTTACGGTGTACGGGCTGGCAGCGGCGTTGGTACTTACCGTCACCTTGGTGTCCGCATCGCTCAAAGATACCGGCTTGCCGTCGGCGTAGTTGGCGGCTGTGACTGCCAGTGCATCCCGCTTGGCTATGTCTGCGTCGAAAGATGAAGGCACGTATGGGGGATCTACCTTGACGAAGTCGCGTGCTCCGGCCAGGGCACCGGCATCGGTGGCTACCTGGAGCTGCTCCTTCACTGTTACGGCATGACTTACATCCAGCCCGAAAGCACCGAAAGCCACTGATAATCCCACTATGGAGAGCATACCGACTGCGGCTAGAGAGCCTTTCTTGTTTCGCTCTCGTAGGGCGCACCTGTCGGCGTCGAGTCTTTTTTTGATTTTCATTCCGCGTACTCCTGTGGAAGTTCACTCCAGGCGGCAAGTTGCCTGGGCTTGAATCTGAAACTGTGCTCCCAGATTCAAGATGTCTGGATTGGGGAAAGTTGGTCTGCCCTCTTGTCCCCCAATATAGGTACACTTGACTGTAACCGTAGGTGGATTTGAGGCTGTATTCCAGCCGTTTGCCGGAATGGAGAACTGTGTCGGCGAGGTAACGAAGTTCAGATAAGTGACCTGGCTGAACACCACCTGCGGTGCAGCTACGGTGGTTGTCGGGTCCTGAGCATAGGCGATGGCCAGCTTCCTGGCAGCCTTAGCGGCAGAAGCGCTGAGAGCGTTGTAGGTGGTTATGGCGATACCGGCTTCCACTGCGGCATAACCTAAGATCAATACTGCTGGAATGATGATTACCAGAGCCGCGCCAAACTCCGCAATGGCGTAGCCGGCAACCCGATATCTACGGTTGCACGATCTCATACGATGTCTGTCTCTCCTCAAAGTAGCGAAAAGAACAGCACGCAGCTCTGGGCAAGCACCGGCGAACGTCGGTTGCTTGTTGTTGCGATATCTGCCCGAATAAATCAGCTTGAGAAAAACTCTGCCCAGGTCAAATGCCAAGTTGCCCGTGCAAAACTTCCCCGCCCTTGGAACGTTATACCTTAACTCTAATTTAGCAAAGCTGCTCCCCAGATGCGAGGAATTTCCTTCAATGCTGTTTACAGATTGTTATCTTTAATGTAGCCGACAGGTGGCTGTGGCCTTGATTTTAAAAGATTTTCCCAGGCCCAATGGATCGAAAGTTGGAAATGGGGCTAAAGGTGGATTTCCTACTCCTGGAATATAGTTGCAAGTGACAGTCACCGTAGGCGGTGTGGCCGTGGTTTGCCAGCTTGTGTTGCTGAACTCGAATTGTCCGTTGTCTGCAACGTAGTTTTGAATTCTGACGTTGGTCAAGACGGACTGTTGCATAGTGCTGTCCACCGCGATGCTTGGTGTCGTGCCGTATTGAGTGGCCAGGGCCCGTGCGGCAAGATGGGCTCCCTGTGTCATTTTTCCTGAGATGACGCAGGCTATGCTGGCCTGTATAGTGACGAGCACAATGAGTACGATAAGCGGCACAAAGATGACCATAGTCGCCACTGTGTCCGCCACCGCTGCCGCGGACGGCGGGCGACGTTTTTTGCTAGCCTTTGGTGTTCGCCCCTTATATGACAGGTGGAAACCTCCGCCTGCCTCCCGGATTGAAGGTTGCATCACTTTAAGCCTCGATTGAATTCGGTGATGAATTCTGGAAGAGAAATTCTGAATTGAAAATTCTGAAAGAGAAACTTTGAACTAAAAAATGTGCCTGTGATATCTGCTGAAGTGAATGCCGCAAGGCAAGCAATTATTTCCACATTACCGGCGGCAGATGGATCAGGCAAGGTTAGTATTGCACTCTATTGCAAGTCCTTCACTATTTCTTTTCGCCCAGAGCATTCATATCTGCCTTGCCTGAATCTATATGGATGAAGCGGCTGATCGGCACGGCATAAATTATGCCGTCACCCTGTTGGTGAGTGTTGACGGTGCCAGTGATCAAAGCAATTATTTCTTCCACGCGGTCGTCGTTGACGGCCACTTCCACTCTACTGCGGGGGCGCACATAGGCTGGTTCATCCCCGACTACCCCGGAACCTTGGACTTCTTCTACTGTATAGCCGGTGACCTTTGCTTTCCTCAAAGCCCTGGTGAGACGGTCTACCATGAAAGGTTGAATAATCGCTGTTACGAGTTGCATTAGTGACCTTGGCTTTGTTGGATGAAATCCGAGAGTGTTTTGTCAGGAACTACTCAATTGACTCATATTAGCCATATCCGACTCGGATTTAAAGACTCCCTCTCGGTTTTCTTGCCTTTATCGGTCTGATGAGAGACGGCAGGGATGGAGTCTTCGTAGTTTCCCCCCTGAAGACCCAAAACTGTCACAACCGGACTGAATACTGAAGGCATGAAAGGCACCCCACCGTTTTGCACGACATAGCCGCAAAAATAGAGCCCCGTCCCCAGGTCGCAGAGACCGCCTTTTCTAAACCCCACCGGAGAAGCCAAATGTCTAAGTTTGAATCCCTCGAGGGCAACGCCCCTGTCAAGTCCAGTGCCACCACCCTCTTTGATGACGCCTATAACCTGTTAAACCGCAATTCCGATCGCACCGAGCAAGTTGCCGGGGTCGCTGCCGGTGTTCTGGCAGTCGGCATTTTTGCTGCCACCAGAGGCAAGTCCGGCATGAGTACTTTGCGTGAGGCTCTGGCCGTGTCTGAAGGTACTGCCGTGCAGAGTGGCAAGCAGGTGGCGGAAACGGCGCTCTCCCGACCGGTCATGAACAGCATCAGTCATGCCTCAGCGGAAGCCGCCCTCACCAAGCCTGTTATGCAGAGTGTGGGCCAGCTCGGCGCTGAAGCCGGTTTGGGTTCAGGACGAACCTTGCCAACTTCGCTGCTGCGTTTTACTGACGATGTGCGCCCGGACGTATCCAAGGATATGTTGAAGCAAGGTTTAGCCCTTGCCGATAGACCTCAGTATTTCCACAAAGTTGATCTCGGTTTGCCGCTTAAGATGGATGCCGAAACCGGCAATCGCCTGCACGCCAGCCTGGTTTCCCGTGATCGAGCTTCCGCAGCGGCCGTTCTCGATGATCTATTCGGCTCTCCCTCTACCTATGCGCAAATGCGTCGTCAATTTGGTGGATAATATGATCCTGCCTTTGCCCTAATTTGTGAGGTCTGGCTTGCCGGGGCATTACTTCGAAAGTCGAGATAACTGGCTGGAGCAGGCCCGGCTCCTGGGTTTTGACACGGCTCTATTGAGTGCACCACCCTATTGGGTGGAAGCGCTTGAGGAGCCGTTTTGCCTGGAATTGACTGTGGCGGATATCGCCCTTCTGGAACAGACCGGACGGATTGTACAGAGTCAGGTGCTGGCTCTGGTGGAGCGAGTTTGCTGCGGACCGGATAGCGAAGTCCTGATGGAGCGGTTGTCGATTCCTCCCGACTACAGAAGGGCCGTACGCTTGTCCTTTGAGCGGCACGATCCGTCACTTTACTCGCGCTTCGACTTGGCCTTTGGGCCTGGTCAGTCCTCGCCCAGGCTGCTTGAACTTAATGCCGATACTCCCAGCTCACTTATGGAAGCCTCTGTTTTGCAGCTTGCCTGGCTGGCTGGTATGAAGGAGCGGCAAGCCCTATTGCCGGAAAGCGATCAGTACAACTTTTTGCAGGATGGTCTGGTTGATTTTTTTTCAAAGCACGGCGGTCTCGCTGGCACGAGCTGGCACTTCGCTTATTATCCGGGGGCCAGGGAGGATAGAGAGACCGTCAAATATCTTTGTGCTGTGGCTCGCTCTCTTGGAATTGACTCGACGCTTGTTGAATTGAATCAGCTGCGGAGCATTGACGGAACGTTGGTGGATGGGGAAGGGCGGCTTGTAGAAAGACTTTTCAAGCTCTATCCATGGGAATTATTGTTTGAGGACGATAGTCGAATCAAAGCGAAGACTGGGCATTATCTCTTCCTGCCGCTTCTTGAAAACGGCAGACTGCAGGTCTTTGAGCCGCTCTGGAAGTCAGTCCTGGCCGGTAAGGCCGCATTGTCACTGCTCTATGAGATGTTTCCCGATTCCCCCTATTTGCTTCCTACATATATGGAGTCTTCCCTGCCCGGCGACTTTGCGCCGCCCTACGTGATCAAGCCTGTCTTCGGGCGAGAAGGAGCGGGAGTCCGTATTGTCCTGGCAAGCGGAGCGGCTCATGAGACGTGCGGTAATGCCGCTTATGCTGCAGGCGGCAATGCCGATCAGGAAATCGCCGTGGAAGTTGCCGCCGAAGAATACAATGGACCAGGTCGGGAATTGAATATAGTGCAGCGGTATTCCGCCCTGCCGGTATTTGCGGGTTGCAGTTTGGTCTTCGGTCTCTGGCTCATGGCCGGCAAACCCTGCGGGCTTTCCCTGCGTGCCGATCGAAGCAAGATCACCGGCAGGAGTGCGCTTTTCGTACCTCATTACGTGATTTGATCAGAGCTTTCGGTGTTTGAATATTCAGCCCTGTCTCAAAGCAGGGCCCTCGCTGCTGGGTATGTTTGAAATTTGAGCCGGAGACGAAGAAATAGAGGCTTGAAATGTTCAATCGAGTATTTGCCGCCAATATCCAATGCGAGTGCTCCCCCCTAGAAAGTATTGAAACTGCTGTCAGGAACGGCTTGATTAGTTCTTTTGCGGAACCCCCGAAAATGTAACAATAGTGATGCGAGGAAATATTGCATCAGCTTTTCGGGACTTTTCTGTTTCTGGAACCCAGTCTAAGCCGGCGTTTCCGCTGTCAAACAGATTTAAGATTCACCGTTACATGAGTTTAGTGATTCGCTGCCGCTCTCTCAAAGAGAGGTCCTTTGGGTTTAGGCAGAGTGCCCGGCCTGGGCGGCCAATTACAGAGTGCCTCACTCTTGCGCTCAGGCAGAGAGCGCCTCACCTTTACGAATGGCCGGTCGTTGTCTGTGTCCTATTTGCTCAGCCTTTGTAAGGCCATGCCTAAAAGTTTGAGACTGCCTTCTTCGGCAACAACATCACCACTTTTGAGACCACTCACAACTTCCACAAAATCGCCAAGAATTTTACCGGTCTCTACTTTTCTTTCTGCGAAGCTCTTGTCGCCATTCCTCACGTAGACTACCGATGATTCACCAATCTGCTGAATGCACTTCGAGGGAAGGAAGAAAGCCGTGGTCCTTGCTGTCTCTATGGTGAGAGTGCCGAACATTTCCGGCTTAAGCATCCGGTCGCCGTTCTGGATCGTGGCGCGTACAGGTAAAGTGCGCGTCTCAGTTTCAATGTGGGAGTCGATAAAGTTGAGGTGCCCTGGAAATTCCTTGTTCGGATACCCTTCAACTTTGGCTTTGACCGGCTGTCCACACCTTACGGCACTAACATCTTTCTCCGGTAACTGAGCCGTTAACCAGACCTGGCTCAAATCGGCAATGATAAAGAGAGTTTTACCGGCTGTGATGATTTCGCCTGGGTCGGCATCACGGGTCGTGATTACACCGCTGCGGGGCGCACGTATTTCAAACTGATGATGAATTTCATGAGTCTTAATTACTCTTTCAACTTCCGACCTATCTATTCCAAAGAGCTTGAGTCTTTGTACGACGGCTTCAGTACTAGCTTCTTGCTTGTCGGAAATGGCGCGCAGGGCAGCGCGCTCTTGCTCCAGCTCGTTTTCTGCAACTTCCAGATCGGCGCGGGCTGCGATGCGCTCTTCCAGCAAGGTTTTCTTTCTTTCGTAAATCTTTTGTGCCAGTTGCATTTTAACTTGCACCTGTTTACGCTCCGCTTCCAGCTCAAGGAGTTTACTCAGCAGTTCGCTTTCAATTTGTCCTACTTCATCGGAGCGCACCAGTGCCAGCAATTTGCCCCGGGTGACTTCGTCGCCGTGTTGCACCATCACATCTTCCACTCGCCCCGGCACAAGGGAAGTTACCGGGGTGGTCATGTTGGGATTGGCCTGCACCACTGCCGGTACGTTCAGCTCTACAGGCAGGGTTCGGCTTTCCACCTGTACGGTGTTCAAGTGCATTTGACTGGCTTGGCTGTCGCTCAACCGCAAGGGACCATTGCCGGGCTGTGAGTGACCAGTGTCTTCGGTCTTTGCCACTTCCGGTTTGTGATTTAGTTCAGAACATCCGCTCGCGGTAATGAGAGCTGCAGCGAGCACAGTGAAGATCTGTGCGTTGTTGCGTTTTGCCAGGTTGCTGAATTTACTCACGTCCATCCATCCATTCATCCAATAAATTGCGGTTACTTCTTATTGTCCCTTACCTGGTTAATTGCCGCCTGTACTTCCTTTTGGAACGACTTTGTCTCGATATTTACTATGCAGGTTTCGATGGCTCTCCCGATTCTGCCAGTTCCGCCGCCAGACTGGAACTGCTGCCGCCGCCGCCTGAATTAGTTCTCCTACCAGGGCTTGGACCGAACTTTAGATAGAGAGCCGGAAGTACATAAAGGGTTAGCAGAGTACAACTGATCAGTCCGCCTATGATCACGATGGCGAAGGGTTTTTGGGTCTGGCTGCCGATTTCATTAGAGAGAGCGGCGGGCAATAGTCCCATGGCTGCTATTGTCGCCGTCATGAGCACCGGTCGCATGCGGGTGAGGGAACCCTGGTAAATGGCATCTTCGATTGAATAACCTTCGTGCCTCATTTCATTGACAAAGGATACAAGTAGAATGCCGTTCTTGACGGCCAATCCGAAGAGAGCGATTAAACCTACTCCTGCAGAAATTGAGAAGTAGGTACCGGTCAAATAGAGCGCGCAAACGGCTCCTATGGCAGCAAGCGGCACAACCGAGAACATGATCACCGCACCGCCAAGAGTACCGCAAGAGAGGTAGAGTATTATGATGATCAGAACCAGGGTGACCGGCAGAACAATGGCTAACTGATGGGAAGCTTCTCTCTGTCTTTGAAATTCGCCGGTCCAATTAACTGTATAGCCTTCCGGCAGCACCACCTCTTTGGCTACCCTTGCCTGTGCTTCTTCCACCGCCGTTGCCAGGTCTCGCCCCCTTACATTGGCTCTAATTGTGGCCATGCGTGAGCCGGCCTCTCGCCATATCTGGGTGGCCCCATTCATGGTCTTGAGGGAAGCCAGTTGGCTCAGGGGCACTCTCTTGCCGCTGGGAGTGGTAACCAGTATTTCGCGCAGAGCCTCCTGGCTGGAGCGAAAAGGCGCGGCCAATCTGACCATTAGATCGAATCTTCGTTCTCCCTCGATCACCGTAGAGGCCGAGGCACCGCCGATTGCAACCTCAACCAGCTCTTTCAAGTCTTCTTCGGAAAGTCCATAGCGGGCGGTTTGAACCCTGTCTATTTCGATGACAAATTGAGGTTGTCCTAACAGCGGATCGACAATTACATCGACGATACCGGGAGTTTGTCCCATGATGTGACCGACTTTGTGTCCGAGATTCTCCAACTCGGCCAGGTCCGGCCCGGCAATTTTAGCCACAAGGGAGCCTTGCACGCCGGATAGAGCTTCATCAAGTGTGGTCTGAATGTATTGGGTGAAATAATACCCGACGCCGGGAAGCTGCTCCAGATCTTTGCGCATGGAGGCAATGAGAAGCTCTTTGTTCTCGTGGAACTCTGGACGCCATTCCTTGGCCGGCTTCAGGTCGACATAGTGCTCCTGGTCCGCAAACTTTGCCGGGTCAGTGCCGTCGTCGGGACCGCCCACCTGGGACAAGACCTGCTTTACTTCGGGGTACTTGCTGAGCAGCGTGGTGCGTACTTGTCTGGCGACTTTCACTCCTTCATCCAGAGTAACCGAGCCTGGTTTGATAGTGGCGCGCAGCCAGATATTGCCCTCTTCCAGGTGCGGTAGAAATTCGCTGCCAATGCCTGTGAATAGCCAGCCCGCGTAAGCGATAGCGCCGCAGGCGCAGGCGATGACGACGAGCGGGTGCTTGAGTGACCACTTGAGAGTGGGTTTGTAAATGAAGCGTGCCAGTGCTACAACCGGAGATACTCTTTCCTTCACCGGCTTTTTGACCAGGAAGAAGGACATCAGAACAGGTACCAGTGTTAATGCCGCTAAGCCTGCTCCAATCAGGGCTGTCACCATGGTGATGGCTAGCGGTCGGAAAAGCTTGCCCTCCACGCCTGAGAACGTAAAAATCGGCAGGAATGTGGCAATAATTGTAATAATACCGAAAACGATCGGACCCCCCACCTCTCGAGCTGCTTCGCTGAGCAATATCAGTCGTTCGCCCGGTGACATGTCCTGTCCGTCCTGACTGAGCCTTCGCACTATGTTTTCGGTCATAACCACGGCGCTATCTACAAGAATGCCGAAGTCGATGGCTCCCAACGAAAGGAGGTTTGCCGGTACGCCCATCAGGCAAAGGCAAATAAAGGCAATCAGCATGCTTAGCGGGATAACTATGGCCGTTATGACGGCTGATCCCAGGTCTACTAGAAAGACGGCCAGTAAGACCACGACCAGGGTGATGCCGATGGTGACATTGGTGCCCACTGTGTGCAGGGTTTGATTGATCAGTTTATCCCGGTCGTACATAGCCGAGAATTCCACTCCTTTTGGGAGGTGGGAGAGAATCTCCGGCAGCCTTTCTTTGATGGACTTCAAGACCTGTGAGGGGTTCTCTCCCCGCCGCAGGAGCACAATTCCCTCCACTACGTCGTCTTCATAGTCTTTGCCGACCTGTCCTCGTCGCACCAGGGAGCCGATGGTTACGTCGGCTACGTCTGAAATACGAACCGGGGTGCCCTGTGGAGTGGCCTTGATTACCACGCTTTTGATGTCTTCAATGCCGCGCACCAGACCAAGCTGTCTCACGATCAGGGCCGAGCCGTTATGCTCGAGGAAGCCACCGCCGGTAGTGGCGTTGGAGCGCCCGGCGGCCTCGAAGACTTCTTTCAATGTGACGCCATAGGCCTTTAGCCTGTATGGATCCACATTGATCTGATAGGTTTTGGTTGGTCCCCCTTCGCTTACTACGCCGATTACTCCCGGCACTTGCCGGAAGAGTTTTTCCATTTCCCATTGTTCGATGGAGCGCAGCCCCATTGCTGAATAGTAGGGGCTGTGCAGGCAATATCTGTAGATTTCCCTGAGAGAGCCAACGTCAGGCTCCAGGTGGGGGGTAACGTCATCGGGCAGGGCGGCGGCATGAATCCTCTCCAGTACTTGCTGCCTTGCTAGAGTGGTGGGAGTGCTATCGGTGAAGGTGGAAATAATTACCGATAGTCCGTACAAGGAAAGTGAACGCAGGGCTATCTGCCCGGGAATGCCGTTCATTTCCTTTTCCAGTGGAACGGTGATTAACTTTTCGACTTCCTCCGGACCTTTACCCGGTACCAGGCTGATTACCCTTACTTGTGGATTGGCCAATTCAGGGTAGGCTTCAATCGGTAGAAGTTTCCAGGCTGCTATGCCGGCCAGGATTACGACCAGTGAGGCAAACAAAGTCAGGTAGCGCCCTTTTAGTGCGGCATCAATAAAGGCGTTGATGAGTTGCTGCATGCAGGTCCCGGGCTGGATTTGATGAGAAATGGAAGGGAAGGGATTGTGTTTGGAGCTGGCTGAGATATTGCTGCGGTCCGGGCCGAGCCGGCACTTCTGTATATTGTTGCATCCAAATGTGCTTAAGTTGTGATGAAATGTCCCCTTTGCCTCCATTCACGGCACTTACCGGCTCTGGTTTCGGAGGCGGCAGGACGAAAATTAAGCAAAATTAGTGCTGCCTTGGTCGCGCCCAGCGGCGCTGCAACTAATATTCCAGCGGTCTGCCGCAAGCCTGTTCCAGTTCGGTATAGGCATCTTGATAAAGTCGCACGGCATCGAGATATTGCCCGCGAATGCTGATGTTGGCTTGTTGCACCTGCAAAGTAGCAGTGATGTCCGACTGTCCTACTTCGTAACTGCGCCTGGATAAGCGAGCTACTTCATAAGAGTCTGCCAGTACGTGGTCTTGATAAACCTTGAGCTTCTGTCGGGCTGCCAGTACGTTGTTGTAGGCCGATGAGACCTGCTGGCTGATGATGTTTTTCTGGCTGTCCATCTCGTATTTGAGT
The DNA here is from genome assembly GCA_016212515.1 of Candidatus Melainabacteria bacterium. Lineage (GTDB taxonomy): Bacteria > Cyanobacteriota > Vampirovibrionia > Obscuribacterales > Obscuribacteraceae > Obscuribacter. Next base: position 22,737 of record JACRFZ010000026.1, read on the forward strand.
TGTCTGCCCACCGCTTTGAGGCGGAAGATTTCACCCTGGTTCCAGTTCGTCAGCGGCGTCTCGATATTGAGAGAGACGTAGATTGAGCTCAGTTTGGGACCGGTAGGGGCGTTGCCTGAAACCGAGGAGCCGAAACTGACGGCTGGATTGGGGATGACATTGCCGTAGGCGGTACGCAAATTGGCATCATTCAGCTTTAGCCTTTGAGCAATGCTCTGCAGTTCGAGCCGTTGTTCAAGAGCCTTGCCGATGAAGACATTCAAAGGGGGCATGTCCTGGTCGAAATCAGGCAATAGCTGGTTCTTCTGATTCTCATCCAGCTTTACTTTGGTCTGGTCTTTCAGATAAGCCGGCAGTCTGGGAATGTTTATGGGGGTCTCCGGGCTGCGTCCCATAATAATGTTGAGCTGTTGCTTGGCTCTGATAACCCGCCTCTGCCCTACTTGTCTTTCCACGTCGGCCTGAGAGGTGGCCAGTCTGGCCTTCAAGACATCCAGTTCCGGTACGTCGCCGGCCTGGAAACGTTTCTCCGACACCTGGGAGAGTTTGCTGGCCAGATCATAGAGGGAGTTGAGGGTTTCAACAGTCTCCTGGGCCACCACTGCTTCCGTATAGGCACGGCGCACATCGGCCCTCAATGTCCAGAGGGCGGCCATGAGGTCGGTACGGGCCTGGTCTACCAGGCGCTTGGTGGCCAGCAGGCGGAAGACTAACTTCCACGGCGGTTCCCAACTGAAGGATGGTCCGATGCGGCGGACCTGTTCGGCATAGGGACCGCGGTCGAAGAACAAGCCGGCATTGGGTTGAGCGGCGGCTTCTGCAAAGGCCGACCTGGTGATATTGAGCTGGGCTCGAATTGCTGCCGCTCTCGGGCTTTTCACCAGGGCTTCGTCCAGAGACTGCAGAATCGTGGTGCCGGGTCCGCTCTCCGGCCTGGGGGTGGCTTCGGTAAATTGCACCGTTCCCAGCACTTTGGTGGAGTCGTTCACGATTGAGCTTGTCGGAGCAATTTGGTTGCCGTCACCCTTGGGGCTGGGGAGAATGAGGGCCTGGCCGGAGCCGGTTGTGACCATATTCTGGTCGGACGGAGCCATCGGGGTGGGCGTCTGAGGCGAATACTTTCCTTGATCCGTCGAGGAGAAGGTATTGTTCATGGCCGGCCGCAGGACCGGATTCTGGGCCAATTTGTCCAGAAGGGAGTCGGTTGCGGGTACATACAGGTTTGAAGGCGACTTATCGGCAGCTATGGCTGAATGTGAGAGCACAGTCGCCATGGCGGCAGAAACTATGAGCCCAGACGTTTTATTGAGGACTGTAGACAATGGATTCCGATTTACTAAAGCAGTCATTTATAGCTATTGCTGTTTCCGCCGGCTCAAGTATAACGGTTTCCCGTCTTACTGCTTCCTCTTATAATCTGCTAACATTGCAGCCCTTGGGTGCTTGCGCACTGCTTGAAGACCCGTCCGGCGGTACTTTCCAGTTGTCATGAAAGGTCTTGCTTGTAGGGTCCGCCGGTAAACATTGTGAAAGCCATTAGAGAATGAACAACAAGGAAAGTCGAGCATTTTTGAAAGGGGAGATGGAGTTTACTCCCCAGCGAATGATGCGCTACATTCGTTCTCGGGCACGCCTTGCCACAAGTGAAGATATCGAGGATATATTGCAGAATGCTCTTGTCCTCGTTACTCAGCACTTCGATCCCGGCCATCCTGATGCCAAGTTAGCCTTATATTGTATGGGCGCTTGCAATAAAGCTATTGCTCAGAATCTGGAGCGATATCACAAGATTTCCCTCAAGAAACGTAGCGATCCTGGCAAAGAGGCTAAGGACGGCACCGCCGCCGCAGAGCCCGAAGGTGAAGGTGAGGGACTGGACGGGGCCGACCTGGGAGAGTCGCCTGTGGGATTGCCCAGGACCGCCGGGATGACTCAAAATGCGGTCAGCCCGGCCGACTTACGGCAGGCGGAACTGGACGGCGCGGTAGTGACGGTGAAGACGCTCTCGCCGGGAAAATCCTTCGACGAGACACCTTCCACCACCAGTCAGTACCGCACCACATCTCTCGATACCATGTTTGATGATGATGACGGGCGCAGTGCCGATGATCTCTTCGGCGGCGATATGAATGTGCTTGCTTCCGGAGGCGGCGGCAGCGATCCGGCCGGTAGAGCATTAATTAATGATCTGGTGGACTTGGTAATGGCCGAACTGCCTTCCCAGTTGCACCGTACCTGCTTCGTTTTGAAGTATGTGGAAGGTTATAAGCGAGAAGATTTGATTGAATGTCTAAAAATGGATGCGAAGAGTATAGATACCATCGACAAGAAAATCGTCCGAACCCTGAAGGCATTCAAAGACAAGCTAGATCAGGACGAGGCACGAATTAGATAGATTCAGGAGATGGCAATGACAACGCTAAATGACAAACTTAAACAAGTGCTCTCGATTCAGGATGAAAGCGAGTGTGCCAAGTCGTTTGAGAAGTTCTGTCAAGAAAACTTCCACGACTTGCCCCTGCCCGGGGAAAATTCCATGTTCGATCGGGCAATGTGGATGGCTTCCCAGTTTCTCTCTCTTTCTAAATCCGATGAAGAGGTGGTGAAACGGGTCACCAATCGTATGGAAGCGAAGCTGCCCCGGGAAGTCTCAGCGCTGGATCAGGCTGTGGATAAAGCCGTTTTTCACCTCAAAGACTTGCTCGGTCAGGCTCGCGAAACTGCTATCGGCACCTGGCAGGACATGCTCTCGGCCTGCGCCTGGCAGCAAATGGTACCGGCCGGAGCCACCCGCGGG
>JACRFZ010000028.1 GCA_016212515.1 Candidatus Melainabacteria bacterium
AACGGGTGCCCGCCCCTGCCACGGAGCCGCCCGCCGAAGGGGGGTAGCTTTCATAAGCAGGGGCATTATGCGGGTAATCATGATACCAGTCGGGGGCGCTTTCATACGAAGGGGCGTAGTTGTGGTCTGGTTTTCGTTCTATTGACTTACTAAGACTGGGGTAACCACCGTCATCTTTGGGACTAGAGTGTACCTGGTGCTCAGACCTGCCATGAAACAGGCCGGAAACTGCACCTACACGAGAACCTATCATAAAGCCTGCGCGAAAATCATCAAGAAAATTATCTCTAGCAGTCTGCTCGGCCAGCTCAGAAGCACCCTTGTCTAGCGGGAATGCATCCGACGAAACGGAAGTTTCATGATTGCTTTGACTATTCAGTCTGTCGTTCATAGATGATCCTCAGATAGAAAATAGAGCGCCATTGCCGTCGACGATCACAAGCTTTAGAGCCAGTTTCGGGAGCACAAGCACTGCTCTTTTGGGCAGTATACGCATCCTACTTGCCGGTCCTGACCGAAAGGTGACGCTTCCGTGACCAAACTGTGACCGCATTGCAAGCTCTATTTGACAGGTCCATCAGGCAGGCAGACTGGCGAAACTTCATGCCGGCAGGAAGAGAGAAGCAGGGGTAGGGTAGGCGAGGCGGCAAAAGCCCATAATCGCCAATCAAAGTCGAAGGCACACTCTGATGAGCCAACCCTGCTAAAGACAAAAGATAGACCGGTTTACTTGCTCTTTATAGATTAATCCGCAAGAGGATTATGGCGTGTCGTAACCATTCTCAGTCCGCCGACTAAGAATTCTCAGATTTCGCTTGGGTCAACCAGGGTTGACTCCGACGGTCTAAACCGCTGCCGGCTCCGGCTGAGCCAACTGTTCTACCTTGAACGGCACCTCACCCATGACACTGCCGTCTATCTCCAGCGTGATTGAGTAATTGCCCGCACCCTCAAAGACAAGGGCAGGAAAGGCACTGACTACTTTCAGAAGGAAAGTAGGATCGGCACCAGGCTCTACATTACCGGGAGCAGAGGCGGCTATTACCGTACCTTTAGGATCGATGATGTTGAACTTGTAGGAGAACACCTTCTTAAAGCCTCTCAATTGAGCAAAGGCATAAAGCACCGGTACAAGAGTAGGAAATGCGTGTGAACCTATGGAATTGTGCACGTTCACCAGGGTGACTGAATCCGGTCTGAAAACATCCTGCAAGATGCGCTCGCAGAGGAAAATTCCTACAATTTCAGGGCTGTCTTTCATTTATCTCTCGCTTCCGTGTCCGACTCACCGTCAGATAATAGCAAATGGCCAACAAGCCGCGGCCGCCAGACTCATCTTGGCTTCCCCTAACGATAAAAATGCCGCTGCGATTTTGCCGCCCCCACCCTCTTCTGACATAATTGTCAGTAACTTATGCCAAATACTCCAAATTTCCTTACTGCAGGCCTTGCCTTTCTTTACCTTCTGGCGCCGATGGCCATCAGCGGTGCAAGCCAGGCGCTGGCCCAGCCGCAGAAAAGTATTCTCGGCACCGATACTGCCGGTGCCACCAGCAAATCCAACCCTGCAGCCAACAAAGTCTTCTCCCTTGGCACCAGCAAGATTCGCAATATATCTAAGTTTCATGCCACAGAGAAAATTGACCTCGGTAATTTCAATCTTTTTCACGGCAACACCAGTCAGGCCATAAAAGCCTACAGATTGGCTCTGGCTATTGACCCTAACCGATTCGAAGCACACCAGGGGCTGTGCAACTGCTATATGAGACAGGGCAAAGTAGCCATGGCTACCACTGAAGCGCTGGCTATGAACCAGCTCAGGCCAAAAGACCAGAACACGCTGATTCTTTTAGGCAATCTCTACAAGAACCAGGGCAAGCTCGCAGAAGCAATTAAATACCTGGAGCAAGCCGAGCGCCAGGGGGCAAAGTCGGATGCCCTGCACACGGCACTGGGGCTGGCACTGGCCCAGAGTAATGGTCTCGATGAGGCCTCGCGCCACCTGGACATGGTTCTAGCGCGGGAGGGCAAGAATTTGAATGCCGACGCCCATCTTGGTAAAGCGGTAGTACTCTACAAGCAGGGAAAGAAAGAGGATGCTCTTGCCCATCTCGACAAGAGCATCAAGGGGAAGGGCGGCAACAACCCCCAGGCTCGCAATTTCAAAGCAGAGATTCTCTACAGCCTGGGTCGCATCGAGGAGGCGAAAGCCGAGTATCTTACCGAGATCGAAAAGGAAGACGCACTGGCCAAGAGCTTTCAGGCTCTAGGAAACCTCTATCTGAAAGAAGAAAAGCTTGAGGAGGCTCTCAAGACTTTCGACCAGGGACAAAAGTGGTATCCCCGAGACGCAGATATTGCTCTGGGGAAAGCCGTGGCCCTGGAAAAGCTTAAGAAGTTGCCGGAGGCAGTAGCCGTCTTCAAAAAGGCGCTACCGCTCATCAAAGAGAAAAGCAAAGCCGACACCTGGGAACGACACTTACTGGATCTGCAAGCGGTGCTGGCCCTTAAAGAGAGCAGCAAGTAGCTCCGACTTACCAGATCCGGCAAATTTCACTGGACTAGCGCAGCTAGCATGAGTGTTTACTCATCTTTTTAGCTTTATTATGCCGGTGCTCCCCTGTCACCAGGCAACCCTGCAAGTTCGGCCGCACCGCCCGGCACATCAACTGCCTGAATTTTTCCGGAAAAGCGGCAGGTCTGGCAGCTACCTCAGGTAATTGCTCTGAGATCTAAACCAGGTGTAGGTTCGATTTATCTACCTAGATTCTTTAAACGAGTAAGAACTAAAACTCCAACACATCAACCCACCCTCCACTAACCTTTTGCGCCTCAAGTAGCTGCACCTCCGTGTAGACGAGTCAGGCCGCCAGAGGAGACCTTTACTATGAAAACATCCCATACATACGCTGAGCGGGAGTTCAGCGCGGTCTTCGCACCGACTCAAACTCCCGACGAGGTGCTCTTCCCCGGCACCGTCCTCGTTGTCATCGACATGCAGCCCGGCTACCCCGCCGCTCTGGATGCCGTCACCCAATGGTTCGTCAAGCAAGAAATCGAGCGTCACCGTGCCGCCAATCTGCCGATTTTGCTGGTGGAGTTCGACGCGCATGAAATGGGCGAAACCTTCGACAGCATCAAGCTCTTGCTCAAGGGCTACGACCGCGCCCAGATCATCTCCAAATCCGGCAACGACGGTTCGGCTGAAATTCTCAGAGCCTGCCGCCGCTTCGGTTTCTCACCGGAGAGCCTGCGCATCTGCGGAGTGAACAGCGACGCCTGTGTTCTGGAGACAGTGCAAGGTCTGGTGGAAAAACTTCCCACCTGCCTTATAACCGTGCCCCAGGACGCCTGCAATTGCCTCACCGGCAAAGACAACGACGTGTGGAGCGAAGACTTTCCTTCCATCCCCAACGTCACTGTGGAACTGCACGGACAAGGGCACTAATGCTGAAAACCTGTAGAAGGACCCAACTCGAAAGTACCAGGGCCGGGCGAGAACCAGTTGGAAAGAACGCTCCTGACCGGGCGGTTTTCCAACTGGTCTTTCGCCTGGCAAAACCCAATCCAACACCGCCAACTCTTGGCAGTACTAGAACAGGAAGCCCAGATGAACGACTCTATTTCCAACACCACCTCAAGGTGGCAGAAGCTTTACTTCGACGTCTGGCAGTTGGTGCAAGCCACCTTCTTCGACGTCAGTCGCCTCAAGGACTGGGACAAACTGGCCCATGCCTATGACGACGAAATTGTTGATGAAGCAAGCGCCCTGGCTTGCGTGGACAGACTTCTGGCCACCCTCAACGACACCTACAGCGAGCGGATCGTGCCGGCACGGCTCAGCCTGGCAGCGGCACCACCGGCAGACGGAAGCGAGAGCGAAAAGCCCGCTCAGGAGAAGCACGAGGATGTGCTCGCTGTGGTCACAGGTGACAACCTGGGATATTTGCGAGTGCTGAGCTTCGACCGAGAGGACATCGCCGACCGGGTGGAAGAAGCCGCACAAAAGCTGGCTGACTGTCGCGGCATCGTCCTCGATCTGCGGCAGAACGGCGGCGGCAGAATGCACCAGGCGATGGAATGCTGCAGTCTCTTTCTGGAGAACGCGCTCATTTCCACCCTCAAATTCCGCAACAGGGATGGTCAGAGCACCTGGCAGTACTTCGTCAATAGCGACCAGTTCTTCGCCGAAGTGACGGAGCGCGACAGCGAAGGCAACGTGCTCGCCGTGCACAACGAGATGTACAAGCGTCGCCCGGCTATCCTTGCCGGCAAGCCCCTCGTGCTTCTGATCAACAGCCGCACTGCCAGCGCCGGCGAGCTTACGGTTTGCTCTCTGGTGCAGTACGGTGAAGTGGGCAAGGTGCTCATGGTGGGCAGCGGCTGCACACCGGGCAAGGGCATCGGTCAGGGCGAATACGAGGTGCCCGACAGCGATGTGCGTATTCGCATCACCCGCATCCACTGGTTTGCCCCTGGGGGCGAGTGGCTGGGCGACTGCGGACAGACCACGGCAAGCGGCATCGAACCGGAAGTGCTCGTGGAGGGAGACCGCGGACCGGAAGGTCTCAAGGCCGCCGTCGACGAACTTCGCAAGATGCTCGAGCGCCTGGCCGGACAGACGCAAGTGCAGGACCCCGCAGCCTGAGCTCCATGGTCAAAATAATGAAGGAGGTGCAGCCGGTTCACCGGTCCTGCGCCTTCTTCATTTTCCCGTTCTTACTACATTCTATAGTCTCTCAAGGACAGGCTCCGACTATCGCTCCTTCAGTCCCCCGGCGTCACCACTTTCCGCCAAATCCACCTTTACACCAGGCGCTCTTACAAGGGGATAGAGAATCTGTCCAAAATAATCACGCGGAATGTCGGAAGCAAGTACGCCAAATTTCTCAGGTCTCTTGTGGCAAGGGAAATAGAAAGTTCCAAAAAGAATGTCATAGAAAGAGAAGATAGTAGCGAAATTAGCCTGCTGCCCCGCTTCCTCCAGGGTGTGATGCCAGCGATGATAAGCCGGAGTCACCAGAACATAACGCAGCGGTCCGAAAGACCAGTCAATAGGCGAATGCAAAAGAAAATTGTAGAGGGTCACAAAAGGCATGTAAATTGCTATGGCCTTTAAGGGAAACCCAAGCAGATAAGCTGGGATCAAATAGCTCAAACTCTGAGCCAGAACATCCAGGGGATGGAAGCGCACCGCCGACAGCCAGTAGACTTCGGTCGAGCTATGATGAATGGAATGCACTGGCCAAACAAACTTATGCATAATGCGATGACGGCAATAGGCGCATAAATCGGCGAAAAGAAGCATCTCCAAGATAATCAGCCAGAGCGGCTGCATGATGATCGGGCCAAAGCCTCCGTCTTCCAGATGGGTAAAAACCCTACCCTGGGAAAGGTAAACAGCCGCCACAACCGAGGTAAGTACGGTCGTAACTAGCGGACCGGCAAAGACAGGCGTAAGCATCCAATGCAAGACATCTGCAGGAACACCGGCGCTCTTTGGAAACGGTTTAGCTTCAATGGCACGAACGACAAACTCCAGAGGCACAAAGATCAAGGCCAGGCCAAGCAGCGCCATGAGCCGAAAAAGAATGGTGGAGGCAACTTGTTCCACTCCTCAGTCCCCAAATGAAACTCCGCTAAAGCACTTAGAAGTTTGTACCCGCGCCCTCGACTGAAACAAACATCAGGACGACGCTGCCCAAAAACTAACTCAACAAGTCTCTATACTGCACCAAGACCTTACCCTGATTGCGAGCCTGCTCCAGGGCAAGCTCGGCAGCCCCCAGCATAGAATTTAGATTGGTGAAATCTTCCGGGATGGTGGCAGTGCCAAAGGCTATGACAAGCTTTCGCCCATCCATACCGGCCAGTGGAGTTTCGGTTAGCGCCTTGATGATCTTCTTGACGAATACTTTTGTACCGGCACTACCGGTGCCCGGCAGCACCACCGCATAATCATAGGCCTCGTAATGAGCCACCACATCCGTATGACGCTTGCGACCGGCAATTCGACCGGCGGCATCGGCTATAGCAACGGAGGGCAGGACGCGTCGTTTGACACCACCATCGGTGTTAACCTCATCGCGCATTTCAAAAACAATAACCGTCATTGTGCCCCGTGCCCGGTACACTCTGAAGAACTCTTCTTCCAGAAAATAGAGGAAGGCCGGGTAAATAAAGAGCCCTGTATCTTCCCGACGCAAGCTCATCATCACCGATTGAATCATGGCTCCATCGATTTTCTTCGGCGTCACCACCAGTTGTCTGGGTGCTGCAGGCGGCATGTAAATATCTACCAGCTCGAAGGAAACCATATGATAAAGAGCTTCAATCAAACGCAAACGCGATAGACCGGAAGTCTTAGCCAGTTCAGCCAGGGTCTGCTTACCATCGAGCTTTATGTAAAGCTTGGACATAATCTCCGGGTCCATGGGCGCTTCTTGCGAGGCTATACGCAAGAACTCATCCTTGGTCAAACTGGCGTCGCTTCTCACAAAAGTAGAGCTTGCCTGCATGCCGTAGTCTTGCAATTCCTTGAGCAGGTAAGCCATTTGCTTGTGATTGGCCAGTAGCACTTCCGGCGGCGTTTCAATGTTGCGGGCGGCGTTGGCGGTAGAGATACCGCGAGAGAGCACAAACTGACCATCGCTCATGAGTAGAATTTCGGTGAGCGCCTCATCGCCTTTCAACTCGCCCATCAGGGCCTGCAGCGTTTCACCCTCGTGCAGATAGATGACTGCGGCGGCATCCTGGGTATCCAGGCGTAGTCTTCCGGATACTTTTGCAGCCTTATAAAGGCGCAGCAGTTTCACAAGAGAAATTTGCTTGAGGCTACCCGACTCAGGCACGTCCTGAGCTTCCGCCGGTCGGGAGGGCGCCGGTTGCACCGGAGCCGCCGGCGGCTGAACCTGAACTGGAGCTGGAACTGGATTACCTATAACAGGGATTCCGAAACCGCCGGTAGAATCCTGTGGTGCATGTGGTGCCTGTGGTGCTGGCGCTGCTTGCGGCGCGTTAGGTTTTGGCTGTAGTGCTTGCTGGTAAGGTTCTGAGGGTTGAGGCGCTGGCGGTGTTTGAGGCGGCTGCCCCGCAGGACCGCTCGGGGCTGGTCGGCCGGCAGAGGGAGCAGATACGTTCTTAAACTCCGGCGCCTTGGGTTTCACGGGGGCAATCTCAGGCTGAGAGCGCTGACGTTCTACCTCTTTGAAATACGAGCGCGGTGGCTCCGGTTCCGGCTGAGGAGGACGGGCAGACTGCGGCGCGGCAGCAGCCGGACGGGCAGGTTGAGGTGGGGGAGCCTCTCTGGGCGGATTTGCAGCAGGCACAGGGCGCACTTCCGGTTGCGGTCGCATCTCCTCCGGCTGACGAGCCGCGCCGCCAGGGCGCGACTGCGGTGCCACCACATTTGGTTCAGAGCCGCCTGGTTGCAATTTCTCCAGAGCAGCCGAGCGTGCTTCCTTTGTGCGATTTAGACGCGTATTATCATCCGGTCGGGTAGCGGCGGCGGTGGCATTGAGAGCGGCTGCATTCACCTGGTTATAAACCATAAGAATATCGTGCCCGGCGCACTGACAAAGTTCTATTTTGCGGCCGCTCTTCTCTACCGATAACGACCAGATCAGCTTGCGTTCCTTGAGCGTGCTGACCACTTCCAGAGTAAGCAACAAGTTGTCCGGATTGCGCCAGGTGGCATACTGTTTCTCGCCACCCTTTTGCACGGCCTTGGAAAGCAATTGATGCAGCACCGGAATATCCGGCACATTCCGAAGCTGCATACCGCCTTTTTTGATCATAGAGGTTATTCTTCTTTGCTTTCGTTTTCGACGACGGTACAAGCTACCTGAGCTGTTCCTACCTGGAGTATACCCAGATGACTGGCCGCAGCATGAGATAGGTCGATAACTTTTGATTTAGTAAAGGGACCCCGGTCGTTGATCACAACAACGCAGGAAGCACCATTGCGTTTGTTCGTCACCCGCACTCGGGTGCCGAAGGGTAAGGTGCGATGTGCGGCCGTCATGTGCTCTTTGTGCAGAATTTTGCCGGAAGCAGTCTTCTTACCGTAGAGGCTGTGGTGATAGTAGTCTGCCAGTCCGGTGAAGTCGGCTTTGCCCGTGGCTCTAGCGGCAGTAGTGGCGGCAGCAGCCGGTTTGGCGGCACTACTGGGCACAGACAAGGGCTTAGGGGCGGTCTTGGAGGTAGCCTTCGCTTTAGAAGAAGTGGGGCCGGCTTCTTCCACTACTACCGGTCCGGCCTCTACCAGGCTGAACTGGGTCTCGCAAGAAGCGGCATCCCGTCCTGAATTTTTGTCATCGAGCGCTTCCGCTTCCATTGCACTGGCTTCGATTTGTTCAATTTGCGCAAAGCAAGGGGGAACAGCCAGAAAACCCGCCGAGAGGATAGCGGTAAGCATCAAATTAGGGAGTGAGTTCTTAGCCATCTGCTCCGTCACCTTCCGCCCCATCTCATTCCGAAAAAGAAACTCAG
>JACRFZ010000029.1 GCA_016212515.1 Candidatus Melainabacteria bacterium
CAGCATATGTACCTGGATCATGAGACGTATATTGCTTATGGCGAGGCTCTGCCCACCTATAAACCACGGCCGGATGTGCACCTCACCAAAGACCTGGAAAAAACGGCCCGGGACAGCGGCTCCCTTGTTCTCAACTACTTGACTCCCCACGGTAAGTGGCACATCCACTCCACCTTCGGCGACACCCTGCGCATGAAAACACTCTCCCGGGGTATCGAACCGGTCTGGCTCAATGAAAAGGACGCAGATCTGATCGGAGTAGAAGACAACGACTGGGTAGAAGTTTTGAACGATCACGGCGTGGTGGTCACCAGAGCCTGTGTAAGCGCACGCATACCGCGGGGACTGGCCTTCATCTATCACTCACCGGAGCGCACCGCCACCACGCCCAAGTCGAAGGAGCGGAAAAATCGCCGCGCCGGTGGTCATAACAGCCTCACCAGAACACGCCTGAAGCCCCTCTTCATGGTCGGCGGCTATGCGCAATTTACCTATGCCTTCAACTACTGGGGACCACAGGGAGTAAACCGCGACACCTATGTTGTAGTCAAAAAAATGAGCCAGCCGGAATTTTAAAAGGGGGTGAGAGTCAATGGATGTCAGAGCTCAAGTATCAATGGTTTTCCATCTAGATAAGTGCATAGGCTGTCACACCTGTAGCATTGCCTGCAAAAACGTCTGGACGGACAGAGCCGGCGCCGAATACATGTGGTGGAACAATGTCGAAACCAAGCCGGGCACAGGCTTTCCCACTCTCTGGGAAGACCAGAATCATTACAAAGGCGGCTGGACCTGGAAAGCAAAAGGCAACGGCAAAGGCCGGTTGCAACTGCGCAGTCAGAATAAGTTCGATTCCTTCATCAAGCTCTTCTATAATCCCAATCAACCTGGTCTGGAAGATTATTACGAACCCTGGACCTATAAGTACCAAGATCTCTTCGACGCCCCCGAAGGCGACGATCAGCCGACCGCCATACCAATTTCACAGATCACCGGCGAACCCATGGACATCAATGCCGGTCCTAACTGGGACGACGATCTTTCCGGCTCGCCGCTCTACGCGGAAAACGACTTAAACCTGGATGCGCTCTCAGAGGAAGAGCGGGAGCAGCTCTTTGAAATTGAACGGCTCTCCATGATGTACCTGCCGCGCATCTGCAACCACTGCGCCAATCCCAGTTGCGTTGCCTCCTGTCCTTCCGGCGCTCTCTACAAGCGGGGAGAAGACGGCATCGTCCTCATCGACCAGGAAATTTGCAAAGGTTGGCGCGCCTGCGTGGCCGCCTGTCCTTACAAGAAAATCTATTACAACTGGAAGACCGGTAAATCGGAAAAATGCATACTTTGCTATCCCAAACTGGAAACCGGTCAAATTCCCAATTGCTTCCATTCCTGCGTCGGTCGTATCCGTTATCTGGGTGTTTTGCTCTACGACGCCGACCGCGTTGCAGAAGCCATGCAAGTGCCCGACCACGCCCTGGTGGAATCGCAGCGCTCGGTCATTCTCAATCCCTTTGACCAAGCTGTGATTGAAGCCGCTAAAGCAAGCGGCATCAGCGAAGAATTTCTCTACGCCGCACAGAACTCGCCGGTTTACAAATATGTCATGGACTGGAAGGTTGCCCTGCCTCTGCATATCGAATACCGCACCATGCCCATGCTCTTTTACGTACCGCCGCTTCTACCCGTCATGGGCAAACTGGAAAACGGCATTTACGAGCATAAGAGTGAAGCGTTCTTCAGCACCCTGGAAAAATCCAGACTGCCGATCAAGTTTCTGGCCAAACTTTTTGCGGCCGGCAATGAAAGCCAAGTGGAAGCAGCGGTTCGCAAGCTCATGGCGGTGCGCTACTACCGACGTTCGGTGGATATGGACGATATTGACGTAGTGGAAATTTCCAAAGTAATGCGAGAAGGCAAAACCACGCCCAAAGAGGCCGATGAAATTTATGCCCTGACGGCCATTCCCACCATCGACCAGCGTTTTGTTCTGCCTCCCATCCAGAGAGAAGAAGTGATAGGCGGCGGTCATTGCAGCCCGGAAGCCTGCAAGGGCTGCACCGGCCTGGGCACACCCGTAGCCATCGAGAGAGGGCCATGAGATGTTTGATGTAAAAACGAGCAAAACAGAAAACGACAGTGAGAGCAAAGTGCTTTACGAGCTGGCTATTCTCTTCCAGTATCCAGATCAAAGCTTTGCTCGCAAACTCGAGGAAACCAGCCTTCTAATCGGCAGCGCCGCCATGAAAAGAGCAAGGGAGAGCCTCAGTAAGTTTTCTCTTTCTCAGTTGGAAGAACTCTATACGCGCACCTTCGACGTGGCGCCCCTGGCGGCACCATATTTGAGTGCTTATATCTACGGCGACGAAAACTTCGACAGGGGTGCTCTCCTTTCAAAGCTGGCTACCCGCTTTCAAGAAGTGGGTTTCGACTTCGGTCAGGAACTGCCCGATCATCTCACCTGTCTGCTCAAGTCGGCTTCTTATCTGGAGCCAATCGAGTTCGAAGAACTGGTGGAATTCGTTTTTACACCGGCCCTGAAAGAAATGTATGACCGCCTAAAAGATTGCGAAAGTCCGTACGCACCGCTGATGGAGGTGGTCAGACAAGTTCTGGCTACCAAAGCTATGCCCCTTCCTGTTTCCCGCCCTTAGTTCTGCCTGGGAGCCTCCGCCATGCCTGCCCTAGATAACTTCTTCCTGATAGCGCTGCCTTACCTGGCTGTAGTTATTTGTCTGGTCGGTTCCTACTACCGCATCAAGACCCGACCCATGACATACTCGGCGCTCTCCTCGCAGTTTCTGGAAAGCAAAGGTTTGATGTGGGGCAGCCTGCCCTGGCATATCGGCATCATCACAATAATTGCCGCCCACTTTATTGCCTTTCTGGTTCCCGGCCTCTGGCAAGCGCTCTTGAGCAATCAGACCGTACTGCTCTTTGTGGAAGCGGCCGGGCTCGGACTGTCCTTACTCTGCCTGTTCGGATTGGCCGCTCTTTTGTTGCGGCGCTTCACTTCAGAAAAAGTACAGAGCGTCACTTCCCAGATGGACCTGGTGGTACTGCTGGTGCTGCTTCTGCAAGTGGCTCTCGGTGCACACATAGCCGTATCCCTCTCCTGGGGCGCTCTCTGGTCCGTGGGCACCACGGTACCATATCTCTGGTCTTTGCTCTCCTTCACACCCGATCTGAGCATGGTGCAAGATCTGCCCCTGGCCGTCAAGGCACACATAGTGCTGGCCTGGGTATTGATCCTGCTGGTACCGTTCTCCCGCTTGATCCATATGTTTGCCGTGCCGCTCGAGTACATCGGCCGCCCCTGGCAGAACGTAGTCTGGGTAAGCGACCGCCGCAAAGAAGCAGCACCGCAGGCCTTTGTAGAGGGTGAGGCGCGCCGCTATTTTGTCAAGGGAGGACTGGCAGCCGTGTTTGGTCTGTCGCTCCTTTCGGTAGGCGTCTTCGACAAAATCTTCCGATTCTTCTTCGGTCCACGGCTGACGGCTCATCAAGAAACAGAATTAATGACCACCCGCCTGAGCCGGTTGGAAGCCACCTCCAGTCAACGCAAACTGGAATTGGAAAGGCAAGAGAACGACTACATCCTGGTAGGCAGTCTGGCCGAGCTGAACTCCGAAAGAGGCAAATACTTCATCGACTACACTATGATGCCGGCTCTCGCCTTTAAGACCGCAGAGGGACTGCCCTTGTTGATCTCAGCCAAGTGTACCCACCTGGGATGCACGGTGGGGGCCGATGCCGTAGACGGCAAAATTCTCTGCCCCTGCCATATCAGCTACTTCAGCATCGACACGGGCATGCCTAACGCCGACTCCCCGGCCAAAACTCCCCTGCCGCATCTGGGCTGGGTGTTAATGGATACCAGAGGCAATCAACTGGTTAGCTACAGCGGCAAAGGAGCGGTGAAGGGAACTCTCAGTGAAGCCCAACGCGCCAGTGCCAGAGTGTACATAGCCAAAGCACATCAAATCGGATAGGTGGAACCTTCAATGAGAGCTAGTTTCAAAAGGATACTAGAAAATGACAAGGGATAACTCAAGTACAAGCAAAACGGCAAACACCTTGAGCTTCATTGCGGATCGCTTTCCGCTTGAGAAAATGAACCTTGAGCACATGCTGGCCCACAAAGAAGTACCAGTTCACAAAATGTCCTGGGGTTACTATACCGGCGGCATGACCATGTTCTTCTTTATGATTCAGATCATCACCGGACTCTTCCTGCTTTTCTACTACCAGCCGACAGTCTCCGATGCCAATCTCTCGGTGGAGTACATCACCAAATACGTCAGCGTGGGTGGGTTGATTCGAAATATGCATGCCTGGTCCGCCTCAGGCATGATCCTGTTTGCCGTGGTGCATCTGATCACGGCTTTCGCCATGAAGAGCTTTGAAAAGCCAAGAGAGCTGACCTGGATAATGGGAGTACTGCTCCTGATCATCACCTTTACCTTCGGCTTTACCGGCTACCTCCTGCCCTGGAACCAGATTGCCGTCAATGCCACCAAGGTAGGGCTGCAATCAGTGGAAGACATCGGCCAATACCTGCCCGGCATGTTGCACGAAGTACCGCGCATCTTGCGGGAAACTTTCCAGGGTGAAGCCAGTGTCGGTCAATCTACACTCGGACGTTTCTACGCACTGCATGTGGTGCTCTTACCTCTGGCCCTGGCCGGACTTCTAGGCATCCACTTATTGCAGGTGCAGGTGCATGGCATGAGTCAAGGTGTCGATGAGAAACCGAAAAAACAAGAACGTTTCTTTCCTGTGTTCCTTTTCAAAGATCTCACCTTATGGGGTTTTCTCTTCTTCATTCTCTTCACCCTTTCTCTGTGCATACCTTTTGAATCCTTCCTACCTTTTCCGCTACTTGCACCCTATGACGCCATGGGTGCCACTCCACCCGGTATCAAGCCGGAATGGTACTTCTTCTTCGTTTATTACCCACTGGAACTCCTGCCCTTCTGGGTGATTCTTCTGGCTTCTGGACTGATCGGCGCCGTTCTAATTCTCACACCCTGGATTTTCAAAGGAAGCAGCCGCAAAACTCTCACTTTCATTGCTACCGCCGTTTCTCTCTACTTATTGATAATGACCCTCTTCGGTGAACAGATCTATCACCTTCTCAAGCACTGACAAACAATCATGAACATCAGTTTCTCCCGCACCAGTCAAAAGCTAATTGCCGTCACGCCAGTGCTGATATGGCTTTTTGCCATGCCGCAAACTCAGGCTTATCCGCAATTCCAGGAATTCTCCGAGAAGAACTCGGGCAGAAATGTCAACTGCGCCATGTGCCACCTCAATGGCGACGGGCCCACAGGAGACGGCAAAGGACAAATCGGTGGTCTCACCAAAGAAGAGCTGGACAGCCTCATGAGAGCCCGCTCGGCGCTGGCACCGGGCACCCAGGTAGACAGCCCTATCCTCAACAAATTCGGCAATGAAATCATAAAAGACATTGGCAAACGCAAGTTACTGGAACTAAGGCAAAATCCCCAAGACCTGGCAAAAGCACTGCCGGCGCAATCAGATCTAGATCAGGACGGCATCAGCGACGGTCAGGAGTATATGGACGGAACCGACCCCCTGAACCCCGAGCACGGCGACCCACTCAAACTACTGCTGGCCAATCTCAACAAATACAGACTGCATGTCATCCTCACTTTCATTGCAGTGATGACACTTAACTGGGGCATCATGCAATTCCTAAAAGGTCTGGAAATACTGACTAGACCGAGGCAACTGCCCAAAGCTTAAGCGGAAGCACTTAATGATAACTGATGGAGGCCACAGAAAATGGCAAGCATGACTCAAGCAAAAGAACCAACCGGCAGTTCCGATTCAAAAACCGGCGCCGATTTGAGAGGCTGGGATCCGGAAAATGAAAGCTTGTGGCAGGCTGAAGGAAAAGCCATCGCCAACCGCAACTTATTCATTTCCATTCCCTGCCTGCTATGCGCTTTCGCCGTCTGGATGTACTGGGGCGTCATCACGGTTCAGATGCTCAATCTCGACTTCCCTTACACGAAAGCTCAATTATTCACCCTCACCTCCATAGCCGGCCTCTCAGGGGCCACACTGAGAATTCCCAGCACC
This sequence comes from Candidatus Melainabacteria bacterium, assembly GCA_016212515.1. Lineage (GTDB taxonomy): Bacteria > Cyanobacteriota > Vampirovibrionia > Obscuribacterales > Obscuribacteraceae > Obscuribacter. The sequence continues at coordinate 6,112 of JACRFZ010000029.1, forward strand.
TTCTTCATACGCATCGCCGGCGGCAGAAACACTATCTTCTTCACCACCTTACTGCTTTTGCTGCCAGCCATCGGCACCGGCTACTTCCTCACCGACAAGCAAACACCGCTATGGATCTTTCAGATTCTCGCCCTGTTGAGTGGAATCGGCGGCGGCAACTTCGCTTCTTCCATGTCCAATATCAGCTTTTTCTTCCCTAAGAAGGTACAGGGCTTATCCCTGGGGCTGAATGCCGGTCTTGGCAATTTCGGCGTCACCACTATGCAGATCCTGGTACCGATGGTGATGACCTTCGGTCTGCCCGGTCAAACCGCCATGATTCTGAAAAGCGGCAGCGGCACAATGTTCGGCAAGATACCGGCCGGCACCGAAGCCTTCATTCAAAACGCCGGCTATGTCTGGGTATTGCTCTTGCTTCCCCTGGTCGTGCTGGCCTGGTTCAAAATGAATAACATCAAAGATGAACAGGTTTCGCCGGACACCGGCTCACCACTTTCCGCCTTTGCCAAAATAGCAGGCATGTTGAGCATCGGACTAATTACCGCCGCCACCGGCGTCTGGCTGATGTTACCGAAAAACGCCGGCGGTCTTGGCACCGAGGTAAGCATGTGGCTCATTATTCCAGGCGTGATCGCCGCCACGGTCTTCCTCCTGAAACTCATTCCGGGCAAAATTTCCACCAACCTGGAAAGACAATACAAGATCTTCGGCAATCTACATACATGGATTATGACCGTCATCTACACCATGACCTTCGGTTCCTTCATTGGCTACGCCGCCGCACTGCCCCTGGCCATCCAGGTCATCTTCGGCTTCACCCATGTGGCCGGAGCAGACGGCACTATGGTTCATACGGTCGTCAACCCGAACGGACCAAGTGCCCTTACTTATGCCTGGACAGGAGCCTTCATCGGCGCCCTGGTCAGGCCCCTGGGCGGCTACCTGGCCGACAAAATCAGCGGCGCCCTGGTCACACAGATAGTTTCGGTGGTCATGGTGGGAGGAGCCCTCGGCGCTTCACATTACATGAAGATGGCCTACCAGAGTGCCACACCTGAGATCTACTTCTGGCCTTGCTTCCTGCTCTTCCTACTGCTCTTTGCCGCCTCCGGCATTGGCAACGGCTCCACCTTCCGCACCATAGCCAACGTCTTCAGCAAAGAACAGGCCGGTCCGGTTCTGGGCTGGACATCAGCCCTGGCCGCCTACGGCGCCTTCATCATTCCTATGGTAATCGGTGGACAAATACAGGCCGGAACACCGGAAATAGCCCTCTACGGCTTCTCCGCCTTCTACGCTCTCTGTCTGATTCTCAACTGGTGCAGTTACCTCAGACCAGGCGCCCAGTTCAAAAATCCATAACTAACGCAAGAGTAAGAAAGGGATAAACCCAGTAATCATCCGCTAGTAGCATCAAATCTAAACCAATAGCGGATAAACAGATCCGAATATCTCTGTAAGCTTTTATCTTGCCTCCCGTCATTGCTCAGTTGCTCAAGGAAGCCGCTCATGTCAAAAGTCAAAGGTGTCTCCCGTAAAACCAGAACGCTCAGTGCGCTGGTGCTCTGCCTGTTCTTGGGGCAAGCAAGCGGAGGGGCGGCGCTGGCGCAGATGCCGCACGTCGAAAGTCAGACACCCAGCCAGGCGCAGGACTGCCAACCAAATACTCAAGTTCAAGCGGCTACTTTTGACACCACCGAAACAAAGGCCCAAGAAGCCGTACTTGAACAAAAGGATATCCCCCCGGCGCTCCTCGTGGATGGGCAGGAAAACCAGACGGACAAACCGCTGGCTCTTGCTGCGGCCGCCACGTCCGATGGAAGCGCGGTCTCTCGACCGGTGTCGGAAGACGCACCGGCACCGGTCTTGAGAGGCCTGTCCGAGCCTGAGACTTTCAAGCTGGGAGCCACATTCACTGAGCTGGAAAGTCTCTCCACCCAGGCCGCCAGGAAGGAGTTGGAACTACTCAAGCTCAATGCCAGATACCGAGTGGAATCCACTAAGACGGACAAATACAAGCCCTGGCGCACTTCCATATTCAATCTGGGTTCTTATGTCTTCAGCAATATCGGCATCGACCACATAGCCTATGCACGATGGCGCACCTGGCAACAACCGGCCACGGCCGGCAAACCCTTTCTGGAGTTTGGACCGGCCTTCCTGATCACAGGTCACTCCATTGCTACCGTGGGAGTCATGACGGAAGTAGCTCTTGACGTAAAACGCGCTTATCAGCTCAAGAAAATTGGCTTCGACGAGACAAGCTACCGCAAGAATGTCACCAGCCTGAGAAAGGATATTGACTCTCTACTGGAAAAACGGTCCGCCGCCCTGGCCAATACACCTTTCACAGACAGTGCCGAAAAGGCAGCAGCCGAAAGGGAAACTCGAATTCTCAAGGCAGTCAGGGACGGTGCTCTCACCGAATACAAAAACTTCTGCCTGCGCGGCAAAACCTTTCGAGTGGGAAGAAACGTCGGTAACTTCATGACCTTCGCCGGCGCCACTACGGGCGGTTATATGGGCGCCCTTTGCGGACTCTTAGCCATCTCCAATCGCAATCCGCGCATTGCCGGTCCCGGCGGCCTCGGTTTCGTGCTATCCGGAACCTGCATAGTACTGGGGCCGATCGTCTCCAAAGCCAGCGCCGTCATAGCCGGCAAGCGCCTGGCCAAGAAGCTCAATGCTGAAATTGGACCGGTCAATGCCAATGCCCTCAAAGACCTGGAAGCCGCCAACAAAGAGCTGGCAACCATAGCGCCCGGCGCCTCCGATTCAAAGTCGGCGCTCTCCACCAGACGCAGTCTTTATGAGCTGAGCGCCGCCAGTCTGTCAAAAGATTCCGCCATGGCCTCGGCTGAAAAAGCAGCGGCCCAGAAAGAATTCAAAGAGAAGGTAATTGCCAACACCATTATCGGCGGCACAAAAATAGGTTGGGGCGTGCAACTTGCCAACGCCGGCTTTGGCTTTAAGCAACAACCCATTCAGCCCACCAGAGTGATAAACGTAAGTGTTAACGGTAAGAATGTACCGATTTATTCCTATCGCCCCAAACGCCCCGGCTCCCTCTTTGCCAAACGTGTTGCCCAGGGATCCACAACCTTCATACCCGGCACGGCTGTGGGCATCATCGATACCATTCAGGCCAGAATCCGGGGCGAGAAGAAAACCAGACAATTAAAAGGCGAAGGTAAGCTGCCGGCCATGATTATCACAGAAAGAGTAAAGAACTTTGATCTGATGGATAAGCGCCTGGAAGCCGAGCTGACTCGCCTGCGCCAATAAAGACGAGGAAAGACCTCAGTTTAGAGGTTCGCTCTCCTTATCAATCACGTCATCAACCCAGGACAAAATAGCCATCATGTTAGGAAAGCCCATTGTTGTAACGGCCAGGAGTGCTACATGGCGCTCTTCATCAGCAGTCACTCCTGCTTCCAGAGCTCTTCTTGTATGAGAATGAACAGCCCCTTCCATTTTTGCCCCGCAAGCAATCGCCAGTTTGGCAATTGCTATCTGCTTCTTGTCGAGGGGACCGGCAGCACCGGCTGCTTTACCGAGGCTTTCATAAGACTCGAAAACTTCAGGGTATCTCTTCTGAAAAGCAAGAAATCTTCCAGGCAGTTTAGCCATTGGCGCAATACTCCAGATTCACTAACAAGCAATGACTAAAAATCATAGCAGCTTGCCCTTTAGATTTAGAACTCAAAAAGCAAACAGAAAACTTAGATGCGAGGTAATCATGACAGACAGAGGAAAAGCCATTTCGGTACTGAGCGTTAACACATTCTCCTTTGTGGTCTGCTTCTCTTGCTGGGTGCTTTACGGAGTACTTGTCGCATTTTTTGTAGATAACGGGCTCTTCCACTTTGATGCCGGACAAATAGGCTGGCTGCTCGGTGTACCGATCCTGACCGGCTCCATCACCCGCTTACCGGCGGGCGTTCTCACAGACCGCCTGGGCGGCAGGATAGTTTTTGCAGTAATCATGCTGCTCTCCGCCGCAGCCATGTACTGCGTCAGCTTCTGTAATTCCTTTGAGCATTTCTTGCTGGCCGGCCTGGGCTTTGGACTGTCCGGCGCTTCCTTTGCCGTGGGAATCGCCTACACATCACTATGGTTCCCCCGAGAAAAACAGGGCACCGCCCTCGGTATCTTCGGCGCCGGTAATGCAGGCGCCTCTCTTACCAGTATGGGAGCGCCCCATCTACTCAACTACTGCACCAATAACTTACAGAATCTGGAAGGGTGGAGAACCGTACCCAAAATTTATGCGGCCATGCTAGTTCTTACGACAGTGATTTTCTGGTTTCTAACTTTTCCCAAAAAGGTCGATAAAAAAGGACTCTCCATCGCCATGCAGCTCGCCCCACTCAAACAACCAAGGGTGTGGCGTTTCGGGCTCTACTACTTCTTCGTATTTGGTGGCTTCGTTGCCCTCTCCCAGTGGCTGATCTCCTATTACCTCAACGTATATTCCATGACGTTGGCTACGGCCGGGCTTATGGCCGCCATTTTCAGCTTACCGTCAGGCGTGATCCGCGCCATTGGCGGTTGGCTCTCCGACAAGTACGGCGCTCGTTCCGTTATGTATTGGGTTCTAGGTTCCTGCCTCTTTGCCTCCCTGGCACTCTGTGTGCCGCGCATGGATATTGAGACTCCCGGTCAGGGCGTCATGTGCACTAAAAAAGGCACCATCACCAAGGTAACTGCCACAGAAATTGTGGTCGGCGAAAAGGTCTATCCCATAAAGCAAAAGGAGGAGGGCAATATGCTCACCATCCTGAATGAAAATAAAGATCTGATCATCTGGCCGACTTCGGTCTTCTGGCAAGAACCAATTGTCAAAGAAGGAGATCCGGTGGCCAAGAAACAGCTACTGGCCAGGGGCATAACCCACATATTCTTCCAGGCCAATGTCTGGATCTTCACGACCTTCGTGCTCATCCTGGGAATCATGACCGGCATCGGCAAAGCTGCCGTCTACAGACATATTCCCGACTACTTTCCCAACGACGTAGGGGTTGTAGGCGGCATAGTCGGCGTTATTGGCGGCCTGGGCGGCTTCGTGGGCCCAATCATTTTTGGCTATATGCTGCAAGTAACTGGTATCTGGACCACTTGCTGGATGTCATTTGCCTTGTTGAGCATCATATGTTTGATATGGATGCACACCACTATCAATAAAATGATGCGTAAACAGGTCCCCCACCTGGTTGACCACATAGAAACAGCCGTAAGCGCCGGTCACTAGTCCATGTCTATGAGATAGAGCTAAGTCAGGTTTTACCGCTTTGCTACAATAGCGCCTTAAGCGAGCTTGGCGGTAAAACTATGAACTGTAGGCGATCATCGACAAATCCGGCGGTACCGGCCCTGGCACTGCTCTGTGCCCTGGTCGGTCTCAGTCTGGCGCCGGCAGTTCCGGCCAAAGATGCCGCTGCATCCGGTCAGGTAAAATCCAAAGAGTTCGACGACATCACCTCCGACGACTTTGACGGGCATCGTGTGCTGATTCTCAAAGCACAACAAGCCCTGCGTCACGGTGCTTATGAACGGGCCGTCAAACACATGGAGAGGGCCATGACCACCGGGCAAAAAGACGTGGACGTTCATTATTTCTATGCCATGGCCCTGGAACAAAAAATGGAAAAGGCGCATTTTCGTGATCAGGACAGCTTTTCCAAATGCGTTAATTCCTGGCTGAAAATTTACCGGGGTGAAGTGGGCGACGAAAAGGGTCTCACCATCAAAGGCATAGGTCTGGCGGCCGGCGCTTTCTCCAACGATGAGATGGCCGCCCAGGGCAAAGAGCATCTCTTGAGCCTGGTAGGTTTTCTACCGAAAGCCTGGGAATCGGACGCCAAGTATGTCAAGAGAGCCGTTGCGACTCTCGGACAAGCCTCCCACCACTAGACCAGAGTGTAGAACACAGGCCGAGCCGGTAGAAATAAAGTCGACGGAGGTAATGCTTCTCAAGTAAATTACCTGCCTGCACCCCTGAAAAGATATAGAATGCAGACAGGAGACCCAATTTACACTCTAGCCAGAGCAAGCCATGCGATTTTTACTTAAACTCAGCCTCACAGCCCTCACCTTCATTTTTATACTGCCTCATATAGGCGGCATTACCTTTCATGGCGGCTTCGGCACGGCCCTTCTGGTCTCCCTCCTATTCGGCTTCATGCTATGGCTTGTGGATCTAGCAGCTATAGCCATTTCCGCCATGCTCACAATTACATCTTTCGGCATGGCCCTGCTCTGGCTCATTCCCATGTGGGTGCTCGGCTACTGGCTCTTGCCCTGCTTAGCCTTGAAACTGGTAGCGGCAACAGCACCGCAAGCCCTTACCATAGTCGGCTGGACACCGGCCATACTGGCCGGTCTGGCCATGATGATTATCGGGGGCGTGACAAGCAAGCTCATCGACAAAAAGAAAGACTAAAAGTTCTCTTTCTCGGAAGCGATGTACTGCATGGCGGTCTTCTGACCTTCCGCCGAGCTTGTGTTTATGCCTTCACTGATCGTGATCAAGTACTTCTTATTGGTACAGAAGAACTGATGCAGTAACGGTCGCAAATCCATGACTCGATCATCATGGTGCTGCACAAAACGCTCCAGATCTACGGCAATCAGACCATCCACAGCAGATAGACTGTTCAACGCATCGGACAAACCCATGCCTGGCGCCGGTCCATCGTCTTTGAAGACTCTTACAAGTTCGAAGTTATTCTCCCGACAGTAGCCGTCAATGGTCTGAACCTGCCTCTCCAGGGCCGGTTCCGGCGAATCGGTTCGAACATAAGCCACGACCTTGGCCGGTCTATGCACTTCTTTTGACACATGCTTAAACCAGGGATTCTTCAGATTACTGCAGGAGCATTTTTTCCATTCATCCCGCATAGATTCATCAGCCATGACCTTAGCCTCTTCACATACCAAATCTGGCCACACTGTACGCCTCCCGGGAAGTAAAAACAAGCCTCCAAAGAAGTATTCAACTCCGCTCTTGGGATGACGGCAAGGGCAGGAAGAGGACCCGCCCCGGGGAGCGGATCCTCTGGGCAGCGTGGCCGGGCGTGCTCACCGCTGCTTGTCGAAGAGAATGATGCCGGGCAGATTTCTCAACTGACCATCCAAATAATCCGGCAGAGCTTCCTTTATACTGCCGCTCCGGGGACTTCTGGGACGCTCCGGACCGACCGGCACCCCGCAGGCGATGGCGCCGTCGTCATCCTGCACGCACTGGCGGGGCTGCTCGGGTTTGATCGGTTCGTAAGGCTTGATCGGCTTACTCGGTTCGTAAGGCTTAATCGGGTAGTCGGGATCCGGTTTGATCTGCCCCGGAAACGAGGGCAAATCGGGAAGTTCGCTCGGACCATCCGGGCAACCGCCTTTCTTACTGAGACACTTCTTGCCCCAGACTTCATCGAGAAACGACTGACTAGCCGTCGACCCGGAGGCGCGTGCGCTGTCACCGACTTGATTGGGACTTTCGGTTTCCTTGATGGCATTGATTAACTCGTTCATGGGTTCACATCCTTAGAAAAGAAGAAACTGGTTACCGTTGGGGCATACGGCAAAGCGGCGTGTTTTTGATGCCCTAAACTTAGCAAGGCAAGCTGACATAAACTTGACATAAACTGGACACACTAAAGACTGCAGTCTATAGGCTGAAAGCCGCTATTGCTGCCTGTCCAAGGCTGATGCCGCCGTCATTGGCCGGTACGCGGCGGTTGACGAGAACTCTCAAGCCGGCTCCGCCCAATTGCTTCTCCAAAAGCTCAAGCAAGAGCAGATTTTGCATGACACCACCGGAAAGTACCACCGTAGCCAATTGATGATACCGGCAAAAAGCCTCGGCCGCCTCGGCAGCACCGACGGCCAGGCCAAGGTGAAAAGACCTGGACATTTCAGCTACCGATCTGCCCTCTATGCGATCCTTGACCATGGCGGTCAGAGCCGCCTGCCATTGCAATTCACGGCTGAGCTTGTCGAAGACAAAAGAATACGGTCGGCAAGAAGAAGATGCAAGGCGCGCCTGATGCTCGAGCCAGATGGCAGCCTGAGCCTCAAAAGTCTGCTCAAGGTTGAAACCGCAAAGAGCGGCGGCAGCGTCAAAGAGACGACCGACTGAGGTTGTCGGGAAGCACCGTAGATTCTTTTCAGCTAGCTGCATAGCCAGACGAAAGCGCTTCGCAGGCAGATTGAAGGGCGCCGCAGAAAAATCTACTAACGGCCCCTCCAATTCGCAAAGGAAGCCGGCTAGAGCCTGAAGCGGCCACTTCGCCGCCGCATCGCCGCCCAGCAGACGGGTCTTAGCCAGACTACCGACCCGCTCAAAACCACTCTTCAAAGAGCCCTTCAAAAACTCACCGCCCCAGATGCTACCGTCATCACCATAGCCGGTGCCATCAAAAGCCAGACCCAGTACAGGCTCATCATACAGCTTATGCTCAGCCAGCACCGAGGCTATATGAGCCCGGTGATGCTGCACGGAGATCTTCCCTGCCGCTTCCAACTGCTCCGCAAAACGACTGCTCAAATACTGGGGGTGCTGATCAAAAACAACGGTCATTTGATCTGGCGCAACGTTATACATAGAAAGTAAATCATGAGCGGTTGCCTGAAAAGCCTGATAGCAAGACTCGTGCTCAAGATCGCCGATATACTGACTGACAAAACACTGCCCGTCGATGCAGAGAGTTATTGTATTCTTCAAGTCGGCACCAAGAGCCAAAACAGGCTTACTCACCGGCAGTCGCACCACCGCATCGGGTGCCAGCCCACGCCCCCGCCTCACTACCTGCACACCAAAAGAACCAACCGACAATACTGAATCATCCATGCGCCTGTGGATCGGTCTCTCTCCAATCAGATAGCCGTCGGCGATGCCGAACAGATCAAGTTTCGCCTGCTCATCTTCAAAAGCAATAGGCTCACTACTGCGATTGGCGCTGGTCATAACCAGCACCGACGGGGCGCCGTACTTGAAGAGCAGAAAATGCAAGGGCGTGTAGGGTAACATCAAGCCCAAATCACCGTTATCGGGAGCAATCAAGGACAGATCCAGTTGCGGCGCCCGTTTGTAATGCGCCGGCTGTCGCTGGGCAGCCAGCAGAATCGGTCTGGCCACACCGGCAAGCGCCGAGGCGGCAGCATCCGAAAGTTCCACCAGTTCCCGGGCCAGATCGAGATCGGCCACCATCAGGGCGAAGGGTTTATCTCGGCGAAACTTGCGCTCTCGCAGTGCCTTCAGGGCCTCTCTATTACTTGCGTCCAAAACCAGATGATAGCCGCCGATGCCCTTAACAGCGACAATTTTGCCCTGCTTGATAAACTCGACGCTAGTCTTGATCGCCTCAACTCCCAGGATTCTTTCGTCACTCCCATGATGCTGAAAGAAATAGCCGGGACCACAGCTTCCACAGGCCACCGGCTGGGCGTGAAAGCGCCTGTCCAGGGGGTTCTCATAACCCTGCCGGCAACGCTCGCACATCTTCCAGGCAGCCATGGTGGTGGCCGAGCGATCGTAAGGCAGCGCCTTGATGATGGAAAATCGGGGACCACAATTGGTACAGTTCACATAAGGGTATTCATAGTGAAAATCCGATGGATTGTTCAAATCGGCAAGACAGTCGGAACAAACGGTCAGATCGGGCGAAATGCGAGTGGTAATACGATCACCGGAACGGCTCTCGACAATCTCGAACCGACTGAAGCCCTTAACTTCTGCGGTTTCTGACTTGATACTATCGAGACGAGCCGCCTGGGGAGCCCGCCCCGGCAAGGAAGCAATGAAAGAATCCAGATCGGCCCTGGTTCCTTCTAGAAAAATCTCCACGCCCTGCTCATCGTTCAAAACCCATCCGCTCAAGTTATGGGCCTTGGCCAGCGTGTACACGAAGGGACGAAAGCCGACGCCCTGAACAACGCCCTCCACACGCACTTTCATAGCTTCAGTCATAACTACCGACCTCTAGCAAATGCGCGGTAGCTGCTCTCCCACCAGCATCTCCACCACTCGGCTGGAACCATGCTCGGTGAACACCCGCAGTCGACCGGCCGGACCAGACTCCACTTCCCCAATCAAAGCCGCCGCTTCGCCTCCGGGAACGGCTCGCACCGCCGAAAGCGCTTGTTCAGCGGCCGAAGCCGCTACCACAGCCAGGAACTGCCCTTCGTTTGCCACGTGCAGAACATCCAGTCCAAGCACCTCGCAAGCCCCGCGCACGCAGTCGCGTACCGGAATATCTTTTTCTCTCAGGGTCACACACAGTTTGGCATCTTGGGCCAGCTCATTCAAGGACGATGCTACGCCACCGCGGGTGGGATCACGCATCCAGCGTACCTCGGCGGCACAAACGGCAAGGAGAGCCTGCACCATAGGCCAGACGCTGCGGCTGTCGGAAGCCAGCTCCGCCTCAATATCCAGCTCACCACGAGCCAATAGAACAGTGATACCATGGTCACCAATAGGACCACTCAAAAGCACCTTGTCACCGACCTGAACTCTCGCGGGCGAGAGTTTGACGTTTGCTTCCAGCACCCCGATACCACAGGTGGTGACATACATTCCATCGGCTTTACCATGTTCTACCACTTTTGTATCACCGCCAACGATATTAACACCAGCCGCCGAACAGGCCGCGGCCATAGCCGACAGTTCGGCTTCCAGCACTACCGCCGGTAAACCGGCCTCTAGAATAAAAGTACTGAGAAGAGCCAGAGGCCGCGCTCCCGACACGGCCAGATCATTGACTGTACCGTGCACGGACAGAGAGCCGATACTGCCACCGGCAAAGCGCAGAGGCTGGACCACGAAGCTATCGGCGGTAAAAGCAAGATGACCGCTTTCTATGGGCAATATTGCTGCATCGGTTAGAGCCCCGGCATTGAACTGGGAATTGGCCAGATGCGGAACGATAAGACCTTCCAGTAGGCGCCGACTGGCCAGACCGCCGGAGCCGTGAGACAGCTCGATGCGCGTATCTCGAAAGGGCTCAGTTACCATTGGTAATTACCGTCTGCTTGTCTCGTGCGTAATTGTAGTAGGCGGCGCAGGCTCCTTCCGAAGAAACCATCAAGGCTCCCACCGGATTTTCAGGACTGCATTCCTTGCCAAAGAAAGGGCAAGACTTGGGTTTCATCAAGCCTTTCAAGACATCCCCGCAGGGCGCCTCATGGGCCGCAGTCGACGGTCCGGAAGAAAGCTCGAATTGGCGATGATAGGCGGCAAGAAGGTGGGCAAATCGCACTTCGGCATCATACTGACTGAAAGCTTCCCTCAGCTTCACAGCCGAATTGGCGATCGAGCCAAGTCCTCTCCATTCAAAGCTATCTCTCAGTTCAAATACTTCCGCCAGCACCTGACTGGCAACAGGATTAGCCGCGAAGGGCACCACCCGACTGTATTGATTCTCCAGCCTGGCCTCACCAGCCGACAACTGACGCAAAAGCATCAATATAGACTGCATTATATCGAGGGGCTCGAAGCCCGACACAATCACGGGCTTCTTATAATCCCGCACGATTTCCTCATAGCTACTGGCACCAATGACGGTGGCCACATGACCCGGTCCGATAAAGCCGTCCAACTGCAGCTTCGGATCATCGAGAACTGCTCGCATGGGCGGAATGACAGTAACATGATTTACAAAAGCCGTAAAATTTGTAAGCCCCAACTCACGCGCTTTCAATACCGTCAAAGCCGTGGCCGGCGCCGTAGTTTCAAAACCAATGGCGAAAAACACAACTTCCCTTTCGGGGTTAATCTGAGCCAACTTAAGTGCATCAAGCGGGGAATAGACCATGCGGATATCAAGCCCCCGTGCTTTCAACTGCAAAGCACTACCTTGATGCCCCGGTACCCTCATCATGTCACCATAGGCGGTGAGAATCACGCGCTTGTCGGCGGCAATGGCCATTCCTTCATCAACCCGCTCCATGGGCAAGATGCAAACCGGACAGCCGGGCCCGTGAATCAGTTCGATGGCAGGCGGCAACAGTTGCTCAAGACCGAAGCGATAAATGGAATGAGTATGACCGCCGCACACTTCCATGATGCGAAAGAGACGCCCGGACTTCTCAACCAGAGCCGTTATCTCCCGGGCTGTAGCTTTGATCAACTCAGGATCGCGGTATTCGTCAACATACTTCAAGGTCTTGGATTTCCTCCATGGCCTTTTGGGCCTCTCCCAGCATGGTTAAAATCTCCAACTGCTCTTTCGCCTGGCTCTCGCTTATCTTACTCATGGCAAAGCCCACATGGATCAAGACCCAGTCACCCACTTTCAGAGTCTCATCTTCCCGGCGTAAGAGATCAACGCTTACCTGCCTTTTGACGCCGGAAATATCAGCAACGGCCATGCGCTCTTCAGCATCTACGAAAGACTCGATTTTCCCGGGTATGGCAAGGCACATAAACTCTACTTCCCCATCATTTATCTACATTCTATCTAATTGGCAACCAGGCAATACAATTCAAATCCGCCACAGCATTACCCTGTTGTTACCGGAATCGGCAATTGCCAGGGTATTTCCACAAGTATGCACCCCATAAGGCCAGCAAAGACTGCCTTCATTTACCTCCTTCCAGTTGTTCTCACCGTTGGCACTGAAATCGGGCTGCCCGATTACGGTTGAAGCCGGGGGACAAAGGCCCGCCTCAGGCAAGGAATCGAAGAGCAAAACTCGATTATTAGCAGTGTCCGCAACAACCAGGCGCTCGCCTTCCAGGGCGAGGCTGTATGGGAAGCGCAAGACCTGAGCGCTCTGGGGGCGATAAGGATACTCCTCCCAACTAGTAAAGTCACTCTGTCCAAGCAGGAAGACTGCCTCCTGGTCACCGCGGGGATGGCCGTGAAAACCAAGAATTCGATGATTTCCAGCATCGGCAATAAAGATCCGGCGCCGGTCGCCGGCAATGGCATGGGCCCAGCGAAAGCTTTTGGGTCCTATCGCACCGCGATTTTCTTCGTGGCTGAGAAAGTCTGGCTGCCCGATCACTCCTTCAGCCGGCTGCCCATTCAAAGGCAGCCCCTGCCAGTAGAGAACCCGGCGATTGCCGGTGTCGGCAACGTAGAGACGCTCGTTGATATAAGCCAGTCCATAAGGCCAGTAAAGAGTGTCGGCTGAAACGGTCTTTCCTCTGTTGGGTTCAGTCTCCGCGATAGAACTCTGCCCCACTATGAAGTCGGGCGGCTCGCCCTGCTCCGGCAGACTGTTCCAGCCCAGAATGCGATGATGCCAGGCATCGGCAACCAGTAACTTACCGTCCACCATGGTCACACCCGTAGGCAGATGAAAGAGTCCCGGCCCCTCCGTCTCAAAATCAGGCTGCCCGATCACCAGATCAGCCGCACTGTGACTTTCTGGCAGACCGTTGCCAAGCTTCCAGACCAGCAAGCGATGATTGCCCGAATCAGACACCACCAGAACCTTTTCATCCAAGTATACGCCGCGGGGGCAATACATCTGACTGGCGGTGGGATTGGCATCGGGTAAGGCCATACCATATTTGGCTTTCGCTCCCAACCAGGAAAGAAAGCGAGGAGTATTGGCAGCCGGCTCGGGCTCTACACTCACGCCGGGCGCACCCAGACGCGGCCTTCTACTACTTTCAGAGGAAACGGCTCCAACTGCACCTGGGGAGCGGTTATGCACTCACCAGTGGCAAGCATGAACTTGAATCCATGGGCGGGGCAAGTCAGACAATCCTCCGTGACTCGCCCGTCGTGGAGAGGTTGTCCCATATGAGGACAGGCGTTTCGATATGCAAAAAGCTTACCGTCCTGCTTAGTGACAATCACATTGATCGAAGCCATGTGAAAGACGCCGCCACCGGAAATTTCATTCAGCAAGGGGCCTTCTACCCACCCGGCTTCTCGAATGTCTGCCGGGCGATTGCCTCTGGCATTCTCAATCTGCAGGAACCCTGAAACCGCTATGTCCTGCACTTGTTCCACACGACTTATCTCAGGTAGGCGTTTGCAAATCGCCTCTTCCACCCCGTCTCGCAAGGTCTGACTGGACATGGAACAGCCGGCGCAAGCTCCATGCAGACGAACATATGCAACTCCCTCCTCCACGGATACAAGCTCAATATCGCCTCCATGGGAAGCAACATAAGGTCGAACCTGTTCTAAAACTTCCAATACCCGGGCAAATATCGGCGGTTTGATTATGCCGTGCATGGAAAAAAGAGCATAAACGGAAGGATTAGCCATGGCCTCCAGAAGCAACTCCTTGCCCCGGGGGTCGCTTTTGACTGTTTTCACCAGCTGCACCAGACCATCTTTGTGAAAAGCCTCAAGGGCCTCTTTCAATCGCACCGCCTTTGCGCGTGCAGCCTCGTCCAGATCCTTGACGCCCTCCAGAGCCTGGTCAACAGCCTCGGCAAGGTTTTCCAGAGTTTCAACCTGACTCTCATTCCGCTCACCAGAGTCGGTCATCTCAACTACCTCCATAAGCCAGCGACTGCTCCAAAGACTCAATAGTTTTAGCCTTCACCAAGTCAGCAAAGACATGCCTGGCCATCAACTGCATGACCTCGCCCACAGAGCCTGACATTCCCTGTAGAGCCTCTGCCGTCAACTTACGTCGCTCCAGCGACTGCAGTATAAAAGACGCCCCCCCGCAGTCATTCAGCAGATTATCCAGGAAGAAGTTTTCCACAAACTGCTTGAGCCAGACACCGTCCGCTTCACTATTGGCCTTCAGCAATTGCAAAGCCATCTCGGTTCCCTGGCAACGCTGCACTATTCTCTCACTAAAGCGCGAAACAGCCATGTTGAGCACTTCTTCAAAGAGACGCTTCTCAAAAAGTTCCAAATCAAACCTCCGCTATGCCGCTTTCCTTTTTGATTTCCTCAAGCAGGGCGGTCACCGCTTCCGCGCTATCCAGTTCGCCCTCACTTTGAAAGATAGAGTGGGCTTCAGCAAGAATCGGCTCTGCCTTTTTGAATGCTCCCAGGTGGGCCAGCGCATTGCCTTGATTGGCCAGCACTCGCCCGTAAGCAAGAGGATCTTCTTCAGCCTTGCGCACTTCCAAAATCTCCTGGTACAGACCGACTGCCTCCCAGAGATTAGCTTCATTGTGGGTACTCGGAACATGCTGCAGGGCATTGGCCAGATTCAAGGTAGCACTGGCCCACATTTTTGCATTTGTCTCCCGAGTGAAGACCTTGAGCGCCTCGCGCAGAGATTGCACGGCTATAGCCGGTCTCAATCGCTCAGCTTCATCGTTCATGGGCATGGCCAAATAGACCAGGGCTAGATTCATGTGGGCAAGCCCGTATGCATGAGGATCCGGGCCCTCTCTGTGGAAATAAAGAAGAGCCTGCTGATAGGCCTGGATGGCTTGCAAGAGCCGACTTTTACCGACTCCAGTCCGGTCTCCTGCCAATTGGCAACACATACCCAGTTCAAGAGCGAGTTCGGCGCGCAACCGATGAAAACCAGTAGCTTCCAACAAAGCGAGAGCCTTGTTGTAATGCTCCACCGCCCGCTCACTCAGTTCAGCACTGTGCCCATAGGCAGCCCACTCCGCCAGCAGCCGGGCAGCAAAAACAGGCGAGACATCTTGCACAGCGGAAACGGCCGCATCTATATCACTCAAACCACCGCTCAAATTGCCCGTTCCCAGTTTGTGATGGGCAGCAGTTGACAGCAAATACGCAAGAATTTCCTGGTCGGCTTCAGCAGGCGCAACCGGAGGCTCGGGCAAAAACCCATGCAAATACGCCGCCGCCTCCAACAATGCCAGAGGCATCCCGCTTAACTCTCCCTTCAGTTTCTCAAATAGCGAGGCATCAGCCGTGAGCACGAAGCGATTGTATGAAAGCATCCAGGCTTCATCAAGGCGGCTCACCTGAAAGGAGTCGAGCGCTTCCAAACAAAGCTCCGCTTCTTCTTTAACGGCCAAATCATAAAACGGCCACAGCTTCTCAAAACCGTCATTACCAAGTAACAGCCCCGCCAGGGCCACCTCGGCAGCTTCAGCCGAGGGCAACAGCAAAGCCCCGGTAGTTCCACCGTATACACCCAGCGGCTGAGGCCGAAGCTTGATCTCACTAATCACTGAGTTTAATCCTCAAAGAAGAATCATCCATTTTCCGGTTGGCACAAAGCCCCATCCAACGAGCGGCAGTGCGAGCGCGCGCTTCGCTGTAGTAGCCGGCAATTCGATGTTCGCTCACTGCGTCAGGGTAAACCACAGTAACATAAACCACCCACTGGCCGCCTTCCTTGACTACATAGGCGCCGGCCGACTGCGCCAAATCGGGCGATTCTCTCCTGGCATCCTTTCCGGCAGTCACGAAATGCTGCTCGCGGCAAGGTCTACAATCAAGGCAGCTTCCTCCGGCCGCCAGCGGTGCGGAAATTTGCCGCATAGCTGTCGGCCGCTCAAGACCTCTTCAATGAAGACACTGCGATCGCCCCGGCCATTGCGGTATTTCATCAAAAGTCCACCGGAAGCGGAATTTTTCACAGGCAACAGCCAGAGCTCATCACCGCGCATTAGCGCAATGATACTATCGGTGGGGAAGTACTCTTCCACAATCTCCCTGGGCAAAACCAGATAGCCTCTTTCGGTTAGCTCGATTGACACAGCTCCTCCGATTGGCTGTTGACCTCATTTCCATAACGCCTCAACAACTCCAGACAGAGTTTCTCCATGGCTTCAGCCACCGGAAGGCTGAGAGGATCCCCCGGCGCAAAATGCTCCGCCTCGATTAGAAACACCGTTACCTTCCGAGGATACCTTTCCTTCAGCAGCCAGCGACCAAAAGCTATGGCATGGTCGAAGCGAAAGTTGTGCAAATTGATCGCCTCCAGAGCAGGAGTCTCCACCTCCTCACCGGGCAGCTCAAAAATCTCTCCGGGGGGGCTGCCACTTTTACAGGCATCCACTATTACAACTTCCCTGGCGCCATCCATGGCGAAGGCCACATCCATGCCGGCCGTTCCACCGTCAGCCAACCGCATTCCATCAGGAATGCCCAGTTCAAAGAGTCGGCGCACAAGAATTGGACCGACGCCATCATCACCACGCAACAGGTTGCCGCAACCGATAACGAGAACCGGAGGCCGGGCAACGGAATTTTCCACCAGGGGCGAGGACTGATTCATCACCAAAACTCGCCCTAACTCCTGGACATGGTCGGTCCAACCTTAAACCGAGCCAGTTCCCGGTTGGTTTTCTTATCGTAGCAATGCACCGTGCAAACCAGGCATGAATCGAAGCTGCGAGCAATCACACCAATTTCCAGGGGGTCTTCCTGGTCTCTAATGTGGGTACCGAGAAAACTGGCTTCGATGGGACCATTCTGTCCCTTTGAATCTCTCGGACCGATATTCCAGGCGGTTGGCGTCACCACCTGATAATTCTCGATACGTCCGTCCTTAATGTGAATCCAATCGCTGAGAGCACCGCGAGCGGCTTCTGTAGAGCCAAAGCCCTTCCCTTCCGGCAGTTCCTCCGGCTTGATATAGAACTTGTCGTGCAAATCTACCTTACTCAGCCAATCTTTTACGCGCAAATAGAGCTTGGGCGCCTCATGCATGCGTGCCAGCACACGCACCATGACGCTATTACCAAGTTTCTGCACACAATCGAGGAAGAGCGGATCGTAGTCTTGCCAGGGCTCAGCACCGGGACGACCGGCCATCACCTGCCGCGAGAGCGGTCCGGCTTCCATGGGTGAAAGCCCCTTGCCCGGAATGTCGTAGCGCGGTGACTTAGCCCAGGAATACTTGTCTTGCTTCCGCCCGTCAAGGGGATCGATAGGATCTGTGACCCCATCAAAAGGATGAAGTACAGCCGAACCTTTATAAAAGGAATGAGTGTGATCTTCCCGCACACGACTCTGGTCGAAATCGTGGAAGCCCTTGCCGTCATAGATTCCGGAACGAGCTATAAGGGCGCCATTACGTCCGTCAATGGTAGGGTGCTGATACTTCTCTTCGTTGAAATAGGTACCGGTGGAAATATAGTTGGCATCCCAGGCACCAATCTTATCAAGTCCGGTATCCATACAAAACTGAATAAAGATGCCGCAGTCGGAGTTCTTGTGGTTAGGCGACTCTTCCAACCAGGCCAGCACATCATCCCAACTCTTATTCTCAAGCCAGCGCTCCACCGAACAGCCCAACCAAGTGGGCTCCAACCAGTTAGTGCGCCAATACTCGAGCAATGAATGAGCGCGAGTAATCTCCGAAAGCCCGGGAGCACACATCACCCCACCCGGTATCATGAAGCTGGAATGAGGCCATTGCCCACCAAAGAGCGCATAGATCTCCACCGGCTTGGCAGAGGTTTGCACGGCCGGCTCATAGCTAGTGCCCACGAAAGGCGAGAAGCGCTTCACAGCCTCATCGAAAAATTTGCTTTTGGCATAAGCTTTGTTCACCAGATCAATGGCAAAAAGCGCATAGAACCAACGCGGAATACTCTGCAGAGTTTCCGAAGCCTGAGCAATATTGCGTATCAGCGTAGCGTTGGGAGGCACGTGGGTCTTCCAGGCCGTATCAAGGGCATAAACCGACTTGTATAGGTGACTGCCGCCACAAATTCCACATATACGCGGAGTGACAATCAAACCGGCCTGAGGATCTTTGCCCTTGAGTATAAGCTCAAAGCCCCTGAACATAGCAGCTTCCGTCCAGGCATCAACTACCACGCCGTCTTCCACCACCACCCGCACATCGAGATCGCCTTCAATGCGGCCGACCGCGCCTATGTCTAAGGTTACTTGCTGTCCCATAGGACCTCCAATCAAACTACAAACATGTCTTCTTTTGCCCACTGCGGGCTGGTAGCACGGGCCACAGCGGCGTGCACCGAGTAACTCAAACCATCGGTGCCTTCCGGCACTTCCTTGGGAATGACACCAAACACTTTCTGAGTCTTAAAGACCGTACCAACCTCCAGGTCGTGGTGCGGGAATTGCGGCTCAGTACATCCAATGCAGGGCATACCGGCCCGCGTCTTGGAAGACTGGCGATTCCAGAGAATGCGATTACATGGCGAATGAGTGAGAGGACCGCGGCAACCTTGCTCATAAAACAAGCAACCCTTGCGAGTGCCCTGACCAAATTCCTCTACCGGTTCTTTCCACTCGAAATACTGCACCCTGGTGCATCCGGTCTGCGTAAAGGTTTTGAAAAAGGTCTGGGGCCGCTGCAAATCATCGAGGGCAACATCGCCACCACGGCCGGTGGCAACCGCCACCAGTATCTGCGTCACCCAATCTGGATGGGCCGGGCAGCCAGGGATGTTGATTACCGGCAGGCCGGCCTTCGACCGATACTCAGAGCCCAGGAAGCCGCCTCTGGCGCCTTTGAGATATTGCAAACCGATGGAGTCGGTGGGATTGGGCTTGGTGGCAGGGATTCCACCCCAACAAGCGCAGTCGCCGATGGCTACGGTGAAGGTAGCGGAAGCAGCGAAATCAGCCACCCAATCTTTCATGGGACGCTCTAAAAATATATCGTAGCGACCGGTGCCGTTTGGTCCCTGAATCACACTACCCTCAAAAACAAAAATGTCCGGACCGCCACTGGCCAGAACTTTCTTCAGGGTCTCTTTTGCTTGCTCACCCATCAGGGGTATACAAGAATGATGGTAAATAATCTCGATGCCAAAATCGGTGACCAGATCAACAATGGTGGGCTCTTCCGCATTGAGAAAAGATTGAGTATTACCATTGCATGCCCCGCCGTGGAGCCAGACTAAAGTCGCCATAAAATCATCCTCCCGGCATAAGCTTCAAAATTTCTGCGTCGCTATTTGGAACATGCCCAAAACGGCTGAGCAATCGATTGCTTTAAGTCTACTCTTCCAAAAACTTATCATCAACGGCAAAACAGACTTTTCATTTAGCAAACGCCGAGTTTAATGAAAGGGCAGATTTCAAACTGGGCATTTCATAATAGAGACCTGGAAATTGTCTATACTGGGTCAAGGGCTTCAGCATCCCATCGCAGGAGAAAGCGCATCATGTCGGCAGGGAATGGAACGTTATTGACGATTGAGCACCGACTGCAAGATGCTAACACCGCCGCTCAACTTAACCAGTTACTGGGAAGACTCGACGAAGTACTGACCTTACTCGACCTGGTAGGCGGCGCCCTCAAACGAGGACCGGAATACGCCGACAATATCAACTCCTTAATTCTCCAACTGCGGGGTTTGTCCGGCACAGGCGGTCTTGATGATCTGGCGGCCAGCCTGCACCGACTGGAGAAATTGGCCAACTCCGAACAACTGCAAAAAATAGAAGACAAAATCACTGACGAAAAGACTGCCACGGCCGTTCTCCATCTGCTCGACAATTTAAATGAAGTGGCAGATCTCTTGGACCTTCTCTTGTCTGCCCTGCGAAGAGGTCCGGAGTACGCCGACAACATCAACGGCTTGCTACAAAAACTGCGCGAAGGTCTAGGTCAATCATCAGTCAGCTTCGGCGAACAATTGAGAGCCATAGATCTACCCGGCTTACGCAATACGGCAGTACAGTTGACCGCCATCATTCAGTCACCACAGATGCAGAACCTTCTTGCCTCTGATATCTTCGGCGCAGACTCTATAGAACTGGTAGACCGCGTGGCAAAAGTAGCCGTAGAAGCATCCATCGAAGCTCGCAAACCAGGTCCCAAGATAGGCATCTGCGCCATGCTGAAAATGCTCAGCGATCCTGACATTCAAAGAGCCTTAAGATTCGCCTTCGGCTTTGCAAAGAAACTAGGAAGGGAACTGGACAGACCGGAAAATGCACGAGCTATCCATAGCAAGAAGCCTGATTGAAATTGCTTCCGAAGCCGCCAGGAAAGACGGACGCGCGGTAGAAGCTGTGCACATTAAAGTCGGTGCCCTGAGCGGCGTTGTGCCGGAAGCACTCACTTTCGCTTACGAAATTGCAACCGAAGATACTATTCTAGCCGGTTCAAAACTAATGATTCAGCACGTGCCGGTGCGCATTTTCTGCCACACCTGCAATTGCGAGGTCGACTTGCCCGGCATACAAAGCTTCGCCTGCCCAAAGTGCGGACAGCGCAGCTCAGATCTTGTAAATGGTCGTGAACTGGACATTATTTCACTGGAAGTAAAAGATAGCTAGAGAAGTCAAACCGGGCCAAGCTGTCGACTCTCGCTTCTTTTGCTCAAAACAAAATCACACCAGGCATCGACTCCAAGGCCCGTCTTGGCAGAAACTTCAAAGATCTGAGCGCCCGGATTGATAGCACGCAAATTATCGAGAGCAAGCTCCCGATTAAATTCGCAAGCCTCGGCAAGATCGACCTTGCTTAGCACAATGGCATCTGCAAAGCGAAACATGGGAGGGTACTTCAAGGGCTTGTCCTCACCCTCGGTAACCGACAACATAGCCACCCTCAGATCTTCACCAAGATCAAATGTTGCAGGGCAAACCAAATTGCCGACATTCTCAATAAACAAAACATCCAGACTACGAGCATCCATTTCCAGAAGGGCCGCCGCCACCATGCCGGCATCAAGATGACAGAGCGTACCGGTACTGATCTGTACAACCGGCGCACCGGTCTCCCTCAAACGCAGCGCATCATTCTCAGTTTCCAAATCGCCAACAATGACACCACACTTACTCCGCTGACCAAGAACCTGAATCGTTTTCTTGAGCAGGGCTGTTTTGCCGGCACCGGGTGAGGAAAGTAAGTTGAGAGCAAGTAACGCGATTCCCCTGAAAAAACCGCGATTGCGTTCCGCCTGCAGATTATTGGCTCCCAAAATGCTCTTGTGCACGGCCACCAGGTCATGCCCGTGGCTGTGCCCATGGTCGTGGTCGTGAGCGTGGTCGTGAGCGTGGTCATGAGCTTCAGTGTGCGCATGTTCATGATTATGCATATGTTCATGTTCATGACTATGAACATGCTCTCCGTGGCTATGTTCGTGACTGTGGGTTACGCCCTTCTTCTGCTGCGCCTTTCCATTGATCTTGGTGGGCAAAGGCAAACCACAGCCGCATTCAGTACACATTCACTTTTCCTCCGGCGAACCATCAGGACCCACATCATCTATCTACAGTATGATGACATCGCCACAAAGCAAATTCATTAATTCCGCACCTCAAGGCAAAAGATTCTGCAGATCAGGCAAACTATCGCCCAGACCCAAGAGGAAACTCAAGCCCACCAGCAAACTGAAGACACCGGTCAAAATACTTAGACCCAACAAAACCTTCTTAAACTTTACCGTAGAAGTAAAGCCAAAACTAAAGGCCAGGGCGGAGGCCAGATTACAGCCAATGATACCGGCGGCAAAACTAAATAGCATTGCCATACCCACAGCCTGAGATGTACTTGCCACGGAAGTAAGGAGCAAGACCTGAGAACCAGTCTCTGCGCCTATGCCATGCACCAATCCAACCAGAAATGCCGTCGCGCCGTTGTAACCAGCCGCCGTCGCAAAGGGCTCGGGCACCTTGTGGAGATGTCGCTGATTGGTTAGCCAGTGTCCTAACTGACGATAGCCTTTATGGAGTCCATTCAACAGAACCAGTCCACGACTTAAAGGCAGAGCCCCACTGCTTGTGTCGGCACCTGAGAACTGCCTGAAAGCCAGGTAGAAGACCCAGATACTGAGGGACACCAGGGTCAAGCCTACAAGCTTTTCCATCACCGGATCAACCCAGCCAGGCAGGACTGAAGCAAAACAAATAGCGCAGGCGCCAAGAGCAATAACAACCAGTCCGTGACCGAGCGCATACATTAGAGAGGCCAGCAAACACTCACGCCGACTTTTGCCGGCACAGCCCGCACTGGTCACAATATCGAAGATAGCAGCCAGATGATCCCAGTCGACGCCGTGGCGCAAGCCGAGCAGAAAGGAGCTGGTCATAAGTAGCAAGGCAGACGTATCGGAACTCAAAGGGTCACCTCGGAGCAAGCGCAAAACACTGGTATCACTGGCGATACTGCTCAATCACCGGCAAAGGGTCCCAACCGAAGACCTGCCTAGCCGGCTTAAGAGCCCAGTGGCCGGCCACCTGCTCACTAAAGAACAGCTCATGCTCCGCCTCAGTCTTGGACATATGCCTGAGGGCCGGCAGAAGTTCATCCATCCCCAGCGCATGGGCATGCACAGCCGCTACGTCATATTCGCGCACGTTTTCATGTTCCAGCTTACCGGCAAAATACATAGGCAGAAACCATCCGGTAAAGAAACACCCCAAGTAGGCCAGGCGCCCGATCGTACCCATCAATACTTCCCGCCAGAAAGCAGGCTTCTCACCCAGTTTCTCGAGCATGGCACCCACCGTTTGCCGGTGCTCCACCTCTTCCCTCTCAATGCGAATGATAATATCGCGGGCAGTGCCCTGCGGCAGCGAGCGCCAGTGCCCGGCATAGGCCAGGGCGGCAGCCTTTTCCCCGCTATAGGCAAGCTGTAAGAGCCTCACCAGCCCTCGCCGATGTCCGGCTTGGTTCAAAGCCGACAACGACTCCGGTAAGTTTCTTCCATCGGCTTCCATCTCTAAACGCAACTACTCCCCAAGCAAGCCAAAAGCTCACACCTGACCAACCCAGTTATGGGACTTAGCTACTTGCTTCCACTGATCTCGAATGGCGGACATCTCAGACTCGGACAAAGGTCCTTTCTCCAGCAAGGTAGCGTTCGAGCGCCAGCGCCCAGGCACCTTGGTACCGACAATCATGGTGTGAACACCCGGAACGCTGTAGGTAAAACGAAGCGCTCTAGAGCCGATAGACTCAGCGCTACCGTCCAGAAAATCATAACCGAGAGTGCGCATGCGCTCCCAGTATTCCACCACATAACTGTTATCCGGTCTTGACGGGAAGCGCCAGACGGCGTTGCCGATGGGGCGTTTGGCAATCACGCCCATATTCTTTTCAATGGCCAGAGGCAGGGTCAGCTCGATGGCCTCCTGGTCGAATATAGACACCGAGGTCTGCAAAGTGTCGAACACACCCATATTCACGGCGTAATGAGCATCCTGACCATCGCCGCTATAGCCGATGAAACGCACTTTACCCGACTTCTGCGCATCCTGCAGGGCTTCTACCACTTCCCCTTTTTCTAATATTTCCCTACTGCAACTATGTAGCTGCAAAAGGTCAACATAGTCCGTCTTCAGCCGCTTCAGGCTTCTATCGACGCTGGCCTTAATCTCGGACTTGCTCCAGGCCGGATTGTAGAAAGTGTCGGCGTGACCGCACTTGGTAAACAAAAAATATTCGCTTCGCCTTTTGGAGACTGAATTTCCGATCATCTCCTCACTTGTAACGTAGCACTCGGCAGTATCGATGGCATTCAGCCCCTGATCAAGCGCTTCATGTACCAGAGCATTGACGGTCTCTTGCGTGGCACCTTCATAGCCAATCTCAGCCGCACCGAAGCCAAGCACGCTGACATTCATGCCGGTCTTGCCCAGGATACGTTTTTCCATGGCGTCTCTCCTCATTCTAATTTTGCGCTAGACTAGCGCTTGCTGAGATATCTTGCAATAAAGAAGTCAATGGAAACCCTACGAATTTTGCTGGCAGGAAACTGCGACAAAACCACCAACCTGGCGCGGGCAGCCCTGGAGCCGCTTGACTACCAGATCGTCACAGCCAGAGCGATGTCTATGGCCCTCTTCCTAGCTCATAAAAACCTCCCGGAGCTGATTGTTTCGCCCTTCGAAATGTTGGACGGTGACGGCATGACCTTCTTGACAGAGCTAAGGCAAGATGAGGAACTTCAATCGATTCCCTTCGTCTTTTGCCTGAACGAAATGCCTGAGGCTCAGTTTGAGCTGGCTGCCATCAAAGAGGGCGCTGCCAAGGTCGTGAGCAATAACCTTACCGTTTCCGAATTCAAGAACCTGGTGGAACCTTTAATCCACGAAAGATTGGTCAAGAAGGGCAAGCGGCAGGAATTCACGCCTGAGTAAAGTGCAGCAAACTTGCTCCAGTCACTTAATATGGCAAACCCGTAAAACTGGTTAAAATTGCAGCCAAAGGACATTTCTTAACGTCACCCCAAGCATAATCACAGGTAGCAAGCCAGATGTCAAACACCACAAGAAAGCCCCTAGCGCCACTCCCGCAGCTCTTAGCAGCCGCCCTCACAGTCACAGCCGCCGCCTCGGCCCAGGCGGCCCCGGTCTGGAATATAGATTCGTCCCACTCAGACGCCGGATTTTCCATCAAGCACTTGATGATTTCCAACGTCAAAGGCTCCTTCACAAACGTAACCGGCACAGTTGAATACGACGGCAAAGATCCTAATTCCATCAAAGTTGATGCCACCATCGATACCACCACCGTTAACACCGGTGACAAAGGTAGAGACGAGCATCTGCGCGGCGCCGACTTCTTCGATGCCGAGAAATTTCCCAAGATGACTTTCAAATCTAAGAAAGTAAAATCGCTGGGCAAAGGCAAGTTTGCTCTCACCGGCGATCTGACCATCAAGGGCATCACAAAAGAAGTAACTCTGACCGTCGATGGACCCTCAAAGGAAGTAAAAGATCCCTGGGGCAATACAAAAATTGCCGCTAGCGCCTCCACAAAAATTCAGCGCAAAGACTTCAACATCACCTACAACAAAGCCATGGATAACGGCGGCACCGTCATTGGTGACGATGTAGCCATTACCCTGGAAATCGAAGCCAACAAGAAGCAATAAGTCGTTGACCAGCAGCCAGAAAGTCAAAATATGGAAGCGCCTCTGTCTTTTAGCAGCGGCGCTTCCCTGTGTTTCAGCCAGTCCGGCGGCAGCCCAGGACAGCCTCAAGCAGGCAGTGGCAATGTTCAACAAAGGCGACTTTTCCTCTTGCACGGCCCTGCTTAACAGGGATATCAACGGCTCTCTCAAGAGTAACGCCACCGCTCATTATTATCTGGGCACCGCCCTGCTCCGACTGAATCAGAACAACGCCGCCGCCGAGCACTACCTGGCCACAAGCAAGCTTGCGCCGGGCACCGTATACGATGACTATAGCCGCAAAGCCCTTAAATCGATAATGGGCAGGGCCGGTAACATGCCCCACTCCTTGAAGGAGCAGTACCAGGCTCTGACAAACCAGGGGAGCACCAGTCAAACGGCCGCTTCCAACTCAGAGTCGACCAAGTCCAACTACAGGCAAAGTGAAGATGACGACCAGACCCTTCCCACTGCCGCCCTCAAAGACATAGACAGTACCTTTATCAGCGCCGGCAGGCGCACCGCCGACACCGACCGCGCTCTCATACAAGTGTGCAGAGCCGTTAAACTGGTTCCCAAAACAATAGTCGACGAACTGAAAGCGGGAGGCATCTCGGTACTGGTGACGCCGACCATCTTGGAAGCAATGCCAGGTTCAGCCATGGAAAAACCGAGAGGTTATGACCATGGCGGCGGCTATACTAATTGCGGTGCTATGTTCCACCATCCCCGCATTTACATCGGTGAGCGGGTCTCCTATCTATCCAGCGTTCCCTACCCCAATAGGAACATCGCCTCAAGCATGCTGCATGAAATGGGCCATGCCTACGACAGCGTCAAAGGACACCTGTCGCAGACAGGCGAATTTGAACGATGCTACAAAGAAGACTTCTCTCACATTACCAACACGCAGCGCACCAGGCACTCCTATTACACGCAATCGGACGGAGCAGGCGCAAGCGAGCTCTTTGCCCAGCTCTTCAGTTATGCCATATACAAGACACAAGTGAGAGCAGATGAAGATGCAAGCGATCTGCAAGTCACCTTTCCCCGCTGCACAAAATACATCAAAGACCTGATAAAAAGTAACCGCTGAACATGCCACTATTTGGAAGAGAGCCGAAAAAACCTGTCGACTTTACCACCCTGAAAAAACCATGGGAAGCCGAACGCGTCAGCATCTATGAGCACATAGTAAGTAATCTTGAGGGCGATGACAGCGAATCCACCTTAAATGAAAAGGGCCAGACCCTACCTGACGAAGCACTGCTATACGAAGAAGATAGTATTCGCTGGGTAGCCGGCGGTCTTGACGGCGCCTTCGGACACCACAACGATCCGGCGGAAGCAAACGAGTTTTCCAAAGCCCTGGCCAAAGCCATGAAGCAACTGTTCAAAAAGAACAGCCCGGAGGCTCTGGCAGCCTTCTACCATCTGCTGGCACCGGAGAGCACCCTTAACTTCATCGACTCCTTCATGGAATATGCCATCGCTGCCGACTTGACTGAAGATCCCTCCTTTTACGCGCTTGCCAAATGGCTCTTAAAGAATGCCCCGGACCGAGAACCGGTGAAGGCCGGCATCGCCATGCTGGGAGTTTGCGCCACCGCCGACGACCAGGACCTCTTCATAGACATAGGCAAGCATGAGGAATTCACCCTATTCTCCTGCGTGGCCCTGCTGCACAGCCTGGCAGAACCGGAAGAAGCCCTTTTTCGCCTGGGCAAAGCAGTGCATGGTTGGGGACGCATTCAAGTAGTCGAACGCCTGGAAAATACCACAAACGAAGAAATCAAAGCCTGGCTTCTCAAAGAAGGCTACAAGAACAATATCATGTACGAATACACTGCTTACCAGTGCGCCACCACAGGCGATCTTCTGGCAGCTCTTAAGCAAGAGGAGCCGGACGACGAGCTGCTAGTTGCTGCCGGCAACCTTCTTTCGAGCATGAATGAACCTGGGACTCCCCTGGAAGAGTACATTGATGCACCGCAAGCAACACTCCTATTAATGCGGCACTTGGCCAAAAGAGAAATTTCCGTCAGTCAGTTTCTGGCGGTAAACGCCATCAAAGAGCTGGTGCTGGCATTGCCCGAGAGCGAAACTAAAAGCGTCGGGGAAAAACCAACCTGGGCGGAAGTCAGCGAAGAAGTGCTCACCATCTGCGAAGCCATGCGCAGTCGCTCCGGCTGGGAAGAGAAAATCAGAGCCCAACTTAAATCAGATAACGATCAAGACTTTTTTGATGCCACCAGACTAGCCGACCTGTTCGGAATCGATACCTGGGAAAAGTACTTCGAACGAGTCAAACAAGGCAAAGAAGACTGGTACTTCCTCATGCGAACCAGGGACGAGAGCCGCATAGAGCAAGCGGTAGCACTGGCAGAAGAACTACTGCCGCTAGCCGAAATCGCCAGCGGCGCAGATGAAAAGATGGGCATGGGAGAAGGCTTCAAAGCTCATCGCTGCCTAGACTTTGTCTTGCAAGAACTGCGCGAATGGCCGGGTCATGGCTACAAACTAATTTGTGCCGGACTGAAAAGTCCGGTCACCAGAAATCGCAACCTGGCTTTGAAAGCGCTGCAGGTCTGGGGCAAAGACCACTGGCAAAATGATACGGAAGCTCTTCTGAATGAACTTCAGAAAGACGAGCCCAATGAACAAACCAGAAATTATTTTGCAGAAATCCTGGCCCAGGACTCCCACAAAAACAACGAACAGTAGAGCAAACTCTATCTGAGCGGAAAGGGAGGCACCGGTCTCACCGCCGTTCTATCACGAAATTCGCGAATAACCTGGCGCACCTGCTCAATAGTCTTGCAGCCGGCCAGCTCGTCAAAGTAGAGAATGTTCTCGGTTACCTTCGCAACATCAAAGGCCATATACAGCAACATGAGCGGATTTATCCAGAGCTCACTGCCGACGGTGCGCCTGGTACGATGATGATCCCCGAATTGCCCCTCGAGTGCGGAAATAATGGAGCTACAAATAACACTCTCATAGCCCCGCATCTCAAGGAAAACAAACTCGGAGGCTTCTCTGAACATTCTTACTTCCTCCATGTCATCGCTGAGCATGATGCCTCCCAGAAAAGCCTTAGCCTTGATGAGCTGGGACACCGTCTCCAGGGCATACAAATGGCAGAGATCGGTTTCCGCACCAAAGCCCAGGCAAAGCAACTGTTTCTTCACATCAATCTGCATGGCAGCCGACAAGCTGATCATATCTTCCAGGGGCGTACCGATGCGCGACTCATCCCCACGCATCAAAGAATCCACACCGCCGTCCACCAGAACCATCATGTCAAACTGCAAGTGCTCACGCAGAATCTCATAGCTTTCAATCAGTTCTTTTACCGCCGTCGGGCGAATGCAATAGATTGGCTGATCTAGGCGCTTGCGGCTGAGCCACTGAGCCAAATAGCCCTCCGGAAAATAATATTCGTTACCGCGGGATCTGGCGGTAACTGCCACAACATTCCTACTGAGCTCTCTCCCGCTTATTTCACCATGACGGAAGGAAAACGAGAGATTAGCCAGATGCACGGAGATTCCCGCCTCTCTCAAGGCAAAGAAAAGCGGCAGCCCGGTGAATACATCGAAGCCGCCGCCAGCTCCCACAATGAGAACGTTCTTGCACTCTTTCAATTGCTTGAGAAAGGGCGGTTCCAGCATTTAATCACCAGGGCAAGCAAAACTTCTATACCCGACTGCCATTGCGGCGTATCGAAAACAGAGTGGGTGCCTGCAAAAACTTAATGGTTTGCGCTAATGCCAAAGCGTTATCTTGCCGTCATCCCAATAATAAAGCTTATCGCTTACGGGTCTACTACCTTCGCGGATATTGCGCTCGATTAGCTGGCGGGCCCTGGCCACGGCAGAAGGATCGCCGCCATCGGCGGCAATCAATACATCTTTGTTGCTGACACCAAATACAAGCCGCCCCTTAACACGTTTCTTGAGAGCAGACATCAATCTATCGTCCAGTATCAAACTGGACTCGAAGTCACCACCACAGGTCACCATAAAGACGCCGTTCTGTGCATAAACACTGATATCAGTCGGCAGATGCGAAAGCAAGTTCTGGAGGGGCACCTTCTTCATATCGGCAGCACCAAGGCCAAACTGAGCCGCCTTTTCTGCAGTGAGCATAGCCAGACTGTTGGGCGAGTCTGAAGCATAAACACAAACAATTCCAGGAGCGATAGGATGCCAGGCCAGCTTCAGAGATTCTGCCGCCGCCCCCTGAGCGGACGCACCCAGGGCTCTGGTCTGCTCAATCATTTCAGTGCTACGCACCAGAGGCACAACGTCATTGATACCACTATTCTTGTTAAAGTCCGCACGGCCAATCTCCTTCGAACTAGATAGGAACATTCTCAGGCTTCTCTTGCGCCCGCCCGGAATTTCCCGGCATACACCCCAGGCGTTATCGGTGAAGGTATTGGAAGTCGTACCGTCGGAGCGCTTCAGTGAAATATTATGATCCTTAATGGAAACTAGCTCCTGCGTTGGATCAAACTTAATTATGGCGTCGGCCAGAATCCGGTCAAAACGATCCCGGTTTAAGCCCGGTTGTTCAATTTCATCTGAAAAGAATTTATCCAGTGAGGAGTCGTCAACTGCCGAAGGGGCAAGAGACTTATCGCGATCAACCTTGATAACGAATAATGGCTCAGGTGGGGGTCCCTGGTTCTGAGCGGGAGAAAAACCGACACAGGCCGGCAACACCATGCACAATAGCGGCACGGCAAGAATAAACACTTGGCGACGGATCTTCATAGGGCAAACCTCCCGCAAGTGAAAAAAGTGTAGCGCAAACTACAACTCAAGCGGAACCATCACTACAGGGTAACCCACAACCAGGAACGGTACGCCTCCTTATGCCCTTGCACGATTGCAACGTTATTTTCACAAACCAGCTAAAATCTACAGGTCTATCGTTATGCCTGACAATTGAAACTCATAGATTGCCGGGTGGCAAATCTCGTCGGGTCTAGCTCCGGGGGGCTTATGAAAAAGAATTCGGTCTTGAATGTTGTGGCACTGGCTTTCACAGTCACGCTTATAACTGCCGGCTGCGGCGAAAATACTCAAGCTCTGAAAGACCGCATATCAGACCTTGAAAGTGAAAACGCCGGTCTGAAAGCCCAGATTGCCATACTGAAGGACACCTTCGCCCAGGCCAAAACCGCCGAACTGAAAGCTGCCCTGCAGCCCATGAACGACGCCCTCGCCAATCGCAATAAAGACGGTTCTCTAAACACCGGCACTGCTTTGCCGAATGCAGGGCAAGGTGCCAATTCTCCGCAAGCGGCTCCGGGTGCAACAGGCAACGAGAACAAAGCCACCGTCACCTTCATCGACCTGGAAGAAACACCTACCGCCGACACCATCAAAGACCTGGCTCGCCTGGGGCTATTTGATGGTATGGGCAATAAGTTCGAGCCGAACAAACCTATCACAAGAGCCGAGTATATCGAATGGCTCTACAAAGCTTTCAATATTCTCGAGCCGGAAGCCAAGCGCCTGCGTCTGGCACCGCAACTGGCACCAATCTTCAAAGATGTACCAGCCAGCGTTCCCCAATACAAATACATTCAAGCTCTGGCAAATGCGGGCTATTCCATAGGCTACGAAGACGGTACATTCCGCCCCGACAAGCCCCTCACCAGAGAAGAAATGCTGGGAATTAAGGTTGGTGTGGACGTGGGTAAGACCCTGCCGCCATGGCGCAGCCAGATGGACACCGTGTGGAAGTTCAGTGACGGTAAGGACGTGTCGGAGCGTTTCACCGGCTATCTCAACCAGGACTTTTATGTGTCCGGCCCCAAAGGCTCCAACATTCACAGAGCCTTCGGCAGTATCGGTGCCTTCAAACCCAAGCAGCCGGTGCTGCGCTATGAAGCCGCTGCCACCCTATGGCAGATGGGGCAGTTCGGCGATACGCAAACTACTAATGCCGGTGTGCTCTTGAAGCAGAGCGGACGTTAAAGCGATAGCCTTCCTGTCCGAAAAAAGGAATCACTCCGCAAGCGCCTACTCTTGCGGGCGCTTCCAGACTACCAGACGGGCGCAACCTTGCCAGTCATCTTTGGAGGAGATCGGCTCACGCTGCTGACTGGAGCTTATGATATGACGCACAGCCTCCAACCACTGAGCAATTTCACGATCGATATCAGCCAGACAAAACTCATCGAAGTCAGCTAAGGACGGCTCCATAACCGCTACAACGTGGTTGAAGTTAACTAAATTCTGCATTGCCAAAACTCCTGGTAAAAGAAGACACACCGTCGTAATCAAGCAAGAGACCGCAAATGCGGCGCTCAAATTCGCACGCCCGTTATGTCGGGGAAACCTAATAAATTCTCACACTTCCATTATCAGCGACCGCTCAGACCGAGCACCATCCGAAAGGCGCCCGATTTTCGAAGACGGCCTAATAAATATTGGCAGTTTGGTAATCAGTCATCTGCACGATGCCAAAATGCCAAGAAAAACCGGCATCCAGGCACTCTTGCCTATTTGAGCGCCAATAACTCTTTTGCAATTTTTCCTGTTTTGCTACCCGGCTTAAGGCTTTCCAGGTAGTGCCTTGCAGCCGCATTCTTAATGGGCTGCCGGGCCTTGAGCGCACAGCTCTGCAATAGCTCAAGCACGGCACCGAGATCTCGCGGTGTACCAATTTGGGAATCCTCTGGATTTCTAGCAAGGCTATACTCAAGAATTTGCCTGACGGCATCGTTATGCAAACTGCTTACTCTAGCCACTTCGCCTAATACGGCCGCCACTCGCTTAGGCATACTGATTTCCATATGCAAGAGCATCCCCAGTTTTTCTCCCAGGTGCTCCGTATTGAGCGTTCTTTCTTCGATGCTCCGAACCAGACAGTCAGTCACCAGGGATTTCACCTCCGGGGCAGATAATAGACAGCCTGCGGCTAGCAACAGATGCGCCCGGCCCTGCAATGGTGCAAAACCAAGGGCCATGGGTACAAAGTAAAACCGCAATGACAAATCGGCCACTTCAAACCAGCGAACTACACTCTGGCACTCACTGATACCCCTTTCATGAAACTCTTCACAAAGAATCGGATAGTTATAGAAAGCCAGTTGTAGCATACTCTCATCGCGACTTTTGAATGCCGGCACACAAGCCATTTCTACAATTATTTTGTCAGCACTGTCTCTCAGTTCTCTGACGATCGAAGCACCACGTTCGTGGGGATCAGCACCAGCATGCTTCCGACTTACCATTACAAGTTGCTGTAGTATTTTCTTGAGCTTCTCAACATACTTACCGCCATAGCCTTTACCGCTTAGCTCTTTCAACACATACTCATGGTCACACCAGGGCAACCGCATCAAAGCCAAATACGGTTCTCTTTCCATAAAGTCGAATTCAACAGTCGATGCTTCCTTTGCCTGCTGTAAAAACTCTTCCGAACTGACATAGCCGCTATCCAGACTGGGCAACCCGGCACTGATGAAAACACCGCTGGCAGTTCTTTCCAAGATACCAATCAGTCGCTCCGTAAAGTGCCTTATCGTCCAGCAAAACGAGATTTTTTCTATAGCTCGCTCATCTAGAGTCCTAAAATACTCCTGCGGCTTTTCTCTGTGATCCTCTGCAATGCTACCGGCACCCAGAAAGTGCAACAAGAAATGCAAGAAGAAATAGAAGGCACCCTTAGTCCAAGACTCTGCCTGTTGTTTCTCAACCTTCTTCAGCCTGGTAATCAGCGGAGCTGCCATTTTAGCTAGAAGAGAACCATCCTCTAATCTACCTATGTTGCGCAGAGCCTCCACCTTGCCTAGCGCCACCGCTTTCAGTATCACGTCTACGGAGGCAGGGTTAAAAGGTGCTTCAATTATGGTTAGAGCAGCTTCAATAAACTCCTCAGGGCTTTCAATCACGGGCAGCGGTGTACCCATATGAAAAGTCTCACAAGCGCCATCCGCCATAGAATAGACTTCGCAGACTTCCATCTCAGGTTCTGCGGTATTGCCAAGAATGCTTCTAAACTCATCCACTAGTGGCGGCGCAATCGCAGCCATTTGCTGCTCTATAAGTCCGGTAATTTCTTCATCCACAACATCCTGGTGAGCCTTCAGAAGTTTCAAAAGGCGAGCCTGCACTTCGGCATTCTCCTGAGCGAGAGCCTGCAAAGCGATTTTCAAGCCCGGCTTACGAAAGGCTTTATCTCTTTTGCAGACCTTCTCAACTAGCGACAAAGCACCAAGCAGGGTACTTTTGGTTTGAGAAGCGAAACAGGGCGGCAGATAGCGCTCTACCATCTTGCTTTCGATAGGCTTGGCCTTGTCGATGATCAGCCAGGCCGAAAGGGCGAAAGAAACCGTGGGTGGAATATTGTTTGCCAAAAGCCGTCCGTAGTCTTCCACGAGCAGTGAGCGCTCGCTCTCGGTGGGTTTCAAAACTTCGTGAAAGCGGGAGAACCAGCCCGCTCTAAATTGAATAAACCCTCTATTCAAGGCTTCCAGACTGGCTTTCAGTAGTCTTTCCCGGGAAAGACTACCGTCTTCCTGCAGGGAAAATAGAACATCGCTCCACAGATGCCCCGGTCTCGAAAACTTATCCATAGCCGCCAGACTTATTTCGCCGCTGCCCTCCACTTCGAATAAAAGCCAAATGTCTTCCTTCAATATGCTAGGGTCGCAACGAAGCTCAGCAATGAGCGCATCTCGCTTCTCGTGGTATCCCTTGTATGCAATCAAACCGATTCCATATTGCTCTATTTTGGGTCTGGGACAAAGACCCAGGCTGACCAGAGTTCTCACGCCTCGATAAGCTCTTGGATTATCAATTAAGAGACTTTCCACACAGGCGTTCAGACAGTCAGGGACAAGCAGTCTGGCAGTGGTCTCAGTCAGACAAGAAAATTCACCGGCATGCCACTTAATACTTTTGAACTCTCCGGCAGAGGCGGTGAGAACCACAGCCTCGAAGGCATTGCCAGAGACATGAGGGGGATAATCAGCCTTAAATCTATAGGTATCGCCGTCTTGCTCAAAAGCCCCTCCATCTGCCTTCTTGTGCCAGGCCCTGGCTAAAGAAGAAAGCTTGGACCGCTGAGCCCGAGCCTCCTTTGTGGTCAGGAACTCTCTCAGTTCCTCAACCGGGCCATTGAGAATAAGATGTTCAAGGGTTGCTTCCAGCTCTTTAACTTCCGCCACTTTTGTCTCTCTTTCTTAATCAGCTCGCCGCGCCTTATAACTTTTCCTCACCAACTTCGTCACTCTCGCCTTCATCGGCATCGCCTTCATCAACAGCCAGCTTCAGCCTGGCTGCCAGTATATGCTTGCAAACACCACGAGCCCCCTGATACTTACTGAACCACTGACAGGTGCAGCGTGAAGAACTATCCAGTGGAGATAATGTCACCACATGCATGACATCACTGCCTTTCACTTCTAGCCTCAGTTGCTCTTTCTCGCTGACGTTCTCGGCATCCATACCGCCATCGAGCAACCTGACGCCTCCCTCAGCCAGAAGCTTCTGTGCCGCCTTCAAGCGAGGATGCATGTTTTCCACAAGGCTCATGTCAAAGGGCAACTCGCGGTGGAAGTAAGAAGCGAAATCAAGATCGTAGCCGACCAGACCGCGACTGCCAAGAACTGCCAGGGCGGTCTTAAGCTCATCGGCACTGGTCTCAGTGGCGCAGGAGAGATCATGCAAACTCAGGTTCTGCTGCCACTTAAGAGCCGCCCGCAGCCCAGCCAACTTTTCTTCCTGCACTTCCGTCAGGTCAGCCAGTACCTGCCCCTCCCCGGAAAAGCCACGGAAAGGTTGAGCAGTCATAGAGAGCGAGAACACCAGCCCCTGGTCTAAGTAAAGCTTCCACTCGCTGGCCTGCCCATCCGGACTGGCATAAACAGACATGGCTGCTTTCTGAGAGTTGGCAATCAGAGGCACAAGCTCTCTCAGTAGCTGCAAACGCTTAAGACCGCCCACCTGCACCGGAGCTGAACTGCCGCCACCGGCAGCCACCTGGCTCAATCGCAGCCCCCTACCGGAGGGCACCACGTAGAAAAGCGACTGGTTATGAGCATTTTGCGGTAGCCCCCTGAGAAAACTGAGGGCTTCACTCTTCCCAACCGTAAGTTTCTTTTCCATGCGAGCCTGATAGGCCTGCACCTCAACAAAACCTTTCAGCCAGCGCAGCGGCAGCCGCACCTTCTTTTCGATAACGGGCGAGCCGCCTTTAGCGAGGGCGAACTCGTCCTTCCCAACAGAGACGTCCAGCGCATCGGTGCTCATAGTGGAAGCAAGAGCAGCTTTCAAAGCGGCGTTGAAGTCAACATTGGTTGTGCCCTTTTCTACAATATCACCGTCAAATGCCCCCGGTAAAAGGTCCACACGGGCATAGGCACTGGCACAGGCGCTGAAGCCTTCAAAGCGCAGGGCACCAGCACCGCTGGTGATAACAGGGTCACGTTCAGCCAAAATGCGTTTCAGCATATTGGGCGGCGTGTAAAAACGCGCACCGACAACTTGAGAGAGCGTCAAAAGCGCTCGCGCCACACTACGCGCCTCTTTCACCCGCCCCTCAAAAAAGTAGGGATGGCGGGCTTCCCTGATGGATGTTGCCAACTTCAGATGTGATCGACCTGAGGGACCCGTGTTCACCAGGTTGGAATCAAACCCGTAAGAAATGGTCTGATTGATAGCAAGCGCGCTCTTGCTTTCGCTCATAGTAAATGTCGTCCCGGAGCAATGGTAACTCCTTCAATTTACCCCGCTGGAGGAGAACCAACATTAAGGAAGCCCATTACTTCCGGACCGGCTTCCAGGTGACGGCACAGACACCGCTGGAACAAGTTGTGGAGGACTCTTCAGCCGTTTCAGTTTCACCGGTTGGAACTCTTCCGGCACAGATAATCCGCCTAACCTCCTGCAGAAATTTCTGTTCACCGTCTAGATCTCCGGTTCGGGTTCTGCCGCAAAATTCATCCACAGCCGGGGCTGAGGCCATGCCTGTGGCACAGCCGAAATCTAAGTTGTACATTTTCGAAACCCTCAAAGTGCGAGCAAGCAGAGCGTTTTGAAGAATGAGCCGGTCTTCCTGATCGCAGACTTGAACGTCGGCGCTTTCTTCCTGCAGACTCTCTTAACACTCTCATTCTCCTATTTCTCCCACTGCCAAACCATCAGCGCTTCACCCGATTTCTGCCTCCGACAGACCGATCTGAAAGGAACTTTTTATCGGTCAACGGGCCGATAAGCAAAGGCTTAACCTATTGAGCAAACAGCCAAACTGTTAAAATGCGGGCATATTGCACTGGCATCCTGACAGACCAGCACCCGGCATCCCCGACAACCAGGACCTATAGAAAGAGAATTCAACTGGCTATGGACCGTGAAAAGCTCGCCGACTTGCAAGCAAATAAGTTCAAATTGACTGTTACTTGCTCAAATTGCAGCACAGTGTTTGAAACCAAAGAAATTACTTGCCCTAAATGCAAGAACACAATCAACACCGAAACACTTTCGACGTTTCAGGGGCCCGCTAAAGATACGGGCTCCGCTTTGCATTCTCAGCAAAGGACCATGGCAATGCCGCCTTCGAATGAGAATGAAGATAAAGAAGCAAATGCGAATGTGAACGCGAAACCCTATTCATCCTCGTATGCCAGCCCGCCTGCGATGCAAACAGCAAGCCAAAGGACTGATTCGCACGCCACAGCCCTTGCCATAAATCAACCAGCCGGCTTCAAACAGCGTTTCTTTGCTGCCGTCATCGACGAATTCATCCTCGGCATCATGGTCTTCGTCGTGTCCCTTTGCGGACTGATACCGGTGGGACAGTACTTCTTGAACGGCGGCGGGGGCTTGATAAACCCAGGTCAGATATCATTCCCATACATGCTGCACCTGGGCGGTGCATTTGCAGTCGTCATTCTGGCAAACACTATTCCTTATCTTTACATAGCACTCTTTGAAGCGAGCAAGCTGGCAGCCACACCAGGCAAATGGGCCATGGGATTGAAAGTGGTATCAGACAGCAACAGCAATGTAAGCCTGCGCGATGGTATATCAAAGACGCTGACCCAAACACTTCTGTATCTTCCAATATTCACTCTCATCGGACTTACCATCCTGACGACAATTTCCTTTTGTTTCAGCAAGAACGCCGCCAGCCCCGACAAAGATAAACTTGATTATCTATCTTGCATACTCTCTCTCATCGCAGCACTAGTAACCACAGCCGTACTCAGTTTTCCCTGCTTTCGAAAGGGCACCCAGAGCTTAACCGACTTGATATGCAAGCGCTTTGTGGTGGAGCGCGAGACCTACAGCAAGGTATCCGTACCGCCACTTCAGAATGCCGATGCGGCCATCTACACACTGCATCACGTGACAGCTTGGGTCTTCTGGGTGCCGCTTACGCTACTGGTAATGGCTATTGAATTAGCCATCTTGTGGCAAGCTTCAAACTTCATTGGAGACCTCATAAGCGCCCTAGTCGTTATGGTGCTCTGCTGGATAGGCAGCCTCTGGTTACTCTGGAAGTTTCGCCGCCAGGCTGGTGACCTATTGGCTAAAGCAATAACGGGTCTGATCTGCCTGACACTTACCGTCGGCATGATCGTCATGGCGCCCGAATATATAACAAGAATTTCCAATACCCCCAGAGTTCTGCAACTGATGGACCAGGCAATTGCCGCCAATGACAGGGGCGACCAAAAGAACTATGAAAAGTTGCGACAGCAGGCCCGGAGCATTCCTTCCTATGCAATTTCTTTCTACATCATGCGCCACAGCCTTTTCGAAAAACCACTGGGGATGACGCCGGAAGCTTACATGGCGCCAAGAATGTGGGGAATCACCAGTAAACCCGGCATCCCCGCCAAAGAAAAGCCTGGGGCAAAAGAAAATACTGAATCCAGGGAAAAGAGTCTGCCAAAAGAGGACTGAATTTCGAGTACACTGGTTGAGTTTTTGTAGCAGAGATAAACTTCATGACCTCTAAAACTCAAAGCACCGGTTGGTTCGCCCACTTCTTTCAGGGTGCCGCTCTTGAACTGTGGCGACGTGCCAATTCAATCGAAGACACCCAGAGGGAAGTGCAATTTTTAGAAGAAGCACTGGCGGCACCGGTTGGTGGCAAGCTTCTCGACCTGCCCTGCGGTAACGGCAGACTGAGCATACCCATGGCCTTACTTGGTTATGATGTTACCGGCGTAGACTTTTCTAAAACCTTTGTGGAAGAAGCCCGCTCGGCAGCCAAAGCCTATAAGTGCAAAACTACCTTCGTTAAAGCCGATATGCGCGAACTCACATATGAAAACGAGTTTGATGGAGCCTTCTGCATGGGCAATAGCTTCGGGTATTTCGACCGAGCCGGCACCAACACATTTCTCAAAACCGTAAGCAACTGCTTGAAGCCGGGGGGCCGCTTTGTCATTGAATCAGCCATGATCGCCGAATGCTTCCTGGTCAATGGCGGAGAGCGAGAATGGCTGCAACGCGGCGACATGTATATGCTAATCGAAAACAAATATGACTGCCGCAACAGTACCGTCGAGACCAAATATGTCTTTGTCCAGAACGGCAAGGAAGAGACTCGCACAGCCACGCACTGGGTTTACACTACCGGTGAACTCTGCCAAATGTTGGAAGTAGCCGGCTTCACCGTTGAAGAACTCTTTTCCTCACCCGACCCCGACGAGCCGGAACCCTTCACCCTTGGAGCAGAACGCCTGTTACTGGTGGCGGAGAAGAAGTGATTTAGGCATCTTCTTATCACCACAGGCTTTCCCTTTGAAATATTAAGACTGAGCGATTTTCGACATAATTTCGCCTTCGCCTCTCATTTGAAAAACAACTACCACCACACAAGCATGCCCGTATTTTCCCCGCTGACAATTTCGCCGAATCAGTCATTATTACTAAAGATAGCTTGACGCACCCCCGCGAAGAGGCAGAAAAATTGGCAATAGCTGATAGAGCCGTTCTCGCAGCAAGAGAAATGGCAACCAGCCCGCTGGGTGAGAGCCTGGCTAAGGCTTCGGTTAACTTTCTCGACGAAGCCCTGGTCATGGCCAGGGGCGCGCTCAAGTCGGCGCCTGCCGGTACGGAAGCAGCGGCAGCCAAAAGTGCAGCCAAAGAGATTACCGCCCAGGACTTTGGTCTGGGCGGCAGAATGCCGGTGCGAATGTTCAAAGTCTTGCGCGACGACGGGCGGGGGCTATACTCAAACTTCGACTGGGAAAGTGGCGGCTATCTGCCCCAGAAAGCAGGCAACCGCTGGTTACCTGGTAAACCTATAAGCCACCGAGAAATCCCCGCCGAGACCGACCCCAGCATTAAACCACTGATTGAGAAAAGAGCCGGTATGGGGGAAGGTCTTTATCTAGCCGCCAACCCGGGTAAGTGGCAGCTCAGCTCTAGCGACAGGATCTTCGAGGCTTTTCTAAAAGACAGAGAGGATCGCCTCAAATTGAGAAGTTATTTCAGGATGTCCACCCGGGTGGCCGATGATTATTTACTTAATGACTTCAATGCTCAGGGGCCGGTGATGCTGACCAGAGAACTGAGTGCCAGAGAATTCCTCACCCTGAAAGCCAGGCTGGCGGCGAAGTAAGTGCTAATGCGTTCTTACAATCTGAGAGCGCGCCTAACTTACCTGAGACTGCGTGGAATCATCGCCATCACCGTCCTCAATATGGACGCCTCTATTGCCACTCTTGCTTCGCTTCAAGCGCTTGAGCATATGCTCCACAGCCACACCACTGGCAATATCATCGGGAAGATAGCCAAGCTCTCGTAAGGTCTTTGGCACTAGTTCGGCTGCTATATTCATCTTGCGAGCCAGGCGGGCCACCCGCGCCGCACTGCCCGGTGCGCGCTGACAGCGATAGTCCATCAACTCATCAATAACATTACGATAGGGAGCCCGTTCCCCTTCACGCACGCTCAAAGGCAGGGGGCTCATAAGCTCCATATGGCGAGCCGTATAATCGACCCGGCCGTCGGCACTGACAATGATTCCCAACTCCACCACTGTCTTGCCTTCTTTCGGGGGCGGACAGTTGTTCACCACTACCTCGGCCAGAGTTACATCTGACTGACCGGCTACCGGGGCCTGGTCTTCTGATAGCGATTGACTGGTTTGAAAGATCCTTGCACAGGCAGTTAAATTTTGTACCGGCAACTGCCCGTAAGCTTTGACAGGCAGGGGTGTACCGGCGGACACAACAGACTGAAAAACCGCACCTGCCGTGCCCTCCGTTTGCACACAAATGTCGGTATTAAGCACATCCCAGAGCACAAAGTTGCGCACACCATAAGAAAGCAAATTTGCTTGCACCGCCGCACCGTATACGGCAGAGCGATCGCGATCGAGGAAACGAATGGCCACATTGCCGGTATGGGCGGTCACCAGGTTGCGAACATAACTAGTCTCCGCCACGCCGCCCTGATAGAGAACCGCCGTCAAATCACCAACCTCAAACCCGGCTTCGACGAGCACCTTACCCACAGCGGTGTCGATGTCCAGGCTGATAGGTTTTACAAGCTCCAGAAATTCTGCTCTAGTTATGGAAGCGACCAGGTTGTAACGCCTGGCGGAGGCCAGATTGAGATAACCGGAACCGGCCGCTGCAAAACTAGGCATGTGCACATGGGCAACTTCAGCAATTTCAAGATCTCTTCTTACTTGCTCGGCTGCTCTTCGCAAGCGCTCCCGGGTGGCGCCATCCAGCAAAACCTTGATCTTGTTGTCAGCCTCGATTCTGTCAATCATCCACTGCACAAGCCGATCATCCAGGTTGTCTCCACCCAGTGCGCTATTGCCGCACGAATACTTAATCTCCAGTATGCCATGATAAAACTCGAGAGCCGTGACGCCGAAGGCCCCGGCCCCCATGCTCACCACCAGATAGCGCCCTTCCCTTTGTGGGTTGAGCGTGCAATATTGGAGGGCGGCAGCAGACGGCTCATTGATCAACTGGATAAGATTGAGCCCGGCATCAGCGGCAGCCTGCAGAATGAGGCTGCGCTGGGCGGCAGAAAATGTGCAGGGGACAGTCAGCACCGCTCCCGAAACCAGTTTCTCAAGACGCTCCTCCACACCGGTCTTGATGAAACGCAGAACGGAAGAATAGAGCTGGGCGGCGTCGTAGTTGACACCCGCCACCTCGCAAAACCAGTCACTACCAAGCTTTGAGCGAATCGAACGAGCGAATTCCACTTCTCCGCTGGTGGCGGAAAAACTAGAGAATGATCGCTCGTCCCGCGGCGCTTCCATAACGGAGAGGAAACTGTCAAAGAGCAGACAAACCTCGCCGTCGACCATGGCGGCGACGCGGCTGAAATTATTACCCACATCGAGTCCGAGCAGAAGATGAGACTGAAGCCCGGCGCCGATCAAGTAAGGCGGCGCCATACCCGAGCCTTCACCGCCGAGACGCGGCTCGGTGCGAGTGCGCTCGATGTACACCACCTTCTTCTTTTGAACAGCCTGACGAACCGGACTCACTTACTCACCCGCTTATGGCAAAGAAAACATTGACTGCCCATCCGGCGACTAAAAGCAAAAGCCGACTTTTGCCCAAAGAAATAAGCGCCCTTCTCTTTCTATGCCCAGAAGCAGCTTGAGCAAGCGGCGAAATTTAGAAGGATTAACCTGCCGGTCCGATTCTCCGGCCCCCCCATTGGATACGTTAAAATAGGTCTCCGAAATAATTCTTCCAATCAGGTGTTCAGAATCAGTGTCAGAAACAGCCGGCACCCAGCTCAAAGACCAGGAGCAAGTGCTCTCCTACATAGACAGCCTGGCTGAGGAGCTGCTTCCAAAAATTGCCGACGGCAAGCGCTATATCCTCGGCATCACCGGCGCCCCGGCAGCAGGAAAGAGCACTGTCTCCACCATGTTGAAAGAACGCCTCAACCATTTGTTCGGTGGGGTTGTAGCCGAGGTTGCACCCATGGACGGCTTTCACAAGACCAATGCCGAACTGATGCAACTGGGGCTCTGGGAGCTGAAAGGAATTCCCACCACTTTTGATGCCTCAGGCTTTCTGGAAAAACTGCAGGCCATTCAGGACGATACAGCCTCAGTTGGCTGGCCGACTTTCGACCGCACCATAGAAGAGCCCACGCCGGATGGTGTCAGCATCGACGCACATCATAAATTGGTGCTTGTAGAAGGCAATTACCTGCTCCTAGATATAGAACCCTGGAACCAGGTGAGCCAATACCTTGATGAGATCTGGTATGTAGACGGTGATGAAGAGACCATTTTGCCCCGCCTGCTGGAAAGGCACACCGCCGGCGGCAAGTCACCGGAAGCAGCGAGAGCGAAAGTGGAATGCACCGATCTTCCCAACGCCCTGCTAATCGCACAGACAAAATCAAGTTGCGACCGCATCATTTGCCTGCCGCTCGGGCCAGCCTGAGGCATGTTGCTCGCCAACAATTTTCCTTGCCGCTCTGGTGATTTCCCCACTGATTCACTTTGAAAAGTGACCACATGCACATAAAATGGAAACGGCTTGGCAGCATCAAGGGGCAACATATGGGGCATAGCTTCACAGGCGGCGGCGGCGATGGCGGCAACGGTCACGGACACGGCGGTCATGGGCACGGCGGCAACGGCCATGGCGGTCACGGGCATCAGTCCATGGGCGGGCACCCGGACCAGGGGGCGATATGGAACTCTGCTCTGCAAGGAGTCGGGGGCAAAGGCAAACCCCTGACCAGAGTGCCGGCAAGAACATTTTTGCCGATCATTGTGGCCGTCGTGGCCTTCCTGGTGATGCTGATTCCCTTTGCCATAAACTGGGACGAGGTGGAAGCCGTGCGGCGAGAGGAAGAATTGAAGGCCCAGCAAGGCGCCGGACAGGGAGCAACGCCCGACGGGCAGATACCTCAGTCGGCTCAACAGGCTTACGGACAGATTCCAGGGCAAGCCCAATATGGTCAAATGCCCGCACCGCAATATGGTCACGGTGGTGAGATGCAGGGGCAATTGTCGGCGCAGATGCCCGCTCAGCCTATGATGGCGCCCACGGCCGGTCAACTGGCCACCCAGCCAGTTATGCAGACACCGGCGGCGCCAATGGCCAATTACACCTACGCAAACGGTCAGGCCTACGGGCAACCGGCATATGCTCCTGGGCAGTATTACGGGCAACAGCCTTACGCAGCGCCCTACGACGCCACCGGTCAACTGAGTGCCCTCTCCGGGCACACCAACCGGCTTGAGTCCAGCGGTCACATGTCACCGCATAATCATCTGGCGCAGCCGAAATTTAAGGTCTTCGTAGCCAGATAGAAACAGAAACTCACATTTAGAACAGTTTAGAGTTATGGGCGCTGTGGCATAAAGATAAGGCGAGACTATCGCTTGCAGCCAAGCTCCATAACTTTTTTCTTTAGCAAAACCGGTTTGCCCCAGGCAAATCGGTTTTCTTTTTGCACCACTTGAAGGGATACGCGAAAGGCAATTCACAATTTTCTTACAAGCCATGTGCACAATAACCGTATACCCTACCCCACCTTAACACCAGACGAAAAAACCATTCACTTTTCTTGGTGCGCTTTGTCCCCCGAAGGAGACAGTGCATGGCTGAAGCTCGCGCCTTTAACTTCAATGATGTAAAAGCCCCTGAAGATAATGACTTCAAAGCGGCCGGAAAACTTTTGTCTAACGAAGCTTTTGCTCCACCGGTGGTCAAGCCGGAACAGGCAACGGCAGACGATAACAAAACTAAGACGGCGCCGGAGCAGGG
Organism: Candidatus Melainabacteria bacterium; assembly: GCA_016212515.1. Classification (GTDB taxonomy): domain Bacteria; phylum Cyanobacteriota; class Vampirovibrionia; order Obscuribacterales; family Obscuribacteraceae; genus Obscuribacter. The sequence goes on from JACRFZ010000029.1 coordinate 50,550, forward strand.
AAGAGACAAGACGGACACGGCGGTTTTAACTAATCCGGAGAAAGACAAGACGCCGACGATCTTGCCAAATCCGGAGAAAGACAAGACCCCGGCTATCTTGCCAAATCCGGAAAAGGACAAAGCATCTGAAAAACATCTACCTGACCTGAAAATTGTCGACAAAGACGGCAAGCCCGTCAAACACGCCCTGGACAAGGGACATTTCTCACTGGCGCCAGGTCAATGCGTGGAGGGCATCGGCTCACACTACGGACGAGGAGACAACACCTACGGACGTAGAACCGCCAGCGGCGAGATTTTCAGAGCGGGCAAAGCCACTGTCGCCTTACCAAACTTCAACAATCAGAAAGAGAAGCCCTTCGATGTCACAGTGCAAGACATGCGCACCGGCAAAATGATCGAAGCCCGCGTGAACGACATGGGACCCCACAAACGCCTCAACCGTGTGGTCGACATAGAGAGCGCCACCTTCAAACGCCTCCTGGGCGACAGCGGACTGGCCCATGTCAGGGTTTGTCGACCAAGCGACAAATATTCACGGAATTCTCACACCCTACCAGGCATCATAGAACTCTAAGCAAATTCAAGGCTGAACTACCCCTTCCTTACTACAAACTTCAAGCAACCGCAGAGAGTCTAGAATGAACAACTCATTTGTACTCACGCCACCGCCCTCTCTCTACCGCAGCGAGCCCGAACAAAATACAGCGCCGCTCAACCTGCCGCCGCAGGAACATCAGCAGGCCGAGCCGGCGCAGACCGCTCAAGGTCATTCCGCCTCGCACATAGCCTCAGCCCTGCACTCTCTCATTGAATACAAAAAGGGCTATGAAAAGACTCCCCCGCTCAAGCGGCAGGAAGTAGCGCACACTCTCCCTCTTGGACCGGTGAGAACCATATTCCTGGGCAAACACTGGCAGGAAAACCAGTTCGCCGGCAAAATCTACAGACGCAACCAGTTCGAAATAGTAGGCGATAGCAGCACCCGTCTCACAGTCAGGTTGAGCCGCCTGGCCCTCTCAGAAAAAACACGACGCAATCTGATAAGCGTGGTGGAGCAGGGCAGATTTCGCCCCAACAACCACATTCTCTTTGCCGACAGTATTGAAAAACTCTCGGAATTCTTCGGCAGCGCCACCATCGGCCGCAATCAATACACCTGCCCGGCCAACTCCAGCCAGCCCAAACTCTTTCACTTCGACGCCGCTACCTTAATCTGGGTGAAGGGACAGGCCACCATACTGGTGGAAGGCAAGTTTCAAAATGAGAGCGGCAACCCCTCGCGCTACTTTGTCGGCGCCTTTATACCCTACGAAACCGAGCGCGGCACTATGGTTATGGAACTAGCCCTGACTGCCGCCACCAGAGAAGCCTATCTGCTGCACAAAGCAGAACTCAAGCAGGTGCTGGCCACCCTCGTGCCGGCCGCTTGAAGCACCCTGTCATTAGGGTTAAAATCATGCCTCAGCCTTGACCCTTGCGGTCACAGGCAGGGCAAATGCTTACTCCGGCGGCTAACAAGTGACAAAAACAATTCCAACCGGCATGGTCAAGACCTCAAAGGTTACACACTGGGCCTCGCTCCTGCTTCTTTCCTGGTGCCTGCTCCCCCTCACACCGGCGCTACCGGCAAAGGCTCAGGGCGACAGCGCCGCCATGACCACAGCCACAAGCCCGGTAAACTGGACCGAACTCATCACCTATACCACCACTCGCCCCCGCCCCTTCCGCGGCACGGACGGCAAGTACAATCTCGTCTACGAACTGGTTATTACCAATTACACAGGCAACCAGATTACACTGAAAGAAATTGCCGTTGCCGACAGCCTCGACCGCAAGAAAATAATTCACAGCCTCACCGGCGAGAATCTGAAAGCAGCCATACTGAGCCCCGCCAAAACACCGGCTCTGACCTTGAAAGGTGCTGAAACCAAGATCGTCTTCCTGAATATCGAAAGCGACAAGCCCGACTTTCCGGCAGCACTGGCGCACCACATTCAGTATCAGAGCCCCAAACTGGGCAGCAAGAGCAAAACCCCGGTAAACAAAACCCTTGTTTCTCCTCCCACCAGCCTGCACCCGGATAAGGCAGTGGTGATAAGCCCTCCTCTCAGGGGCAAGGGCTGGTTAGCCATCGGCGGCTACGCCAGTTCCATCGGGCACAGAAGAGCGCTCTTCCCCATCGACAACAAACTTCAACTTTCTCAGCGCTACGCCATAGATTGGCTGCAGGTTTCAGAAGACAACTACACTACAAAGGCGCCGGTGGAAAAGCTGGAAAACGCCACTTGTTTCCTCAAGCCGGTCTTTGCCGTTGCCCCAGGCACAGTAGTAGGCGTGGTCAATCGCTATGACAGTCAACCCGAGAATAAACCCAGCGGTGACCTTGAATACCCAGGCGGCAACACTATCACCATCAAGCATGAAGATGGCAACTATTCCTTCTACGCTCACCTGCTGAAAGACTCTATCAAAGTGAAGGAAGGGGACCGGGTCACTCCCGGTCAGCACATAGCTACCCTGGGCAACTCCGGCAACACCACCGGTCCCCATCTTCACTTCCACATAACAAGCGGGCCCGGCACCCTGGGCGCCGACGGCATCCCCTATGTATTTGATCAATTCGAACTACAGGGAAATGTAAGCAGCATGGAAGACTGCCTCAAAAGCGATAGCCAGGGCAAACCCATAACCATTGTAAAAACCGGTAAGGAAGGCAACCACAAAGACGAGCTGGTGAAGGAAGGCGCCATTGTCAATTTCGCGCCCGCCCCATAAGCTCAGTCTTCTTGCTCTGGCGGCGGGGCTTGTCTTGTGGATGGCTCAACCAATGGAGCCGGGCTACTGTTACGACGCAGGCAACCCGGCTCTCACTCAAATAACAAGAGCCTACGGACCGGAGAGAGCACAGACCCTGGATATATACAGCGCCAGAACAAACACCACGGGCACTACAGGCACCGTTGCCACCGCCGGCGCCACTACCGCAAGCAACGCTTCAAAACCGCGACTGAAGCCAATTATGTTTGCCGTACACGGGGGCGCCTGGAGCGGCGGAGACAAAGAAGACAAAGCTTTTGGGAAAGAGAGAGCCGCCTATTTTGTCAACCGGGGCTTTCTCTATATCAGCATTAACTACCGGCTGGCACCAGCAAACAAGCATCCCAAACAACTGCAAGATCTCGAAAATGCCCTGCGCTACGTGCTCAACCATAGCTCTGAGGTAGGCGGCGACAAAACAAGAGTCTACTTGCTCGGCCATTCCGCCGGCGGTCACCTGGCAGCCTTGCTGGCAGCCAGCCTCCACAAGCACGGCAGCCTGGAGCTAAGTTCCATCAAATCACTGATCTTGCTTGACCCGGCTGCTCTCGATTTGAGCCAGACTTATCAAAGGGCGAACCAAATGGACAGAGCCATTCTCAAAGCCGTCTTCGGTGACGACCCCGCCAGGTTAAATTCCGCCTCGCCCCTAGAGCTTCTGCGGCGGCCGAGCAGCACAAACCCAATCGGCAAACCGGCGCTCAGTCTTCTCATTGCACTTTCCAGCGACTGGCGCCTGAAAAAGGATAAGGCGGTACAGTTTATCTCCGCCTGTCAGCGAGCCAAATTGGCAGACTACGGACAGGTGGTGATGGTAGAAGAAAGAAACCACAATACCCTCATCGAAAGACTGGGAGAGCCCGGTGAAAAGTTGACCTCGCTACTCAATCACTTTCTCAAAGAATCCAGCGACAAGCAGCATTAAGTGTCGCTCCCGGTTCCGCTACTCAAAGCGTAAAGAATCACGCGAGTCAAAATTCCCATGGCAGAGCAATCCGAACCTCTAACCAGCCCTTGCAAAGGAACCAATTCACCATTAATGCGGTTCGGCAAGGAAAGCCGGCGGAGGAATCAACCGCCTGACAGGCGGCGGCGGCACCAGGGACCTTATCACTTCCTTCGGAAGACCCCGTCCGTCATCCTTAATCAGCGGGTCTATAGACTTTACATCCCTGAAACCCGGTTGCTCGAATGCCAGATAATCACCGCTGGGAGGGTGAATTGCCGCATCACCGTTGACTCTGTTTGTTGTCTCATTCGCAATAGTCCTAACTACTTTGCCAGTATCGCCGTTAAGTGCTTCGTCTCCCTGATAAACATTCCCGTCGAAATCTCTTGCCAGCCTGAAGACCCCAGTGTCACCCGTTTTTGGATCAATCTCCAGACCCAGGGCGCCACTTCCATATACAAAACACTTACCGTCTGCTTTTGCAACAATCCTGGTATCCGCACCATTATTCTCCAGAGCCTTGTTAACTTCTCCAGCATAGCTCTTCAACTTTTCCGGATCTTTACCAAGGGTCTGAATGGTCTCTGCCAACTTCCCATTGTCGCCACTCAACAAAGCATTCGTAAGCGCACCCATTGCCTTGCGATCTGCCTCCGGAATGAGCCGGCTAAACTCCTTATCAATGGTTTTCTGAGCCTGCTGACGCTCTGACTCGGAGACATCAGATGCGCTGCCGTTCAGTGCAGGAGACTTGTCTAACTTGTAAGAATGCTTTTTCTCCGATTTCTCCGATCCATGAGACTCAATCACCACTTTCTTCTCAGGATTGAGAACATCTGCAGATTCTGCGGCTTTAACATGCGCCTCTCCTGGTGCCTTTATGGGTGTAATATATTGACTAAAGTCTGGTCCAACATCGCCCTCACGTACTGCCTTCGGCGCCTCTTCCATGTGCCTGGGCACTGATTTTTCGCGGAAAGACTCGACTGGTTCTGCCATTTACAATACCTCTATTGATAGAAAACACACAATCAGTTATCTGGCGCCTTTAGAAGGATTGGAGTAATGAAAGACTCCTGGTAAATCTCAGAAGCCCCTTTATCAAACGGCGACTATCCAGCATCCCGGCGGCATTTAACTATGCGACAATTCTGGAATATCATTTGTGTCAATTCCATGTCCAGCATAGGGAAAGGAGCATCGCACTGATAAGATCAAAATGCCATCGAATATTCATGGTGGTTAATCTCAGTTCTCGATTCAGCCGCTGAAACATCTGAAATTACCTTTGAAACTCACCCAGCCATACTTCACCATCCCCTTGAGACTGGCACTGGCTACGCTTCTGTTGGTCGGGCTCTATGCCGTTAGTGTGGTCTGGAGAGTCAGTATGGCTGAATACCGTTACTTGGGCAGAAGCCAACTGTTACCGCTATCGCTCTCACCCAGACCATTTGAAGACGCTCCTGTTCCAGAGAGCTTTGGACAGAAGACATATCGGTTCAAGGCACCGGATGGACGAACCATAACAGTCTGGAATCAGAAGATAAACGGCTTCCAGCATGTCTACGGCTCCGGGCTGACCTGTCTCGAACTAGGAGACTCACTCTCTGAACAGCTCTTCTGCATCAACGAGCTGATAGAGCTTACCTTCGACGGCAAAACACCGACGGCCCTGGACAGACTGGAGCGCAACAAAGACCTGGCAAACAATGCGCTGGGCAGATCAATCGCACATTCAATCAAAACACAGGGGCTAAACTACTCAGGGGCCGATGAAACGTTGATGCAGGAATGTGCTCGGGCAGCCGAGTCCAGCCCAAGATTCTACGGGCACTGCCTGGACCCAAGGGTAAAGTCAATTGCAAACGAAGATCTGGGGAGTTCCTGGTTCCAACAGCTAGTGAAAGTGCTGGATCCACAATAGAAATTACCAGGACACCGGATCACCTCCAAACTGACGAAAGCAAATCAAATCATCCTAGATTCCGCTGCCAACATTGCTTCTCCACAAAGTCTGGAGGAGCTGCCCAACAACTATTCAATAACACGCCTGGCAAGAGCCAGATGGGTCTTATACCAACCGGCAAATTCGCGCACCTGCACACTGCCTGCATGTGAATCAATAATGTGGTCAGCGTCAATGAAAATCACCACATGCGATATCTTAGAGCGATCTGCCTTGAGAATATAAAGCAGATCGCCAGGCTCAAAAGCCTCACCCGCATTCAAGACTCTACCCGGCGCCAACCTGCCCTCCGCCTGTTTATGGACATCGCTGTTAAACTTAATTCCCAGCCCATAGTTGTAGACCCAGGCAGTAAAATTCGAACAATCCAGCCCCGGACCTTCTTCCGGCGACCAGGCTGGAATATGGTGATGCTTGTAGGGAAGCCCAATATACTTCTTAGCTACGGCAACGATGCGTGCTCTTTTCCACTGCACCGGATCACAGCCCGCCGGAACTTCTACGGGCGGGTATATTGCCTGGTGCGGTCCCCAGGAATTCAGCCGCCTGTTACCGTACCACTTGCTAGTCGGCAAATCGGACTCCGGCAGACTATCTCTGTAACCAAAGTCAGCCGTCAAAGACGGTAGCTCACCCTCAGAGGCAAAAGCAGGGGAGAGCAGGCAAGAGACTGCCACAGTCACAAACTGGAATTTTCTTGAGAGCATAAACCAAGGCAAAGAAGTTCTAATAGTCTCCAGAATACACTAACTTTCTCGAACATCTCAAAACTGCCCGGGCTGGAATCGTACTAACCTTCATCCAAATTCAGTCGCCTCAAGCACGCAGCAAACCCCAGCCTCCGGGAACGCGACAACCAAGCAAGGAACTACCTCTGGGCCAGCCTGACTGAACCCTGCCTGGCTTCCTTCCGGAACTGCCAGGGCGGCAGCGGACGCGACTGCTGCCAGAGCCCCTTGCGACCATCCCGAGCCTTTGCCTGAGCCAACTTGTATTCTACAGCCTTGGGCGCATACTGTTCATACCACCAGGCATAGCCGCGCTTCACAAGTTCCAGGTTCAAAACCCGCCGGTCGGGCAACACTACTTCTGCCAGGCTGCGATTGTAGCGATCGCGACCGCTCTCCTTCACCAGCACCGTGCGCTTAAAGCACAGCGAAGCTGTGCAGGAACGCGCCACCTGCCCGAAATCCTGCTTCTTCTCGGGACAATCGATGAAATTGAGTCGCACCGTTTGCGGTGCGCCGTCGCGCATTACTTTTATAGTGTCACCATCGGACACACCAACCACAAGACCTCGAAAAAGCCGTTCTTTGGCCTGGGCCTCGGAGGGGAACAGTAGACAGAGCGAGAAAGCAGCAACAACAAAAAAGCGACCAGAGAGAACGCGAAGCCTGCCTGACATGTCGCAGGAAGGAAAGGTTTCGTGCATGGGAAACTTTCTAGGTAATCGCCCTACCGGCAAATTACAATTAGATGAACGGTAAGCTACCGTTCAAATCATAGCGCGAATTGCAGCGGGCATTTTCGGAAATACTGGCAAAAGCGCCCCCCAAGCAGGCACACCAGCCGCCTTCCGGCAATTGGCGCAAATTCTCAGGCAACATTTATCGGCCGAACTTTAAGCGATGATCTGACTTACTTGCCGGCCAGCGCCGCTTTCTCTGCGGGCATGGTGGCCAGTAGCGGCGCCAGTTTTTCCTGAATGAGCGCCTTGGCTTTAACCAGGTCTACATCTTCGGCAACTTTAATATCGCGGCAGAGTTCGCCGAGAATCTCATCGCTGACAACACCGACATCCATGGCCAACTTGTAGGGGGCATTGCTGAAGGTGACCAGAGAGTAGCGTGAGCGGTACTCACCGGGGAAGTTCTTCTCAAGGATTTTCTCTACGGCTTTGAACATCAGGAAGCGCGGATCAGCAACTTTGTCGCGCATCTCGGTGAAGTTCTCCACGGCCATATCGGCAATGGCGTCACAATTGACTTTGCGGCGGCTGAACAGATCGTCGAAGATAGACTTCCAGTTGGAGCTGCCCTCTCTCATGCGGCGATGACCTTCACCGGAGTCTTTGCCGTCCCGCTTTTCTCCGGAGGCACGGTGATCGATGTAGAGATTGCCGCCCTTCTTAAGGTGGTCTTCTATGCATTCGTCAAGTACGGTCAGATCTTCAAAACCGCAGTTGGCGCCCTGCCCGTAAAAGGGCACAACGGCATGGGCGGCATCGCCGAGCAGTAGCGCCGAGCCGTCCACGTTCCAGGGACCGCTCTTGATGGTGTCCATATGACCGGTGGGGTTCTCGAAGAAGGTATCGGTTAGATTTTCGATGAGCGGCACGGCATCGGGGAATTCCTTCTGGAAGAATTCTTGCACTTCGTGCTTATCAGTTAGTTTCTCGAAACTGACCGGACCGGTAAAGGGCAGGAAGAGTGTGCAGGTATAGCTGCCTTCGAAGTTGGGCAGGGCGATCAGCATAAAACTGCCGCGTGGCCATATGTGCAGAGCATTGCGCTCCATGAGGAAGCCGCCGTCGGGAGCTGGCGGAATCACCAGTTCCTTATAGCCATAGTCAAGACGGGAAGTGGTAGCGCCGTAACCATCGCGCTTCATCATTTCTTCCCTGAGTTTGGAAGCGGAGCCATCGGTGCCGATGACGATATCGGCGGCACATTTGTAAGGCACGGGAGCGCCACTTGCACCAGGAGCGAAACAACTCTCATCTTCCAGCGTGAGAATGTTTTCTGCAAAGTCGATGTCAGAGGCTTTCTGCCGGAAGTGTATGCGCACTTTACCGCTGGCTTCGGCTTTGTCCATGAGAAGTTTGTTGAGAGTAGCGCGGGAGATGGAGTTGATGCACTCGCTCTCGTCTTTGCCGTAGGGCTGGAAAACTAGTTCACCGGCTACGCCGTCGGCGGCCTTGGTGTGAATCATGCGACCCCGCATCTGCACGGCTTGAGCCAATACACTTGAGTCCATGCCGGCTTTCTCAAGGGCTCTGATACCACGGGTGGAGATAGCCAGGTTAATGGAACGCCCGGCGGAAATAGTCTCTTTCCGCATATCAGGGCGTCTTTCAAAGAGATCTACTTGGAAGCCGCGACGGGCAAGAAATACAGCCAACAGAGACCCAACCAGACCGGCCCCCACAAGTGCCACTTCCGTTTCATGACAGAGCGACACATTACCGGTAGTACCAGCATCCTTAGACATCTATTTTCCCTCCGCGGCAAAACGCCTGACTACTTCTGCAAATCTGAACACATCTTCGAAACTACAATAGAGCGGTGCCGGTGTAGCTCTGATTACATCGGGCTCGCGGAAATCACACACCACTCCTTCATCTTTGAATTTATCAAGGATGCCTTTGCCGCCCTGGAAACGCAGGCTCAACTGTGAGCCACGGTTGGCGGCGCCTGCAGGCGTGATAATGGAAAGATAACCAGGAGCAGCTTGAGCAGCGATCTCTTGCAAGAGGAATTCCATGAAGCCGGTCAGCTTGTCGCCCTTGGCACGAATTCTAGCCATGCCGGCACGGTCGAAGATCTCCAGTGAGGCGCGTAGAGCCGCCAACTGGAAGATGGGAGGATTAGACAATTGCCAACCTTCAGCGCCAGGTAGGGGCTCGAAACGATCAGGCATTTTGAAGCGATTAGCTTTGTTGTGTCCCCACCAACCGGCAAAGCGCGGCAGATCAAAAGACTGACTATGGCGTTCGTGCACGAAGCAGCCGGCCAATCCACCGGGGCCGGCGTTCAAATATTTGTAGGAACACCAGACGGCAAAATCGACCTGCCAGTCATGTAGTTTGAGAAGCAGGTTACCGGCACCATGCGCCAGATTCAGACCAAAGACAATACCGGCTTTATGAGCAGCTTGCACCAGGGTTTCTACATCAAAGGCCTGACCGGTGAGGTAGTTGACGTTGCCCAGCACAATCAAAGCCAGCTCGTCTTTGTTCTCTTCGATGAGCTTGAGCATGTCCTCGATGCGCAGTGTGTCTTCACCGGGTCGGGGCGTAAATTCCAGCAAGTGCTTTTCTACCGAAAAGCCATGGAAATTCAGTTGCGAAGCAACGGCATACTGATCGGAGGGAAAAGCACCTTTTTCGATGGCGATTTTGACCCGCTTGCCTTCGGGGCGATAAAAGGAAACCATCATCAGATGCAGGTTGGCGGTAAGGGTGTTCATCACCACCACTTCTGAGGGCAGGGCGCCCACAACTCGAGCCGACATCTCGGTTACGAATTCATGATAAGGCAACCAGGGGTGCCTGGCATGGAAATGCCCTTCCACACCCAGATCTGCCCAATCTTCCAGCTCTTCATTGATATATTCGCGGGTGCGCTTCGGCTCTAAACCAAGGGAATTGCCGGCCAGATAAACACAGCTTTCGCCATTTTTACCGCGCAGTTTAGCCGGCAAAATAAATTCCTGGCGAAACTCCTTCAACTCGTCCTGCTCGTCCATTGATCGAGCAAACTCAAGGCTGGCCTCAAAGTTGAAATGGGTCTGGGAATTGAGCAGTTCCGATTTAGTCATGCCTGGTTTTTACCTCTTTCATCATATAGATTCAAGCCCCAACCACTTGAGGGCGGTACCGTAGAGTAGCTTGTCTTTCACCTGTTGACTGAGCGCAAGCTGGCTTGCCTCAATGAGCTTACCCGGCTCAGCTTCACCAAGTGGGAAGGGATAATCGGTGCCCAGACAAATACAGTCGGCACCAAAGAGATCAAGGATGTATTGGAGAGCGCGCCCGTCGTGCACGAGGCTGTCTACGAAGAATTTGCCCACATAGTGGCTGGGTGGGTGGGGATTGTCCACGGCACAAAGATCAGGTCTGGCCTCAAAGCCATGCTCGATACGGCCAAGGGTAAAGGGAAAGGCACCGCCACCATGGGCGAAGGCAACTCTCAGCTTGGGCAAGCGCTCAAATACACCGCCAAAAATCATGGATGAAATGGCCAGGGAAACTTCAGCAGGCATGCCGACCAGCCAGGGCAGCCAATATTTGGTCATGCGAGCTTCGCCCATCATGTCCCAGGGATGCACAAAAATTGCCGCCCCCAGTTTCTCGGCCTCGGCAAAAACGGGAAAGAGGCGCTCATCGGAAAGGTTCATATCTTCCACATGTGAGCCTATTTGTACCCCTTGCATGCCCAGCTCTTTGACGCAGCGCACCAACTCGGCACAGGCCATATCGGTGTCTTGCAGGGGCAAGGTGCCAAGCCCGTAAAAGCGATCGGGATTTTGAGCGACAACCTCAGCCAGATGGTCGTTGAGAAAGCGCGCGGAGTTAAGACCGTCTTTGGGTTTAGCCCAGTAGTTGAACATGACGGGCACTGTAGAAAGCACCTGCTTAGCCACCCCGGTCTGCTCCATGTCCTTGACTCGGGCGGCGCCGCTCCAGAGATTCTCTTCCACTTCCCGAAAGAACTTACCGTCATCGCGCATCATGCGGGCGCAACATGGTTTGTGATGCTCTAGGCGAATAAAGCCGCCGTAACCGAATTCACTTTTCCAGTCAGGCAAATTTTCCGGCAGCAGATGGGTGTGAATATCGATTTTCAAAACTGGTCAGCCTCCGAGTGTCGCCCAGCGAACCGCAGTTAAACCGGCTTTGTAGTGCGAGTGCCGCATTTCTTACAGGTTGTATGCTCAGGTGAGGCATAGAACCTTTCAAAAATGGGCTGAAACTGAGTGACAATGTTGGTTAGATGGAAGTACTCTTCATAAAGTTTCTCGCCGCAGTTCTGGCAAAACCAGACGAAACCGTCCTGTTCTCCTTCCTGACGCTTCTTCTCGATCACCAGACCGACAGTTTTTTCCGGCCTCTGGGGGCTGTGTGGCACACCGGGCGGCAAAAGGAAGATCTCGCCTTCTTTGATAGGAACATCTTGCAGTTTGCCTTCATCGAAGACCTTCAATACCATGTCGCCTTCGACCTGATAGAAGAATTCCTCGCCCTCATTCACATGGTAGTCGGTACGCTTGTTTGGTCCGCCCACAACCATGACAATAAATTCGCGGTCTTCCCAGATTAGCTTGTTACCCACAGGCGGTTTCAAGAGGTGCCGATTGTCGTCAATCCATTTCTTGAAGTTGAGGGTTGAAAGTCGTCCCACAAATACCTCCCGCAGCCAACACTTAACCATGACGATGTTAAGGGAAACAAAGTTCAGGAAGAGAGGCGTCCCAAGCGATGAATTATCTTGTGGAAACAGCCCCAAGACCTCACGCTGTAAGTCTACAGAGCGAAAGTGCCGATCGGGGATAAATCAGATAAGCTTTATATGCACAAAAGGTGGTAGTGGCGGCACTGAAGATGGCATTTTTCAGAAAAAGTCCCAGATCCGCACTGCAAAATTGCCTTGTTCGAGAGTTTTCAGGCCACCTTGGGCGGAAAAGCCAGAACAGCACCGATTCAGATTGCAAATCTCTAATATGCCATGGTTTCCACTTTGCCCCCTTGCATTCCCCGGTGTTAAAAGCGGCTCTTTACTGAATGCGCATGGGCGGCATGGCAAAGTTGTAGACACTTACAACCGGCTCATAGTAAGCCTCTTCCGCGTCCAGAATGGCTTTGCCAAAGTTGGGGAAATCGCTCACTGTAGTCAGGGGACTGATGGACTTGACCTTTACCATCTTTTCAAGCCCACTCCATAGTTTAGCTTCGTCGCCGGGAGCCTTGGGCAAACGAAGCAGAACCATGGCCTTACCAGGAGAGGCCGGTTGCAAGTGGGCATAGACGACGCCGCTGCGCTTGAGCAGCACATATCTGATACTGTTCATATTGCAGGCACATTGCCAATCGCCCACTATGGCTCGGCTGACATACAACTTGCCGCCAGCGGTAGCGCCACCACCGGCAGTAGCACCACCGAGAGCCTGACGAAGTGAAAAGGCCAGATCGCCGCTGTCGGCTCTGGTCAGCTCCAGACCGGCACCGGCTGCCCTGAGCGCTACTAAGTTGCCGGCGTCCATCTCCTTATTGCGCACCGACTTGAAGAGATCAGCCAGAATCTGCACCGAGCGCTGCCGTTCGCCATCAAGAAAGAGGCGCCGGGAGAGGGCCAGAGCAAAGGAAAGATTATCGGGACGACTTTTGTATGCAGCCCGAAGGTAATTTCTCGCCTCGCTGAGCCGACCCGACTCTTCCAGCCGTCTGCCCAGGGAGAGCTTGAGTGCCGCATCTTCTTCATGGAGCGGATCAGACCGCAACCGCTTTTCAACGGCGGTTAGAAGCCTCCCGCCTGCGTCGGCAGGAAGCGATGGTACCAGTCGAACCAGGATAAGTTTGTAGGTTTCTCCGTCCACCACAGGACTTTGCAATACCCGCGCCGCCAGAGCCGCAGCCTGGGCGCCATCCCCCCGGGCAAGCCTGGCCTGCAGTGCCTTCTCAAGGCAGAGGCTGCGCTCCTCGGCTCTACCGGGCGACCTCTGCCCCTGCTCATAACAGAACAGGGCACGGCTGTATTGCCGGAGCAGGAGATTACTGTCCCCCAATTGCAGCCAGTAGTTGCCGGGAGCGTCCTTAATTTCAGCAAGAAGACTCTGCGCTTTCTCCAATTCCACCCTGGCCTGCTGCAACTGACTGACAGACTGATCAGGCGCTTTGATTCCATCGGTCAAATCAGCCGAATAGCTGAAGGCTAGTGCCTGAGCCAGACCCATATGGGCCAGCCAGTCATGGGGAGCAAGCCTGAGGCATTCCTGATAGAGCGGCAGCGCCTGATCGCGATCACCATAAGCACAGGTGAGAGTGGCCAGATTAGCGAGAACAACGGCATCCGTGGGGCAAAGCTCGTGGGCCTGAAGGGCCGCATCAAGGGCCTCCTGAGGACTACCGGTGAAGCGCAACACCGCAGAAAGATTGCTGAGAGCCCTGCCCCGCATGGTTTTGTTGGAAGCGGCAGCAGCAAGCTCCGACCTGGCAGCGACAAGAGCACCGGTGTAATTCCCCTGAGCGTAGAGCCCGGCAAGATTTGCAGTTTTCGAACCGGTTTTGGCCGCCACCCCGGAGACACTTTCCGCCCCGGTCTGAGCCAGGGTTGATGAACTATCACCCATCAAAAGGCAGGCGGAGAGAGCAAGAGCAGGCAATGGCGCCCCTGGAGCCGCCATTTTTATTATCAGACTGACTTTATCCCTCAAAAAATTGGCCATGCCGGGGCTTACCTTGACTTGTGTTGAACTAGCAAAATAGTGGGAAGATAATAGAACACCTAATATCACCTCGTTCAAAGTGAAGCATAAATTGCCAAGCACTGAAGAAATCGAACGACTGAGCCAGCTTATCAAGGACAATCGACTAAGCGAAGCCTACAATCAACTTCGCGCCAAGCTGATTGCTGCTGAGCCCATGTCTTCTCATGCACTTTCCGTCACCTGCGGGCTGATCAAAGCCCTTTCCCTTTCAGGCAACTTTAAGGCATCAGACGAACTTCTGGAAAAATCCTTGAAGGTTTGTACACCCAAAGACGACCATTACTATCTCAATTTGTCTGAGGAATTAATCGAGCAATCGGAGTTCAACCCCCTCAGTAAGCATGAGAATTCCGCCCGGCACGACAAACTCTTCGATCAGGCGCTGCGTATTAGAAAAGACCTTGTGGGAGCAGACCTGCCGGCCGCCGAACTGATCATTGATTCTATTTTTACCAACTTACAAAAAGCCAGACAAGCAGCCGCCGCAGCCCTCACCGCAGAAGCAGCCGGTCGCCTCACTCGCTGTCGACAACTGATGAGCGAGTTGGAAGGTCTGATGGAACACCTGCCTCATCCACCCAGTGTGCTGGTGGCGAGAGTATCGACCTTGCAATCTTTCTTCGAACAATCGGCGGGGAAGAAAGAAGTGGCCAGAAACGCCTATCTGCGTGCGCTGGACGCCTTCGGCAACGCCCAGAAAGAGGGCGTGCTGGAGCGCTCCGACATTTTTGAAATGTTCCTTGAACAAAATCAGCTCTACAACCTCAATACTGAGCAGCGCGTCGCCTTTGAAAAGCTCAAGAAAGCTAAACTGGCGGCCCGCAAAAATCAAACCATGCACAAGATCAAAGCTTTTCCGAGCGCCGATCATATACAAGAAATTATGCAGCGGGCGGCGGGGAAGCCGGGAAAGACCTTTTTCCTCACCTCTCTGGGCTTCCTCGGCTCGCAGTCGTTGACGGTTTCAGTCATTTGCCATAAAGACTCCGGCGATATGACCTTCACCATCGAACCATCCACCGAGAGCGGCGGTCGAGGCGAAAAACTGATAATCAACACGGTGGATGCCCAGGAGGTACTGCGCCACATCAAAGACCTCTGGAAGGCCATGCAGTCTAAACCGTCAGCCTTCGGCGTGTCCGCTCTGGCCGGCATGAGTACAGACTTCCTGTTATCCCCAAATCAGGCGACCGCCCAGCAAATGCAGGGCGGCTTCGGCGCAGCAGGCACAACGCAGACGCCCAGCTCTTCCCACTCCGGCCCGGCATTTACTTCGCCCAGCTCTTCCCACTCCGGTCCGGCATTCACTTCGCCCAGTTCTTCTCACTCCGGTCCGGCATTCACTTCGCCCAGCTCTTCTCACTCCGGCCCGGCATTTACTTCGCCCAGTTCTTCTCACTCCGGTCCGGCATTTACTTCGCCCAGTTCTTCCCACTCCGGTCCGGCATTTACTTCGCCCAGTTCTTCCCACTCCGGTCCGGCGTTCAATGACTCTTCCCCTAATAATTCCTTTTCGGGGCCGGCCTTTTCCAAGTCAGACTCCGGTTCGAATTTCGACAGCGGCTCCGGCTCACCTTTCGAGACCAGGTCAAGCACCGGCAACGCCTCCGTCTCCGGCACATTCTCCAGCAACAGCTCCCTTTCCGCCAACCAATCACAGGGCTCGGTACCGGCCATGGGCAACCCCAACCGCTCCCAAAGCGGCATGGACAGCCATCGGACTCAGGGTCCACCCATGGGCTATGCCGCCCACGCTGAAAACCGCCACCGGGAAACCCTGGTGTTCGAGGGCAATCTGAAAACCATGCCCAGTCTCGGACTCTTGCAGACCATCGCCCTCAACAACAATTCAGGGGTGCTGGAAGTGAGCGGCAAAGACGGCATTCTCTCCATCTTTTTTGATGGCGGCAAACCAGTGCATGCCTCATCTCTGAGAGACAGCGGCATCGACGTGCTCTACGAATTCGTCATGCAAGAGGAAGGCTGGTTCCGCTTCCTACCGGAACACCGCCCCTCCATCGTCAGCATCAAGATCAGGCTTGAATCGTTTCTTCTTGATGCTGCCTCGCTCTTCGATGAGAACAAGTATCTCAAGTCGCTGGGCTTAACCATGTACTCAGGGCTTTTTGCAAAAGAGTTCTGCTCCGACAAAGACGAATTCAAGGAAATGCTGGCAGAACGCGGCATGGAACTGGAAAACGATATGTGGGATCTGTACATCGCCCTTTGCGAAAACCCCATCGTCGCCGATGCCGTCGAACTGGCAGACCTGACCAAGAGGCAATGGTTGCATGCCCTTTACCGGCTTGTACAAAGCGGCATCGTCACAATCTCCAACGAAGGCATGGACGATGAGGATATCACGGCCAGACTGACCACCAAATGGTCTTACAACAAGAGAGAAGCCGAGCAGTTCGCCGCCGGGCTCTCAGACACTCGCACCGGTCTTTTGCGCTTTGAGTTTCTCATCTGGCTCATTGAAAAGGAATTCGAAAGAGCCCGCACCCAGATGTGGCCCTTGAGCATAGTCATTTTGGAAGTAAGAAAAAATGGGCAGTTGCCCAGCAATTTATCCGCAGAAGATAGGGAAGTCTTGCACACCACCCTGGCCCAGATCGCGGAAACGAAGCGCTCCATCGACTGGTTCGCACACTTTGAAGATGAATACTTCGCGCTCCTGATGCCGGGTCTCGATAGTAACCTGGCCGCCATGTTCGCTTCCAATTTTACAGATGTCTGCGCCCGCAATCTGGGCAAGCTGAGAGAAGGGCAATCAGACTGGGAGTACAGCTTCGGCATCGCCAGCGTGCCCGGCGACACTCTGGAATGGCAAAAGATGGTTGGTTTCGCGCAGGAAGCACAGCGCAAAGCCCGCGTCAGTCGCAAAGGTTTCGAGACCCATAGCGGACAGAAAGCACCCACGGAATCCACAAATGTGTCCGGCCACTGAGATGGGCGCAAAAGATCCCGGCAAAACGGAATCCGATTCAGCAAAAACGCTTGTGTTGCGTTTGAAGCCGGGCGAAGAAATCTTCCAGGCTATAGAAGCGCTCTTGGCAGACGAACAGGTGCAGGCCGGCGTCATCACTTCTCTTGTTGGTAGTCTTAAGACGGCCCATCTGCGTTTTGCCGACGCTCCGGAGGGAACCATGCTGAGCGGTCCTTTCGAAATAATTTCCTGTACGGGAGTGGTGGCCCTATCGGGCAGCCACATCCACATTGGTATCGCCGATGGTGCCGGACAATGCCGCGGCGGACACTTGCTACCCGGCAGCCTTGTCTACACCACGGTCGAACTGGTAGTACAAAATCTTTCACAAGAATGGTGCTTCGAAAGAAAGCCCTGCCCGCTTTCCGGTTACGAAGAACTGGCAGCCAAGCGAAAGCAGCAGCAGCCATAAAGACGGGAAGCAAGCCCGGCTCTATACGCCGAGCAGCGAGGCGCTGCCACCCAGCATATGCGACACATATGCTCACTTCTTAAATGTGCGGTTACACATTCAAGCTGACTGAAAAGGCAGTAAACTTATTGCCAACAGGAGGCTCGATATTGCATACCACCAATTTAAGCACCGAAGAAACTCTCTCCAAAGTCTTTGGTCTCACTAAACTGCGTGAAAAGCAGAGCGAGTCTATCGCCCTCACCCTGGCAGGCAAGCACACTCTCAATCTCCTACCTACGGGCTACGGAAAGTCCCTTTGCTACCAGCTTCCCAGCCAGCTTTTGCCTGGTGTGACCCTGGTAATTTCGCCGCTCATCGCTCTCATGGAAGATCAGATCAGCGGACTGAGGAAGCGCGGCATCACCAACGCCACTGTGCTGAATAGCTCAGTGCATCCGGAAGAACTGGAAGAACGCATAGCAATGGTGCGCTCGGGTCATTACAAACTGGTTTACGTGGCACCGGAAAGACTGGATTCTCCTCGTTTTCGGGCCCTCCTTCAGAGTATCAAAGTTTCCCTTTTGGTCATAGACGAAGCCCATTGCATCAGCCAGTGGGGTCATGATTTTCGCCCGCAGTACAGGCATATGAAGTCGCTCATCGCCCTGCTGCCGGATTCCACAGTTATGGCACTGACAGCCACTGCCACACCCAAGGTTCAGAAGGACATCATCACCAACCTCGGTCTCAATATGGAGGTGGTGAAAGGTGACTTCGACCGCCCTAACTTAATTTTGGAAGTGGAAAAATGCGACAATCCGGCCGACAAAGACAGGCATCTCTTTGCCCGACTGAAGCATGATCCGGCCGGTCATGGCGGCAGCGCCATCGTCTACGTCAGCAGCCGCAAAGAAGCAGAAGCACTCTCTAAGCGTCTGAACGGCGAAGGCATCAAAGCCGCCTTTTACCACGCCGGTTTACCGGCACCGATGCGCAAAGCAACCCAGAAGCGTTTTGAAGATGATCTGGTAAAGGTAATCGTCTGTACAGTGGCCTTCGGTATGGGCGTAGACAAAGCCAATATTCGCAAAGTAGTGCACTACAATTTGCCCCCTTCCCTGGAAAACTACTATCAGGAAGCCGGACGGGCCGGGCGCGACGGACAACCGGCCACCTGCACCTTGCTTTACCAGCCCAAAGACATCTACACCCAGCGCTGGCTGACGAAGATGAACTATCCTACCGAAAAGCAAATCTTCGAAGTGTACGAATTTCTGCGCCTCAGCCAGGGTAGCCCGGTCAGACCGTCCGCCATACTGGAAGCAGTGCCGGACATCAAGGAAACACCGCTGCACTCCACCCTCGATCTCTTCAACCAACTGGGCTTGCTAACCCTCAGCCCGGGCGGCATTACACTCAAAACAATCCCTTCCTATTTAGATACATCCATCCTCACCCGTCGCAAGGAACAAGACGAAGACAGGCTGGAGCGCATGATTTCCTACGCCCTGACGCCACTCTGCCGAAGGCGCACCATCCTGGGATATTTCGGACAGGCCCTGGTAAACGACTGCAGCGGCTGCGATATCTGCCACCCGCATTTGAGAATGACCTTCAGCCCCACCCCCAGCCGAGCCCACCGGGCCGTCAACCCGGAAAGAGAAACCATCAAGAAAGCCAGACAGGCCCTTGCCGCCAGGCAGTTCGACCAGGATGGTTTCATTAGCGCAGCCGATGCCGCCAATATCAAAAGTCAGGCCGGCAAAGGCGATAATCTCAGTCAGGCCATAGTCAGCCTCACCACACAACTGAAAGGTCAGGTAGGACGCACCACGGTGGCCTCCATCCTGGCTGGAAGCAAAGCCAAAAAACTTGCCGACAAGGGTTTCGACAAACTCTCGCTCTATGGCGCCTGCGCCCATCGCAATCAGGACACGATCTTGGAAGCCATCGATGCACTCATCGAAGAAGGTCACCTGCGCGTCATCCCCGGCATGTATCCCAAACTTACAATTGCCTGAGAGCCGGGTCTGGACAATTGAAACTTGAGCTTCGGGCCAATTGCGCCGGCAATTGAGCTGCAAAAGCGCAATTCGGCCATAAGTATGATTACCCCCAGGAAGAAAACCTTCTAGACGGTAAGCATTGACAACCGGCGCCGCCTCACGCCTTCAGACCGACGCCTGGGGCAAGCCCGCGCCAGGCCGCGAAAGCCCTTCGGCAACGCCTCACCAATGAGTGGTATACAAAAATACTCCACCTTGAGATGGATTCCACCTGCGGGAAGCCGTAGATATCATCGAAATATCGTCTCAAATTACGACGCTACTTTGTCCCTTACTTCCAGCCGGATGGTGGATACTATGCCCGAAGACCAAAACCGAAACAATGAGCCGAAGCTCCCGTCCGTCCTCTATATGTGGACACCAGTGCTGGCATTTGTGGTAATCGGCATCTATTCCGCCCTCGACTTTCAGGCTCGAACCAATCTGCTTGATGCCCATATCAAGACCATAGAAACCGTAGCGGCGTTTTTCTGGGCCGGTATCCTGGGAGCGCTCATGACCGCCTTCGCTCTACTATTTGTAGAACTGACGGTTCGCGATACCTTCCGACTCCTCCACAAGTAAATCCCAAGTAGACCATAAGCACGCTAAACTCCTCACCGCCGCCTTGTTTGCAGGGTGGCGGTGTTATTATTAGAGAACCAAACAGTTTCAGGTTCCGGAGAATAGAAATTGGCGTCTCAAGAAAGCGATTCGGCAAAAATGGCCAGGCTGGCCTATGAAGAAATGGAACGCAAGTTCCAGGACTTACTGAGTCCGGAAAACCAGGAGCGAGCGAGAGTTCATCTGGAAGGCGCCCGCCAATCTTTGAGCAATATTGCCCAAAAGGGCAAAGAAGGACTGCAACTAGCCATAGATCTAGTTAGCGAACTGACCCGCGAACTCACCGAAGTGGAAGAGTTCAACGTCAAACCCAAATCCAAATCCGAATCCACACAAAATGCCGAACTTGAAATCGACATCAAGATCAAAAAAGAAAAGGAACTCCCCATAAAAACCGCGGTGGCACCGCTGGTGGAAATGGAAGCAGTAATAGTTGGAAAACGCATTCACTTTCAATCAATCATAGACAAGAGCAAAAACGGACTGCGTTGCAATTTCAATGAGGGCTTCGCCCTGCGCCTGAAAACCCCGCTCGGCAAGCACACAATTGCCATAAAGGGCACCGCCATACTCAGGCGAGACGAAAACAAACAGATTGTATTGGAAACACCACTGACGATTCCGGGCACTCAGACGGAAGTTTCGGTAAGTATCCCGATCAAGCAACTCTTGCATGAAGCCGGCAAGAAGTCATGGCTGGGCTGAGGATAGCGTTCCTGGCCTCGGCAGTGGTGCTTACCCTTACTTCTTGCACCACAGGCGGTGAACCTCTCGAACTAAGTGTCGACGGTGAAACGGTCTCGCAGGAATATTCCGGCAACCGCGACAGGTTCAAACCCAGAGCGGAAGCGGCAGACTCGCTCTGGCTCGCTGCCGGCGCAATAGAAACTTTTCCCTACCTGCCGGAAACAGATGCACATGAACACCTGCATGAACTCGCAGAAAAGCAATTGAACACAGATCCCTTTGCCGCCGATGGACACCGAGCCGTAGCCTGGATTTACTACAACGAAACCAATTTCATAGAGATGGCCAACTGTGCGGCCAGGGCGGTTGTTCTCAGTCCCGCCAGCAAAATCAACCGCCTCTGCCTGAGCCTTTCCATGGCCGGAAAAGGTGCTCATCAGCAGGCTTTCGAAATGGCCTCGGAGGCTCTGGCTTTGCCTCCTTCCGTCAATGTACCGGAGAAAGACTGCCGCCTCTACCTGTGCCGAGCCGCCAGTGCACTCAATTCCAACCGATACCAGACAAGTCTGGCAGATTCTGATCTAGCCCTCAACACAATGCCTGAGCATATTTACGCTAATCTCTTACGGGGAGAGTCCCTGACCGGTCTTGAACGCAACAAAGAAGCACTGACTTGCTTCCAAAAGAGTCTCAACTCTATTAAAAATAGGGACACGGCACCATACACCTTACTTAAGGCGGAAACTTTGCTGGCAAGAGCCAGAGCTTACTTGCTGCTTGGCCAAAAGGATGCCGCAAGAGCCGACCTGGAACAAACTCTAGCGCTCTGCCGCACATTGCTCCAAAAGATAGACCGGAAACTGCAAACGCAAAGACAACTACAAACGCAGAGACAACTGCAAACGCAGAGACAAACGCAAACGCAGAGACAACTGCAATCTGAAACGCAACTGCATCCGCAAAAGCAACTGCATTCGGAAACAACCGATGCCGGGAAGGAAGCTGAAAACTCCTACATTGCCTATCTCAAGCCGAACGCGTATTACTTTGCCGGGTTAGCGGCCCACCGGCTGGGCCGAATGAAGGAAGCAGATGAACTCTTTCTGGAAGCCTCCAATCTTCGTCCCAACTGGTACTTGCCTAGAGTGGAAAGAGCCGCCGCCCTCTTAAGCCGGGGACAGCAAGAAGAGGCCTTCCGGCAATGCCGACTGGCCAGCCTGCTTGCACCCAGGTCGGCCCTGGCCAAATCAATGCTGGCTCTAACAGAGCAAATGCAAGGAGAATTCGGCAGTGCCTTCTTGCATGCGCGGGAAGCCCTCAAACTCAATGAGCTTCAACCGGAAGCCTGGTTTGTTCTGGCCTTCGCCAACTTTCAAGACCCCAAAACCGCCCAGGCCTTGGCCATGACAGCCAGTCGCCTGGCTCCGGCCAACACTGCCGGCAAGGTAGCGCAAACTTGGGCGTTGTTAGCCGACAAACGCCCGCACGAAGCCCTGTCCATTGCCAATCAAGTTGTAGATATGGAGCCCTTCCAGCCCGATCATTATGCCATGCGCGCCCATTGCTACCTGCAAGACAACAAACTTGACCTGGCCCTCAAGGACATTGCCAGAGCTCGTAACATGCTGCCGGAAGCAACCCGCTTCAAAGAGTTCATGGAACAAATCGAGACACAAAAGGCAAAAACTAAATAGCTGCAGTCATCGCAGCGCCTAAGACTGCGAAGCCTTACAACTACCGCCACTCAGAACCTCAGCCGGCCACTGTCAGTCTTTTCATGTACCGGGGCGCACAGGAAATTTTGTCGAAAATCTCGCGCCACGGCCTGAACTACGCAAACGCGAGCAAATAAGCGAAATTATCAATAATTTCTTGCACGCCTAAGTTTGTGAAAACAGAGCCCGGTCGTCTCATCTGCCAAAGACTGCACCTCCGGCAACTGCCGCTAGAAACCCTGGTCTACTTTCTTCACCCTAGCCAGGTCGCGCTTCTCTGCCGACTTATCACCCAGTTTGGCATAGCAAGCCGCTCGCCTTACGAGCACCGGTCGGGTATCCGGCACCTTTTCCAGAGCCAGGCTCCATTGCTCAACGGCACCGGCATAATCCCCGAGACCTTCCAAGGCTTTGGCTTTGATGGGCAAAACAAAAATTGCTTCCCTGCAGTTATTTTTGCCGCTCAACTGTAATACCTTGTCACTGGCCGTAAGAGCGCCCTTCCAGTTCTTCAACCCCAACTCCATTTCGGCCAAGGTGTACCAGTGTTCCTTTCGAGCAGGGTCAATATGAATAGCCTTGACCATCAGCTCTTTTCCTTCTTCGAATTTGCCTAAACTGCGAGCGATTCTGGCGGTGCGATAGTAAGCGCCGGCCAGAGAAGGATTGGCCTTAATCATGACTTTCCCGGCCTCATAGGCCTCCTCCAGACAATCCCCGCTTTCGAAGCCGGATAGTGCCACCAGACAGGCATCGCTATTGGGATTGCGGCAGTGAATCGCCGCTAGAAAGTACTTCTTGGCTTCCTCCTCTTTGTCCAGCATCAATTGCACGCGCCCCATCTGGGCTAGAAAGCGTGAATTATGCGGATCCCGGGCGAGCGCCTGAAGGGCTTGTTTCTCGGCCAGGGTAAACTGCCTTCGACTGATGGAGAGGGAACTCTCAGCCAACTTAATATAGCCGGCATCTTCACCGGCACTGCGGGCCTGTGCAAGATACTTTTCGGCTTCGTTGAAGGCTTTTCCTTTTGCAGTGCCCTGCAAAACCATCAAACTATTGAAGGCATGTTTCAGTTCCCAGGGGCTGGGATCTACAAACAGAGTCGGTCTAGCATGAGCGGGACAGCCAGGTGCCAGTATGCCGGGTCCGTAATAGGTAGCCGACTCATCCATCGGCAGCGTGACAGGAACCACAATTAGAGAGAGTGCAGGAAGGAGCATTCGATAGCAATTCATAAAGCAAGCTCCACAGATCCAAAGACTCAGATGGTAGGCAATTCCTCAAACAACTTTGTAGCCCAGGCCTTTCACGGTGACGATTAGCGAATTTTCGCCTTCCCCATCAATTTTCTTACGCAAACGAGTAACACACTGCCTGACGGCATCTTCGGAGCTGTCCGATTCGGAATGCCAGACCTTGTTGAGCAGGTCATCAACGCTAAAAACCTGCCCCCGGTGCCGTACAAGAAATTCCAGCAGGGAAATTTCCTTGGCTAAAAGGTTCAATTCCTCTTGCCCCCGCATCACTTTATGAAATTTCAGGTCAATTTGCAGGGGACCCAGTTGCACCAGCTCCGAGACCATTGGCTCCGGGCGACGCAAGAGTGCCCGCACCCGGGCGGAAAGCTCTTTCATGCTGAAGGGCTTGGGCAAATAATCGTCGGCACCGGCGTCAAGCCCGGTGACTCGGTCTTCCACCGATGACTTACCGGTGAGCATAAGAATGGGCAGAGTTCCACCGCGACTGCGATACTCGCCGCAAACCTCGACACCCGACTTCCTGGGCAAGTCCCAGTCTAAAACCACTAGATCATACTGGTAGAGCTTGAGTCTTTGGGAAGCTTCCAGACCGCAGTCCACGTGCTCCACCACATTAGACTCAAACTCAAGAGCATCCACAATGGCCTCGGCCACTGCTTGATCGTCTTCCACCAAAAGAATTTTAGCCACGCTTAAGTCCTATCTTTGTCGCCGACCTTGTCAACCTGAAACTGCGCCAGGCCACTATTGTTCCACACAAGATAGTCTTAAACTGCATGGCATCCAAGCCAAGCCCCAAAGGACGTTGACATGCCGACATCTGAGCCCGAAGCCGCTCCGACATAACCGACGTCTGAGCGAAGCCGCTCCGACATAACCGACATCTGAGCCCGAAGCCGCTCCGACATAACCGCCATCTGAGCGAAGCCGCTCCGACATAACCGACGTCTGAGCCCGACGCAATTGCCTGGGAGTGCCAGCGGCTCTTAAGCCTGACCGTTATCGTTCAAGCGGATACCGTAAAGTGGTTGGCCATTTCGCACGAACCGACCGAAAGCGCTCATGAGGGGCTGATTGGATTTCCAGGTGCCGGAGCTGGAAGAGTTGGCGCCTACATAAATCTGTCCATCGGGACCAATCCGCTCCACGATACCGATGTGATCGGAACCGCCGGCGCGACCGGGACCACCGAAGACTACGTCGCCGGGCTTCACATCTCTGATGCTGACCTTGTCGGCACCTCTCCGCAAGAGCTGCTGGGCGAGAGCATGGGCACCTGCCATCGGATCTACATCCACACCGGCCTGGCGGAGTACTTCCGATACGGAAGCAGCGCAGCCCAGACGTCCACCCTGCACGGAAGCAGCAAATCTGGTCCACATAGCGTTACCGTGAGCATCTTTAGAGGCGGCAACAATACCGTTAGCATCGCCGTTCCACTCGAAACCTTCGCCGCGGTTCTGGGTAGCGGCAGCAGCCAACTGCCATTTATTCTTGGCAGCGCTCATGTAGTCCCTGTTGCCGGCATCAGCCATGTCTTCGGCGGTGGGCACGCGGCCCAGGTGCATAGCCAGGGCTATCTGACCGGGATCGACTTCTTTGCCGGGGTTCTGCTCGGCAATGGTTTTGGAGTAGTTATTGATCAGATCTTTGGCAGCCAGTTCCTGCACTTCCTTGCCAAAGGTGCCGAGGATATCTTTTCTGTCCTGCTCGGTGAGCTTGCCCTGCTCGGTGCCTTCCATTTTCTTGAGCACGTCGGGGGTTTCGCCCTTGGCCAACTGCTCTTTCATTTTCTTCATGCGGGCAGCAGTACCGGGAGGTACCAGCCCCTTACGCTCTTGTTCTTCCAGCGCTTCAATATCGAGCCCGGAAAGCCAGGAGCGGAAATGATCGGCCGTCATACCGTAAGCGCCTACGGCATGACCACGTCCACGGCGATAACCGATATGCTCGTGGTCGCCTTTGGAACCATTCAAGCTGGAAACCGTGTCTTTGATCAGTTCAACAGCATCGACTTTACCGTTGCGAGCTTTGAAATCACGTCCGGGGAACATGTCGGACACTTCGCCGGAGGAAAGTCGTCCACCGCTTCTGGAACCGGTGAAACGATTGCCGCCTTGCACGGCACCGGCATCGGAACCATCAGGAACGTTGGCTCTCTGTCCGGCTCTTCTAGCAGCCGCGGCAGCTTCCTCGGGCACCAGACCCTGGGGATTTTCAAGATCGATGCCTTTGCCGGCCAGGGCCGGATTCTGCTCTTTCAATCTGGCATCGAGATATTTATATAGTTCGGCTACCGACTTCTGCTGCGCCTCTGTCGGATTGACGGCACCATCAGGACGCTCAAGTCCTACGATTACATTGCCGCTGCTCAAGATCTCGGGATTATTGATCATCTCGACCCGACCATCGGCTTTTACGATCAGGTCGGGCTTTTTACCCTGCTGTTCAAGGGTATCGGCAAAGCCTACTTCGATCTTCGGCTTTTCAAAGGAAGTAATTGGTCTGGGCTCAGACTTAGTGGTGTCGCTGAAGTTGTCGCGACCCTTTGCTGTAGAATCGGCAATTACACCAGCTTTTACCAGATCATCGAGGGACTTCTTAGGACTGAGGGTCCCTTCGGTCAAGGTCATGGGCTGCAAATTGGTTGCCGCCGTGTTGTCTGTTGTGCTGGTCTGGCGCAAAATATCACCGCGACCATCCAGCGAGGCCATTTGCAGGCGTCCTCTGGCGTGCTTCTGCCCAGTTCCCACGGAACTATCCCCGGCATCTGCTCCCACATCTAAGGAGCCGGCACCGGAACCAAGCGACAGGCCGGAACCCGCGTGGGAAAATTTGATAGGTTTATGTGATTCCACAGTAGTTTTCTCCGTACCTTAAGAAATCGGGGGTATTTGGGGAGCTAAGGTTCAGCACATCAAGGCTGTTTCGAAAACCATGCCTCAATATATGTCAGATAGCCGAAAGTGCACAGTGGGCCGGCTACGTAGGAATCCCATGAATTGCATTAAATTAGCCCCCAAATTGCCACATTTAACTGCAAAACTAGCCGAAGCGCCCCCCTATGCAGAGCCGGGCGCTCTTTAACAGGCCCAGCTTGCACTGCTAGAATCGCTTTATCCCGCAAGCTAAAAAGGCCGCCTACGAATGAAAAGGTCAATGACCCTGCAACTCCTCTCCCTGCTCTGCCTGCCCACACTACTCACGGCCTGCTCCCAGAGCGGAGACAACACCGCCGCAGCCGGCCAAACCGCACAGACAGCAAACGCTTCAGGTGAAACTTCCGGCACCGAGGGCGGCGAGCCAAAGTGGAACATCAGCAGACGAGCCTCTGATGATCCGGAAATCGCCGCCGCCAAGAGTGAAGCGCAAAAGCACTGGCATATGTTTCGCGACAAATTCGCAAGCGCCCAGTCAAAATCACAGTTCAGCATCAAGGTTCCCTTCAGCGAAGGGGGGCAAACTGAGCACATGTGGCTGGAAGTAAATTCCATAGACGGCGAAGAAATCAGCGGCACCCTGAGCAATACGCCCGACGTTCTGAAAAATATGAGAGAAGGTCAAATTATAAAAGTGCCGAGATCGGAAATCGAAGACTGGTCTTATCCTGCTGAAGGCAAGCAAATCGGCGGCTGGAGCATCGCGGTTTTCGTAAAAAGAAACCCTGAGCTAAAAGACAAGCTGCCGGTCTACGAACAGCCCAAATAAGCACCCCATCTCACTTTCAGAAACTCCGACGGCAGCTCAAGGCGACAGTCGCTCAAAAAGAATCGCGCCCGGCGGCTCTTTCGAACCACCGGACTCGAATCTCTACCTCCCCACGAAAAGCAATCAAATAGACCGGCTGTGTTGACTTACATTTATTGCCGCTTCTCTTGCGCCAGTGGCACCGCGTCTCTTTGTGCTACTAATCTATTGCCGCTTCCGTGAAAAAAACGTGAGCAAATTTAGAGTCTCCAAAAGATTTTTGACCCAGAAAATTACTCTAGCCTGTCGCCAGTGAAGCCCTGGTCAGACGCTCTTTCAAGGAATCATTCTTGAGTCGGCCCAGGACGCCTTCAAGGGTCCGGGGATTATCCAGCATGGCATGACCGACCTTAAGTGAATTAATGGAATTCTTCTTGCCGCCATGTTCAGCTATGTACTGCTCTTTCAAGGCGCGAGTCAATTGGCGCAGTTCAGCCCTTGAGACTTCCCCGCCCATGCTCTCGAGAATCCGCTGAGCCGAGGCAAAGGGACCCTCACCGGCTTTTATCACGGAAGCATCCTTCAACTTGCCGTTGAGTGCCTTCTCTTCGCTGCCGCCGGGCTTGACGGCGGTAGCTTTCTCTTCCAAGGCGGCAAGGCGGTCCTGCCTGCTAAAGATTCCTTTTGTATATGACTCTTTCGATATATTGCCGTTCTCGTCTTTGAATGCCTTCAGCGATGGACTATCGAAGCCCCTTTCAAGCATGGCCACAGACTGCACGAAATCTTGCGGATACTTCTGATTGCCGCTCTTACCGTCACCATTGAGGTCGACTTCTTTGAGAAACTTGCGCATGCCTTGCCGGGTGATAGCCCCGCCCGAAGCCGGATCCAGTGCTTGCAAATGTTCCAGATGCGGGGCGGTACTATCCCGGAAGAGAGCGCCGCCGATTCGCTCCAGTGCTTGATTCTGGCTCTTGAAAGTAGTCACATCCCCCTCCGGGACAGGTGGCTGCTTCTGGTCACTGACCCTGGCTACTTCTGTTTTGCCAAGATCGCTTGAACCGCTCTTGCCGGGGTCGCCAGCACCAAAACGCAAAGCATCGGCCTGGGCCTGTAATCGCCCTTCGCCGCTGGAGCCGGACCCATCGTTACTTCGTACAGGCAAGTCTGTACGCTCTTCAACACCTGCAAAGGATTTTGCCGACATATGCAATCAATCTCAAACTGAGGAAACGGGAGGTAGATTGCAGTCTAAGCGCCGAAGCGTAAAAAACTTGTTAATCCCCGGTCGGTCCGCCCGCAC
This sequence comes from Candidatus Melainabacteria bacterium, assembly GCA_016212515.1. GTDB lineage: Bacteria > Cyanobacteriota > Vampirovibrionia > Obscuribacterales > Obscuribacteraceae > Obscuribacter. The sequence continues at coordinate 79,199 of JACRFZ010000029.1, forward strand.
CCGGCTTCCTCGTCGCCGGCATAAGAACCAGCATGTGCACGATCAAGGACACAAGCAGCATGATTATTTCTAAATAGGGAGTCTCCGCACCGAAACCCTTGCTATTCTCGAAACGAGCAGCCGCCACAAAGGCCGAGGCCTGTTCCCAGATAAAAATCAAGGCACTGAGTAACAAATAGACAGCCGGTGCCGGCAACAACTTCAACTTGCCGGACACGACAAAAACCATTATTGCCGTAAGGGAAATCAGCCACTGAAATACCATCAAGCCAGGCATAAAAGAGAGAGCAAAAAAACTCTTGAAACCAAACAAAAGCCTGCTCGCCCAGAGAACAATCTGAATGGCGAAAGAAGCTATGGAGACAAAGAAATAGTAACGTTCAAACCACATCAATTACTCTTCAATTTCTCCAGCCGCTCCGGTCTGACGAGACAAGCGAAACTCTATTCGAGCTCCTGCTCCAGTAAAACCTGCCCCTTGACCAGTCCGTAATGTGCTTTCTTACCAAGGGCCTGCTTTAACTGTTGCAGTTCTCCGCCCACCTGCCGATTAGCAAATACTTCCACTTCCTCAAGATGCTTAGAATCTAGCACTACCTGCGGTGGCACATCCATTTTCGCCTTGACGACTTTAACCATGACGGAAACATTTTCCAGCTTCTGTACATTTATCTCGCCCCGGGCCACTTCACAGCCGGCATAATACCCCGACCAAACGAGAAACGGCACCAGTACCATGTAATAAGCAAAAGGTTTCAGATTCACCTTACCCCTCCCACTTTTGGTTCGCTCTCACCATTCCGAGCGCTCCTCAAATTACTGTCGGCTTTCCCTATGGGTACTAGGTCATGACGGCTAACATAACCGCCTTTGCGTAAGGTCCACTTAACCTGACGCCCCATGCACTCGGAGGCAAAACCGAGAGAATCGGCATAAACTTGAGGCATCTTGACCCTTACTTCCTCTACATTCTCGAATTCCACTTTGCCGGAGGCGGGAATATCGCGCACAACTTTTACCAGTTGCAAGGTAATGGGCTCTTTGCCAATCAACGGTTGCTTTTTAAAATGATTCCAGGTTGAGGTGAAGCCCCAATAATAGCCCAATCCGGTAGAGCCAAGAAATATAGCCAGGCTGCCGAAAATTACCAGAAGTTGTTTGGTGGAATTGGAACTGTGCATACTACGCTAAATTTAACTCTCCTAAAGCATACCTGCCGGTGGCTGGTTTAGACACTAAATAAACGCCATGTAAAAAAGCACCGGCCGCAGTCACGCCACTAAACTTTCGCTGCAGCCAAACTACCATTACTTTACTGGTCAAAAAGCCCAACTTGCACAAGTCGTGACAACCGTAAATTTGAGCTGAGCTGCCACCGATTTCCCTCTACTTCAAGGGCTAAGGGTACCACGCTAAGCGAGCAAAGATAATGTTTTCCGGAGTTTCAGACACGTATATCCGGGTAGGGAATATATACATCAGGCAGACCGCTTACCCTCGCTCAGGCATCATCAGCCGCAGGTTCAAAATATGCAAAAACGAAGAAGACCGGATGGGAACACCGCCGAGTTTCCCGTAGCGCTAATGCTGCTTCTCCTGGTGGGAGTTTTTCCGGTTCTAGACCTACTGTTTTGCGGTATTGCCGCTTGCTGCACCTATTTTGCCGCCAACCAGATCTGTAATCGCGCCGCCTCTCAACGCACTTACGCCGAGGCCCTGAGCGCCGCCGCCGACGAAGCAAGGATCTTCAACAATTCCGGCTTCGCCGCCTTCGCAAGGCTTGCCCCCGTCAGCGGCTACAGCGGCAGCGGCATGGACCTCTTCGTGTCGCAAACCAGCACCGATGTGGGCAATGCCATCAAAAAATGGGGTCCCAACACACCGGTGACCGACCCCATAGATAAGAACGCCTTTGTCTACGAATACGCCACCAAGGTAGAGTATGACGTCTCACCCCTGGTCAAAATGGACGGACTGCCTTTCATATCTTCCATCCCCGGCCTGGGCACTAACTACAAGCTCTCCATGACTGCCCACAGAGCAGCCGAGTATCCGCTCGGGCTGAATGGTCCCGGCAGCGCCCTGGCCCTCAAGGGCGGCAACGCACCCAAGCATCTCAGAGCGCCCGGCATTCAAACTATGGGCTTTGTGGCCGACCCCGAAAGCGAGGGCTGGAGAACACCAAATATCTACGACATGATCAAACAAAGCGGCCGAAAAATTGTCACCCAGGATGTTCTAATAATCGACTCCCGCAGCTTTAACTGGACTCCCACCACCCTCACCGTACCAACCGGCGCCCAAATCTGGGTCGACTACAAGGCAGACGGCGCCTGGAATGTGAAGCCCAGTGATTCGCCGGACGACTTCGACGCAAACGGTCAACCAATCTGTCCGGATTCACCCTTCCCCTGCGGAATGATGATAGGCAAGGTAGGCTTGAACGGTTCACCCTTTGCCCTGGGCGTTGATCAGTGGAACTTCCCCCTACCTGGAAGCGGCACTCTTTACATGGGCTGTAAGGAGGGCTCAAATGGAATCACTCCCTCCAGCATCGGCTTATCAGAGCCGGGTCAGCCGCAGCCGCCTCTGGCAGGAACCTATGGCGACCGCGCAGATAACAGAGGCACCATGACTGTCAGGGTAATCATCACCCAATGAGAAAACAGTCTACAGCCACTCGCAGAAGAAGCGGCAACATACTGATCTTTGCCATTGCCGTGCTGTCAGTACTGGTTGCTATCGGCGCCGTATACGGCGTGAACTTGACTCGCTTCATGGGCGCCCATCAAGAGCAAGTTTCAGCAGTGGAAAGTGCGGCACTGGTGGCGGCAAGGGACCTGGAAAAAATCGTGGTGGATGACCCCTTTGTGGGTCTGGTCTCCCTCGCTACTTTTCCACCTACCGGCAAAGGAACCCTGGCCCAGGATGATTTCTACATGCCGGTGCAGGGCATCAACAGCTTGCTGGCCACAGTTAGACTGGAAACCGTGCTGGCAGACAAATTCGACGACGAGACCTTGCGAAGACTGGCCAAACGAGACTACGATCTGGCCACGCAAGCAAGGGTAAGATTGGTAGACGTTCTTAAAAGCGCAATAGCAAAAGACGGCTTCGGCTATGACTATGACGGCAACAAAGTTGAACCCCTCAAAGACGCAGAAGCAGCCTATTTAGCAGCCAGTCAGCGAATGGCTGCCGGCAAGACCACCCTGGTCAAAGACTCCATAAGTCTGGAACTCGGCCTCATTGACGGTCTGGTGACAAACACTCGCGTCCCCAATCCCAGTACCTTTGCGGAAATGGAAGATACCTCTCAACAGAGCGGCTTCTACCGGGCCTACGTTAATGTACCATTCAAGAATTACAATTTCGTCTTCGCCGGAATTTCCGACGGTACAAACCTGGTAGACGGAAAACTCTTCAAATTGACTGAGCCCAGTCTACCCTATGTAATTCCGTCAATCATTCGCTGCCATGCTGATCAATTATACGAAGATCCAAATCCGGGTCACGCCTCGGAAGCACACACGGTACATGTCTCAGCCTGCGCTCAGCCAGGAAGTCTGAGCGACACCAAACCATCAGCCGGTGTGCTCAGTCTCACCTTCCCCAACGGAGCCATACCGGAGATAACCACACTGCATGCACTCTTGATGGAGCCCCAAATTGTCACCAGTCCAAGCGATGTCACCCAGGCACCCATGACCGGCGATTCGCCACCGGAAACACCAGTACAAATCAAGGTGCCAATCGTCAACGATGACCACGCCCCTGTCGGACAGTTGATGCGCATAGCCTTCTTTGACTGGGTTAGACGGGCCGGACCCAACCTCAACGTTCAGAGCCTGATTGACGCCCTCGACACCCCCCTGAGCGACAGCGCCCAACCCCACCGAGAGCTCTTCATGCACCGAGCCGACGGAACCATAACCCATACCACCAGACCACAAGACCCAGCAGTCAGTTTGCCAATCAGCGACAGACAGTTCTACGCCGCATCCGGACTGGCCCTGCATAGCAATAACACCTTCAGTTACGACTTTTATATCCGCGACTACTGCTTCCAACCCGGTCGCACAAATGGCGGCAAGCACGGCGGCGAACCCCTGGGAGACGCACCGCCCACGCCACCGCCCCCGGTACCAGGCGACCCACCCCTGGCCCTCGACGAGTATCCCGCTCTCATCAGTGCCTTTCCAACCGGTCCGGGCGGCGGCGCCAACCGACCCACTTACAATAACCCCGGCGTAGCCGTAGACTTCAGACTGGAGCGCAGATAAGCACAGTCAATGTTAGACGAACACTACTTTGAATGCCCCTACTGCTGGGAGAACATATCGATGCTGCTTGACTTGAGCGGCGGCGCCCAGTCTTACATTGAAGACTGTGAGGTTTGTTGCAATCCCATCCGCATTAGTTATGATGTAGAAGACGAACAATTAATCGACTTCCGCGCAGAGCAATACGGTTAGCAAAAACTCCATGCAAATCCCTAGAGCGGCACTTCGGTCCGGTACCGTAACCTTATACGCTCTGGTGGCAATGCTGCTATTGACTGGTCAGCCACCGGATGCCGCCGCTCAGGCATGTCAACTGCCGCCACCATCGGCACTACCACCGCCACCCTTACCGGATGGCAGGCAAGCGCCCGTGCAAACCCTTACAGAAGAAGATCGCCAAACTATCGAAGCACACACCTTGCTGGAGGAAGCTCTAAAACTCGGCAGCACAGGCGATCGACAAAAGGAGCTGGAGTTACTCAAACAGGCAGAGAAGCTAGCTTCAACGCCGCTCCTGACAGACCGTTCGGAGTATGGCTTTATCTACGGCGATCTGGGTCGCTGGAGCGAAGCCATAAAGGAATTTGATTCCTACTTTGAGAAGGAAGGTGCCTATGCACCCAGAAATATAATGGTCGTCGATTACTTGATCAAACATAGCAAAGCGGATGTGGCACTGCGCTTCAGTAGAACTCTGAGCAAACTTGCACCAACTGCCGAGTTATTGGACTGCCGCAGTCGTGCGCTGGCGGCTTGCGGACGAAAGGACGAGGCAGCAGCCATGCACGAGAAGGCGCTGCGCCTGGCAGCTTTGAATCTGCATAGCCCTCTTTGTCAAGGCGTTAATGATTTACAAGCACCGGTAGGGGCGCAAGCACTTCCATCAGACCGACTAGACTTCGAAGCGCTTCTGGGCAAACTATCCAGACAGAAAGAGCCGCCTTCCTATTTCGACCTAGAGAAACTCCTCGATGAAAAAGTTTCACCACCCATTATTCAGACCGTGGATCATCGTCTCTACGCCGAAAATTACTCCTTCGATGGAGCATACTCACGCTTTTGCAGAATCATTCATTTTTATCCACGTCCCGGTTCCGAAGAAACTCTCTTCATCGAACTGAGCCCGGTTAATGTTCTGGTGCGGACCAGTGACTTGAATAGCTTTCTTGCAAACACCTCGCAGTTCGAAGCAGAACCAGTTGCACCTTCAGACAAGCCGGATCAAGCTCCAAATGACTTACCGGCACAGACGCGAGTTGTCTATAGTAGAAATAAAGCCTCGCACATCGAACTAATCACTGCTGCCGAATCGGGTAACATTCTAACCGCCATCACCGTAAGATGGCCGCCCTACCAGGAGCGAAACAGTGAAATGCCGGCACCGCCCGGGGAAACCAAGCCGCTCCGGCCCCGATAGGAAAATCAGACAAGTGCCAGGCTGACTGTGGAAATCACCTTCAGTCGGCAAAGACCAGCAGTTCTCCAGAGGCGCAGCCAACTGCCAACTTCCTTGCACCAGGATGCCAGGCCAAACAGCTTACATCAGAGGCGCATCTACCAGAAAGTAGAGCAGCCCGCCTGTCAGCAAGATCGTGAACATATACGACTCCGTCCAGACCGCCACTGGCAAGTCGCATGGTGCCGGGCGCAAAAGCCAGGGCAGAGATGAATCCATCGTGCTCTTGTAGCATCAAGGGCTTACTGCCTGAAGGACCCTTGCCGGAGAAATCCCAGACCACCGGCTGGGAACCACCGCCGGTGGCCAGATAGCGCGAACTGCTATCCCAGGCAAGCTCCCTTACTTTGGTGGGATAGCCATTCATAAAAAGATCATCACCGCTGGGCAAAAGCCAGATATGAGCCGCTCCATCCTGGCAGCCGGCAGCAATCACCTTACCACTGGGACTGTAAGATAGATTGAGAATCGAACCCTTCCAATCCAGAAAACGCCTGGCCTTAGTATTCTGCCGACTCCACAAATGAACACCACCGTAGCCGCTACTGGCAAACAGATCCGGTGCAGCGGGATTCCAGCTGAGATCAGCTACTGTACTAGCCTGCCTATCGAAGACTTGCAAGAGTTGCCCGTTGTATGACCAGAGGCGAATCTCTTTACCGGCGGCGGTGAGAAACACAAGTTCCTTACTATGCCAGCTAAGCTGCTCAACCCAAGACTTACCATGATCACAAGCGGCAAACTTCTCAAGGGTTGAGACTTGAACAACAACGGCTTGACCGTCCTGTCCGCTGCTTGCCAAAGAGCCACCATCGAAGGAAAACTTTGCCTTGAGCGCTCCTAAGGGATGAAGCAACCAATTCTTAACTACGCAACCGGAGCCACCATCAAGCATCGAGACACCGCCACCAGCATCGGCTACGGCCAGGAATCTGCCGTCAGGCGACCAACTCAGATCATTAACGAAGTCGCCTACCGACTGAGACCATAGTTGATCCAAAGAATTTAGAGCTGGCTCAACTGCGGGCTTTTTACCAGACATGACTTAAACCCCTCCGTTAGTTCTATACGATTGAGATTACGACCGATGAATATAATCTGATTGGAGCGCTTGAGCTGCCCCCACGGTCGATCGGGACGCCCGTCAAAGAGCATGTGCACACCCTGAAACACAAAGCGTTCCTCTTCCCCAAACACGCTCAAGATTCCCTTCATTCTGAAAATATCGGTTCCCTTTTCGCGCAAGAGTTTGCCCAACCACTCATTGAACTTGACTTGATCAATATCTCCGTCGCACTCTATTCCTACCGAACTTACCTCACTATCATGAGTATGATCAGCTTCATAGTATCGTTCATGCCGGGGTTCGAGGCTGCCATCGCCGGTAGTGACGCACAAGCTGAATTCCTCAGGCTTATGCTGAGTGAAAAGCAAGTAATGCCCCGGAGCCGGAGGCTTCAAAGGAAACGACTTGCCGCCCTCATCCTCAAGATTGAGTTTATAGAGCTGACCAACACCATCAAGAGCTTGGCCGGGAGAGAGAACCCTCGCTTGACTGGAAAAGATACTGACGGCCTGCTCCAGAGCCTCATCAATAGCTCGCTCGTAAGCTGCTTCAGAGGTATCAGCCTTCGACACAGGCAAAAGTAGAACATTCTTGGATAAATCAGGACCTTCTTGCAAGACCACGGACTGCCTCAGAGCAAGGTCATACAATCCAACCCATTCAAATGGGTATTGAGGTTTTAGGAAGGTCGGTTTGACAGAAAGGGCGCGCTCTAGATCAAATCCGCGCACACTCAAAATTTTATCCATATCTACGGCAGCATCTCTAGTTCTATAGATACGAGCCATAGCATTCATTGAACGAATACGCTCTTCCAGCTGCTCCAGGTCCTCCTGGTCCACCAGGTCGGTCTTATTGAGCAGGACTACATCGGCAAAAGCCACTTGCTCCTTGCATTCCGCACTGGTTTCTAGATGCATAAGAACATGCTTGCAGTCAATCACGGTGACTATCCCGTCCAATTCCAACTGCTCCTGAATCTCGTCGTCAACGAAAAATGTTTGAGCGACGGGCGCCGGATCGGCCAGACCGGTTGTTTCTACAAGAATGTAATCAAACTTGTCCCTGCGCCTCATCAAGTTCCCAAGAATGCGAATGAGGTCGCCCCGCACGGTGCAACATATACAACCGTTGTTCATCTCGAATATTTCTTCGTCGGCACTGATGACCAAATTATTGTCAATGCCGATCTCGCCAAATTCATTTTCAATTACGGCAATTCTCTTGCCATGATTCTCGGTCAGTATCCGATTCAAAAGAGTAGTTTTGCCGGCTCCTAAGAAACCTGTCAGAACCGTAACCGGCACCTTGCCATCAGGGGTTTTCATGAAAACATCCTCCAGGAACAATCTCGGCGCCAAAGCCAGAAGACAAACTACGCTTCTTTTCTTCGGACAACCGCAGGCGCTAATGATAATTCATTCTCAACTGGAATCACCCGACTGTCAACCAATCTTTACACTCGCTCGCTCGCGAGTCGATCTGGCGCACTTTTTCGAGCTATACTGTACCGGGGTATATTATTTAACCAAGTATGCACACAAGAAAAGACAAGAAGAAACTGCTTGCCCGTGTCAGCCGCATTCGCGGCCAGGTAGACGCCATTTATCGCGCCCTTGAACTAGAAGAGGAGTGCGGTCAGGTTCTGAATACAATCGCGGCTTGCCGCGGAGCAATGAATGGACTCATGAACGAAGTGCTGGCAGGACATATTCAGACCCATCTGGCGGAACCCCAGGATGAAGGCTTACGAAAAGAAGCGGCCGATGAACTCGTAGCCGTTCTGAAAAGCTACCTGAAGTAACGAACCAATACTTATCAACGCACCCCAATAATCTTATGGGTCTGGAGCGTCAGTCTGTAACCGAACTTAAGCGCAGACTCAATGCAGGCCGCCTGATTGGCAGCATTTCGTTCGTCATCCTGCTCGTCCATGGGCATCACATAAACAGGGGCTTCCCCCTCCGGACGAGCTATAAAATCCGGCTTACCGCTAATGCGCGTGGAACCGCCGGGCAAGCCATCGTCTTCATCAACTTCACCGGCTTTGATTACATACTTGTAGGCAGAGATATGAGGCACAAGATCGTTGTTCAGGGCTGCAGTCTTAGGGCTGCAAACGACATGCAATTTCTCGCACCAGGGCAGATCTACATAGAGAGTGCCGTTGGTTTCGATCTGAACGGTCAGATCTAGAGCCAGCAAAGCTTTCACCAATACCTGGATGTTCTGCCGAAAAGGCTCACCGCCTGTTAAAACCACCAGCTTACAACTCTTCCCCAGGGCACCTTGAACTTTGGACATCAGTTCATTCAGCGAAGGTCGCCAGGTAGATGATTCAAAATCAGTATCACAGAAATAGCAGGGCAAATTGCAGCCGGAAAGACGCACAAACACTGCCGGGTGCCCTGAGAAAGGCCCTTCCCCTTGCAGGGTATAAAACACTTCCTGCACCCAGAGCTCACCACCGTCGAACTGGGGAGCAACTTCTTGCTTGCGGATGGGATTAGCTCCGAGCATACTCTACCTCGGCAAAGCAATTCTCGGTTTCCCAGAGCACTACCTTGGTAAGTTTGACGCCGCTACCTTCAAGCAGTCGGGGAGCCAGATCTTTCAAAATGAAGCGAGCCATGTTTTCAGCCGTGGGATTGGTATCGAGCAGGAAAAGCTTCTGCTCAGGGAAACGTGCAAGGGCAGCCACGGCTTCCTCATCCTCTTTGAAGAGAATGAAACCATGGTCCCAGTTCTCTTCCAACCAGGGATTAAAGAGTTGCTTCAACTTGCCGAAATCCACAACCCGCCCCAGAGAATCGAGCCCATCCTGATGAGAAGCATCGCCGACTTCTGCTGTGGCATGCAAAAACAGCACATAGTTGTGCCCGTGCAAATTAGCACACTTACTCTCGTGCTTATAAACTCTATGACCGGCACAGAATTGCAGCCTGCGCACAGCCGAAACCGTCACAACAGAATCTTGCCTGCCAGGGGACATACTTGAGGCTTCCCCCATTTCCATCGCACCACCTGCGCTACCACGCCCCGCACCCATCAGAATTTCACCTCAACGCCTGGTTTCAGCCAGGGCTCGTCCCAATAGCGGATCTTCCAACCCGGCTTCAGAGAAACCTTTATGACGCAAGAGGCAAGAATGACATTCGCCGCAGGGCGGATAGAATCCTTCATAGCAGGTGGTACTGAAGGAAAGAGCCTCCATGCAGCCATCCAGCGAAGCAGCCAGTTCCACGGTCTCTTTCTTATTCATATGCATAAGCGGCGTCTCAATCTTCAAGGGTCTCTCAAGACCGCTTGCCAGAGCCGCTTCCAACTTGACGACAAAGTCTTCACGGCAATCGGGATAACCGCCGTAATCTTGCTGGGCCACACCCACCACAATAGTGTCGCAGCCCAGTACATATGCCCGGTTAGCCGCCACCGTAAAGAACAGGATATTGCGTCCCGGCACAAAAGTTTGAGCCAGCCCGCCAGGCTCCGAGCCGGGCAGGGTATTGTAATCTGAGAAATGATCCACGGCCAGACTGTGGTCGGTGAGCGGACTGAGACCTTTGAAGATCGGACCGAGATCTATTACCTCATGCTGAACAGCAGCCATTTCTGCAATTTTGCGCGCGCTTTCAATCTCACGACGATGCCGCTGGGCGTAATCGAATGTGACGGCGAAAACTTTGTTATATCGGGCTTTTGCCCAGTAGAGACAGGTAGTACTATCCTGCCCACCGGAAAAAACAACCAGGGCGCTCATCTATGCCAGTCCTTAAGCAACTGCTTGAAAATCTACCGAAAGATTTTACCAGAGGCTAAGGCAGTCTACGGACGGGCGTCTTAAGCTCTTAACAATTAACTCTTGGCAGGGCGGGACTTCTTCGCTTTCCCGGACGGCAACGGCTTGCCGCTGCTTTCGTAGCGAGCCACAGGCCAGAAGGGAATACCGCCCCTGGGTGTAAAGCGCCCTTCCACCGTCAATGAGAGGGGTTTCAGCTTGTCGATCAGATCATTGGCAATGCGATTGACGCAAGCCTCATGAAACTCCGGGAACTGGCGAAACGCCCCCAGGTAAAGCTTCAGCGATTTGCTCTCGACACAAAGCCGGTCCGGTCTGTAGTCAATAACAATGGTCGCAAAATCAGGCTGTCCGGTGATGGGGCAGACCGTCGTAAACTCGGGAGCTTCGATATGAATGGTGCCGATGACATTGTGCCGGTTTGCCTTCTTATCGGCGAAGGGGCTATCAAAAACCTCAAGAATAGCCGGGTCTGGATTATCGTAATTTTGCTTCTCTTTGGCAGTAGCTTTGCCGAGATTCTTAAACTGACTTTTCTTTGACATTGGTAGTTGACCGTTTTCTCCAGGGTCTGTTAATTCAACCAAAAAACCAACGCCCCCGGCATGCTAATGAGAGTTTCCTCATGCTTTTATATAGGGATGCGCTTCGGCAATTTAGATTCTCGGCAATTCTTGAGGCAAAATCCTTGTTCAAAAGCTTCTCAGTTAGCGTATTAGCAATTCTCAGCCTATGGCTAACCATAAGCCCAGCCCATTCACTGCCGCGAAAAACCTATTTCAAGTCATCCGGCAAAAGCATAGCTGTAGACTGGTTCTATCCAGAGAAATTAGCAAACCTTCCTCGGGTTGATGCAAGACAATCCACACCTATTGTAATCATTCTGCACGGCGCCGGCGGCTTAGGAACAGACAGCCGCGATGGATTCTTCCAACAATTAGCTCAGGAACTAACCAGGCAGGGTAACAGTTGCGCCATTGTGCACTATATGGATCAGACCAATATGCAGGCAGCAGATGCCGTCGCCCTAGCGAAGCACTTTGGCACCTGGCTGAAAACGGTCCGGGTCGCCACATCCTACATACTGGAGCTTCCCCTTGCCGACAAGAATAATGTCAGCATCCTGGGACATAGTCTGGGAGCCCAATTGGCTCTTCACACAGCAGATGGTAATCCAAAGCTTGCATCAGTAGTGGATATGGCAGGCAGCTTTGTCTTACCAGCAGGGGCGATAAAAGCCATGCCACCAATACTGATATTACATGGAACCAAAGACACCACGGTGCCGCTGAGCAGAGAGCGCCAACTTATCAACGTCCTCAAACGCACAAACAGTACCTATGAAGAACATATACTGAATGGAGTCGATCACTCTTTCTCAGGTGTGAGCTTTGACACCCTCACAAAAACCATCAATAAGTTTCTGAACAAATACAGGCGATAGAGTATTTGCCGAAGCAATCAACGAGTACGCCAGGACCATAGCGCTAGCGCAAAGCGACTCACAAGGATCCTATGAACGAGGTCATTGCTATCGCGCTCACCCGCACTTGAGTCGAGGCATTGCCTATGCCAGACTCGGCAAGTATAAACCGGCCATTAAAGACTTCGATGAGGCCATCAGGCAAACGCGATAGGTCCCCTTCTTTGCCTATGGGAAAGAGTCACTCATAATAGCCCCAAATCCCGCATCTATAAAAAAGCAAAATTATATTGCCGACCTACATCTCGATGGTCTCATCATCCACACAGCGCCCGGGAGTATCAGTCAAAAGCAAACGCCAGCGCATCTCAAACGGGTAAGGAACAGGCAAGCACTCTTCAGTCTCTTTACCTTGAACCTGCGACCACCAGGCAAAATTTCCATGCCTCTGGGATGTATGTTTCTCCCAACCACTCCATTCATTCGGCGTCTGGTCGACAATGGCAGGAAAGGCAAAGATTTCCATGGGCTCCTGGACAGAACGACCTGCAACATCGACTTGATCTACGGTTATACCAAAGCCGCGCTTCCCGTTCAGGTCGTCCTTGTTTATATGGCTCTTCCACTGCCAGACTCGATAGCCGCCTAAAACCACAAACTTTTCCGGGCTGAGATTACCTGTGCCGCAGCCACCGGGATCAAAGTCTGTACAGTGCAGAAACGCTCCATGCTCGCCGCTCATGAGCGGCACCGGCAAGTGACGCTCGCTGCTTACACGAAGTTGCACCTGCCGCTGCAACCAGAGCTTAGTATGTAAATCATAAACGCTGAATCCATGGCCAACTTTGACAGGAACATAACGAGGCGGGGCTGACCTACCTTTGCCAAAAGCAGCCATCGTCAACAGGAATGAAGACAAAAACAGAACTATCAAAAGGATCGGTTGCCTCAACTATGCCCCCTCTGGAAAAGACGGACTGAAAAGGAGAGTTCCCAATCTGTAATCATCTCTAGCTGTCCTTTCTCTTTCACCAGCCATTCAGGTCGGCATTTACCCGCATAACAAAGCAGATTAGGATGTCACGCAGAGAGTAAATTTTTGTTAGCTAGTTTGCCTCTTTAAGAGCGCCTGCTGAGAACTCTCTTTAAATCCCAGGCAGGTCCCGAACGCCATTGCATCGCATACTGCGTAGATTTACGCTTGCCACCCCAAAGAACCTTGGGTAAATTCTAATTCCACCGCCGAGCATTCAAAAAAATCTGGAGGACCAAAATGTCTGAAACAGACTTTGGCAAGATAATGAATGCCGCCGACAAGGTTGCCTCCCCGGCATACCCGGAAGACTCTCAAAACCAAAAGAATGCCGCCCTTTCATTATGGGCCGAAGCCGGTCTGGCTATTCCCTTCGGCGGCGTCATGAAGTCGGCTGTTCATTCGGTGAGATACGCAGACGGCTCCACCGTAAATGAAATTACATACAATGGTGCCAGCCAGGTGATGATCACCGAGAGAGGCGAAGCAGCCAGTTGCGACAAGCAAAAGGACAGCAACGAGAAAGCCAGCCTGCAGCAAACCTTTGAGTGCATGAGAGAAGCGCACGGAGCCGTAGCCGGCTCTGTTACGGCATTTGATGATGGAGCCGGGTTCACAATGAGCTCCAATGACTCCAATTTTACACTTGCGGGCAAGCAACTCTGGCAATCGGAGTCCAAGTCGACCCGGCAATATCAACCCATGCCTGCGCTCACTCTCACAAATGAGCAAGACGGCAGAGAAGAAACCCTGACAGTGCTGGTCCGAAAAGGCAACGGCACATCAGAAAAGATCCAGTTCTATCGCGAAGACTATCTGAAACCAGCGGAGCCGCCAGTGCTCACATCGGTACAGATATTGGACAGCCGGAACAAGGTAGTCTCGGAACGACAACCCAACCTGGAACTCTGGTAAGAGCCAAATCATTGCTGGCACAATTCCAGGAAGGTTATGCCGGTGAGTACTAGCTAGCTCGCTCCTACAATCTTCTGGCAGTTTCCTGCGCACTTTCGACATTCGTTAGCACATGCTTTCATGTTATTGTCATCCTTGAAGGACTCACAGGTTTTTGTGCAGTTATTGCAGGCATCAATACAGAGCGCCATAGCACGCTTCTGAAATACCGAACCTCGCGAAATGTACTCCGAACTTGACTTGCAAGCATTAATGCAATCCTTGAGAGCCGCAGCAGTTGTTCCTTTCGTGTATGTTCCCTTTTTGGTGTTGCAATAGGTCAAAGTCTTCTGGCAAAATGCAGCACAGGCGTCACAATTACCTTTGACTATTTCCGGCGTAGTCTGGGCCATTGCACCCTGCCCAAATGTTGTCAAAGCCAGAATCGAGCTCGCAGCCAGTAGTGCTGCGGAGAGGGGAGCAGATTTAAATTTCATTTTCGAGTCCTTTGTAGAATCAGTAATTCGCTATGCCTGCTGATGCAGGCGCCAGTAACATGAAGCAGACCAAGTCAACTGCTGCCGCAGCAGCGCATAAACATTTCTCTGCCCGGGCAGATTTATACAAGACGGGTCAGACCATCGGAGAGAGTCTCGTAGACAAGTCGTTTCACGAGCAGGGCTCGTCTCCATGATTCGCTCCATGACCCATGACTGACCAACCGGCAATTAGTTCCATATTTTTTCGCTCATCTCATTCGAATCTGTATTGAGGCGGCACGCTCGCTATACGAGCGGGAGTAGGCTCGCGCGGAATGACGGTATATTGAATTCGCGCAATGCCCCGGGTAAGTATTCCCAGTTGTCGTGCCGCTTCCCTCGAGAGATCAATCACTCGATTCTTTATGTATGGACCACGATCGTTCACTGTAATCAAAATAGACTTACCGTTCTGCGGATTGCGAACCATTAATCTAGACGACATTGGCAAAGTAAGATGAGCCGCCGTCAGCTTATTCATGTCGTACACCTGACCGGAAGCGGTTCTTCGACCATGAAAGGGAATTCCGTACCAGGATGCAATTCCTGACTGTACACCGGCTTGGCTCGTTCGCCCTGATTTTAAAGCTGCCCCGGCACTTCTTTGGTTCTCTCGCGACTCCGCCGGCGGTGCGGCATTACAGCCGGTGGACATTAGAATCAGAGTCATATACAGAACTTGTTTAAACATATTTCGCTCAGATGGAATCAATAGCCAGTCAGACTAATCCTGTCAGACTGCTACCAAGGAGACATGATGCAGGCATAAGGCGCACCAGGGCTCTGCTTCAAGTTAGACCATGTTTACATCCAACTGTGAAAACTGGGTGAAAAGAGACAATACTTTCATTCTAAGTATATTGCCATTTTTCTTTATCTATGAGGCGTTGCAGCGCTGAACCCCGCATAGTACGCCATTCACCAACTCTTTCCACTTTAACCGAGTTTTCACTTTGCCCATGGTCCAATCTCACCACAGAAAAACTAATACAAGGAGAGTTTGTATGAACTGGGACGAATTGAAAGGTGATTGGAAAATCGCCACAGGTAAACTCAAAGCGAAGTGGGGCAAACTCACTGACGATGACATGACCCAAATAAATGGAAAACGCGAAGAGCTATCCGGTCGCCTGCAGAAACAATACGGACAGTCGAAGGAAGAAGCAGAAAAGCAGATAGACAGCTTCTTGAAGGCTCTCTAGTTTCCCTACAACCATATTGGAGTTAAACATGAAACATTCAGTAATCTCTATCATAAAGACCCAGGAACAAGCCATCTCCATAATCGATGCCCTAAAGCGGGCAGGCTTCGTCAACAGCGACATCTCGATGTTGATGCCGGATCGCAGCGGTGTCCGTGACATGGGACACGAGCAGCACAGCAAGGCGCCAGAAGGCACTTCAACCGGTGCCGGCGCCGGTGCCCTAATTGGAGGTGCTCTAGGTTGGCTGGCCGGTCTGGGTGCCCTCGCCATCCCGGGTATTGGGCCCCTAGTGGTCGCCGGACCGATCGTGGCAGCGCTTACAGGCGTGGGCATTGGCGCTACTACCGGCGGTATCACCGGCGGACTCATCGGTCTTGGCATACCTGAGTATGAAGCAAAACAATACGAAGGCAAAATACGGGAAGGAAACATCCTTCTTTCAGTTCACACCGAAAAGCCGCTTGAGATAAAACTAGCAAAAGAGATCTTCAAGACCGGAGGTGGGAACGGCATCACAAGTACCGACGAAGCAGTAGCCGGCTTGGTCAAATAGAACTCGTGAGGAGGGAGAGGGAGCCTTTTTGGCCACCCTCTCCCTTCTCCCTAAAGTCAAAAGGCAGGAATGAAATGAAAAATAATGGCGCGGTAAAGAAGTCAGACGAGCAAAGCAAATCCTCGGAAGGCGACGCCTTCTCCGCCAATCTAACCGAGATTCGTCGCCGTGCTCGTGAGCATACACACGGCAGCTCAGTGCGGGCAGGCTACGATGGCAACCGCCGACAAATTGTCAAAATTCTCAACGAAGCGCTTGCCACCGAACTAGTTTGTGCGCTTCGCTACAAGCGTCACCACTACATGGGTAAGGGCATACATTCAGAATCGGTTGTTAAAGAATTCGGCGAACATGCAAGAGAAGAACTGGCACACGCCGACAGAATCGCGGAACGCATTGTTCAACTTAACGGTGAGCCCAATTTCGATCCCGAAGGCTTGGCCGGTCGCAGCAATGCCGAGTATGTAGCCTGCGACACTTTAACCGAGATGATCAAAGAAAATCTCGTAGCGGAGCGCATCGCCGTCGATATCTACCGCGAGATGATTAAATACGTAGGCGACAGCGATCCAACTACACGCTGCCTGCTGGAAAGCATTCTGGCCACAGAGGAATCGCATCTGGAGGATATGGCAAACTTCATGACCAAGTATTAAAGCGCCACCGGCTGACTCCGCCCCTGCTCGTCGGCAGGGACTGAGTCAGCACTTACTAAGCCACAAAATTCGCATGCCCTCAATACTCTGCAAGCATCGGAGCAAGCTGAGCTCCAATGGGCACATTTAAACTTGCATGCCGGCAACTCCTACAAGAGCCGACTCATTCCTGGAAAGCTTGTACCATACTCCATTGAGCTCTGCATTTCCCGGCAGGAACTCTAGCCACAGCTTTACCCCTCAGACAAAACCTGTAAAATATAGGCAGGTTGGCGAGGTGGTCAGGTGTGCGCTTCAAGAGAGCAGACATGAGCGAAGAAACCACAGGCAAGTCCTGGCAAGAGCTAAAACAACAAATACAACAAGAGATCAGCACCGCTTCCGAACGCGAGAAGAAGAGGCTGACCATCACATACTGCGGCGGTTGCGGCTATGAGCCAAGAGCAGAAGCTCTAGCTTTCGAGGTCGGCAGAGAGTTTGGCATAGCTGCCGATCTGTACCGCACGACAGGGGGGTTGTTTGAAGTCGATTTTGGGGAAAGTCGCATCTTTTCGAAGCTTGTGCTCGGGCGATTTCCGGAAGAAGGCGAGGTTCTTGAGGCGTTGAGAGCGAGACTGGGTAAATAATTAGGGCAGTACTAACCAGAAGCATCTAAAAGGAACCATCCCATGCCTTCCGACTTACCAGGAAACATTCCCACTCCACTCATAGGCGGTCTGGCAGCGGCGATTTTGGTTCCAATTATCATGAATAAGCTGGCAAGCACAAACGCTCCGGCCAGACTTGAGGGCGATCATAAGGTCGTAAGCTACAGCAAAGGCTACTTTGCGGCCATGTATATCTGCACCGTCTTCTTCAGCGCGCTCTCAGTGCTTGCCTATCTTTTCCCAGGCAAGACCGGCCCACAGGCAATCATTTTTCCAATTATGATTTTCCTGTTCTTTGCGGCGATGGGGCTTGTCACCGTCGTACTGATGAATCAGGCCCGGGTTTCCTTCAACAGTGAACAGGTGCGCGGCGCCGACATGCTCGGTCGACGGCATGTATACCGATGGAACGAACTGAAAAGCGTTGAATATGTGGCCTGGGCCCAGGGTCTCAAACTAAGCGGTCCTGATGGCGGCTCAATCTGGGTTTCTCCCGTAATGAGCGGCTTTGCCGAATTTCAAGAAGAACTGGAAAAGCAGTGCGGACATCTCTGGCAGCGCACAGACCAATAACCACTAAACCCCGCTTAAGGCAAAGCTGACGCACTTAGGCTAACCTGTGCTGAGCGCGCACCCTTGCGCCCTGGAGACAACCGACAAAGACGGCACTACTATGAGTAAACCAAAAGCCTGGCTATTTCTTGATTTCGACAATACTATGATGGCCACCGAGCACCTGGCGCTGCCTTCTCTCATTGCCAGATTCAATGAACTCTACGAAGATCAGATCGGTAGACCGCTGACGGAAGCCGAGTTTCATGAACACTTTCATGGGCAGGCCAGACAATCACTCTGTTTGAGCATGAGCAAACACTTCGGCATCGAAGTAGAGGGCAACCTCCTTTACCACCAGAGAGAATGGCGCATGATGCAAATGTTGCAGCAAAAGGGTGTCGATATGGCACCAGACTTGCTAGAAACACTGACACTTTTGCAAAATAGCGGCGTTAAGTTAGCCTTTGTCTCCAACAATTCCATTCAAAGAGCCCTGGCCGCCATGCGCTACAGCACCAATGGGCGCGGCGAGGAACTAGCGCGACTATTCGGTACAGCCTATTTTGAGGCAGGAGATGTGCAGAAACCGGCGCCGGATATCTACCTGCGCGCATTGAAGCAACTGCAAGCCAATCCCGAAGAAAGCTATGCCGTTGAAGACAGCGTCACCGGTGTAAAAGCGGCAGTGGCTGCCGGCATAACCACTTTTGCCTATACAGGCTTAGCCGGCACCATAAACGGCTGCACCGATGAGCTTGAAACCAAACTTATGGCAGCCGGCGCCAGAACCTGTTTCGCCCACTGGAATGATTTTCCAGCTTTACTGAAGAAAGAGAAAGAAAGTAGCGCGGTTTCATCGAAATCGGCAGACTCGTCGGCCGTGGACGGTTCCGCAGGGCTCAGTACTGCTTCAGGACTGCAGGGCAGCGTCGCGCACGCTGAGCAGTTGAGCAGCGACTGAGACAGCAATTTCACCGGGAGCGTTAGTACCGAAGGGCAGCCCGATCGGGCAATGAAAAGCCTCGGCGTAGCGAGGTTCGACGCCGGCGGCAAGCAGATCGGCCTTAAGACGAGCAGCCTTGGCCTTGCTGCCGATTACACCAAGGTAAGGAAGACGGCCCGGCATGGCCTGCATTATTTTGACCAGCACGGGGCTGTCGGTGCTATGGCCCATGGTCATGAGCAGCACATATTGCGATTCTTCCAGCCTCGCCACATAGTCGCCGTAATCATTTACCAATACGGGCGTAATTGCGGAAGACTCCGGCAACCTGTCGAGCCACTCACGGCGGGTATCCACCACGGTCACCAGACAGTCTATCTGAGTCAGTAAGCGGCAGAGAGCCTGGGCACAGTGTCCGGCCCCAAAAACAACTATCTGCCAGTTCTGGGCCTCCCAGACTAGCTCGAAATAGACTTTGACGGAACCGCCACATGTCATACCGATGTCACTGTCCAGGCGCCAGGAGAAAAACTTTTGCCGGACGGCATCTTTCTGCGGTTTCTGACCGAGTAACCGCCTCGCTTCCTGGAGCGCACGGGCTTCAAGCTTACCACCGCCGATAGTGCCAATCAGCTCAGGCTCGGCACCCCGGCCGCCCACTACAAGCATGCGCGCCCCCATCTCCACCGGCACACTACCGGTAGTATCAACAACGGTAGCAACGACAAAGGGTTTATGCTCTTGCCTGAGTCTGAGCGCGGTTTCCAGAAAGTCTTCTTTCACAAAGCAGCACTCACTGTTTCTTTGCGGCTACACTAGCGGCTCTAACAGGACTGGTTCTGCTCTCTCCATGGGCGAAAGACTGCCCGCGCAAGAGTATAGACCCGTCACCACCCCAGCGGCTCCGCTGCTTTGCATCAGAGGCGGGAGACTGGCAATAAGCAGTCAGGCGCTCCAGAATCTCTTCGCCGGAAGCCGGAGTGTTCAAAACAGGAATGGCATCACCACTGACAAAGGAGAGTGCGTGCTTGACTGCCGTCCAGACAGATATACCAAGCAGCAAGGGCGGCTCACCTACGGCCTTGGAGCCCCGCACATTGACGGTGTTTTCATTTTCAAGCAGATCAATTTTGAAGTCTGAGGGCAGATCATAAATGCCCGGTATTTTATAAGTAGTGGGAGAATGGGAAAGCAAGGCGCCGTTTGGGGCATAACGTAAGTCTTCCATGGTCAGCCAGCCCAGCCCCTGCGCGAACGCTCCGGCGATCTGACCGCGATTGAGCCCCTCATTTATTGACTTACCAATGTCCATGAGAATATCCACTCGCTCCACCTTGAGAGCGCCCGTGAAGCGATCGATGCATACTTCCGAGACAGCCACGCCGTTTGTGTAATAAAGAAAGGGCGTGCCCTTACCCACCGACCAGTCGAAGGAGATGGAAGGAGTGGCATAGTGACCGCGTTCGCCCAGGCTGACACGCTCGCGGTAAGCCATATTGACAATTTCTTTGAAAGTCAGGCGCCTGTGGGGCTTGCGTTCATCGAAGACCTCACCGCCGGCAAAGACTATGCGCTCAGGATAAGCTCCTACACCGGTTTCCTGAGTGGCGAAATAATCAGCAGCCACTTTCTGCAAGCGCCCCTTTATGGCACGGCAAGCAATCTGAGCCGCCGAGCCGTTTAAGTCGGTAGCAGAAGATGCCGCCGTGGCCGAGGTATTGTTATTCTTCTCTGTGGAAGTAGCCATCACTATCACCTGATGGGGATCAATAGCAAACTCATCGGCGACGATGATTTTGATATTGGTGTTCACACCCTGCCCCATTTCGGTGGCGCCGGTGGAAACCTGAATACTGCCATCCAGATAGACGTTCACCAGGGCATTTGCCTGGTTGAGAAATTTGTTGGTGAAGGAAATGCCGAACTTAACGGCAGTAAGAGAAAGCCCCTTGAGGTGAGTCTGAGAACTTTCATTGAAAGACTTTACCGCTGCCATACGCTTATCGTAGTCAGCGCTAAGTCGCAGTTTGTCAAAGAGTTCGGGCAGGGTATTCTTTTCCAGAAGCTGCCCATAATGAGTGGTGTTGCGCTCTTCAATACCGTAGCAATTGGCCCGGCGCACACTGAATGGATCTTTCTTCAGATAAGCGGCAATCTCTTCCATGATGCATTCAATAGTGAGCACACCCTGGGGACCGCCGAAACCGCGAAAGGCCGTATTGGGCGGGAAATTTGTTTTGGCGATACGCCCCAGCACCTTCACATTGGGCAGGAAGTAGGCGTTATCGATGTGGGTGAGAGCGCGGCCGAGCACGGCCGTGGAAAGATCGTTATAGGCACCGCCATCGGCATAGAGCCTGGCAGAGAGTGCCTGAACCCGACCGGAATCGTCGAATCCCACTTTGTAATCGTTTTGAAAGGGGTGGCGTTTGCCGGTGTACATCATGTCATCGTCTTTATTCATCACCAGCCGCGCCGGTCTGCCGGTGCGCAGAGCCACAAGAGCAGCCATAACAGCAGGGTGAGTAGCCTGACATTCCTTGCCGCCGAAGCCGCCGCCCATGCGCTTTACAATGCAGACCACCTGGCTGATGGATAAGCCGAGAAGATGGGCAACTACATGCTGTACTTCAGAGGGAGCCTGGGTGGAAGAATGCACCACAAGCTGACCGTATTCGCCAGGGTAAACCAGACAAGCCTGGGATTCAAGATAGAAATGATCGGCACCGGCCATATAAAGACGCCCTTCTATGACATGGCTGCACTCAGCCATGGCTGCCTCTACATCACCACGCTCAATCATATATTCACGATCGATATAGGCACCGGCTTTGATGGCATCGTCAATATTCAGAAGCGGGTCGAGCGCTTCCATCTCTAGTTTTATGGCTGCCTTGCAAGCCTTTATGGCAGCATGATTTTCTGCGGCAATCACCACAATCGGCTGGCCGATGAATTCGGCTATGTCTTCCACAAGCAACACTTCATCTTGCAGAATAGGACCGAACTTATTATGGTGCAAGTCTTTATAGGTGAAGAGAGCCACCACACCCGATACAGCCCTGGCCGCCTCAAGATCGAGTGACTTTATACGACCGCGCGGTAAGGGCGATCCAAAGTAATCGACCAGTAATTCGTTATGCTGCCGGGGCATGTCGTCGATATAAATCGACTGCCCGCTTACATGCCCGATGGCGGAATCGTGGTTGATGGCACCGGAAGCATTCTTATCGACTCGGTCGGCATTGCGCGAGGTATGGCCGTTGCTCATGATCTCACTTTACCTCGTCTCAAAATAGAACTTGCTGAAGATATTGGCGGCCAATTGCAGACGAAACTCTCTGGAGCCGCGCACATCGGTGAGCGGACGCAGATTCTCGATAGCCACAAGCCCGGCTTGCCTGTAGGTATCAAGTTCGTCAGGTTTGCCCTGGAGGAAGTCCTCAACTTCCTTCATTTTCAAAACCGTCGCCGCCACGCCGCCAAAGACCACACGGGCAGCGGCAATTTTTCCGTCTCCGCCCAGGGTGACCGAAATAGCAGCGGTAAAGGCGGAAATATCCAGATGCTCGCGCCGGGATACTTTATATAACCGTATTTTTTCCTGCTGGCAGGGCAAGGGCAAGAAGATACGGGTGATCACTTCGTCTTTAGCGAGAGCCAGCTTTTTGTAGCCCAGATAAAAGTCGGACATTTTAATGCGCCGCACCCCCCTGAAGGACGAAGCTTCCACCTCGGCCTGCATAAGCATCAAGAAAGGCAAACTGTCGGCAATGGGTGAGCCGTTGGCAATGTTGCCGGCCAGGGTGCCGGCATGGCGTATCTGCGGTGAACCGAAGACCCAGAGAATTTTATAGAACTGTGGACAGAGATTCTGCATGTAAGCTTCAAGTTGCGCCAGACTGACCCGGGCACCAATTGCCAGAATCTTGCCGGAACCAGCCGAACCAGCGGCATCGTTGCTTTCCATTACTTCGATAGTGGCAAGCCCCTTCAGTCTGGCGGTGCTGACAATGGCCACAGGGCTAAAGCCGCGCTTATTCATGTTGACGGAAAGGTCGGTGCCGCCGGAAACTAAGACGGCTTCATTGGCATCAAGGAAGCGGCTCAATTTTTCCACCGTAGTGGGCAAGTAAAATTGCCTCTTGCCTGCGGCAACGGAAACTTCCTCCTGGTCAAGCGCGGATAGCTCGGCAAAAATTCCCGCCTCATCAAAGAGCTCGGTTAGCGGCTTGAAGCTCCCATGCAAACTGGCAACACCGGCTTTGACGATCGCTTCATAGCCGGTACAACGGCAGAGATTGCCGGTGAGCGCATCCCTGACCACATCTTTTTCAGGAGAGCAGCTCTCAGAACCGGAGCCGCCCGCCGGACAGGCCGAGCGGCAGTAGGACAGCGCCGACAACGACATGACGAAGCCGGGCGTGCAATAACCACACTGGGCGCCATTATTTTCTACCATGGCCAATTGCGCCGGATTGAGCGCCGCTTTCAACTCATCATGAGAGCCATAGCTCAGCGTCGGCGCCAGGGCTTCCACCGTGATGACATGGCAGCCATCCAACTGATACAGATATTGAATGCAGCCGTTAACCGGCACATACTCCATTTCGCAGGCACCGGCCCGACCCACTAAGACCGTGCAGGCACCACAGTCACCCTCGGCACAAACTACTTTAGTGCCGCATAGCGACCTGGCGCTTCGCAAATAGTCGGTGAGCGGCTGAAAGACATCCGCTGCGCCAACCGTATGCCTCTGCCCATTAATAAAGAGAACTACTTTGTCTCGCACCCTGCTTATTCCTCGGCTGAGCTATGAATGATAACGCAAACCGCCCATTTTGTTGAGTTTGAACCTGAATGAAAACGCCAGGTTCGCGCCGTTTGAAAAAGCCGTTCAGATTTAACATGAAAGATATGGGTTTTGCCCAATTTGAACATATTGTCAATAGCCGAGTAGGCTCCAAGATGGGTAAAAAAATATAGTGACTCAATTATGAAAGGGAAAGCGAACCCTTTGGAGACGTGTAGTAGGTGCACGTTCACCTTCGCTTGCCTCACGAAGATAGTCCTGGCGCTCCAGAGGCCCCAGGCACGAAAACAGGAAACTCATAAAGTGGAATCCCAGAATACAACCGGGCAGAAGCCCTTCATTGCCGCAGCAGACAGCGACTCAACGAGACTGGTCAGACCGTCCGGTGATTTTACCGGAATGAGCACCGGCACCGGCACTCACGATGGGTCGCCCGCCAGCGAGCACCTTGCCGATGTAAAAATCAAAGTCGGCACTCTCATCGGCGGCGCCTACAAGCTTCTATCGCGGCTCGGCAAGGGCGGCATGGGTGATGTCTACCGGGCCCGTCATATCGTGCTTGGCAAAGATTTCGCCGTCAAACTTCTGACCGGACAGGAACTGAACAATGCCAACTGGTTGCGCTTCCAGACGGAAGCGCGGGTAATCTCCCGCCTCGACCACAAGAACATAGTAAAGGTCTACAACCTGGGGCTGCATGAAAATGTGCTGCCCTTTTACGCCATGGATCTACTGGAAGGGGAGCCTCTTGATGCGGTCTTACAAAGGCTGGGACCACTCAAGATTGAAGACTGCCTGCCCCTCTATTTGCAGGTGCTGGACGGACTGCATTATGCCCATCGCCATGGCGTCGTGCACCGCGATATTAAGCCGGCCAACATCATGCTCATTGTCGACGAAGGGCCCGTTCCCATTGTCAAACTGCTGGACTTCGGCATCGCCAAAATATCCAGCCTGGACAACAAAGTAAGCCAGAGCCTGACCGCGCCGGGAGAGATCTTCGGCAGCCCTTATTATATGAGCCCGGAGCAATGCCTGGGGCAGAAAGTAGATCCCCGTTCGGATATCTATTCCGTGGGCTGCGCGCTTTTCGAGACCCTGACAGGCCGCCCGCCCTTTCGTGGCGAGAATTCATTTAAGACAATCTGCATGCACGGCTCAGAAAATCCGCCCAGCCTTAAAGACGTAACAGGCATTGAATTTCCCGCTGCCATGGAGCATGTGGTGGCCCGCTGCCTGAAAAAAAGACCGGAAGATCGCTACCAGTCAATGAAAGAAATGGAAGTGGACTTGATACGCATCAGTCAGGGCAAAGACTTGCACTTGCAATACATAACCGCCCTGGAAGAGCCCCAATCGGCGCTGGTTGAAAGCGATGAAACCGGACGAAGCACCGGTCGGACCACGCTGCGCTATACCCACCAGATGCGCCGAGGCGATCTCAAAGAAGGCGAAGACGCCATCACCAGAGAAAAGAGCAAAACAGCCGCCCGAGTCTTGCTGGCTGGCGGCATTGCCCTGGCAGTCAGCCTGGCGGTAGGTGTGACCGTGATGCTCTTTAAAGAGGAGCGCCAGTTTAAAACTCGTTTCGGCACCAGCACGATTCTGGGTGAGAGCTTGCACAGCCAGAACCTGATTGCCATGGCCGAGAAGGAACAGCTCACCAAAGACAGCGGGTCGAAGATGAAGCGGCCTCTACCCAGATTGGCCGCGGCTTCGCCTGACAAAGCGGCAAGCGCCGACTCCACAAACAAGACCATGCCGGCGGAAACGAAAGCGGCACCGCTCACCACAGCGCCGACAACCGCCCCCCGGGCTCTCCTGGAAGACGTGCACGCTCCGGGTGCCGAAAGTGCGCTGCTGGAAGAAACAGCTTACACCGGGCAGATCTTCAACCAGGGCGATTGCGTCGAAAAAGGCTATCCCCTGACTAAATTCATGTTTTATCCCATGTTCTCCATAGGCGACTTGTCCTGGGGGGCGGGCAAATTTGCCGACGGAAGACCTTTCCCCGCCGGCGAAGTCAATTGCGTTAACAGGGTGCTGGTTCCGAGAGGGGCCAAGCTCACATACAGCGCCCAGAACAACCTTGCCGTCGACCCCAGAGCCCTGACAGGTTTCAAGCCGAACGACCTCTGGGGGCTATCTTTCCGACGCCTGCACAATAACATGCATGAAAACCTGAGTTACTCCAAGCACCTTACCAGCCTGCGAATGTTGGACATCAGCGAGACCTCGGTGATGGTTGACAGTATCCCGGATATCGATTGCTTGCCCAATCTGCTCGAACTGGAGGCCAGGAAAACCAATCTTACCGCTGACGCCCTGTCCAAACTAAAGCGCCTGCGTGCTCTCCAGACGCTAAACATAAAAGACATCGAGGGTTCGCCCTCGGCAGTCCTTTCCAAACTGAAAGGCAGTAAGGAGATGACTGTCCTCAAGGTGAGCGATCTTAACTTAAGCAAGGGCGATCTGAACTTCATTGTCAGTATGCCCAACCTCAAAGAACTGCACATTCACAACACCAACCTCAACGACCAAGACCTGCAGAAACTGGCCGGACTCAAAAAGCTAAGACTTCTCAGTGTCACGGGAACAGAACTGACGCCTGCCGCCGCTGCCATTTTCAAAAGTGCCATGCCCAGGCTGGAAAACCTGGAAATAGGTCTCAGAATCGACCGCTGGAAAAAGTCCGAGAAAGAGGCTCTCAAGAGGCTGTATAAAAAGGTAGACTTTATATCAACAGACTCAGTAAACAATTGGAAAGTGGAGCTTTCCGAGTAATCTCAGAGCATTGAGTAAAGACTTCTTCTCTTGGTCGCACTATGGCTCCAGGTCCGGACAATCAAATCAACCTGGATGAGCGCAGGCGCAAGACGGTAACGCGTGTCTGGGGAACGGCAGGCACCAAGCCCGTTGGCGCCAAAGTTCAGGACTTAAAAGAAGGCACCGTAATTGGTGGCGCCTTCCGCATCATCGCCCCGATTGGACGCGGTGGTATGGGTGTCGTCTATCAGGCCGTTCACCTGTCTCTCAAGCGCGAATGCGCCCTTAAGGTCCTCTCTCCCGAACTGGTAAATCAGGTCAACTGGAAGCGCTTCCAGAAAGAAGCCAAGGCTATCGCCTCACTTTCTCATCCTTGCCTGGTGCAGGTTTACGACCTGGGTATTCATAACTCCCGATTACCTTATTACGCCATGGATTTGCTCAAAGGCAAAGATCTTGAATCGGTGATACATAGCAAGGGCTCACTCAGTCTGCCGGAAGCCATTAATATTATGCTCAAGGCTCTGGACGGCTTCGCCTACGCTCACAGAAACGGTGTTATTCACAGAGATATCAAGCCGGCAAATATACTCCTGACGAGAGAAGTAAACGGTGAAACCGGCGTAAAAATTCTGGACTTCGGCATAGCCAAACTGGCCGGCTTTGATGACGATGAGCCGGATCAAAGCATGACCGCCACCGGTGAAATCTTCGGCAGCCCCTTTTACATGAGCCCGGAACAGTGCATGGGTGAGCCGGTTGACGCCCGCTCGGACATCTATTCTCTCGGCTGTACTCTCTTTGAAATGCTAACCGGACAGGTGCCTTTTGAAGCCGCCACTTCTCTGGAAATCGTCATGATGCATCTGGAAGAGTACCCCCCAACCCTTTCCCAGAAAAGTGGTCGCAACTTCCCAAAATCAATCGAAGCGGTAATGGGCAAGTGCCTGGCCAAGAATCCCGATTTCCGCTACCAGAATGCCAAAGAGCTGGCAATTGACCTGGAGAGAATCAGTCAGGGCAAAGAAATCCTGCCCGATACCTCCCAAAACGCCGCTCGCTCCCAGAAAGCCATAGACATGGCCAAGAAAGCGGAACGGCAGGAAGAGGAAGCGGGAAAATCCGCAGCCCCCTGGATCATGGTTTCTCTAGTGCTCTTAACAATGACTTTGACGGTGGGTCTGGCCGTCAGCCTGCTTAAAGAGCCCAACAAAGCCCAGCCGGAAAAGTCAGTGGATTCCACTTTTCAAAGAGACACGACCTCGCTCAAAACCACGGAAGAAGCGGCCTCTTCCGTCTCTCTCATGGACCCGGTGGTCAACCAGCCCGTTCTCACGGACTGGAACAAGCCCTACAGAGTGCCGACCAAAACCGCAGAAGCGGAAATACTCTTTGAGTTCCCGAATCAGCGCAGCATCGGCTCTCTCAACTATGCCACCGACGAATGCGCCTTCGACAATGACGCCAAACTCTTGCAACGAGCCAGAGAAGAAGAGCTGACTATTCCCCTTGCCGCCAGAGGCACGGTTTCCGTAGATCGGAATCTGCCGTTAGCCTTCAAATTATTACCTTTTGCCGACTCCATGCGCGTACTTTCAGGATTTTCACCCAACGACCTGACACAACTGGAAATGAGCAATTCGAATCTATCTATCAAAGAAAAATTAGCGCCGCTCTTAAGACTGACAAGCTTAAAGGTGCTTCTTCTCAAGCACTGCGAACTTACCGATGCCGGGCTGAAAGAATTGGACCGACTCAAGAATCTTAAAAAGCTGGACATCGCGGACAATCCCTGCAGCACAAAAGCCATTGCCGAACTGAAGCTACTAAAATCGTTGAGAGACCTCAGTTTCAGCACCGATGAAAACTGCGAGCGACTGCTGATTGCCGCCAAGGATAGTACCAAGCTGGAACGCCTCAGTATCAATGGACCCATGAAAGTAACAAACATAGAGCTTATCGGCGAGATACCCTTCCTCAAGACTCTCAACATATCATCAGCCATGATCACGTCAACCCATTTGAAAGAACTGGGCAAACTAGAGAACGTCGAAAAGCTCATTTTGACCAATTGCGTCAGCGACAACGCACACTTGAAAGACTATGCCTATCTTGCCAACATGCGCTCTCTCAGGCTGGTAAACCCGGTTGGCTTGCACCTGGTCGGCTGTAAATTCATAAAACGCCAGTTGCCCAAGTGCAACATCACCCTCGAAGAGAAACCACCGGGCGACGGTCCGTCCAGGGTGCTGGAAGTGGAAGACTGAGGCGGCCGCTGCGACCATCTAATGCCTGGTGCTATTCTCAGCCAGTTGGCGCCCGCGCTTCTCGTTTACAAAGAAAATGGCAAATAAGCCGGACAGGAAAAAGCCCAGGGTGGAAAGCAAGGCAAAGCGATAGTTGCCGCCGCTCAAGGCGGTAATCTGACCATAGCTGATAGGACCCACAACTGCCGCCAATTTGACCGTCAGCCCCCACAAACCAAAAAACTCGGCGGCCTGTCCGGAGGGAGAAAGCTGACCGACCAGGGCTCTGGCAGCCGCTCCCGTCGCCCCCATTGCCGCACCCATAATGGTGGCGGCCAGCCAGAAGACGACCTTATCATGGGCGACAAAGGCCATGGTAATGGCCACAACCCAGAGCAAAAGAGCCAGCATCAAAGTACGCACAGAGCCGATGCGATCTTGCAAAAGCCCCAGAGCAAATGCACCGCCGGCGGCGGCTACATTGACAAGCATAATCATGGCGATGGTCTCACTGGTGGAAAAGCCCATTACCTGTCCGGCATACACTGCCGCCATGGCCACAACTGTGGTAGAACCACAACTAAAGGCAAATAGACTGATCAGGAAGACAAAGAGATCGCGGTAGCGCCTAGCACCACTAATAGTATCACCGACCCGCTTGAACGACTGCCCGACCACGGCAACCAGGCTGCGCCCGGCCCCGGCTCGCCCCAGGCTGCGTTCCCTCAGCCAGATAAAGGTAGGAGCAGCCGAGATAGCAAAGACGGCGCTAACGCCAAGCAAGATCATGGGCACATACTGAAAGGCTTGCTGCCCCTGTTTCTGGGCCCAGCTAACGTAAACATGACAGAGTGCCAGAACGCAGAGACCGCCCACATAGCCAAGGGTCCAACCGAGCGCGGATATCTTACCCATTTTCTCCCGGGGAGCCAGCTCCGGCAAAAAGGCGGCAATCAAATACTCGGTGGAGCCGAAAGCAAAACTGGAAACAATGAAGAGCAGCATGGCCGGCAGCACATCACCGCGATGCATAAGCGAAAGCAGGGCCGTCGCCGCCACGCAAAGAGCGGTAGCCAGAAAGAGAAGCAACTTCTTGCGCCCGCTGGCATCAGCCAGAGCACCAATCAAAGGGGCGCTCAGAACCACCAGCAAGTTGGAGACGCCAAGGGCCGTAGTCAGCTTGACTGTGGCGTCAGCAGCACTCATGCCCTGGCAGATAGTACCGACAAAGTACTGATTGAAAATGGCAGTGGTGACCACCGTGGTATAGCTGGAATTGGCAAAATCAAACATGGCCCAGGCGAAGATCTCCCGCCGGGGAGCCAACTCCTCCGCTTGAAACCCGACCGCGCCCCCTTGCAAAGAGCCGCCCTCGACTCCGGCCGAAGCCCCACCGGCTGCCCCGTCCTTCTGCCCGTCTTCAGACTCTTTCCCGCCGGTCACTCAGCACCTTTTCTCGAAAGCCGGCATTTAAACCGCTATAGCTTCCCATTACAGATGGGGGTAGAGTAACATTAGCAGAACAAATTTTCTCCCGCCCGAATAGTACTGATCGGTAAGCTCAATAGACAAGTCTAAAGAAGTGGAAAAACGATGAAGAAACCCCAGCTAATCCTCACCATTCTAGCCCTCAGTTTAACCATAAATGCCGCCCGGGCTGAGAACAACAAGCTTGACCGGCTAGATGAAACCGCCCAGACAAGCTTTGATCAGGGCGACTTTAAACGAGCCGTGACGAACTGGAACAAGCTTCTGACCGAACTAGGCAAAGACACCGAGAGCCTGGAAAAGGAAGAACAACTGGCCCGCAAACAAAGAGCGCAAAAAGTGCTACGGGCTCTGGGGCAATGCGCCCTTGAGCAAAAAGATTATGTCTCCGCCACCGACCTTCTCAACCAGGCCCGCACCGCATCGGTAGAACTGGCGCAGCCCGATCCCAGTTTAGACCAGGCTTTCACCAAGCTGAGTGAAAACTACAGAGAAATCGACCCCACCAGCCTGGGACAAGAAGCGGCCAATGCCCTCAAGGAAGTCGGCGCCAGCAAAATCGGTGTGGCCAAGACAGATGGCGGTGAGCACATCCAGGTCATGCTGGCCGACAAAGTGGTGAAACCGATAAGCGCCAATGGCGTTTCCCATGTAGGCTTCGACAAAGTAGTTTCTTTCGATTTCAGCGAGACCCCTGACGGCACGGTCAAAATCGACAACATAAGCGGCTTGAAAGCCAAGGTAAAAGTCTGGGTGGATATCATTGCCTCCAAGCTCACCCTCGATCAAGACCAGAAACCCATGGCCCAGGTCACCGGTGCCAAGATGGGTATGAGCCAGTCGGTTAGCACTCAACTGCCCGATGAAATCTATCAACCCCTGATCGCCCTGATCAGCCGCGTCAAAAATGTCTTCACACCAGGCGGCATGGCACCGGCCGGCTCACCCCTCGATAATGTAGCGACCGGGCAGACAGCGCCGGTGGAGAACGGCAGCAACCAGGTTACACCCGCATCTGTTATTGTGCCGGTGGTGAACAGCGGTCAATCTCAGAATAACGAAATGGACGCGGCACCGGCACAATGACCCGCTCGAGCAACTTGCTTCTAAAATTTCTCAGCCTGGTGTTTTGTGCGACTGTAGCTTGCCCGGCCGGACCGGCCCAGGTATCAAATACGGTACCGCCGGAAGAAGAACCGGGCGGCGGACAGGCCCTGCTCGACGACAAGGGCAACCTCTTCATGGAAGAGGTGGAACCGGCAAAGCCCAAACCCAAGCCGGCTAAAATTCCCATCGATTTGAGCCGGGTCGGCGTTTCCGTGGACGGCAAAGGGCGCATCATTCCGCTCAAGGATGAAAGCGGTATAGCCGGCATCAAGCCCTTCCAGAGCAGAATCGAGACTTCTTTCACGGCTCTGCCTCAGCCGGTTTTCTACGCCCCGGTCATAGTTCCCAATTACGGCTACGGTTATCCCTCCTACAGCACGGGGCTCATGGCCATGCCCGGCTATTACCCCGGCTTGCAGAGACCGCCGCTGGGCTATTACCAGCCCTATTTGAACCAGGGCTACAATCCTTACCCGCTCAATTACGGCGGTCAGAATCCCTACTCAACGCAGTTCTACGGCGGCTACAACCCATCTGTTGTGCCCAACAACGCCTCTTACTTCAACCCCTATTACAGCCCCTACGCGAATTCCTATTTCAATCCCTACTCAAATCCCTATTTCAATCCGTACCCCTATGGAAATTACTACGGAAGCCCCTATACGAATTTTGCCCAGCCGACCGTAGGTCTGAGGCTGGGCAATTTCAATGCTCAACTGTTTGCTGCACCGCGTACCTACGGACAGTATCAATCACGCACCAGTATGTGGAATGCCTTTAACCTCTCCTTCTGAGGTTTTTATCCATTCTGCACATTGTCAAAACAAAACGCGAAAGATTTTCTCTCAAGGTAAGTGCCCAAACACAACGACCCTCTAGTCGTCGCAAACGAGCAGGTGAACCCTGGTGAGGCTGCCTGTGCGGCCTGGGTGACTGCTGTCGAGCCTGCTTACTCTTATCGACAAAGTGTTCGAAGCGGCGACCTTCCATCTTGTCGCCACGCAAATAAGCCCTGTATCCGGAAGCCAAAATCTTTTCGGAATAACCCGCAAAGAGGTCGGCCGTGTTGCGCTTCTCCTTCGTTTCCTTCTGAAAATGAGTACCCACGTGAACCGAAATTCTCGGTGAGCTTTTCATATTATCTTGCATCCGTTGCTTGCTGCCGCCAATAACCAATGGCCTGATACTACAGGCGATGACTTCTATATGTTTCCAGGCACCAGACGCTTGTCACCTCCCGGGCGCTGGTTGCCTAAAAGGGCCACTCCAGTTTTCTATCGCTGCCTCCGTGCGAATTGTTAGAGCTGGCACTTAATTTGATACGCCTCCCGCGTATCTTTGCATGTTAGTAGTTTCTTCCGATCGACAGTAGAGAGTTCCTTTATTGCTCGTCTATCTGCTTTCTTGTTGCTACAACCTTGCTACATAATGATTTTAGTTTTTCTCTATCCTCCACCCATAAGCCTCTGATTGCAAATTAGTTTGAGTTACACTTTCTAAGAGGCACCTGTCCGCCCTCCTTTCTCCGGACACGATTGCTTTGATAATCTGGATCGACTCTACCTTTCCTCCTCTGACCAGGGGCTGAATTTGCAATTTGCCGCCGCCTCCCAGGCTGGTCTTACTTGCCTGTACAGATATACCGGCAAGAACGTGAAAATCTCTCAAGCATGCCTCCTTAAAGATGCTCGTTTTTCAGAATAATTTTTGAGGGGGTTAGGCGGACTGCTTATCTACCGGGCAAAAGTGCTTGCTTCCTGTTTTCCTCACGAACGCCAATTCGTTCGTCCGCCATGTGTACTATTGTCGCCAAAACTTTACACTTGACAAGGTGCTCAGTGGGATTTGTCCCATTAGATCTAATGCTTGATCTTATTTAGATCTATATAGGGGGGGGGTGGTACCCCATAGCCCCACCCCAGACAGGGAGACCCCGAGGGAAACACCTCAGAAATTGACCGGCAGAGGTATGAACCCCAAAAAGCGACGTAGGGCAAAACAGGACAAAACAGGGCTGCAGGGCAGCGGGCAAGAGTAAGAGTAAAGGTTTGGCAGACGATAGCTTTATGCTTCAGAAGGAGGCGTGGCTTACCGCCGATGGATCATTCGACCCATCGGCGACTCACCATTCCCATCATTGATGAGGGAAGGAAGCAAAGAAACGGCTTGGAACGTGGGTTTAAGACTACTTGTGGCATAGTATAGTAGAAGGTGAGAAAGACAGAAAAAAGAGGGAGCCGTAAAGAGCACAGCCTGGAGGGCGGTGATAAATACGACTCCCAAAAGGGTTAGTGGATGGGCGTTTCAGCCTACGAATCTTCGCTATGAACCATAACGATCGTTACCAGACGGATCAATTGAGACCCTCAGATTACAATACCTAAGTTAGGCACGGTCCAGTGTTTGGAGTGAATATTGACAGAGTGCTAGTGAGGCTAAAAGAAACCCGCTGTAACCCATTAGGTGGCTGGAGAGTGTTACGCATGAAAAACTATCAGTTAAACAGTCCTAAAGAGTCAGACTTATTTTTAATCAAACGCTCTGTCTGCCACCCACACGAATTGGAAAGCAAGAGGAACTCAGCCAAAGTTGATTTTTGAATTCGAGAGAAAGGATGACAGATAGCAGGCATTTTGCTAAATTGGCAAGTCAGTTTTCAACAATTGCCAGTTTCGGAGATAAAGATGTCAGCGTCCAAAAGAAATCAGTCTGCACTAGAACCACAAGGAAAGGAGGCACTAGACACGCTCTCCCGGATAGCGCAAAACCTAAAGACAGAATCTGCCGAAGACCTTGGTCCGTTTGCCATTCTGGTATTTAAGGACAATTTTGAAATTGCAACATTCACAACTTATTCTGAAGATGAAGTTCTTGCGGCAGATGAATTCTTCGAGCAACTAGTAAGTGCTCTAATTGAAGAATTGAAAAGCGGTCGCTACATATACGCTGGTATTTGCACGGATTTATCCGGTACCTATGAAGATGGAGAGCGCTTTGGTGCCCTCGGACTTTACCTAGAAAAAAACACTCGCGAAGCTTGGTCTTATGTCCAGCCTTACAAGCGAAGTAGTGATGGAATCTTAGAAGTGGGCGACTACTGTCCAAGTGACGCAGCCGCCCACGAACCTCTATTCTGAAGAAGACGTTAAGCCTCTTGGGGTCCCTTGGTACCCTTTAGCTGTTGCAGTTGGTCAAGCATAAGAGGAGCTAAGATATCTAAACCTGGTACCGACGGAACACCTCTAATGATGACCTTCATTCCAGGCTGAAGTGGTGCGGTGAGCTTGTTTGCTCTATCAACCATCAAAGAGCCAGCTTGCAGAGCCTTCGAGAGTTTTGCACTTTCATTCACTCTAATTATCAGAGCCTTGCCTTCTAGTGCACTAGCATCCAACATGCGCTTGATTTGATCAGTCAAGCGGACATATGAACCGGATTTCCTCTCAAAGTTAGCTTTTGTCAGGCGTTGGTCCGGGAAAGTCCTATTCCCTGCTGAGTCCTTAATGGCCGTTTTCCCGGTTGGTTGGATACCAGCACGTGCTTCAGTAGCATCCCCTTCAATTTTGTTTTGAACAAGTACTATTGTTTTCTTTACGTTCTTAGGCATCTTATTCGGATTTGGATCAGGGTCATCTTGGCTTTTCGGAACTAACCCCTCAGGATCAGTCAGGTTCATCGGATCATTCTTTACGTAGGCGTAAAGATGGAGATCTTCCTCGTACCCAATCGGATCGGTCTGCAAGAAGCGGTTGATCCCCGGCCGGTAATAACGCGCCTTGTAGTGGTACAAGCCCGTTTCGTTATCCCAGCGCTGACCGGTGTAGCCAATGGTGGTACCAGTCAGAGAAGTCGCTTCACCAAACGGCGAGTACTGATACTTGTTGCCGACAACGCCAGAGGCATTTGCCTGAGCAATCACCGAACCAAGATGGTCATGGTGCAAGTAGGTAACAGTGCCGCTTGAGTCGATCTGGAAGATCGGCTCATTCGGTCCGGCATAGACATAGCGGCGCAGGAGCACGTTTGTCGTGCCGTCATACTCTTCCAAAAGCTGCGAGCCCGAGTAGACATACTTGGTCTTGGTCGTGCCGACAGTCTTCTGGGTCTGCCTGACGAACGGGTCGTAAACGAAGGAGGCATTCGTGCCCGACTTCACTGCTGAAGTGAGCATGTTCTCCGTGTTGTAACCGAAAGTCCAGGTGCCGTCGCCAGTCAGGTTGCCGGCGTTGCTGTAGGAGTAATTTACCCCTCCCACAGATGGATATTGGTTCCGATTATTGGCCGCCCCGTATGCAATATTTCCCAGAGCAGGCGGAGTCCAGAGATACGAAAGATCGCTCACGTTTTGGGTGAGCATCTGATGCACCTGGTTGTAAGTATAGGTCCAGTTGACTGTTCCAGTACTTACCGTCATGCCCCGGGTGAGCAGATTGTTGCCAAGGTCGTAGCCATAACTGACGGAGTTGCCGTTGTTATACCCCTTGGTGATGCGCCGCCCGAGCAAATCGTAGGTGAAAGTAGCCGCCGCCGTTGCCGAGCCGTTGAGCTTAATTGCCGTCAAGCGATTGAGCCCGTCGTACTCTCTGGTCACGAAATAGCCGCCAGGATAGGTGATCCGGGTCACGTTGCTGTTGTTGTCGTACTGGTAGCTGACAACTTGCCCTTGAGGGTTGGTTTCAGAAAGAAGCCGCCCAATTCCGTCATACGCCCGGGTAAAGGTACCCGAAGCCGGATTACCGGCAACAACTGGAGTGCTGGCAGTCAAGATCCGCCCCGCGTTGTCATACGTGAAAGTGACCGTTGGCTGACCGGCAGGCGCTTTTGTCACCATCCGGTTGCGATTGTCATAAGTCATGGTCGTGACCGCGCCACCACGATTGGTGTACGTCAGGACATTTCCTACGGCATCATACGTCCAGACCTCGCTCGTGCCGTCAGGATAGACCATGCTGCTCAAGCGTCCCCACTGATCCTGGTTAAAGGTAGTGGTATTGCCATTGGAGTCAGTGATCGTCCAAAGATTACCTCCGGGACGATAGGTGCGATTCTCCTCATTGACACCGGACTTCTTGAGAATTTGCAGCCTGCCGTTGGCGTCGTACAAATACTCGGTCAAGCGCCCGGCAGCATCCGTCGACTGGGTCGCCCGACCAGCCAAATCCCAGACATTCGAAGACGTGTGCAGGAGCGGATTGGTGACCGTCAGCGGATTATTTGTGCCGCTGTACGTCATCTGAGTTTGCTGTGCGCCCTTGGTAGTGGTCAGCAGGTTGTCCCAGATGTCATACGTGTTGACGGTGCTGGATGAAAGCGGGTCACTGACGTTTGTGAGCCTGCGCTTCAAGTCGTACTGCATCGTTGTGATGTAGCCATTTGGCGCGGTCGCCGTAAGCTTGTCACCCGTGAACGAGTCATATGAGAAGTTACTGGTCAGAGAAATTCCGCCACCGCTGACCGTCTGCGAAGTCAGATTGACGCCGGTGTAGCCGTAGGTCGTGGTCACCCCCGTCTGGTCCGTTGAACTGGCGATCAGACCATTTGGATCATACGTAAAGGTCTTGGTATTACCGGCGGGGTCAGTTTCGCTCAGCACATCGCCTGTAACCAGGTCGATAACGCGGGTGTATGTACGGCCCATGCGGTCCGTGTAAGTCACCCAGCTGTCAAAGGCTTCATTTGCCGTAGCGCTGTACGTCCAGGTTTCAGTACCGAGATTGACAAGCTCTTTCGTCAGGACGCGGTTGAAGTCATCATAGGTGAACTTCACCGTACCGAAGCCGGCAGTTGTCTGCTCAACAACTCGCCCAAGCCCGTCATATTTCATGGTCGTGACGTCGTCGACGCCGCTGTAGATAGCCGTCGGCTTGCCGTCATCGTTGAAAACGGTCAGGGTCTCGGGACCAACAGAAGGAATCGAGCGAACTCCAATCACCTTGGTTGAAGGGGTACCGGTCAGGGCATTGCTGCCGTCCAGGTACTTGATGGTGGTCGTCTCAAAGTTGGAAGCGTCAATCTTCATCTTCTGCTCGATGACTCGGTCTGTGGAGTCATATACGAGCTGATACTCGTCTCCCACGCCGATGCTCAGAGACTGCCCCAGACTCTGGAGCCTCTTCTGGCTGTCGTAGACATAGTTTGAGTAGATGCCGGCCCTGTCCTTGAACCAGTTCAGCTTGCCAATCGTCACGTCAATTCCGTATTCGGCGACCACAGTGCCATTCAAGCTAATCGAGCTGACGTAATAGACTAGCCCCAGGTAATTGACATAGGAGAATGTCAGGGTCTGCCCCAAACTGCTTACCACCGTCATCAGGCGGTTGTCGGTACCGCCGTATGTGAAATCCAGCACCACTGTGCGCACCATTCCAGATGGACCAGCCACCTGATACGGATACTCGATCTTGCTGATCTTCCCGCCGGTCGTGAAGGTGTAAACCACACCAGAAAAGGTCTTCATGGTGTAGATATTGGTGATTGGGTTGTAAGAAAGCCCAACCCTTGCGTCCGCAGGCGGAACGAAAGTGCCGTCCCAGAGCTTGGTAAAGGTATAGGTCCGATCGCCGACCTGCACAATGACGATGTTCTGAGTCATCTGCTGGCTGACGTTGTTCAGCCCCATTGCACCCAAAACGAAGGCCCACGAGAAATTGGTTGTTCCGCCAATTCCGGAAGTGGCAATCAGGCGAATGGTGGAGTAGATCTGGGCAATGTTTGTGGCACCTACCATGGCACTTGCAGCAGGGGCCGAAGATGCACCATTGCCGATACTAATCGCCGCCGGACCACGATTGCTTTCCCGCAAGCTGATCATGTAGTTGTGCCGCCAGCCGAACCCGAAATGGGAAGGCTGAGAGACATCCGCGTTACTGAAGTAACGCTCGAAACTGAGGCTATACGGGAACGGCTGCGAGCCATACGAGAAGTCCAGATGCTTGTAGTTCAGCTTGCCGGAGTACTTGTCCACAAGCACTTCCCGCTCCACTGCCTTCTGCCCGCCGGTCAGAACCCGATCGAGCTTCTGGTCTCGCGCTGTGTGCGCGAAGGCATTGTCGACGTTCTCTTGAGGTGTCTGTGCTTTTGAACCGCCTCCACCCAGGAGCATGCCGTTAATTAGACCCACCGTGCCGCCATACGGGCTAATGGCATAGAAGCCGTAGCCGTTGTACTGGTCCTTGACCGTGGCGCCGTCTTCGTGGATAAGCACCTGCCATCCGGCATTGATGTACCAGGTCTCGATGTCATTGAGGGTCTGGGTGGTGTAATTCACCAGGTTCGGACGCACATTCGTCGCCCAGTTGGCGCTGTCGGCAAAGTAGATCTTCTGCCCATCAGCGTTTGCCTTAGCAATCACCACGTCGGTGCTGACGCCGCCGGCAGATGGAATCTGCTGAATCGAATTCGACTCAAACCCGATACCACGCTGGGAGATAACAAGGTCAGTCGGTCTTGTGCGGGTGTAGTCGTTGTCGTTTGCCGAAGTTGACCAGGCCACACCGCCCAGGTCCATGAATGGTGCTTCGCCGTGTCCAACCAGCCCCACCTGATGGTGGAAGACGGTAGTACAGACGTTCATGCGGGCAGCCATCTGCGCCACCACACCAGCCTGGCTGTCAGTGTTGTGCCAGAGGTAGGCCAAAGCCTCGCCAAGCACGTTCTCATCGGTCTGCTGCCCACCGGCTGCGATGTTCTTCTCCATGAGCGCATAGTGGAGGTCAGCCATAGCCGGGCTGGTATTTCCCCAGGTCTGTGCAATCAGGCAGTTGTTGCCAGCCCAGATTTGCTGGTACCAGCTCTGGTCTCCCCATCCAAATGGATACGGGTGCTCTACAGTCAAGAGAACCGAGTTCCAGGTGCCCACGCCTTGCGCCGGGCTGGTATCGATGAGCACGCCGTCAAGGCGCAGCTCAAGCTCCAGGTTGCTGTTGAAGAACAAGGTCAGACGACGCCCGGCAATGTCCTCGGAGTAGAAGGTATGGTCAATGAGGGTGTCGTACTGAACCCGCAAGGAGGCTTTGTAAGAAGCCGGAATGTCCGTCCACTCCACCGGGGTAACAGCCGTGTTCTGGTAAGGCAAGGTGGTCTGACGCAGCACCGTATCGATCGGCACGATGCGGCGATAGCCGATGATGTCGTCAATCGTGGCGTCAGGGTTGTTGTTCTCAATCCAGGTGCCCAGACTGCTCGCCATATTGCCAAGCTCAGTGGCAAGACCTGCTGTGTTCACATCCTTGAAGTAATCGCTGGTTATCGTAGAACCGGAGAAGGCCGCATTCTGGAAGGTCGTGGCATTAAAACCGGTAGCGGTGTCAAGGTTGACGCCTGCCACTGAGCTGTAGACCTTGAAGCTGGGGTCAAAGACATACCAGGTGCCTCCGATGTTCACCTTCACCCAGCAATGACTCAGGTGCAGGTAGTAAGTACCTGTTCCGGCGTCGTAAGATACGTCCACGGGAATGGAGCCATTGGCTAGCAGGTTGCGCGATGACCAGATGTTGTTCGGGTCGCTGCCGAGCCAATCACCAGCTTGCTGAGCCGTAATCTTCAGTTCGCCGAACAGAAAATTCGCAGTGTGGCCAGCCGCCCGCAAGATTGCGATCATGAGCGAGCTCAGGTCAAAACTGTTCCCGATCTTTTCGATCTGACACGAGTAGGCACCTTTCTGCCCTCCAAATGTCGAGAGGAAGTCGTAGTTGTTCCTCACATACCAGAAGATCTTGTCGACGTCGTTATTGAGCGCA
The DNA here is from genome assembly GCA_016212515.1 of Candidatus Melainabacteria bacterium. Taxonomy (GTDB): domain Bacteria; phylum Cyanobacteriota; class Vampirovibrionia; order Obscuribacterales; family Obscuribacteraceae; genus Obscuribacter. The sequence goes on from JACRFZ010000029.1 coordinate 119,409, forward strand.
TCGGCCAAGTCGGCAAACGGCAGCGGAATCGGATTGCCGGTAGCAGCAAAGCTTTGGACGGCGCCAGAACTCAGACTCTTGAGATTGACGATGTTGCCCTGGCGCTTTCGATTCTCGATGAGAGTGCGGGCATCTTGTGGACGAACAGCTTTGCTGATGCCCTGGATGGGGGAGTGCCCGGGAGCGATGGTGCCGCGGGGAGGAAATGTGTCTTTGTGTTTTAGCATTTTCTTTGCCTTTTGTTGCGTTTTCGTTTGCATTCGGACGACGACAAAAGAGATAGAGCGACCCGCTTTCACGAATCGCTCTTGCTACTGCTTTTGCCGCGAACTCATCAAAAGTCGCTATCGCAGGGCGATAGACAACGATTGAGCGCACCTGATAGAATGATCAGGTGGTGACAACACTGACTCTATTGCCCATGGCGTCATAGTTTACGGTGATCGTCCTTGAGACGCTGGAAAAGACGATCGATACCAACCGCCCCCTGTTATCGTAGTTATACGTAACCATATTTGGTGCTCCTTTTTTGATTGAGCGTTTGTGGAAGTAGCTCCAAAGGCAGACTTAGCTCACCTTCAGAGCTGCCGGTTTCCTTGCTTGGACTATGCAAAGAGAAGTACTTCATCTCTGCCAAATTTGTCGCCGCAAGGTCAGAACCCAGATAGAGCGCCACTCGTCGAAACAACGAGAGCACCTTCCTGGGCTCTGGATTACGGCGATCTATATAGAACTAGTGCGAAGAGCAGGCTGCCAGTGATTATCACGGGCAGCCCTCTCATGAAGTTTTGCTATTTCGGCTATATCATCATTCTGTGCCACGCGGTGGATTATCCGGCGACTGTGGCTGCGCAGTCGGCAAGGTGGGAGCAGCCGGAGGTGTTGGTGGATTACCGCCATAGAAGATGCTTTCCAACACCGGCAATGTGAGCGTAGTAATGATTAGCAGTACCGAACCATAAACAGGCTTGTACCAGGCGAAGGTAACGGCGAAAGGTCCACCCAGGGCAAAAACCCACACGGCAAAAGCCAAGGTGGAAGCAACCCAGTGAAAAGTCTTGGAGAAGGTTAGTCCCGGTGGGTCGGTCTTTCTATAACAGATGTAGAAGGGCGTAAGCACCAGGAGCGCCAGAAACACCGCCCAGGTAAGCCACACAGGGTCGTTAGCGCCTTCTTTCAAGATACCGTCGAGTGCTACATAGGCGGCCACGATGTCAGCCGGAATGTACTTCATCAGCTTTTCAAAATAGGAGTCAGCCACGTTGGCATTAGGCGGCGGCTCCTGTGCAAGACGTCGCCTCCAGGATGATGGAGGCGAGCTATTAGGATTGGGATTTGTCATTCGTTTGACTCCAATCAAATTAGAGAGGCATGCCGTCTCTACTATGGAAGGAATATTCAGGAGAAAGAAATTCGAGTCGACAGCGATAAATCAGTAGACAAGGTTGCAAATCAGCGCAGTATTCAAGGGGGCTAATGGGGGCCACTTTAGCCCGCAGCCAAAGAAACTTTGCTTCACTGCGCAACCCCTATCCTTATCGCTATTCAATGAACGGCAAATAAGGTACAGCCAGAAACGGAAGCCAAGAGATTCAGCGGCGATTCCTTACTAAATTGATAGAAAGTCGGTCGGCCCTCTACTTGGATACCAGCCGAGACATTTTCAAGGGGACTGGTCGAACCAAGAGCAGCCCTTCACTTCCATGCCGATACCACCGTTACAATCTCGCCTGAGAAACACTGGAAATAGCCCCAATCGATAGGTGTGCGCTCACACGTCATAAATAACAGGCAGAGGAACAACTTAAATTACTGAACTGGCGGGGGTTGGTTTATCGGCTCACGAAAAATGGGGATAGAGATGTAGGACCGTACCTTAACTCGGCAAACATCGTGCCGCCACTCTTTTCGGATAAGAGCAGTCTAATTTCACAAGCACTCCACAGTCTAATTGACATCAGCCAATAACTTGGCGGGGCAATTAATATGAGCGCTCAGCAACACTGGTATCACAAACTTCTACACAAGGTTTAGAAACAGCTCAGCAACTGTGGCTTGGTTAGCGCTCCTTGGCCATCTTGACCAGAATTACAGCAGCAGAACTTCATGTTTTTTCTTGAAGCAGCGCAACATTCTGCAATACCACAACCCACTATCCATGCCGACTTCATAAATCCCGCAAGATTTCGAGGGGAATGGCAAAGAAAAGTGCGATCGTCAAGATGCACAAACTGCAACGCTTTCAGTGAGACACCCAGCAACCATATATAGTGGATTTCATAAAGTCGAATTCACAAACGCAAGCGCCTGAGCCAACTGCACTAACAGACTCGTGAGCAACAAGCCAAGTCTACTTCGAATCAAGCATCAGGCAAAAATGATCTCAAGTCACACCACCCGCATCACGCACGCGCAGAATGGTCTGCCTGGATGTATTAAACTCCCGGGCTACCTCGGCTACAGCGACACCGGCACGCAATCTCCTCAGCACAGCCTTGCGCTCCGCCTGGTCCAAAGACGGAGGCCGCCCAAACTGCTTGCCGGCGGACCTGGCCCTCGCTATCCCAGATTTGGTTCTTTCGACCAGGAGGTCCTTCTCGAACTCTGCTACGGCTGCAATTACCTGCATGGTCATCTTCCCCGCCGCGCTGGTCAAATCAACCCCTCCAAGTGCCAGACAATGAACCCTCACGCCGTGTCCGGCCAGAAGTTCTACCGTCGCCCGCACATCCATGGCATTTCGCCCCAGGCGGTCAAGCTTGGTGACCACCAGGACGTCGCCCTTCTCCATCCTATCCACCAGCTTCATGAAGCCTGGGCGCTCTGTGGCCGCCACTGAGCCGCTGATGTTTTCCTCTACCAGACGGCGACTTTCAACCTTGAAGCCCGCCGCCTTAATTTCAAGAGCCTGATTCTTAGTGCTCTGATCAGAAGTTGAAACCCTACAATATGCAAAAACTCGTGCCATAAAACCCGTCCAAAAGTGGTGTACGGATTATACCCGCCATCCGAAACTCCAAAAGCATAGTTTCGGACAGCTAAAAACACCCAGCCCGAAACCGTTCCCTTTCGGACGACTGGCATCTTGGATTTGGGGGAAGAGAACGGGATAGTCACCCCGATTAGTACCCCAACTCAAAACTCCGGACAGAACAATGAAAGCAGACAAGGTCTAAAATGTTGGTTTCTTAGATTGCGCAGCATTTGCCTTTTCAACAAAGAGACCATAGAGTTCCGAGAGCGGGACTAGTTTGCGCTGACGAGCATCAATCGGTGGGCCGGCAGCAAACAAGAATGGATAAATCATGAATCCCTTATCCCCCGGCAATCGCTTCAAGTCAGCCTGCCAATCTTGCCAACGAAACCCTTCATAGAATTTCTCCAAATCACCGTTAAGGCAGAAGTCGATAAAGTCAGTGTAGGATTTCCCCGTATCCTCCCACCTGAGTGAATCAGGAGCATAATAAAATACGTTTCCGGGTTTACCAAAAGCACCGCCATCAATTGCAAAAAAACCGCCGATTGCATCATCGGCGACCAAGAGAAAGGGCGGTGCCTTCGACGTAAAGTCGTTTCCTACAGATTTGTTCCAATCAGGGAGGGTTCTAGGTAATTTCGGATGACCAGAACCCAATATTCGCAACCACCCGTGATCAATAAGCAGACCACCTGTCTCATAAATGATAGACCCCATCGGAGATCTAGTTGTGACTTGCGTTGCTAGAAGAGCACGAGACCGAGCCGGGTCAGTCGGCGGAAGAACCTCTACCTGATTTTTAGCATCCTTTACCCAGGCTTGAATCATTGGCCAAGCCGACTCTTTTGTATTAACCAGCTGAGATAAATCCCTAATGTTCATTTCACCACGGTTCCTCGCCGCACCTAATTTTTCGGTATGCAAATCGGCACAACCTGGCAAGAACAGGACAGCTAAGATTAAGAACACTGGTGTATATTGCGGCCAGCCATTGGGCGCAACGCCAAAGCGGATTACTTTCGCAGCAGCAAAAAAGGCATTCGAGGCAATGGCTGTGCGCTTACAGACAGCCTCGAATTTTGCAGAGAAATCACATTTGCAGTTGCGGCTTATCGTTTTCAACTGCCTGGTTTGTGGGTGGCTGAAAAGTCTCACTGCTCCTATCGGTTTCCTAACAAAATCCTGCTTTTGCCATGTTATCAAACAGCCCAGGAGAACTTCTTAGGTTTATGTATTTAAACCGTGATGCATTATTAATCCTGGGGTTAGGTGTAGGGTGTATAATCCAGCCCCACAAGTTAAAACTTCTCTTCCTTCATTACAGACGCGAGCTTAAGCACTTCGGTCGATGCCTTGGAGACCCATGGAAGAAACCTTTGAGGACCGCGATCGGAAGCGGCCGTTGAAAGTCTACGTCAACCCAACGAAGCGCCAATTGATTGAACGCTATGCCCACGTTCAGGGAAAGTGCCCGTCCGGGCCTGGCTTCGCAAGCCTTTCGGGAGCTGTTCGAGTGTCCCTGCCCGTCATCCGCTTCCTGTGCGCCTGGAGTCTGGCGCTGAGCCTGAGCGCCAGCGCCCCGTCGGCCAGTTGGTCCGCCGAGAACCCGACCGAAGGCGGCGAATCCCCGGCGCTGCGCGGCGCCGTAACCAAGACCGAGAGCAAGCTTCCACTAATTCCCACCGTCAACACGGGGGATGTGCGTGTAGTGGCCCAGGGTACTGAGTTGGATCTGTATCTTACGACCGAGATTGCCTCAGACGAAACCGTTGAAGGCGATCAGTTCTTCGGCAAAATCAGCAAGGACGTAGCGGTGGATGGACGAGTAGTGATACCCAGGGGTACGCTGGCGCACGGGGTGCTGAGCACCATGGAAGGACCGAAGCGCGCCGGCCGCGATGGCTACATCAACACGGTCTTTGATTATCTAATCACGCCTGACGGGCGCAAAGTCCCGATTGAGGGCAACAGCACCACGCGGGACTCCAAAGGCAAGGCCGCTGCCAAAGTAGTCGGGCGCGCGGCGGGATATACCGCCGTTGGTGGCGTGGTAGGTACAGTGATAGCTCTGCAAGTTGGCGGTCTCGCGGGGGCGGCGGCTAGCCACGGGTCCACCCTGGCGGGTGGAGCGGTCATTGGTGGGGCTACCGGGCTGACAGTCGCCATGCTGATGAAAGGCAAAAGCGTCATGCTCCAGCCCGGCACTGAAATGAAAGTCAAACTCAGCGAGCCACTGCAACTTCCCACAATGACCATGCCCGATGAGACGGCGGAAGATTTCAGCCTTCCTGGTATGGAGGTGAAGGTGGAGCACATGCGCATTGACGGCCACCCGTCAGGCGAGATTACCCTGACACTGGACATTCTCAATCAAACCGAAAATGCGTTCTCCATATTTGAAATCGGTCTGGAGGACGAGCTGGGCAATGTGGTTTTCCCCTCTCCCTTTGGTGATACTGGCATAGCGTCCAGCAGAATCAAGCCCCGCAGTCACTTCAACAGCAACATCACCTTCAGCGTGGACAACATAAAAAGCCGCTATAAGCTGGTGTTTTTCAAGCCGTATTCCCGTGAACCGCTGGCAAAATTCGCCCTGACCGATGCCATGCGGGCAAGCGGCAAAGCCAGCCCCAAAGGCAAGCACGTGATCAATGAAGTGAGTCAGTCCCACTGAGCGCAAAACGTGGAGAAGGCGAGGCTGCTCGAAGCCAAAAAGTCTATTCTACATATGGCGCACTGCAAAAGCTCTCTGAGATGCGGCTCACAGAAACACTCAACAGCGGCTTGCCATGCCGAAAATTGAAAGTATCAAAAACTGGCGCGGCAATAACAAGAGTAGCTAGAAAATTCAATTAACAGATTCATCAATATCTATAGTGACTCCTAAAGCCCACTATCAAGGGTGTTGCTCATGTAACGATTTTCTTCTCTCGACAACCCGGCGAGACTTCGCAAACAAGTCGATCACATTTCCCAACTAAGATTCTTCCTTACGAATTGTAGTGAGTAATTAGTTTTTCCAGGGACATAGACATGGTACACGAGCCCGAATCGGAGCTTCCTGTGGCTGAAGCCAAGCTTCGTGTCTTGGAAGCAAAACGTCCTGCTGTGGAAGCCAAACCTCCTGCTGTAGAAGCCAAACCTCCTGCTGTGGAAGCCAAACCTCCTGCTGTGGAAGCCAAACCTCCCGCTGCGGAAGCCAATCCTCCTGCTAAGGAAGCCAAGCCTCCTGCTGTGGAGGCCAAGCCTCCTGTGATTGAAGCGAAACCTCCTAGTGTTGAAGCCAAGCCTCCTGTGATTGAAGCGAAACCTCCTGCTGTGGAGGCCAAGCCTCCTGTGATTGAAGCGAAACCTCCTGCGGTTGAAGCCAAGCCTCCTGTGATTGAAGCGAAACCTCCTGCGGTTGAAGCCAAGCCTCCTAAGGTCGAAGCCAAGCCTCCGGTGCCTGAAGCCAAGCCTCCTAAGGTCGAAGCCAAGCCTCCGGTGCCTGAAGCCAAGCCTCCGGTGCCTGAAACCGAACCTCCTATTGTTGAAGCCAAGGAGGCTCTCGCTCAAAGGACTGTCTTCATGCTTGCTGAAGATTCCGATGGCAAGCCTGCCGCCAAGCTTGCCGAAGATCGTGCTGATGCAGAGAAGTCGACTCCCGAGTCTAAGAAAAAGCAAAAACAATACTTCATGGCAATAGCGGGAGTACTGCTTATAGGCGGAATCGCGGCATTGCAGTTGGATAGAAAAGAAGTTCTCAACCAAGTACAGCAACTACAAGCATACGCAAGTAAATCAAACATTGGTCAGAGCGTCCTTTCTAAATATAGACAGTTGACTCAGTCCGTACCGTCTTTATCAGGCTCTGACAGCAAAGTAGCATCGCACACGACTAATCACCTAGCGCAGAACGAAGCATCACCAACTACTTACGAGGTCAGTAAACCCCTCGTCCAAGACCTTACCACCTACGATGAGTATGTCTGCCAGATTAGAGCCATACAGCACATTGAAATTCGTTCGTTAGAGAAGGGATACCTGCAAAATGTACTGATAGACGAAGGACAAACTGTTAAGCAGGGTCAATTGCTTTTTCAAATAAAGCCCAATGTCTACGAAGCCGATGTTGAAAAATCAGAAGCAGAAGTGCAGCTTTCCCAAATCGAGCTGGAGAACAACCAGGCACTTGTAGCCAAAGATATTATTTCCCCCACTGAAGCCGCTATGTCAGCCGCCAAGCTGAATAAAGTTAAGGCGGAACTAGAGCTAGCCAAAACCCATCTAGGCTTTACTGAAATTCGAGCCCCGTTTGACGGGCTAATAGGCCGTTTTGGTGATATCAGGCTGGGCAGCCTGCTGGAAGAAAACCAACTGCTGACGACCTTAAGCGATAACCATCGACTTTGGGTGTACTTCAATGTGCCCGAAGCTATTTACCTGGACTACATTCAACACAGTCAAAAGGGTGCTTCTCAGAAAGTCAAACTGGAACTCGCAAACAAGGAAATTTATCCTGAACCTGGAACGATAGAGGTTATTCAGTCAGATTTTAGTAGTACATCAGGCAACATTGCCTTTCGAGCCAGTTTTAGTAACCCGAAGGCGATACTGCGTTATGGGCAAACAGGCAAAATACTATGGCCTAAGACTATCAACCATGCGATCATCGTGCCGCAAAAATCCACTTTTGAAATTTTGGATAAGCGCTTTATTTTTGTTGTCGACAAATCCGGGGTGATTCACGAACGTTCCATTAAAGTGTGCTCTGAACAACCCAATGTTTACATCATTGAATCTGGAATAGGCCCTGACGAGATGTTCCTGCTAGAGCGGCAGAACAAACTAAATAAAGGCGACAAAATCCGGTTCAAGCTGATTGATCCACAACGTGCAATCGAGAGTTTAAAACTGTATGCAGAGTAATTTAGGTCCGGCCCATGTTCAGTAACATTCTCAAACGACCGGTACTCGGGATTGTTATCTCTGTGATAATCGTTTTCCTTGGCTGCCTGTCCATTGTGAAGCTTCCGATTTCACAGTTCCCCCAAATTGCACCGACAGTCGTCAATCTCTTTATTGCCTACCCCGGTGCCAGTGCCGATGTGCTTACCCAGTCGACGCTAGTACCACTGGAAGCGGCCATTAACGGGGTGCAGGGAATGCGCTATTTGTCATCGGACGCGACCAGCGCCGGTGAGGCTACCGTTCGAGTGGTATTTGAACCAGGTACCGACCCAAACCAGGCAGTGGTTGCCGTCAAAACCCGGGTGGATCAGGTGATGACTTCCTTACCTGATCTTGTTCAGCGAGAGGGGGTCATCATACGCCCCCTACAGCCATCCATGCTGATGTATGTGGATTTATATTCCGACTCCAGCTCCTTTGACCAGAAGTACCTGTTCAATTACGCCTATACCAAGCTAATACCGGAAATTCAACGGATTACAGGGGTTGCAAACGCCACCTTATTGGGTAGCAGAACGTATTCCATGAGGCTGTGGCTCAAACCTGATCGCATGCGAGCCTACAATATTTCTTCGGAAGAAGTGGTCGAGGCTGTTAAGGACCAGAGTCTTATTGCCCGCCCTGGCCGACTCGGCCTGAGCTCCGGGAAAAAAGCCCAGTCTACTGAATATGTGCTCAATTATGTGGGCCGCTTTAGCGAGGCTGAGCAGTACGAAAATATCATTATCAAAAGCTCCGAATTTGGTGAAATGGTCAAGCTCAAAGACATTGCCTCCGTGGAGCTGGGCAGCGAGTTTTACGATATTTATACGAATCTGGATGGGAAGTCGTCTGCGTCTATCGTGCTGAAACAGACAACTGACAGCAATGCCAGGGAAGTCATTGAAAAGGTCAAAGAAAAAATCAGCGAACTCTCCAAGTCGTTTCCAGACGGTATACACGCCCAGTATAGCTACGATGTGTCCAAGTTTTTAGATGCCTCGATTGAGCAGGTCATCGACACTATCCGAGATGCATTTATTCTGGTCACCCTGGTTGTCTTTCTGTTTCTGGGGGACTGGCGTTCTACCGTCATTCCTGTCATTGCCGTGCCTATCTCATTGGTAGGCGCCTTTTTTGTACTGGCGCTGTTTGGTATGTCCATCAACCTGATTACCTTATTTGCTGTGGTGCTGGCCATCGGCATTGTGGTGGATGATGCCATCGTGGTGGTTGAAGCGGTTCACTTCAATATGGAGAAGGACCCTTCGCTAACGCCTTATGCGGCAACTCAAAAAGCCATGGGCGAACTGGGCAGCGCCATTTTGGCCATCACTATGGTGATGATTTCGGTGTTTGTACCGATAGCCTTCATTCCCGGACCGGTAGGTGTTTTTTACAGGCAATTTTCTTTCACGATGTCTAGCGCCATTTTGATTTCGGCGTTGGTGGCGTTGACGCTAACGCCGGTTTTATGCGCCATGTTTCTCAAAAACCATGCCGGTCACAAGCACTCCCGCAACCTTCTTCAATGGCTTATTAGTCGATTTAATGCCCTTTTCGAAGTACTTACCAGTGTCTACATGTGGCTTCTGAATCGTATTGTTACTAAGAAGATTATGTGCCTGGGGGTCATCCTGTTATTTGGTGCCGGCATTGTTTATGTGAGCCAAAAGGTTTCCTCCGGCTTTGTCCCCAATGAAGACCAGGGCACCATCTACGCAATTGTTCAAACACCGCCAGGGTCTTCGCTGGAGTATACAAACAAAGTGATGGGCCAGCTTGAAAAAATCACAAAAATGGTTGCCGGAGTCGACTCGGTGACGTCGATGGCGGGCTACGAAATCATGACGGAAGGCAGAGGCTCCAATGCGGGAACCTGCCTTATCAACCTCAAAGACTGGCACGAACGCAGAGAAAACGTCCATGAAATTATTGAGAAATTAGAGCATTGCACTGCTGAACTGGGAGGCAGGGTGGAATTTTTTGAGCCGCCGGCCATTCCCGGCTTCGGTTCTTCCGGCGGATTTTCGCTGCGATTACTTGATAAAACCGGCGATCTCCGTTACCAGGAGCTGCAAGTGGCCACTCAGAAGTTTATGGAAAATCTGACGAAACGCAAGGAAATTTCAGGGCTGTTTACCTTCTACAATGCGTCCTACCCGCAATATGAAATCAAAATCGATAACCAGAGGGCCATGCAGAAAGGGGTTTCCATAAGTGCGGCGATGAGAAACCTGGATATCATGAACAGCGGCTCTTATGAGCAAGGGTTCGTTAAATTCGGCCGGTTTTTTAAAGTCTTTACCCAGGCAGCCCCTGAATACCGAAGAAACCTGGATGATTTGAAAACCCTGTTTGTCAAAAATGATCAAGGGGAAATGGTGCCATACACATCGTTTATGACCCTGGAAAAATCAAAAGGGGCCAATGAAATTACGCGTTATAACATGTACAACTCTGCCGCTATTCGGGGATTCCCGGCAAAAGGGTATACGAGTGGCGACGCAATTAAGGCTATTCGCGAGGTGGCTAAAGAAACCCTGTCCCGCGAGTTCGATATTGCATGGGAAGATCTGTCCTACGACGAATCGAGACGAGGTAATGAATTCGTTGTTATTTCTTTGATTGTCGTGCTTTTCGTCTATTTGGTTCTTGCAGCCCAGTACGAAAACTTTGTTCTGCCTCTGGCAGTGCTCTTTTCCTTGCCCGTCGGTATTTTTGGCTCCTTCTTTATGCTCGAACTGATGGGACTGGCCAACGATGTCTATGCACAAATTGCTATCATTACCCTGCTTGGACTTTTAGGTAAGAATGCTGTCCTGATCGTCGAGTTTGCGGTTCAAAAACGGAATGAAGGCTTGTCGTTGCGAGACGCTGCCTTGCAAGGCGCCAAGATGCGGTTTAGACCGATCCTGATGACGTCCTTTGCCTTTGTGGCAGGGCTTATGCCCCTTGTCTTGTCGGAGGGCGCCGGGGCAGTGGGAAATAGAACCCTTGGTTCATCTGCCATGGGCGGAATGATTACGGGCACCGTCATCGGCGTGTTGGTTATTCCGGGACTCTACTTTGTTTTCGCGTCACTGGTAGACGGCAAAAAATTGCTGAAAGATGAAGTCAAAAGCTCTATCACTGATTCAATTGCGCGGAGAGGCAGAGACAGCCAGGAAATGAGCCGACTAGTTAAATTACTGATTAAAGGCACAAAGTCTAAGCAATAGTGAGTCAAGCGTAAGCGAAATGGACAGAAAGAGAACTGCTTATCTTTTAACACTCATAGCTTCTGTGGGCGTCTTTCAAGCACCTGCTTTGGCAAAAAGATCGTGGTTTCATCCGGTTGAGCTGCAGGAAAAAAAGCCGACATTCAACGTACCAACGAAATATGACACTCCCCCGCTGGTCAGTCCGCCGTCACCGGACACTCAGCAGTCACCGGATACTCCGACGCTACGGGGCTCCATCGGCGTTGATAGTGCGGCTTCCATTAGCTGGCGAGAGTTTTTTGCTGATCCAGATCTTGTCTTCCTGATTGAAACAGCCCTGGCAAATAACCAGGAATTCAATATCGCGATACAGGATATCCAAATTGCCGCCAATGAAGTGAAAGAAAGGCAGTCTGAGTATTTGCCGAAAGTCGGCTTGGGCTTTGGCGGAAGTTACATCAGACCATCCGAAAACACTCCGGAAGGCGTGTTGGACACAATTGTCGAGAGAGATTTCTACAGATACCCGGATTTCAACCTGAATATTGGTCCTTCCCTGAGTTGGGAAGTGGATATCTGGAGAAGACTGAGAAATGCCAAAGATGCAGCCAGAATGCGAATGGTCGCACAAACCGAGGTGCGAAATTTTCTAATTTCCAGGCTCGTTACCGAAATAGCTCGCAACTACTATGAATTAATGGCTCTGGATACTTCTCTCAAGATACTGGATGCAAACATCAGCATCCAGGAAGCGGCTTTTCTTAAAGTGCAAACCTTGAAGCGTTATGCCAAAGCAAACCAGTTAGCAGTCAATCGGTTTGAAGCCCAGTTAAACAAGACTAAAAGCCAGCGGGCTATAACCAGTCAAAGAGTTGTTGAAAAAGAGAATCGCCTCAAGTTCCTCATCGGTAGATATGATGAAGCGCCAATAGCGAGGAACTCCGACCAGTTTATGACGCTGCCGGTGAATGAATTGCAGACGGGTGTGCCTGCTCAGCTTTTGGAAAACAGAGCCGATATTCGTCAGGCGGCAGCGGCGGTCAAGGCGGCAAAGCTCAATTTGAAAAGTGTCAAAGCCCAGCTCTACCCCAACCTGACCATTCGGGCCGGTGCGGGTTTTTCTGGGTTTAGCCCGTCACTGCTGTTTCGGGCGCCACAGTCGTTGTTCTACAATGCGATCGGTGATTTTGTGCTTCCCTTGATCAACCGAAGAGCAATAATTGCACGTATCCAGACAGCCGATGCCAACCAAACCCAGGCGGTTTTGAACTATGAGCAGTCTTTACTGAGAGCCTACACTGACGTTCTTATTCAGGAGTCAAACATAAGAAAAATGCAGCAGGCTTTTGATACTAAAAAACGAGAAGTCGTATTGCTTGAGGAGTCGATCGGTACGGCGAACATGCTGTTTAAATACGCCAAGGCCACTTACGTCGAGGTGCTGCTCACCCAGGAAGAGAAGCTGAATGCCGAGAGAGAATTGGTAGAAGTGAAGTTGAACCTGGTCGGGTCGAGAGTCGAACTCTATCGAGCACTAGGTGGCGGCTGGCGATAGCTAGTGACATAAGGGGTTCAAATCTCCCTCACGCGAACGAAGCTGCCTTCAAACAGGCAACCAGATTAGATTATGTAAATGCAAGGACGCCTTGTCAGTTCGTAAACTTACCTTTACACTTGACATACTGTTAATCAAATTGTCGAGTACGCAAGAGCGCTTGAGGCGTTTCCTTTGTGACTCGGACAAGGTATCCGCCCCCCACCAATACTGGAGGACGACAGATGGCGTTCAAGAATAAATTCAACCACGGTAACGAAATTTTCTTCTTATCGATCATGACTCTGCTCTTTGCGCCCCATCAGTACAAACTCCCAGGTTTAGGGATTTTCTGCTTTGTCTTGATTACCGCTGCAGTTATCGATTGGAAGAAGAACACTAAGCTCGTCAGACGCATCTCCAGGCGGGTCGCCTCCTGCAGCTGCGAGAAGGTTAGAGAGACGATTTCGCACATGCACGTGCCTCAAATCTTGCAGAGCAAATGCACCATATGCGGTGCAGAAGCCAAGTAATTCCAACCCACCCAAGCAAACCCACGTCTCAAAGCATATTAGCTGTCGTCAAAGTTTCAGCAATTTGCCGATTTCTTTCTCGTGGTTCAAAATCTCAGAATCGAAGTGGTCAATTTCATTTTGCACTTTTTTCTCAACGCCCAGAAAGTAGCTGACGTTGTACGGATTGGGCGGGCCGACTTGCGGCATGTCGCCCTGGTTGCACGTCAAGCTGTAGGAGTTGACCGGCTTGACTGCGTAATCCGCTGTTGCCGCCCGACCGTTGCTCATACCTAGAGCCGAAAGGAGGACTATTGAGGGTGTGTAAGGCGGAGGCGGGGGAACTAAATAATCTCCGGCTCTGCTGGAACTATTTCGCGAAGTCCTGGTCCGCTTCTCCGCGACAGCGTACTGGGCATCTGCTGCTAACGCTTGCGCTTCCAAAATAGCAAGCGACGCTGGGACAATAGTAGGTATGTAAGGCGGAGGCGGGGGGACAAGATAATTTTTGGCTCCGGGGGAACTGTTTCGCAAGGTTTTCGCCTCCACAGACTGCGTGCCGAGGGTGAACGACCCGCTGAAAGCGACGGCTAGCGAAATGAGTGCTGCAAGTTTCCTGATCAAATGAAAGTCTCCCTGAAGGTGGCCGCTTTGGTTATGAAGTGGCGCGCGAGCCCAGACCACACAGTTCATAAACCATTATGCAGAGCGCTTGTGATGGTGGCGTGATCAGATGAGATCCGAGTCTCGACATTTTTTGGGGAAAGCCAAGGTCAAGCCCGAAAGGCTTTACTAACAATGACTTCGGCACCTGTTCAAAAGATGTCAGGTCCCTCAGTGCAGGAAACCCGGCACGGTCACCGCCACTGAGCCGCTGATGTTTTCCTCTGCCAGCCGGGGACTTTCAATCTTGAAGCCGGAGACTAAACATCCACCAGATTTCACTTGACATCACCCCGGCTCCGGCTCAATAATGGGGGGCTTCCTGTTTTCAGCTCCCGCTTCGAACTTACTATTAATGTCACTAGACAAGCAGCTACCCGTGGAAAACGTGGACGCTCTCAAGGGCGTTGATGCCTCTGCTGTAAAAGTAGATGTGCAAGCGCAGCTATCGAAGCCGGCCGATATCTCAGCCGCCAATCAATTCTTTAAGGGCAACATCTCCCCCAGCGCCGACAAGTTTCTGCCCTCCCTCGATACCGCCCTGCCGGTGGGAGCGGACGCCGGTCTCAGTGCCGCCCCGGGTCTCACACCGGGAGCCGAGCAGATGTCGCCGCTTATTCAGATGATCATGAAGATGCCCGGTCATATAAGCCTGGTGGGCAGCTTCTTCGAGGTCCTGGGCGCCTTTTTTGCCCCCATGCAGGAAGCTCTCACCAATGTCTTCGACCCCTCGGTGTTCAACATTGATGCCGGCGGCATGCTGGACGGCGACAATATGGCTTTCCTGGACGCCGATGGCGGTGACTTCAGCGCCGCCCTTGATGCCCTGCCGGCAGACGCACCCATCTTGCAAGGTCTACCAGGTGGCGAAGGGCCATTCGGGCAACTGGCCTCGGCCATCGCCCCCAGAGACCTGGGGCATTCGCTCTTCCACGGCTCAAGCCTCTCCGACAGCTTCATGAATGCTCCCAGCCTGGAAGTGTCAGGACCTATGAGCCCAGGCAAATCGCTGTTTGAAGGGGCAAACAACCTCAACTTCGCTCCCACGTCGGGAGAATTCGGCGCTTACACAGCCATGGGCCCGCAGGTGGATCCCAGTGGCAACTTCGGCTCCACCGTAGGAAACTCAAACGGCTACAACTACCAGCAAAATATGCCCATGCAACAGCAGGGTCAGCCCTCCCCATACCAGAACTACTATCAGAACGGCGCCGGTCAGATGCCGCAAGAGGGCATGAACCAGGCCGGTTCCGGCCAGGAACAGATGCCTCAGGGCGAAGCCCAACAGCCAGGCGAGCAACAGGCGCAAGAAGCAAGCGAGAGCACCACACCCTACACGGTCAAATCGGGCGACAATCTCTGGGATATAGCCCGCGAACATCTAGGTGACGGCACGCGCTGGCCTGAAATCTACAAATTGAACGAAGGCATCATCGGTGACAATCCTCGCTTGATCATGCCGGGCACCGAACTGCAACTACCAGGCGGCGCCAATGACCTGGCTCAGGCAGACTACACCGTCAAGCCGGGCGACAACCTCTGGGACATCTCCAAAGAGCATTTAGGCGGCGGCGAACACTGGCCAGAACTCTACAAAGAAAATACCGCCACTATCGGCTCCAACCCCGATCTGATTCATCCCGGCGACAAGTTGCACATGCCGGCAGGCGACTCCCTGGCCCACAACCAGAGCCCTGTGCACACTACCGCCGCGGCACCGCACCATCAAGCCAGCAGCGCCGTCGGCAACCATCATCCCGCTACAGCCGGACACCATGCCAACCATGTAGCCCATAAGCCGGAAGCACTGCATCAAGCGGGGCATGGTCAGGAAGCAGCCGGAACCGCTCTCAAACATGCCGCACCGCATCCAGTGGCATCGGCGACTCCAACGCCAGCCGTGCCCCATGCTGCATCAGCACCGGCAGCAGCGGCAGAGCTGCCGCCGCGGCAAGCATCCCTGCCCGCGGACAGCAGCCCCATCATCGCGCCGCAAGACAATCTTGAGAATCTCAGTCTCAGCGCCAAGGCTCAATCGCTGGAAAGCGGCACCTGACGCTTAGTCAGAAACAGCCTTGACGGTCACCTTTTTGGGTAACAGAGACTTGCTCTTCGGTAGGGTAAGAGTCAACACGCCATTTTTGCACGAGGCTTCTATACCTTCGCGATCGATGGCATTGGAGAGGGTGAAAGAGCGCCTGAAATCTCCCACTCCGTACTCCGTCAGTACCGGGCGATACCCGTCTCTGACAGGGGCTTTGACAAAGCCCTGCAGGGTGAGAATATTGTTTTCCACCGTAATCTCGACAGAGCTTTCATCAACCCCAGGCATGTCGGCCAGCACCACCAGCTTGTCTTGAGATTCATAAATATCGGCGCGCGGCACGAACACTCGCCCGGCGCGGGTGCTCTCGATAGCTTCCTGCACTTCTTGTTTATCAGCTTCGGCAATAGCAGTAACCATGATGTTTACTCCTTCTGTGCTTCTTTTCGGCAACCAATCAATTCAATTCTATGAGACTATGGGCGGTGCGCCCCCTCAAGCCGGCCGCACCATAATTTTCTTGAGCTTGTCAGACTCGGCCCGGGGCACGCGAATCTGCAAAACTCCCTTGCTCAAGTTGGCTTCTACATTGTCGGCATCGATTCTAAAAGGCAGTTGCAGACTACGACTGAACTGACCGCTGCCCCGCTCCTGACGATGGAACCTTTCCCCTTCAGCGAGCGCATAGGCGGGTCTGGAGCCTCTCAAGGTCAGACTGTCGTTGGTAACGGAGATATCGATATCTTCAGCCTCGATACCGGCAAGTTCTGCTTCCACCAGGGCATCATCTTCGGAAAGCCAGACATTGAGAGCCGGGAACTCCGAAGAAGTGCCGGCAGCCGACTCACCGGTCAGCAAGCGGTTCAAATTTTGCCTGGCGGCATCCAACTCACTGAGTGACCTCCAGAAGTTCGAGAGACTGTTGTCGGCAAATCTTCCATCAGAAATTCTTTGCAGCAACATAGCAGTATTCCTCCATCAGCTTTAATCCAAGGGAAATATTGTTCTTGATGTGCCAGCACCGCCCTTTAAGGCTCTAAGCTCTTGCAAGGGTTGGACTGAACACGTTCGTTTTGAAATTGGTGCTATCAAATCGGGGCACCGTTTTGAATATACCGAAGGGGCTGAAACAGCTCCGGCAAAAATAGCCTTCCCTTAATAATTACCTTAAGAGCCCTTTGCAAGGGCTTGGCAAAAGCTGAACTTGCCGACACAATAGAGATCTTCAATTCTATGGGCCAGGTTAAGCAATGCCGGAGAGCTGGGAACTACACAAACTGTTCGCCCATAACGCAGAGTCAAATGGTGACTACCAGAGCGCTGAAAACTATCTCTGGCAAGCAATTGAAGCCGCCGCTGAAAGCAAATCTTTTGTCAAGCTGGCCATCTGCATGGATAGTCTTGGCGACCTTTATTTCCGCATGAAGCGCTTTTCCGAGGCTGAGACCATCTACAACGACAGCCTGGAAAAACAAATAGCCGCCTTCGGGCTGGAACATCCGGAAATCGCAGCCACTCTCAATAAACTGGCCAATTGTCAGAATTTTCAGAACAAAATGAAGCCCGCCGAGGACAGTCTCAAGCAAGCCTTGCTAATCAACTTGCTCTGTTTCGGAGAAGGGGCACCGCAAACCATTACCACAATAAGAAACATAAACAGCCTCTATGCCAGACAGGGTAAGGTCTTCGACATAAGAGAGGTAGCCGGCTGGGGGCAAGCAAGAGAACAGGCCCCGGAGCAGAAAGAAGATTCTATCTGCAAAACCTGTCACCGTCCTTTCAAAGGTATGCAATGCCCTACCTGTACACAGTTCCGCATGACCGCCATGAATCCCGATGAACTGGAGCGCCTGCCTGTTGTCTGCGCCACCAAAGACATCCGTGACGGTACCGTCATCACCCTCAGCGCCGTCAACATCGATGTGCGCCTGGCATCCAAGTTCGACTCTTTCTTCAACGTCAATCATGTGCTGGGCAAACCGGCTACCCGACTCATTTCCAAAGGAGCAGCGCTGAAACTCTCGGACGTAGACCTGTCGGGCTGACGAGTCAGCCTTACCTAGCGCAAAGCAGCACCGGACATGTCCAACATAATGTCTTCCGCTTCCTTACCGTACATTATGCTGTTGAAGCTCTTGGCCTGCTTGAGCCGACCCGGCACCACAAACAATGAAAGCGGTGCCTTTTCCATGGTGATACTTTCAGTTCTCAAAACACTCTCTTCCTTCTTCATATTGCCGCGAGAAAAGGAAAGAAGAAAACCACCGGTGGGAGGTATCTTGTACAGTCCACGCACAAACATGAGGGCCTCCCTGGACAGCTTTACGTCGCTGGTCAGGGTCATGGTCAGGGTTCCTTCTTCAACACTATTTCTGGGCATGGTTGAAAAGGCATTGTCTTCGCCGATAAAGCGCACCCTCTTTTCTACACGCAGGCAGGGTAACTTAAACATAACCGTCTTGGAAGTCTTGGCTCGGCTGAGATCTTTGAAAATCACCCTCAAATCGCTGGCATTTCCGCCCAGTCCCACCCTGTTCCAGTACTCCAGGGTCATGGGATAGTAATATCCGTCCTTGTTAAAAGCCACAACTTCCCATTTCGGCGCCCTGGCTACTACGCAAGCGCGCCCACAAAAGCCCTCCAGCCTAACGGCTTCATCCCCGACATAAAGTGAATAGCGCCCGGCGGCATAATCGGTTTGCTTGAGAAGCCAAACCGGCACAGTCTTTTCAGCAGCCCGGGCCGGCAGAGAAAGACCCAGAACAAGACAGAAAGCGAGAGCCACGGACACCTCCCGAAAGAAGGCGCTCCAACCAGGACTCTTGCCCTTCATGGAAGCAGATGTGCTCAATTTTCTTACCTTGGGGGGTAGCATTCGCAGCAAAACAACCTATGCAATATACCCATAAATGGTCGGCCACCTCTCTTTCAGGTCAGGAGGGGCGACGCCGCCTGAGCAACGGGTGTAATAATGGGTAAGATGACCTACTTTTCCAAGATTACATTCTGCCTGAGCGCGTCGGCGCTGGTCGCTCTTTCTACCCTTTCGGCAAAGGGCTTGCCTATACTCGACGATAAACTCTTCGACAACAGCCGGAACTTCAGCCGCCCGCCCCGCACACTCTTATTTCCGACGGACGTTTCCGCCGGTGGTGTAGCGATCTTTCCAGGACAGGTTCGCCAGGCTAAACGACAAAATGGAGTCAGTGTTAAAGCGCAGGCAAAGATTGAGGTGCCCGCCAATCACACTGTTGCCTATTTTCCCAACCACAACTTCTTCGCCAACCCGCATATTTTGGATGCTATGGCACCTGATAGTCTGGACAATGTAGTGATGCGCTTCGGCGCCGCCACGGAAAAGGAAGAAGGTCTCTCCAACAGAGCCCTGCCCTATCTCAATCGGTTCCCGTCAATATTTGCTCTCGACCTTTGCCGTTCAGAAATCAAGGATAGCTCTCTGAGCTGCCTCACAAATCTCCGCAATGTGGAAGTACTAGAGCTTTATGCCAACGAACTGGACGGCTCCTGCTTCAAGGATCTGACAGTTATGAAAGACCTGAAAGTAATAGATCTGAGCGACAACTGCTTCAAACCAGAGAATACCAAGTATTTTCCACTATATCCCAACCTCGAGTATCTGCAACTGAGACATCTTAAACTCACGGCGGCAAGTCTGAAACCAATCAGCAAATTGCAGAAGCTTCGTTTTCTGGGACTAAGCGATAATATTGACCTGGGAGATGAGATAATCGACGATTTACTGAAGTTGAAATCGTTGCGCCACTTGGACATACGCGGCACAAAAATTTCAGCGTCAGGTCTGAAGAGATTGCAGACCACGAAAATTCAGTACCTGGAATTTTCACCCTCACTAAAGAACCCACTCTCCTCCGGAAAAATGCAGAAGCCAACTAATATTGAGCCGTACGAAAGAGATATTCACCGTATTTTTGCACCTGTGTCTCGAGACAGGCGACTATAGGCATCGGAATCCACACCATGGGAAAGTCAAAACGAGTTAAATGTAGTAAGTATCGAGTGGCTGGCGGCCACCTGCTTATAAACAGGCTTGTGCTCTGCGCAGCCGGTCTCCTCAGCCTGACCGGAGTCTTTACCGGTCAGGTTCTGGCTGCGTCACCGACCTATAGCAAATATGACTGGGGAGAGCCCGAATTTAAAGCCAAACCAAGGCATTTTATTCAGTTTCCGAGGGAGAAAGCCCTGGGCGGCATTGCCATATCCGATAAGGCCATCTTTCAGCACGGCGAAGCCAAAACCAAGAATCTTCTGGCGCAAGGTCAAATCGATATACCGGCCGGCAAATTCGTCATCTATTTTCCAAACCATGTTTTCTTCCACAACCCGCACTTAATAGAGACTTTAAAGCCTGACAGCATTGATTCGGTGGTGCTTCGCTATGCCACCATGGACGATGGCGAAGAGGGCTACTCCGTCAAAGCCATGCCTTATCTAGCTAAACTAACCGAAATCAGGGTAATGGATCTGGAAAAATCGGAAATGAACGACGCCGGGCTCTCGGCGCTCAAGCCCTTGAAGAATCTGCAGGCACTTTTGCTCTTCGCCAATGAACTCGACGGCTCCTTCTTGAAGGAACTCACTGGTCTAAATAAACTGAAGATACTAACTTTGAACAACAACGACGTAAAAGTGGAGAATCTTCGCTACTTGAGCCGATACAAAAGCATCAAAGTGCTGGGGCTATCCTACACCCACCTCACTGCCGCCTCCGCCGGTTTTCTTGCCGACATGCCCCAGCTTGAAACCTTGCTCTTAGCGGGCAATTATCAATTGGACGACAGAGCTATCCCCATTCTCGCCAAGCTGAAGAACTTACACTTTCTGGACATCAGGAAAACCGGCATAACCATGAGCGGTTTCAAGCGCTTGAAGGTATTGCTCCCCCATACTCAGGTTCATTCTTACCTGGATAACAGCAAACCCAACGCGCAGAAAAAAAACAATGAAGTAGAAACGATCTTCGCACCGCTTTCCAGGGGACGTAAGCTCTAAATATTACCTGCTATTTCTTGGCCGCTTCCGACTGGTTCCAGTGAAATTTGACCTGTTTTTTGGCATCCATCTGCACGGTGATGACCGAGCAATGCACTCGGTCCAGAATGCCAACGGCCGTATTGCCGGCCCGAAAGTCGGGATTGCGGTTGGCGCCGCGAGAGCCGGTCACAACCAGATCGGCCTGCCAGTCGTTAGCGAGAGTGAGAATTCCATTGGCAGGTGACTCATCCGTGATAATGTCGGCTTCCACTCGCTTCAATCCGAAAGCCTCAACTATGCGGCTGGCGTGGTTCTTCAGCAGGCTTTCCACTTGCAATAGATGGTACTTCTCACGGGTATAGGCAGCTCCCATACTGAGCAGATGGGAATGGGAATCTTTGTGCGATGGTGTATTGACGGTAGCTACAAGAAATTCGGCATCAGGACTCCAATTCATTTCAGCCACCCATTCCGCTGCGGCATCGGCACCACTGGAAAGATCAGTGGCAACAATAATCTTGCGGGGTGGAGCAGATATGATCTGACCGATCTCATAAGTGCTGACATTTCCCTGTGCATGGACCAGGTGCTTGAGACGACTGCTACGCACTGCCTCTACAGTGCAAGGAGCTCGCCGCAATAACGATGAGGCAACACTACCAAGGGCGCATCGAGTGGAAAGACCCAGGTCTTGCGAACCCAGGACAATGTAATCAGCCCCCCAACTATAAGCCACATCCGAGAGCTTTTCCACAACCGGACCGAACTCCATACAGGCTTCCACCCGCGGCAATACTTCGGCAAAGGTTCTTGTGGTCTGCCTGAGCCAGAGTCCGGCATTATAGCGATACTCTTCCTGCTCGGCATTCAAGGCACTTTCGTGCTCGATCTGTCCTTCGCCCAGGATGGCCCGAAAATCTTCCACCACTTTACACAGAAGAAAACTTGTATCCGGCTCCCAGACCCTGGACATGACCGAAAGCAGTGCTGCTTCGGAGCACTCCTGATTATCGACCGGCACTAATACTCGGGATCCCATTACAAAAGCCTTCACCACCACCTGATCAATGATAGCCCGAACCACTCCACAATTGATCAAACCGGAGACTGATCAAGAGGCTGATTTAGCCCTAAGTTGCTCTCAGTCGGGAAGCTCAGGTTCCCCCAAAGAAACCGGTTTCGCTCACAGGCGGAGCAAATGCTCAGATTGCCTGCCGTTAAATTGGAGACAGTAAGTGCCAAACGCAGCCGCTCACGCTCTTGTATAATCACGGCTGTTGAGCTGCCAATCGGTTGAATAGAATGAGATCAGAAATTAAGTCAGTCTTGCTTGCCTGCGCCATATCGATCAGTATTTTTTCGGTGATCGGCACGGCGGCAGCAAAAGAGATAATTTTGCCCCTTTCCGGACCATACAAGACTATTGACACAAAACTGGCCACTTCTACCATAAAGCTCTTGCAATCCAAGTCTAAAGCCACCCAGGACAAAGCCATTAAGGCCATAGAAGCAGCCCCTGATCGCTACGCACCGCCGGTCCTTTATCAATTGTCGGCCACCCTTTTCCAACGCGGAGAAAAGGACAAAGCCGCCTTCTGGTTCTACGCCGGCCAGTTGAGAGGTAGATACGATGCCAATCGCTGCGGCGACCTCTCGGCCAGATCAGCCATCGCCGTCATGAACGATCAGTTCGGTCAGCCCATCAATCAGTATATGTTTTCGAATCTTAGCAAGCTGGAGAAGGTTGTGCCGGAAGTGCTGGCCTGGGACAAGAAGACCGCTCACAACTATGATCAACGTTGGATTAACTTGCACGGGATGAAATCGATGCTGACAAGCCTGGGCGATAAAGACCAGAGCCAACGGGATCCCGGGGAAGTAACCATGAGCCTGCCCCAGGCGGAGTGGCCGCAGATAGAGGAAGAAACCAGAAAGAACTATCTGAAGGGTTTCCAGGAGACCCTCAGTGAAGCGAAGTTGCTGGCTAAAAACAAGAAACAGTAAGCCCGGCCGGGCAAGACCGGCAGGCTTTGTACAAACAACACCAGAGGACAGGCAGCCGTGCGCGCCAAAATACGTGACACCCAGATTTACTTCGACGTAGAGGGAGCCGGGCTGGTACCGGACGGACCTTGTATGAGAGAAAAACCTGTGCTCTTTGCCGTGCATGGCGGTCCCGGCGTCGATCATACCGGCTACAAGCCAAGTTTGAGCCCCCTCAGCCGGCATGTGCAAATTGTCTACTTCGATCATCGCGGACAGGGTCGCTCTGCCCGGGGCGACATCGCCTCTTATACGCTTGAAAACAACGTAGCCGACATGGATGCCCTCAGGGATTATCTGGGACTGGAGAAAATCGCCGTCCTTGGCGGTTCCTACGGCGGAATCGTGGCTCAGGCCTATGCCGCTCAATATCCCGACAGAGTTTCGCACCTGATTTTATCGGTGACCGCCTCAGAGGGACTATGCCTTTCAAGAGCACGGGAAATTCTCAATGAACGCGGCAGCCCCGAGCAAATCCAGTGGGGCAACCGCCTCTTTCAAGGGGCATTTGAAAGTGACGAACAGGTAAAAGAGTTCTTCCAGGTGATGGGTACCATGTACTCGGTCAAGTTTGATGCCGAGCAGGCAAAGCTAAAACGAGAGCGCAGCATTGTTTCAAAAGATGCCATAAACTTTGCCTTTGGCGGCTTCTTGAGACAGCTCTCCCTGACTGAGTCGCTGCCTCGCATTAAAGCCCGCACTCTAGTAATCGGGGCTCGCCATGACTGGATCTGCGCCCCGGAGTTTTCGGAGCTAGTGGCCTCTAAAATTGATGGTGCCATGCTGCACATCTTCGAGGAGAGCGGCCACTGGGTGGCGGCGGATCAGCAGCAGGCCTACCTTGAGCTTATAACAAACTTTCTGACCAGCTAGCGCTCAGGGACCAAGAAAAGGCGGCGCCAGAAGTACCGACTTGTCGAGTTCCAGTGTGCGCAGGATGGTGCGCAAGCCAAAGCGCACCTTGGTGAGCGGATGAGTCGGGAAGAGTTTGTCATACCTCTCATCGTCGGCTTTATTGCGCAATATCAAATCAGGAGCGTTCAAACCAGGGTCATAGGGATCCTGCTGCCAATTCGTCAAATTACCATGAGCGTCTATGCCGACCTTACCGCTGGTGGTGAGATTTTGCAGCACGGCTGATTCACGGCTGCCGGTTATACCGGTTTCAATGCACTGCACCCGGATAACATAACTGCCCTCGGCTAATGGAATGGTAAGGGAGCCTATGTAAGTCATACCGCTGGGCTTCTGGGGAACCTTAACGATGGTCATGATACAGGGCACTTCCTTGACTTTGACCATATCCACCGACACCAAACCACCGCCGCTCTGTCTGGCACAATTGCGAAAATAGTTTTGCACGCCCTTCTTATCGCTCAAGGCACAGGGAATATCCGGCGGAGCCAGTATGCAATGAAGGGAAACTTCTTCAGTGCGACCGGAAGACCATTTTTGCACCGTACCGGAGGTATAGACGCTGGTCAGACCAGTGGTATCAAACTTAATGGCAGAACGAGAAAGTCCGGGAGCCTGCTGAATCGGCTCAGGCACTATTTCCGGTGCCTTCTGACTGCAACCGGTAAGATCGAAGCAAGCAAGCACAAGCAGGGCCGACAGTGTCAAGCCTCCTCTGCCGGCGCGGGAGGAAAAGGCCCCAAGACTCGCGGTTTGCCTTACTTCAATTCGCACACACTTCCTGCAAACTTTCATCAATCATAGCCTGCTCTTCCGGCGTCGCTTTCTCCACCTCCACCAGGCAGGTATGAAAGGTGCCGCCGCCACCCATATCGGCGCTCTCAGAACTGGTCAGCACATTACAGTTATACCCGCCCGGGCTGTATTGCCGCCACCACAAGCTGAGATGACAGGCCACCCCGGGAGCCACCGTGCCGGCCAGCTTCACCCGGAAGAAGGTCTTGCCCCTGTCATTAAAAGCCCGCACCCAATCCCCGTCCTTCAGTCCGCGGCGAAGGGCGTCCACCTCATTCAACTCAATGGTTGGCACTCTTTCCTTGCGTTTCATAGAGGGCATATCGGCGAAACTACTGTTGAGAAAATGGTGGGCTGCCGGGCTGACAAAGCGCAGCGGATAGCGCCGGAAGAGTTCAGGATTAGCCTCGGGGCTCTCGGAGACCGGAATGTGCACAGGCAAAGGCGACAAACCAAGCTTGAGCATGCCGGCACTATACAACTCTATTTTGCCGCTCTCGGTAGGATACTTGCCGTCGGCGAAGGGCACGAAAGGTCTGGGTAGATTCAAACGCACAAAGGTTTCTTGCTTCAATCTCTCATAGGTAATGCCGCGCAGATGCTCATGCTCACTAGTGAGAGCCTGACGGATAAGCTCCTCTGTGCTGTCCTCAAAACAGGGATCGCTGAAACCCATGCGCCGTGCCAACATTCGGAATACTTCCACGTTTGATTTTGACTCACCGAGAGGCGCCACGGCCGGCTCATTCAACTGTAAATAGAGATGGCCATAGGCGCTATAAAGGTCGCAATCTTCAAAAACCGTAGGAGCCGGTAAAAGTATATCGGCGAAGAGGGCCGTATCGGTCGAAACCTGCTCATGAACCACGGTAAACAGGTCTTCGCGCTTGAGACCTTCAATCACCCTTGATTGATCGGGAGCAACGGCGGCAGGATTGCTGTTATAAACAAAGAGACCTTTAACCGGCGGATCATTCACATCAAGCAAAGCCTCACCCAGCTTGATCATATTGATGGCGCGCGGCATCTTCTCATGGCGCTTGAGCAAATCCGCTCTTTCCAGAGCAGCCAGATTCAAGGGATAAGCACCGCTCAAGCTGAGCATAGCGCCACCGCCCGGCACGCCCCAGGCACCCACCAGAGCCGGCAAACAGCTCACGGTGCGCACCATCATGCCGCCGTTGGTATGGCGGCTGAGCCCATAATTGAGGCGGATACAACTGGGTTTGAGACGGGCGTAAAGGCGAGCGAATTCGATTATCTGGTCTTGAGAAAGGCCGGTGATGGCAGCCACTCTAGCCGGGTCATAGGCAGCAAGGTGCGAGGCCAGCGCATCGAAGCCAATTGTATTCTCTTTGATAAACTGCTCGTCATGCAAACCCTCCTGCACGATCACATGCATCATGCCCAGCGCTAAAGCCGCATCCGTACCGGGCAAAGGCTGAATAAACAAATCGGATTGTTCAGCAGTGCGGTTCTTATGCGGGTCAACTGTGACCAGCAGGGCACCACGTTTGCGCGCCTCATTCACAAAGGGCACCAGATGCACATTGGAAGATACGAAGTTTGACCCCCAGGCGATAATGAGCTTACTCTCGGGCAAAGACTCAGGATCGGTGCCCAGTCTATCGCCCATGGTATGGAGATAACCCTCGGTAGCAGCGGTAGCACAGATGGTGCGCAGCAAGCGGCTGGCTCCAAAGTAATGAAAGAATCGTCTGTCCATGGAGCCAAAGGCCAGTTTGCCCATATTGCCCGCATAACTATAAGGCAAGACAGCCTCCGGACCGTACTGAGAAGCTATCGCTTGAAAGCGCTCGGCAATGGTATCCATAGCCTCTTCCCAGGTTATAGGAGCGAAGCGCCCCTCCCCCTTCCTGCCGACGCGCTTTTGCGGTACAAGCAGTCGCAAAGGGCTATAAAGCCTTTCCAAATAATGATTGGTCTTGACGCACAAAAAGCCGCGGGTGAAAGGATGGCTCTCATCTCCCCGCACTGAAACCACCCGACCGTCTTCTACGGTTACCGACATCGAACAGGTATCGGGACAATCATGGGGACAGATGACTCGCCTGGTCTCTTTAAGGCTCAATGAACCCCCCTTTGACTAACTTGCAGGTTACTTCACGGACACCGGGACTATATAATATTGAAAGCTTAATCGCTTTCACAGGCAGAAGATTTAATTACCCTCAGCCTCAACTATTGAATAATCACAAAAAGACCCTATCAATCTACCTGATTGCCGCCCTCTTTCTATTTGCGGGAGTGAATCACTTCACTCAGCCCGCACTGTTTCTCAAAGCCATGCCGCCCTGGCTGCCCTGGCATTTACCCCTGGTACACATCAGCGGTGTCTTTGAAATTCTCGGCGCCATCGGTATGCTGGTCACAAAGACCAGACCTTATGCCGCCTACGGCCTGGTGCTTCTCCTCATCGCCGTCTTTCCGGCCAACCTGCATATGGCCCTCAACCCCAATACCTTTCCAGCCATACCGGTAGCTCTGCTCTACGGTCGCCTGCCTCTGCAGTTGGTCTTAATCGCCTGGGTTTATAGAACCGGAAAGGCAAACTAAAGGACTAAAGGGCAAATTGAAAGGCCAAACAGAACAACAAACTGAATGGCAAACTGTGCGGCATACCGAAATACCGGCTGAGAGCCACCCACGCCCCTTCGGATTTACTTGCCTTGCAATTTCAACTGCACGGCCCGCCCCAGAGATCCGGCTCCGGCTGCGAAGTTGCCGTTGCGAGCATAGGCATCGGCAAGGAAGAAGGCCACGGCCGGATTGTCCGGGAACCGCTTCTTAAGTGCTTCCAACTGCCTGAGCGCCGCCTCATTATTTCCGTCATATTCTTCATTGACATGCACGCGGTAAGTTGCCGCCCAGGCATTAGTCGGTTCTCGCTTGATCACCTGATCGAGCTGATTGATGCTCTTTTGATAGTATTGCTTGATCTGAGGTATAGCCCAGGTCGGAGCACCCTCAAGCGCCCCGGGAATATGAGGAACGGCACCTACAGGCGGCTTTGTACCGGTGAGAGCGGAAGCTAGAATGGTGGCACCATTGAGCAAGTTATCACCCAGGCGACTTTTCTTGCGGTACATCTGCGGCATTACCGGTTGCTTAGCTAGATTCTCTTGCTTACGGGCCTGCTCCCCCAATAAATAAGCCTGCATATAATAAGCCCAACTGAGACCATAGCGCACGCAGGAATTATTCGGATCGGCATCCAAAGATTGTTCATACTGCGAAACGGCGCGATTGAAATAGTTTGGATCTCCCGTGGCTCTGGCCAGATTGCGCGCACGTCGCACTTCCTTTAACGCCGCCTCCACCTGGCTGGAGCGCGTCAGAGCTACGGCGTGAATGAAGGCCGCCTCTGCGCTGTCGGGAAACTCGGAAGCCTGACTGGCAGCCAGCGAAAGATCGCAGGTTGGGTTGAGAGCAGTCTCGCCGGCTGTGCCACTGAGTATGATACCAGGGCGCCAGATCACTTTTCCTTCACCGGCGGAGGAGCCGCTAGATGACCCCTGTAAGGGCGTCGAAGCAGCGGGCTCGGAATTAGTATGGGTATCGAAGGAAGGAACTTGCACCCCTGCTGGTACTGCCGGAGTAACTGGAGCAGCAACTTCCGGTGCCACCGAGCCAGGAGAGCCAGGTGGTTGAGGAACGGACGAAGACTCTGCGCCAGGGCGTTTTAAGCGGAAACGCGCCCCACTTGCTTTGCTTTGAGACTGCCCCTGCGACTCTGCCTCTTGCTGTACAAAACCTTGCTGGACGGCATCCTGCTGGGCCACTAAGGGCGGGTGGTCATAGTTTCGCCGGGACCACCCCTCATCCCGGATGGATGGCGACCAAGCATCCAGACCGGCACTCCTATCTATGGGAGCACGCGCCGACGCCACGTAAGAACTAGATATGACACCTGCCAGAGCCAGACTGACAGACACGCTCTTAAATCTGGTATGAGCAGCCATCTGCACCTCATATAAAAGTCAAAATCTCAGACTTGCAAGAATTATAAATGGAATATTCACCTCTCGCCCGAAACAATAACCAAACTGTTGCGACTGTCGACTCACCCCGATAAGGGCTTTGTATGCTTTCAGTGTGATGTGCGAGAAAACAAATGGCGAACTCAAGGAGATTATTATGAAAAGAGCCCTGACACTATTAGTAGCCACCCTCTGCCTGGGCGCCAATACCTGCCCGGCTCAAGCCAGCGACTACGGCAAAAAGACAGCCTCCACGGACAGCAGCGAATTTCTCAAAGAAACCGCCATGTTGCCGGTAAAGGTAATGGCAGTCGGCACCGCGCTGGCAATCGGTACGCCCATAGCCGTGCTACGCTGCGAGGGTAACAAGCTCGGTCAATACACGGAAGCCCTCAGTGATGAAGCCACCAAAAGCGGAGGCTCGGCTGTACTGATGCTGGCCAGTCTGCCCGGGCAAACTCTCAACCTACTGGCTGGAGTAGGCGAAGGCTTGGTGGCCGGCTCCACCAACGCCGTGGAAGGTTGGCATGACCCTTTCAGCGACAAATCATTCAGCCTGGACGAACTCAATTCTGAAAAGTAGAGAGCACTGACAAAGATCACAAAGGTGACTGCCTCTCGCCAGAGTTGCAGTTGCCTTTGTGATTGAAGAAATCAACATCTAAAGACTCAACCCGACCCTTCGCAAAAAACTAGTGAGAATGTAACAATAGTGATTTGAACAAATATTACATCTGCATTTTGGGACTTTTTCACTTCTAAAACGCCGCTCCAGCTATGGTTTTCGCTGTCAAACAGATTTAAGCTTCAGTGTTACATGAGTTTAGCGCTTTCCGAATACTTCCCTGAAATACAGGTGCGCACCGGCGATCAATTGGCAATGCCAAATCTCGAGACTTCAATCGAGCTTATAACACTCCCTCTCACAAAAACTGAAGACCCATCAGGGCTTCTTTTTAAAACTATAGTCGACCAGTTCGGTACCTATTACAATGCCGTTATTCTCGGTCTTAGTCTTCACAAGTCCTACACCAGGCGCATACCAGTATGTTTTCACCACATGGGCCGGTCCCTGCTGCACGTCGGAGACTACTCGCATGGCGCGAAACTTTCCGGCCGGCACCTCTACATCTTCTTCCGCTTCCACTCTTGATTGATCATTTATAGAAACATCCATCAAGCCCTTACCCTGCCATGACCACTTATCACCTACAAGCAAAGGATTGTGCAGAATGCAATAAGGAGGCTCGTAGCTTACTCGCAACTTAGTATTGTCGCCGTAGTATTCTTTCAGCCTCAGGACTGAACCTTTCTCTTTTACATACCAGTCATGAACGACCTGCTGGCCACAGGTATCCACCTGATAGACAATTCTCTCATCGGGCTGCCGCTCAATACCCACGACTTTCAAAGTAAAGTCGATGCTGTTACCGCCGGAATTACCCTTGAACTTCCACCAGTAAGTATCGGCAAGCGGGTAATAATCAGGCGGCACTACTTTCTTGGCAGCCGGGGCGGCACCGCTGCTTTTCTTGACGGGCGCCTTCGCCAAAGCCGAACCACCCGAAAACAACGCTGAGATCAGGGCACCTAGTAGCGCTACCGAAACAGCGGCACCAGCGTAATTGTTCTTTACCAAAGTTCTTAGACCCGTACACTGGGAATTACAGGCTCAATTTTAACGCCCATCAGTCTAAATAACGGTTCAATTGCAAACTTTTCTGGAAAAGATCGTTACCGCATTGTTTTTTTAGGGCTTACTCCTCATACAGCGTTCCAATCCCTCCACTACTTAATTCATTTAGCCTGATACTTAAACAATGAGTCGTCTTCGCAGGCTCGTTCGTCATTTCGCAAAAGTACAGGTATGGGCGTAAGCCCGGGAGCGCTTTCCACTGCGGCTTTGCCTGAGGCTACCTCAGGTCTTGATTTGACGACCAATCCGAGTTCCCCTTCTGGGAATATTCGGTCTGCGAGGAGTACTATCATGTCGAAGAAACCTTTTACCTGGCGCAAGCCAGTGTCTCGTCTCGCCCGTACCATTCTATGCGCAATCACCGCGGCCGGTCTGGTTCTCCCGTCTCTACCACCTGCCATCGCCGGTAATGGCGGCATGGGACTGCAGGGTGTGAACATATCCGGCGGCGAGTTCAACGGTCAGATGGTTCCAGGGGTGTACAACACCAACTATGTCTATCCTTCGGTCAGCGAACTGGATTACTTCCGCTCCAAAGGACTGACCTGCGTGCGCGTGCCTTTCTCATGGGAGAGGATGCAACCTAATGCCAACGGACCACTGGATCTGACCGAACTGGGCAGACTGGACGCCGTCATATACAATGCCACCGCCCGTGGTCTCTATACAATTATCGATCCTCACAATTACGGCGCCTACAAAAACGTCACCGTCGGCGTACCGGGCGGACATCCGAACTCTATGTTTGCCAACTTCTGGGCCCAACTTGCCTACCACTACAAAAACAATCCCAAAGTAGTGTTCGGCTTAATGAACGAACCGATAGGCTCCAGCATGACCGCCGCCACCTGGCGGGCCTCATCACAAGCAGCCATCGACGGCATAAGAGCTCAGGGTGCTACCAATTTGATTCTGGTGCCGGCCACGTACTGGATGCACCCGGTTAACTACTTGCAGTTGAATGCGCAGGAAATGATCAAGATCACGGACTCCGGCAATAATTTTGCCTTCGACGTACACCAGTACCTCGACTATGACGGCTCCGGCACTCACACCGACTACCTCTCAGCCACTGATGCCGTGGGCACTCTGAGCGGTTTCACGGCTTGGCTGGAAGCTAACAACCGCACCGCCTTCCTCTCTGAAATAGGCGTCACCAAAGACGCCGGTGCCTGTGCATCGCTTTCGGCCATGCTGCGTTACATGCATGCCCACTCCCGAGCCTGGACCGGCTATGCGTACTGGACAGCCGGCTCCTGGTATCCGCAGAACTATATCTTCAACATAAATCCGATCAACGGTCAGGATCAACCGCAGATGGCCGTGCTGGTAGCCAACCTGGGTAGCACCTCGCCGCCCCCCACTCCCACTCCGACTCCCACTCCCACTCCCACTCCCACTCCCACTCCCACTCCCACTCCCACTCCCACTCCCACTCCCACTCCCACTCCTACTCCCACTCCTACTCCTACTCCCACTCCCACTCCCACTCCTACTCCCACTCCCACTCCTACTCCCACTCCCACTCCTACTCCTACTCCCACTCCTACGCCTACTCCTACTCCCACTCCTACTCCTACGCCCACTCCCACTCCTACTCCTAATCCCAA
Organism: Candidatus Melainabacteria bacterium; assembly: GCA_016212515.1. GTDB lineage: Bacteria > Cyanobacteriota > Vampirovibrionia > Obscuribacterales > Obscuribacteraceae > Obscuribacter. The sequence goes on from JACRFZ010000029.1 coordinate 151,344, forward strand.
TCCCAATCCTAGTCCCAATCCAAATCCGGGTCCCAGCGCCCAAGATCAGGCCAATCAACAGGCCGTGCAACGGATGAGAGAGGAAGTGGAAGCCCAGCGCCGAGCCATCGAACTAGACCGCCAGCGCATCGAACAGGAACGTCAAGCAATAAGACAGCAAGCTCAGCAGAACACCGGCGACAACGCACCGGATGTACAGCGCAGCCGCGAAATTGTCAGACAGCAGCGTCTTGAAATCGAGAGACAGCGCGAAGCAATCAGGCTCCAACGCGAAGCGATTCGCCAGCAACGCAAATAGGGAGGTCGCCATGAAAGGACGGTACCGTGCGGCTAACGGCAACATCATGCTCTTGACCGTAGCCATAGCCTGCTTTGTGATTCTACCGACGATTATGACCACGAGTCAGATTGCGCTCTATTACATTGACAGAACCCGCTCGCAGAGCTGCGTGGAAGCAGCCTGCTTGCTGGCTGCCAATGACCTGTCGCGCATCTTCATCGATGATCCGCATTTCGGCTTTGTTTCGCTCAGCAACTATCCACCAGTAGGTAAGGCCACCGCCGCCGAGGACGGTGAGCCCTTACCGGTGATCGGCATCAACACACTCGTGGGCACGGTCCGTCAGAACACAATTGTTGCCGAAGAACTCGGCAACCACTACATGGCCAGACTGGCAGAGGAGGACAGAACCCACCTTGACGAGACCATAAAGAAACTGAACGGGGCCCTTTCCAGGGCCCTGGAGGAGGACAAGAATGTCGGCTTGGAGGACATTCACGGTAACAAAATAGATCCCATGAAAGACGTCAAAGCCCTCTTGCAAGCGACCCTGCCCGACAATCTCACAGTCGAATCCGTGGAAATGGAAACCGGCTGGTTGCAAGAGGGCACGGAATCCACCCAGGACATCCCCAAACCCTATCACCTTGCCCGGGTTAAACCGGAACAGATACATCGGGGCAAGTACAAACCATTCATAAATATCCCAGCCGGTCGCCACTCTTTCACTTTTGCCGGTCTGGCGGAAAACTCCAGTCAGGTCAATCCTGTTCTCTTCCAGGAGCAAGACAAGAAACACATCTGCTCAATCGTTCGCCTCAAATGCGTGGTTTCATTGAAGAACATGGAGAATTCCTTTCTCTCTTTCGGTCTGGGCGAAAAGCCCAAAATCACCTGCGTGGCTTGCTGTCAACCCTTCTGCCTGCCGGATATCGGTCCGAAAGGCGCCATGACCCTGCGCTTCACCCGTGGTCCGGTGCCTGGTCTATCCTCATGGAAGGAATTCCTGG
>JACRFZ010000031.1 GCA_016212515.1 Candidatus Melainabacteria bacterium
CTGAAGGTACTGGTCAAATGCGCATTTGTCTTCCGGAATCACCAGGTCAAAAATGCTCTTGCCCTTGAGTTCCGTTCCGCTTCTCCCCAGGTACACAATCGCCTGCGGTGACATCGAGAGAATCATTCCTCTCTTATCCGCGCCTAGAATCCCCACTGGAAGGTGGTCGAGGATCGTGGCTCTTCGTCTTAGATCCTCCAGACTCAATTCCGTGTAAGAGCTTGTACCTTCCTTCACTACTTCTTCAGACCCTTGAGAATGTCCTTCAGGTTTGGGTCATTCAGAAGCTGGCTCGGGTCGCCGCCTAAGCCGCTCAATTTTTCCTGTAGACCGGGCGGCAGTTTGTCTTTGAGATTGGGCGGAATCTGACCACCATATTTGCTTTTCAGCTTCGAGATAATGTCACCGCCTCCACCTCCGAGATCAGGCAGTCCGCCGCCGCCCAACATGGCGCTCGGCGGCGGCGATGATTCGGCTATTGGGGGTGTCGGTCTCTGGGTTTTGAGAATAGCGCTTCGTTTAAACTGGTCTTCCAGGCTGTTATCGAGAGAGTCTATTCTCTTGCCGATATCGGCTTCCGCAGCTTTGGATTTGACCATTTCTTCGATGAAATTAAAGGCTGCCATGTAAGAGGCAATGCCAATGCCCTGGTCTTTTGCCGATTGAATCTTTTGCACCAGATTTTGTCTTTTTTCCCTCAGCGGACCTTCCGCTGTTTCCACTAAGGGCGGCGCCGCAACTGCTTCCGGTCCGGGCGGCATCTGTGCCTGAGCCGGCAGGGGAGAGACTGGCGTCAGGGAGAGGAGGCAGGCTGAAGCGGCAAGCACGGCAAGAGCCAATTTGGACTGAGTCGAGCGGCTACCGGTGGGAAACTTGCAGCGGGGGGCTTTCATTTTGGCATTCTCCATGAAACTCAGCTATGACATACCCAGTTTAATACGGCTATAAATCTCCCGCAGGCACCGCTTGCCATTTGCTGCCTGATGGCGGACCACCGGGCCCGGGGGGCTATGGCTGGATTGCCATGCGGCGTGGTACAAGGGCAATAGGCCCTTGTGAAGAAGCTCTCGGGGTGCACTTGATTCCTAGAGAAAATCCTAGAGAAACCCGGCAAATTGAAGCGCCTAGAGGCAGAAGCGCCTCAGAACGTCTTTTGAACAGACGTTCAGGCGCCGCCTTGTGTCTGGCACTCTTGCTCAGTCTTGCTATGCTCGGGGCTGATGCTCAGCAGAAGCAATATGAATGGGTGCCCGGCTCCAGGCAGGCTCGCTGGGTCAATCCCGTCGGCAATCAGACCGGGAGCCAGTATCAGAGGCAGTATTACCAGGGGCGTCAGCCTGGTTATCCGGCTTACCCACAGAATCAGGGGTCCGGCAGCATGCGTCAGGCCGCCATGCAGGCACAGCCACAGCCCCAGAGCGTTCAGTCCAGGTCAGCCCAGCCTGCGGCGCAGACGGCTTCAGCTCAAGATTTTGGCGACACGGTCAGTGTCGGTGGTGTGGAACGCAGCTACTTGATTCATGTGCCCAGGGGCTACGACAGCAAGCGTTCTTATCCGCTGGTTATGGCTTTTCACGGGCTTGGCATGAACGGGCAACTCATGTACGGCATGTCCGGACTGACGGGAGTGGCAGACCGCAAGGGTTTTGTCGTGGTTTTTCCCAATGCCCAGGGCGGGCGCTGGCAAGATGGGCTGACTGCCGGTAATGACGATGTTTCTTATGTGGAAGCCATGCTCGCCAAACTGTCGCGCACCGTCAACATCGACAGCCGCCGCGTATACGCCTGCGGTATTTCCAATGGCGGCTATTTTACGCAGCTTCTTTCCCTCAGTATTCCTGAGAAAATAGCAGCCTGCGCCGTGGTGGCTTCCACTCTAACCAGGGGTGGTGCAAATTGCGCCGGGGGCAGGTCTGTGCCGATAGTATTTTTTCTTGGTACGGAAGACCCGCTCATACCCTGGGATGACGGGCGCAAAAGAGATCTCGGTAAGCTGGGTGAGGTGTTGGGAATCGGCGCCCTTGGTTCCCTGGATGGACCTCTTGCCAAAATGGGCGGCTTGAATAGCGCACCGGAGACCATAGATTTCTGGATCAATCATAACGGTGCAAGCGGCAATCCTCGGGTATCTCAGGAGCCGGACAGCTCGCCCCGGGACGGGACTAGAGTGGAGAAGCAGGTCTTCGGCAGCGGAGCAAGCTCGGTGGTGCTCTACAAAATTGTGGGGGGCGGTCATACCTGGCCCGGCTGTTTGAATTTGCGTGCCATCAGCGACATTAGCGGGCCGATTTGTCAGGATATAGATGCCTCTGAAACTATGTGGGAGTTTTTCCGAAACTTTTCCCGCTGAGTTTACCCACGTCTTTTGCCTGGTAGATTATTAGCTTAGGGGGCCGAGTGCGGCTCTTTTGGAAAAATTGATGGGAGTATGCCGTGTCTGACGATTTTGATAAAGCCTGGGTTTCCAATTATGTGCCGAAAGGCACGGTGCAAGACAGCATCAATCAGATCAAAGAGTATGCCTATCGGTCTTTTGATGCCCTTGATACAAACGGCAATGGTTTCATTGAGCGCGGCGAGCTGGAAGTTGTGCTGAAGGCTGACGGTACACCGGAGCGTGAGAAGTCGTTTATTACCTTCCTGCTCACTAATCAGGAAGCCATTTCCGCTCAAGTGCGAGAGGATCCTCTCGGACCCAAGGACGGTATTTCCAGGCTTGATCTTGATGCCTACTTCAAGCTATTGCTCGCCACCATGAGCTGAAGCCTTTAGCTCGGATGGGTTCTTGTTTCTTTTGACGGAAGGGGCGCGGGACAAATACCCGTGCCCTTTTGGGTTCTCATGCAGTTCAGACCCAGACCTTTTCCGGTACTTTTCCCGGCACTTATTCCGGTCCTTACCTAATCAGCCCGCACGTCGCTGTGTTCTTCTCTGGGAGACAGTTTTTCTTTGATGCGGGCTTTCCAGGTATGGGCGGCAAACGCCTTTTGCGGGTCGGCAGCGAGAGCCTTGTCGAAGTCATCGCCGGCACTTGTGTAGTCGCTTAGAAAGAAATAGCACTGCCCGCGTCCGAGAAGGGCCTTAACATCCTGAGGTGTCTTCTTGAGGATGACGTTGAAGTCTTCTATGGCCGCCTTGTAGTACTTGGCGTTCAAAGAAAGAAAGGCGCGCTCGTTGTAGGGGTGCATTTCAGCGGGGTGTTCTTTGATGATCTGGGTGAGCTGTTCGTAAGCTTTGCGGTAGGCGGCTTCCGGTGAACTCAATAGTAAAGATGTGTCAATGGCGGCTGTGGCCCCGAACTTTTTCGCTTTGGCTTCGTCGGCTTTGGCCAGGGCGTCTTTCTTCTGCACTTTGTAGATGGCGCTGCGAATCTGGTAAGCCAGTCCGGCTTTGGGATTGAGGGCGATGAGTTGGTTGCAGTCGGCCAGGGCTTTGTCCGGCTCCTTGAGCATGACATAAGTGCGGGCGCGCTCACCCAGGGCTAATTTGCGGTACTCCTTGAGCAGTGAGTTTACCGAATTGACCGGGTGTCCTTTGTCGGCCAGGGCAATCAGGCTGGTGAAGTCGCTTAAGGCGTCTTTGTATTTGCCCAGTTTGGCCAGCAGCATGCCCCGGTCCAGATAGGCGAAGGCGGCGCTGGAAGTCTTCTCTTGATCCTTGATGCCCAGTTCGATAGCGCTTGCAAAAGCTTTGAGAGCGCGGGGATAATTGTTCGAATCGCGGTAGAGTAGACCAAGATTGTAAGCCAAACCAGCCATGGGGAAGGATTTATTGGCTGATTCAAGGGCTTCGATGGCGGTGGCGCGATTGCCTTCCCGCACCTGTTTGTGCACCGCTTCCAGCACGGCGCTCTCTTGCTCACGGGCCACCAGTTTGCCGGAGAGCTTGTCGAACTGCTGCAAATCTTTGCCGGCCAGTTCCAGCTTGCCCAGCTTCTTATAGGCCATGGCCCGGTTGTAGTAAGGCTTGGGAGACTGCGGATTGAGCTTGATGACGGTGGAATATTCGCTTATGGCCGCTAATGTATTGCCCTTCACGGCCAGGCAATAGGCTTTGCGGTCGTGGGCGTCCGACATCTTGGGGTTTAGTTTCAGAGATCTGTCGCAGTCGGCAAGGGCACTTTCAAGATTGCCTTTGTCGATGTAGTTGGCCGCTCGTTCGGCATAGAAACCGGCGCTTTTGCCGGCTTTACTTTCAACTGCAGCAAGAACGCGCATGGCTTCGTCGGTCTTTTTCTGTTGTCTGGCCATGGCGGCTTTGACGATGGCCTGATCTACCGTGGTATCGGCTGCTTCTGCTCCGTATGGCAGGAAAAGACAAGAACCGGCGGCAAGAGTAAGACTTGTGACCAGTGCGACGAATTGGAACTGTTGTGGAAACCGTTGTGGAAACTTGTGAGCGGGATTTTGGTTGGCGCCTAATTCGAACTTGTGAACCATTGCTTTGACCTTGAAATCCTGCCGAAGGAAGAGGACTGAGCTTTGAAAGCTCTCAGAAATCATACCCAGCCGCTGTGGCTTTTGTCAGGGCGCTACCACCTAGCACTGTCCCGGAAATAATGAGCGGGACTGTTTTGCTCTTGCTCTTGCCCTCAAGGGGGCACGGTTTCAGGCGTTTCCGGAGCTTTCCCCTGGTAGATTATTAAAACTCCAGAAGCACTTCCAGAGCAGAAAATGACCGCTTCACTCTGCTAGGTATAGTCATCTTTCTTCAAATTCCTCTTTCGAGTTTTCTTGCAAATTTAAGCCAAACCCCTCGTTCCACCAGTAAAAGCTCAGTAACACAACAAGCAAGTGGTTGTGTCGTAGTGAGCTGGGGAGCGGTTCAGTTGTCTTGCCCAGGTTCAGCACCTGTTGGCAAGCAGTCTTGCAAGAGAACTATCCAACCATCAAGGACCCTAGATGCAAACAAATACCGGAATTACAAGAGTCCCAACCAATGACGAACGGCTTGACTTCATATTGTCCGATCAGGCTCTGGCCTTCCTGGCAGCCTTGCATAGACAGTTTCACGAGAAACAAGCCAAGCTTTTAAAACGACGAGTCAAGCGCCAGAAAGAGCTGGATAAAGGCAAATTTCCGAGCTTCGGCGATGGTGCTTTGTGGGCCCACGAGCCCGACTGGCAAGTCGCACCCTGTCCGGATGATTTAGAATGCCGCACCGTTGAAATTACCGGCCCAGTGGATGCCAAAACCATTATCAATGCTCTGAACTGCGCGCCCGGTGCCGATGTGTTCATGGCTGACTTTGAGGACAGTTCCAGCCCCAGCTGGAGCAACATGCTCAGCGGTCAGGTAAATCTCTACCAGGCCGTGCGCCACACCCTCTCTTATACCGACGAGCGCGGCAAGAGCTACCGCTTGAACGACAACCTGGCTACTTTGATTGTGCGTCCGCGCGGCTTGCACCTTCTGGAAAAGCACCTGCTGGTAGATGGGGAGCCGATTCCTGCCAGCCTCTTCGACTTCGGGCTGTTCTTCTTCCATAACGCCAGGGAACTGCGCGAGAAAGGCAGCGGCCCATACTTCTATCTGCCCAAGATGGAAAGCCACAAGGAAGCCCGCTACTGGAACAATGTTTTCAACTTTGCCCAGGATTATCTGAACCTTCCCCGCGGCACAATTCGCGCCACCGTGCTGATTGAAACCATCATGGCCGCCTACGAGATGGAAGAGATTCTCTATGAGCTGCGGGAGCATGCCGCCGGTCTCAATGCCGGACGCTGGGACTACATCTTCAGTTTCATCAAACGCTTCCGCGCCCATGGCGAAAAGGTCTTGCCGGACCGCTCGCAAGTGACCATGGATGTGGATTTCATGAAAGCTTACTGCCTGCGACTGGTGGAGGTTTGCCACAGGCGGGGCGCTCATGCCATGGGCGGCATGTCGGCTTTCATTCCCAACAAAGAGAAGCCGGAGATTACCGCGCAGGCTCTGGCGAAAGTACAGAAGGACAAAGCCAGGGAGGTTTCACAGGGCTTTGACGGCACCTGGGTAGCCCATCCCGGCTTGATTGAGGTGGCTAAGCTGGAATTTGTCGGCGGTCTTGCCGGCAAGCCCCATCAGAAAGAGCGCCTGGCTATGACCGAGGGGAACTGCGGCTGCCAGTCTAAAGGGAAGCGTAAGGCCATGGAAACTCTTTCCGCCAGCCTCATTTCCGTGGAAACCTTGCCCCGCGCCGTCAGCGAAGAAGGCGTGCGCAACAACATCAGCGTCGCTTTGCAGTACATCGCCAACTGGCTTTCCGGTCGCGGTGCCGTGGCCATCAACAATCTCATGGAAGATGCTGCTACGGCGGAAATCTCCCGTGCCCAGCTCTGGCAGTGGCTGCGCCACAAAGCCGACCTCACCGACGGCAGACGCTTCACTCGGGCGCTCTACAAGCAATTTTTGCAAGAAGAGTTGCAGGCTTTACTCAGCGATGCCCGTGGTGACTGGCCGAAATTTTACGAGCAAGCCCGGACGGTGCTTGACCAGGTGGTACTGAGTAAGGAGTTCCAGGAGTTTCTGACTCTGCCTGCTTACGAAGTGCTTTTACAAAACGAAGTCGACAACAACGCTGCCGAAGATTCACTCTCCGGCGCAATTTCAACACACAAAACCGAGATCACTATGAACGAAGAACATCAGTCCACACAGTCTATTCAGCCCACCGAAGTTCAGCCGCAAGCTAGCCAGACGGTGGCTTCCGACGGCGAGAATTTGCAGGCTCAGCATGAGAGCGATGCCGCAAGCTTCTTTGGCACCGTGCATGCGCCTACTTGTTGTCATAGCGCCGCCTCAGGCGAGGGCGAGACCCAGACCACTGCCGCTCCAGCGCAGATCATTTCCCCGGCTATGGAACTTGATGCTCAGTGGTCGGTGCTGGACCGCTGGCAGGGCATTGAGCGTCCTTTCAGCGCCGGCGACGTGATCAGACTGCGCCCGTCCATTAACTCCGACTGCGCCCTGGCTCGCCACGGTGCCGCCAAGCTCTGGCAACTTCTCAATTCACCTGAGCATGTGATTGCTCTGGGTGCCTTGAACGGTTCACAGGCAGTGCAGATGGTGAAGGCCGGGCTGAAGGCTATCTACTTGAGCGGCTGGCAGGTAGCAGCCGATGCCAACCAGGCCGGACATACCTATCCCGACCAGAGCCTTTATCCTTCCAACAGTGCTCCCATGCTGGTTAAGCGTTTGAACAACGCCATGACTCGTCTGGACCAGACCTTGAAGCTGGAAGGCAAAGGCGGCGAAGAGAACTACTTGCCCATCGTTGCCGACGCCGAAGCCGGCTTTGGCGGACCGCTGCAGGCTTACGAGCTGATGAAGATGATGATTGAAGCCGGCGCTGCCGGTGTGCACTTCGAAGACCAGCTGGCTGCCGAGAAGAAATGCGGTCACATGGGCGGCAAGGTGCTGGTGCCTACGGCTCAGTTCGTGCGCACCCTGGCTGCGGCTCGTCTGGCTGCCGACGTGCTGGATGTACCGACTATCCTTGTGGCTCGTACCGATGCCCTGGATGCCACTCTGCTCACTTCCGACATCGACCCCCGCGACCAGGCTTTCATTACAGGCGAGCGCACCCCTGAAGGTTTCTTCCGGGTGAGAGGCGGCATGGAATCGGTGATTGCCCGCGGTCTGGCCTATGCGCCTTATGCCGACGTGCTCTGGTTCGAATCTTCTCGTCCGGATCTGGCGGAGGCAAAACGCTTCGCTGACGCCATTCATGCTCAGTTCCCGGGCAAGATTCTGGCTTACAACTGTTCGCCTTCTTTCAACTGGCAGAAGCATCTGGATGACGCCACCATCGCCAAGTTCAACTCGGAACTTGGCAAGATGGGCTACAAGTTCCAGTTCATCACCCTGGCCGGCTGGCACTCAGTCAACCTGGGCATGTTCAAGTTGGCTAGCGAGTACGCAGAAGAAGGCATGCCTGCTTATGTGCGCTTGCAGAAGGAAGAGTTTGAGCTGGCGGAAGTGGGCTACACCGCCGTCAAACACCAGGCTGAAGTAGGTGCGGGCTGGTTCGACAACCTGCTCATGAGCATCACTTCCGGCGCTTCCTCCACGGCTGCCTTGAGCGGTTCCACGGAAGAAGACCAGTTCCACGGCAAACACTGATTTGGCGGCAAAGGCTGATTCTTCGCTCAATCCTGAGCCCAATCACTCAGCCTGAAACCTCATCGCTCGCAGGCTCTGCTTTCGCCATTGAAGGCAGAGCTTGCAGAGGCGTTGAGGTGCCGTCGCAGTCGAAGAGCCGGTTCAATTTAGTAACGGAAGCTTCTCATAAGCGGAAGCCGCCTTAGTTTTGCTTTTCGAAAGAACCTGCAATCTGTGTCAATCTGGAGGAGAGACTTCCGCTCTCCTCCTTTTTCATTTTCTTCAATCATGGAATATTATAGAATGTAGTAAGCCGCGCATGAAAAAAATCCCGGGCAAGAGGGGGCGAAAAAACGGCATGAGACTATCAGCCTTTCAGCCTCTGTCCCATGCCTTAGATGGCTTTATGAGCCGGTTCTTGCTTTGTCTAACAAGTCAATTTCTTCAGCCAGGCGTTGGCGTTCCTGCTCCAGGCTCTGCTGGACATATTCGACGGCGCCGTCGTACTCGGCTTTCAGCTCATCGAGCCGGTCCTGGTGTTCTTGTTCTATGTCCGCAAGCTCCAGAAGCAGCGCTTGCGCCGAGGCGGCGAAGTCTTCTTGGCTTGGCTTTATGCTCGCCGCTTCATCGATTTCCGTGATGGCGTCTTGCACCGAAAGGGCAAATCTGTCCACGGCCGGGTCGCTGGTTAAGTCGAAGTAGCGCAGGTTGCAGGGTCTGAACTGTTGCCACTTTTCCTCCAGCAAGTCTCTGAGCTGCAGGGGCATAAACTTGCCCTTAAAGTCCTGCCGTACCTGGCGGATGTGACTTGTGACCTTGAGAGCCTCGTCTTCAATCTGTTTCCTTCTGACCTGCTGTCGTTTGCTGACATTGCTTGCCAGAAACCAACTGATAACGAGAATCGAGGCAATGACCAGGAAACCCAATAAGGTCTGGTTTTCCAGAAGTGGTTGGTAGTTTGAATTCATGTCGTTTTGCGGCTATGAATTGGAAAACCCGCCCTTCGGGAGAAAGGCGGGGCCGTTAGCCGGTTACTCATTTCTGAGCCGGTAATTTATTCCTCGCCCATCAGTGCTGATGCAGATGATGGGTGTCGGGAAAGTGAGCATGACTGTGCTCTAAGGCTTCATGGCGGTGAACGTGGCTGTGCTTGACCTTGGCGCCTGCTTCCACCTGAAAGCCGAACTCATGCTCATGATCGTGGTGTTCGTCATCGCCATGGGTATGCACGTGGTCATGCTCGATGGCCTCATGCTTATGGCTGTGCTCATGAACTTCCGTCAGATGCAGCCAGAGTCCCAGGGCCATGAGCAGGGCGGCTCCCAGAAAGAGCAGACCAACCGACTCATGCAGAATGACAATGGAAAGCACGGCACCCACGAAGGGAGCCGTGGCAAAGTAGGCGCCGGTGCGAGCCGTGGCAATATGACGCAGGGCCAAAACGAAGAGCACCAGACTGACGCCATAGCCGATGAAGCCGATGCTGAGGGCCCAGGCAAGGGTGGCCGGCGGTGGCAGCAGGGCTCCCTTGTAGAAAATAGCCAGAGCTATGTTGACCGTACCGGCGAGCAAACCCTTGAACCAGGCTGTTTTGACGGCATCGGCGTTGGCTACTTTTCTGGTCAGGTTGTTGTCTATGCCCCAGGCCAGACAGGCTCCTGTCACCAGCCAGGCACCGCGCGAGAATTCCAGGGTTTCACCGGAGTCCATGGAAAGCAGAATACCGCCTCCTACGATGGCGAACATGCCCAGGACAATGCGGCGGTCGCAGTTTTCCTTGAAGACCAGCCAGGCTAGAAGGGCTGTAAATACGCCTTCCAGATTGAGCAGGAGCGAAGCCGTTGTCGCTTTCAAGCTGACCAGACCGAGCATCAGCAATACGGGGGCGACCATGCCGCCGCATATGGTGGCACCAAGCAACCATTTCCAGTCGCTTTTAGCCAGTGGGGCTTCCTGCCGTTTGCCACGCCCGGCACTGACCAGAAGAAAAACAGACAGGCCAAGGCTGGAGCCAAAGTAGAAAAGTCCGGCCAATAAAACCGGGTCCAGTCGACTTTGCTCTATTAAGCCTTTGGCCAGGGGCGTAGTCAGCCCGAAGAAAAGAGCGGCCAGCAGGGCGTAGACAACTCCCTGGGCCGGCATCTTAGTTTTAGTATTTGCTTCCATGGTGATTCACCTCTGACTTCCCAGTTATAGCATTAGTGGTTGAAGGCGTAGCGGTTGACCCAGGCTATGGCCATTGCCGAAACGACAAAGACCAGGTGCACCGCTACAAGTTTTATCAGTTCATCCGAGCTGACATTTTCGGCATTGACGAAGGCTTCCAGAAGGTGAATGCTGGACACGCCTAAAATGGACATGCTCAGCTTCACCTTGAGAGCGCCGGGATCGATGTGTCCGAGCCATTTCAGGTTGGGCAGGTAAGACACAGCGTTTGGATCTTCTTCATAGCTGCCGCTGATGAACAGCACATAGCCGCCGATCATGGTCATGACGATCAGGTGGCTGACCATTATCACATCGAGCAAGTGCAGCACGGTGATGAGGATCTGGCTGTCAGTGTATGAGAGTGAGTGGGCTACCAGTTCGGCGGCATGCACCAGAAAGCGCACACCATAGACCAGTAGAGTCAGTAAAAGTCCCAGGTACATTGGCAAAAGCAAAAGTCTGCCGCCAAAAATTATTTTTTCGAACCGTTTGTTCATGATCATTCCAAAGTTGTTGTGAAGTGCACGAACACCGCGGTGTTCGCATTCGATTTGTGAACTAGAACTGCAGTTCGATATCTTTAACCAGGCTATATGGCTCTCAATCTGAAAGCACCTTGGTCATTGAGCTCGGGCCGGTCTCTCAGCAGGTTTTGAAGGAGACCTTGTAGGCAACATTTTCAGAGACCTTTTCAGAAATCTTTTCAGAAATCTTTCCAGAGACCTTTCCAGAAACCGTGTCGGAAGCTTTATCGGCGACCTTGATAGAACCTGTGTAGGTTTGACTGCCGTCGCTGAAGCTTACCTTGCCTTCTGCTGAGGCTGAATTGGGCTTGAAGCGCACGATGGTGGGCTGGTTGTAGGTGACGGTGAGGTCGCCTGTCACTTCCAGGTTCAACTTGTCGCTGCTCACACCGCAAAGATGACTGATAGAGACCTGAACCTCGCCGTCTTCAGGAATCTCCATTTCAAAATTGTTTTTCTCTTTTGCTTTAATTTCGTAACCGGTGGCAAAGCAATTGCCGCCTGTTTTCTTTGTGTGGCGAATGCTGACGTACATTTGACGCTCCTCATTTGGGTTGGTTTGCGCTCTTAAAAGGGGCAAAGTTGAATGAAATTGGACTAAACGAAGAAAGATCAACGAGCTTGCGCTGATGGTGGAAAAACATAAGGCCCCTCCCGCCTGCAGACAGTACACGCAGGTAAGAAGAGCGATTAAGTAAGGCTTGGTATTGGTAGTAGAGAGATTCCAGAAATTCAAATGAAAATAGATAGTTTCAATATGCCTGAATCTTTGACTGGTAACAATCTCTTTGAAACTATTCTTGGCCTTTGTCAGGTAGCGACCGCTCAGGTCGTCTGGCGGCGCTCTTAGTGTACTGGTCGCACTTGCGCATAGCGGCCTGATCATGGTTTGCCGTTGTCACCAGGGGAGGTGGCACCAAGATGAGAGGGAGTTATTCTTTCGCGGCGGTGGAAGCACATCGCCCTTCACCAATGGCTGCCGACGGTGAAGAACTATCCGGTCGGAGCGGTCTTGCTGCTTGAGGCAACCCGCAAGAGTCTCTTGCGTCCATGGCAGGAAAGGCCTGCCTGGTCTCAGCTCGCGCTAGGCAGGCAGCCATTACTAAAGAAGCTTTTTTCCGAGAGTCCCTTTGCAAAAAAAAACGGGTGACTATACTAAAAGCTGTAATAAATGGTGACCAAAAAAATGACTAACACTGAGTTCAGGTGGGAGAGACGGGTAGCTAAAGCTACCCGCCTCCGGTCTGGTTAGGTCATGCTCCAGATGAAGTACTGCGGATGGCTATTGGCAAAGCCCACCACGAAGTAGAGGAAGAGTGCCAAGCCCAGGAAGGACCAGGCCCAGCCGATGCCTTTCCAGGGAATTTCGTAGTACTTTTCCAGCAGGTAGAGCACAAAGAAAGTGCCGCCTACGCCAAGCAAACCGCCGATGTGAAAAGCATTGCCCAGGTAGAAAGCAGCAATGCCGGAGATGATGGTAACGACCTGCAACTGCACGTAGTTCTCTTTTGAATACCATTTGCTCGACATAATCAGTAAGCCGAGGAAGTAGACGAAGGCTCCCATAAAGATGGCGCCTGTTTCGAAAATCGCCATAGGTCCGGTCATGTTGCCGCTCAGCTTGAGGGCCACATAGAGACCAAGAATGATGAGCGATGAAACTACCGATTTGGGAATCTGTTTCTCACTTTCCCAACCCAGAGCGACGCAGCCCGGCATGGTGATGACGGAGAAGCCCATGGCTGCTTGCAGGGCGATAACGGCAGCGAAGGCCAGGACATGGGGAATGCCGGCAGCCGGATAGATGCTGTTGTAGAAACAGGCAATTAAGCCCCAGGCAACTGTGCAGAGCCCGAACATGACCACCGGAAAATCAAAGAAGCCCGGACCCATGCGTGATGTACGACCACCCTGGACTTCGAAGTGCAGTCCTCGGGTTAATGCGATACAGCCGGCCAGTGCCAGGGCACCAGGTATGGCGAACCAGAGCGGCTCCACGGAAACTGCACCGATGTGGAACGGTTGCCAGAGGTAGCCGCTGAAAAGTAAGAGCGCCGTGCCTCCATAGGCCATCATCTCGTAGGCTGTGGGCGGTATCTGCTCCAGGAAGTCCTTGAAGTAGAAGGCCACGAGCCCGAGGACGCCGAGCAGAAATAATATGCCGGCAAAGACAACCACGGTATTCCAGAAGGTACCAAGACCTTCGGTACTAACCTCGCTTTTGACCAGGGCGTGCAATTCAGCCGCTGTCACGTCGTGTCCGACGATGGCTTTGGCGGCATCGGTGTACAGTTTGCCGGCCACAACAGCTTGCTCGGCAGAAAGCACCTGTTTGTCCTGTAACTCCTGTACGGTGTAAAGCTTGGCGTCAAGGACTTGCAGTGAGTCCAGTTGTTTATCGGTGAACTGTCCGGCAAAGCTAATAGCCGGCATGAGGATGAAGAGCAAGGCTAGCAAGCCTGTAAGTGTTTTTCGCATGGAAGTTGCCTCATAGTTGAATTTGAGGGTGGGAGAAAGGCTTGGCTCTTTGCCGAAACACCTTTCTCCCTTAGCCTGTGGGTCTTTAGGTCAAGACCGGTGGTGTTAGCACCGGTCTCGGGTTTGCTTTAAGCGGGATAGATGTTGCCGCGTCTTTCAGCAAGCTCGGTCAGGTACTGACAGGGCTCGAAGTTTTTGCGCCAGCTCTGACCGTTTGCCGCACTGCCGTGACCGATGTCGCTCATCAGGTCAAAGAAGGTCTTGCTGCCCCGTTGGTCGATATGGCGCAGCGGTCCGCCCAGAGAGGCAGTGAAGCCGGTGCTGATCACGAAGGCCAGGTCAAGCAGGAAGGGCTCGTCCACGACACCGGCGGCAAGTACGCGCACAGCTTCGCTTTCGATGGCGCCCACCAGAATCTCCTGAATGGCTTCCGTGGACATGCTGTACTGACCCAGTGTAGGAGCCAGTTGACGCAGCACAGGGTTGAACACCGCTTCCCGTTTGGCGCCGCCGGTCAATTTCTCTACACGAGATTTGACCAGACCGCGAGCCGGTTTGGCTACCTTCAGAACCTTTTCACCCTGCCATTTGTAGAAGCCCATACCGGTCTTGCGACCCAGTTCACCGGCTGCTACCAGGGCAGAGATTAGATCGTTTTCAGGCAGCGCCAGCCGTTCTCCGTGGGCAGCGCCCAGGGTTTTGGCGACGCTCAAGACCACGTCGAGACCGACGTAATCCATCAGTTCTACCGGACCCATGGGCATGCCGAAAGCTTTCATGGCTTTGTCGATGGCCTCGGGAGAGACACCCATGGAAAGCAGGTGGGCGGTGACCAGAAGTTCCACGCCCAAAATGGCGTTGACGATGAAGCCCGGGTAGTCCTTGCAGGGCAGGGCAATTTTGCCCATGGCGCCCACAAGAGCAATGGATGTGGCCACGGTTTCCTGGCTGGTGTGCTCGGTGCCCGGCAACTCCACACCCAGCATGCGGCTGACCGGGTTGAAGAAGTGCATGCCGCTGAAGCGCTCTTTGTATTTGACCCCTTCCGCCAGGCTGTTCAAAGAGAGGGCGGAGGTGTTGGAGAAGATGAAGTACGGTGCCTCTCTGCCGGCTTCTTCCATGGCCTGGTCGATGGCGGCATAGCATTTCAGCTTGAGGTCAATGCGCTCGGGAATGGCTTCGATGATGGCATCGCAGCAAGCCAGCGCACTGTAGCTGGTGGCAGTGCTGATCTTGGCCAGGCAAGCCTGGGTGGCTGCTTGACCTTCTTCGCTCTTGCCGAACTGTGCTTCGGCCAGGGTTTTGATATGACCCATGGCGGCTTTCAGGTAGTCGTCCGAGACGTCTACCAGTACCACCGCTTCGATTTCAGCGGAGGCTGCCGAAACAAAGGCGATTTCGCGGCCCATGATGCCGGAGCCGATGATGCCCAGGCATTTGACCGGGTAGGCTTCGGCGCCGCTGGCTAGTCTTTTGACGCGTTTGCGGTCCAGGAAGATGTCCACCAGATTGTGGGATTCATTGCCCTGGGTCATGTTGGCGAAGACTGCCGATTCGTACTCAAGGGCCTTATCCAGAGGCATGTCGAGCATCTTCAAGGTGGCAGCCGCCGCCGTCGCCGGTGCCGAGTAACCGCGTGAGAGGGCTTTCACCGTGCCTACAGTGGCGCTGACCGGATAGCCGCGCAAAGCTTTGCCGAGGCGCTCTTTGAAAGAGCCCGGTTTGCCTTTCAGGTTGAGCAATTTGCCCACGGCTTTTTCCACTGGCGATGCGCTTTTGCCTTTGCTCGCCGCTTTATTGCTTGCTGGGGGCTTGACCGCCGGTTGACGCAGGGCCAGGGCTTCGGCGCGGGCAAAGAGGGTTTCGCTTTTGGTCACTTCATCCACCAGACCGAGGCGCCAGGCTTCCATGGCACCGACATCGGAGCCGGTGGTGACCATTTTCAGGGCTTCGCTGGTGTCGATGAGGCGAGGCAGCAGCACGGCACCGCCATAGCCGGGCATCAGACCCAGGCGCACTTCCGGCAGAGCCAAGGCTACACGGGGATTGTCGGAGGCGATGCGATTGGTGCACCAGAGGGCAAGCTCCATGCCGGCACCTTTGCAGGGACCGTCGATAGCCGCTACCACAGGCACATTCAAGGCATGGATTTTCTTGAAAATGCTTTTCGCCGTGCCCAGAAGTTCATAGACGGAGGCGGCGGAACCTTCTTGCAGGGCGTCGATTTCACCGATATCGGCACCGGCGATGAAGTCTCCCGCTTTGGGTGAAGCAATGACCAGCCCTTTCAGGGTGGTGTCGGTGGCCAGCCAGTCGAGAATGGTGCCCAGTTCGTAGACCGCTGCAATTTTGAAGAGGGTGACTTTACCGGGCACATTCACCCAGAGAAACTTGACGCCGGAGGCTTTGGTTTCGATGGTGAAGTAGGTGGTCTCAGGAGGATTGGCCGGGCTGACTGCGGCAGTGGTTGCTTTATTGACCATGCAGCCGCAGTCTTCTTGTCCTTGATGTCCTTGATGTCCTTGACCTTGATTCAGGGTTTCAGTACTAGTGTTCATGAGTTTATCTCGCGTGTTGAGGTTGAAAAATCTGGTCGGGCTTGGGTGACGGGTTTCAGCGGTAAGCCTTGATCAGAGTGGCTGCGCCCATGCCGCCGCCCACGCAGAGCGTGGCTACGACCAGTTCGTAGTCCTTTTCCTTGAGTTCCAGGGCGCCGGTGCCGATGATGCGGGCGCCGGTCATGCCCAGGGGATGGCTGAGAGAAACGCCGCCGCCGTTGTGGTTGACCTTCTCGATATCGATGCCCAGTCTCTTGATGCAAGCAAGAGCCTGAGCGGCGAAAGCTTCATTGATCTCCCAGTAGTTGATGTCGGAGACTGTCAGGTTATGTCTTGCCAGCAAGTCGTTGACGGCGCCGACAGGACCAAGACCCATGGAAACAGCGTGGCGAGCCGAAAAGGTAACGTCCACCAGTTCAGCCAGAGGCACGATACCCAGTCTTGCCGCCATTTCTTCCGTGCAGAGCACCAGCGCACCGGCTCCGTCGCCCATACCGCTGGCGTTACCGGCGGTGACTACGCGGCTTCTGGCCTGCTCAGGCAAGCCTGCCAGGGCCGTCATGTCGGTTTTGCGAGGGAATTCGTCGGTGGCCACCACGCCCACGCCGGGAATGACCAGGGGTTCGATTTCCCGGGCCAGGCGACCGTTCTTGATGGCAGTGAGAGCCAGAGACTGTGAGCGATTTGCGAAATAATCCGCTTGCTCTCTGGTGATGCCGCACAGGTCGGCTACGATCTGGGCCGTTTTGATCATGTTCAAAACGGAAGGGTCTTTGGCTTGTTTGAGCGGTCCCAGACCACTGTCGGCCAGACCGAAGAACGGCAGCGGACCGTAGGTCTTGAAGAACTTGCGCAAGAATTTAGGTGCTTTCGTGGTCAACCAGCGGTTCATGCCTTTATAGCGGGCATGACCGGAGACAATCAGGGGCGGCAAAGACATTGACTCGACGCCCACAGCCAGACCCAGTTCGGCTTCGCCGTTTTTGATGGCGGCAAAGACGGCATGGGCGGCGTTCATGCCCGATGCGCATTGCTGTTGAATGGTGTAAGCGCTGATGCTGTCCGGTAGACCGGCTTTCTGCATGGCGATACGAGCCGTATTGGGCTCGAAATAGCTTTGCACGGCGTGGCCGGCTACCACCAGGTCAATTAATCCGGCTTCTTTGATGGAGGCGCGTTTGACGGCGCTTCTCAGGGCATGGGCTGCCAGATCTGAGGCTTCCAGCCGGGAAAGTTTGCCGCCGACTTTACCGATGGGGGTGCGCACATAGGCGCCGATTAGGACTTTGCGTGCTGAGCCGGTATTTTCGGCATTTGATGAAGTGTCTGAAGTAGTCATTTGGAACCTCGTCAGGTTTTGTCGGTTAGAAAAGAGAGCTCTTTCGCTTCCCGGGACATCCCAGGAGAGATTGAGCTCTCTTCGGTTGCTGCAGACTGCGGCAAGCGCATGGCTATGCCATTGCCGGCCCTTCAGTCTGCAGGTGCGGTGTGTGTGCTATCTGCAATTGGCGCCGACCGTGGGCCGGTGCCAGGAGCGAGAGCGGCAGCGGGCTTATTTCTTGCCGGTCTTGGCGGTTGCCGCCGGCACGCTGTAAGGCTGCAGGATGGCACCCGTCGGTACGCCTTGCACCGGCATGAAAGTACCGGTGAGGACATGCTCGGAAACTTCCTTGACGGCCTTTCTGTAGGCGAGGCTGGTGCGCTTTTCACCGCCCAATTTCACCCGCATTTCCAGGCAGGTCAGGTTGAGCGCGGCAACAGCAGCGGCGTCGCCTCTTTGGGCAGCGGCCTGGGCGGCTTTGATGGAGACCAGCATGGTCGTAATCTGAGTGAGGGGCTCGTAGATTTCTTCCAACATGATCAAGTCTTCGTCCACAAGCCGCTCTTGATACTTGAGCACTTGCAGGATGAAGTTTTTGCGCCAGACCCGCCAGGCTTTGTTGGCGAAGTTCATGTGCCCAGTAAAGCTCTTCGGCAGGTCTTTCAGCACGCTTGCGGTGCCGGCATCGGGCTTGCTCTTCTTAGACAGCATGCGCAGGAAGCCCATTAGCTTGAACACGTCTCTAGTGAGCTTGCCGCGGTTTTTGAAGAGCCCGCCTTTGACCGACCAGAGGTGACCAAGGGTGCCCATGATTTGCTTGAAGCCGCCGAATCTGAGCGCCTGGGTGTTGACGCCGCTGGCTTTCATGTCATCCATGAGGGGCTGCAAATACTCTTGCCCGAAGGGTTTGACCATGGCTTTGATGGCTGCCTTGCCCAGCATCGGGTTAGGACCCTCATAGACGCTGGAGACCATGTCGTCGGCAAGGTTGTCACCGATGGTGTGATTGTGCAAGACGAAGCGACCGCCGTGCATGAACATGCCCAGTTCGGTGGCGGTCTGTCTCAGCCAGTCGGTGACCCGGGTCTTGACGATCATGGAAGATACGTCGCCCTGGTAGCCTTCGTCGATGAGGCTGGCCGACCAGTCAACCAGGGCTTCCGCGCTGGTGATGTAGGCGGCTTGCAAGGCCATCAAGTAGCGAATGTACTGTCTTTCTTTCAGCTTTTCGCCGAAGGTTTCGCGGGTATAGACCCAGGGCAGACCGCTGGCCAGAATGCGGCGCATACGGGCAATAGCAGTGGCAGCCACAGCGAAACGACCGTCGTCGAGGTCGTGGAAGATGATAGACAGTCCGTCGCCGGGCAGGAGATTCTTCTTGGGCACGCGCAAACCGTTGAAGCGCAAGCCTTTGTTGTGAATCTGTCTGAGGGCGTGGATGCCGTAGTGCACGATGTTGAACTCGTCGCTGTCCTGCATGGGCAGAGGCACCAGTAAGACGCGGAGCTTACCTTCGTAGCGGATTAAGAGAGCGATCAGATGACCGTACCAGGCGTTGGAGATGAACAGCTTCTCGCCGTAGACGAGAATATCATCACCGTCGTCTACACCGTGGGTGAGAATCGAGGTGATGTTGCAGCCTGCGCTTGGTTCAGTGCCGCCGAAGCCGGAGCGCACATGCCCTGCGGCCATTGCCGTGAGGAACTCTTGTTTCTGTTCCCTGGTGCCTTTCCAGATCAGTGGTCCGGCGGCGCCGATCAGGCGTTCGATAGACAAGAGACCGCCTATTACTTCGGCGCCTTTGGCGCCCATCTCAATCATGGCTTTGCCGCAGAAGTATTTGGAAGCGCCGGAACCCCCCCATTCTTCAGGAATGGGCAGACCCCAGTAGCCGGCTTTGGCCAGGTCGTCGATGAGAGCGGCGCTGACTTTGCCGTCTTCGCCCAGGATAGTGCCGGCAGCTACGTGATTCTGGATGGCTTCCAGGCTCAATTTGAGAGTTTCAGCCGCTTTGCCGCTGGTGAGTTGGTCGGAAGCGGCCAGGCAGCCGAAGTGGTCGAGGCTGAGCTGCTTTTGCAGAAGGGCTTGCTGCAAAACTCCGGGTTTGCCGCGTCCTTGATCGACGGCGGTTTGTGCGGCGTCGACGGTAGTAACGCTGCTAATTTCCTCGTCGTTTTTACCAGCCTTGATGAGAGCGTCCTTAATTAGATCGACTCCATCAGCCGGTGGACTGGTGGTATTAGAACTATTTTCTTTTGACTCAGTTGCGTGGTTCATAGAAATTCCTGTCAGGTTGATTGGTTTGAGAGAGCACAGCAGGAGCTGTGCCGGTAAATGCACCGCCGGTGGAGCGGCGGCAGGTGGCATCGCTAGTGGAGCCGAGTTTTGCCGATGAGGCGGAACCCTGGGGTAACGGCTGTTTGGGCCGGTTGAACATTCGCTTCTTGAGGCGGTGGTGGCAGAACCGGGGAACTTCCATCTCTGAGGGAAAAGTGAGCTTCTTTCACCCGAGTGCTAATCGTCTAGCGGGCAGGGTTTGGGCTCATCTGATGGGTGATGGAAGAAACTAAAGAGTTTGACTTGCTCAAGAAAGGAAAGGAAAAAGGGACAACTTTTCCTATCAGATCGAGACCCATGAATTCACTATCTAGACCAGTCAAAATGCTACGGCGCGGTGTTTTGGTGCTACTTTCCTTGATACGGAATTGACCGGGCTGAAACTGTCACGGCGGAAGGTCGGCAACTGTCCGCGGTAGCCAAGAGGCTGAAATGCGGAAGTTTTTGAGGGACTCTCACGGCTCTGGTTTCAGCTCTCTTCCTTGCCGCCGACCTGGGGTTGTTAGTCTGGATTCTTGGTTGTTTTTAAAGTCGGGTTGGGGCGGCGATGTTTCACCCCGCTGATCTTTTACTCGCTTACTGAGGGTGGTGCGCTTTGCTC
Organism: Candidatus Melainabacteria bacterium; assembly: GCA_016212515.1. Classification (GTDB taxonomy): domain Bacteria; phylum Cyanobacteriota; class Vampirovibrionia; order Obscuribacterales; family Obscuribacteraceae; genus Obscuribacter. The sequence goes on from JACRFZ010000031.1 coordinate 20,109, forward strand.
AGGCGAGAGCGTCGCTGCCGCCCTTACATCTTTCCGGTAGGAATTAAGCGGCTCACATTTACGCTTGCGCCCCGGGCGATCAATGACCACCTTCTCTCGCTGCCTGATTTTGCAACTTTTTGAGCAAGCGCGCCAGTTCGTTGTCGCTGTAGCGGGCTTGATTGGCACGGGGGCGGCGGAAGGCTTCCATGAGAGCGGCGGCAATGCCCAGTTGTTTAAGGTCTTCGAAGCTAATGGAGTCGACTACGTCGAACCTGGCTCCCTGGCTGACCAGGGCATCGTCGAAATAGTTTAGAACGCCTTCCCCGATTGTGTTTTCTCCTATGCCCAGGAAGGTAATCTGCAAGTCGGTCTGACGTTTCTGTCTGGCTGTGGCGGCCCTTATCAGGGCTGCCACCTGCTCATAAGCGTCCGGTTCGCCGTCGGTGATGACAGCTATCAGGAGCGGCTTGGGTGGATTGCTGCCGGCCTGGCGTTCCAGGCAATATGCCAGGGGCGAATAGAGATCGGTGCCGCCTTCCGGGGTCAGACCGTTGAAGACCTGATAAAGTGAAGCCGGCGTCACATTCTCGGTCACTTTGAACTGGCGGTTGAAGGTCAGAACGGTGAGGCTCTTGCCCGCGAACTGTTTGGCTTCGAAAGCGAAATCTCGCACAATCGTTTGCATCCATTGCCATTTGGTCTGGCGTCCGCCTTCAATTTCGTCTTCCATGGAGCCGGAGCGGTCTATCAGTACGTAGATATCGTAGTCTTTCAAATAAGACCAGTCGGCAATCTGGGTCTTGAGTGTGCGAGTGCTTCTAGCAGTAGGAGGGCGGATCGGCGTATTGGTATTGTTGGTCTGGGCAGGCGGGGCGGTGGCGATATTGGCCCCGTAAATTTTGCCGTTGCGCCTGAAGACAACTTGCAGAGTGCCTGCATTGAGGGTCATTTTTTCGATCGAGTCTTCCTCGGCCATACCGGCATAATATGCCGGAGATCCCATTCTTACTTTTACTACACGGCTGGGCAAGGTGAGGCTTTCGATTTTTAGTCCGGCACCGTGCATGGTGCTACTTAACTCGTCTACCCGACCGTAGAGCTTAAGCGATTTGACGGCCGAAGCGTCTTTCTTTTCGGCCGGGGCGCGGCTCGTCCTGACCGGCTCAGCCATGACGGCCTGCTCAGTGCCTGGACAGAGTTGCATGAGAGATTGCAGCAGGAGCGGTAGCAGTGGCAGGAGAGGCGCCAGGCGCGCCCGTTTCTCGCAAAGCCTCTGGCCGGATCGGATGGTGACCGCCATCAGGGCGCCTTCTTCTTGCTGGTTTTGGAGTTCTGCGGCTTGGTGGCCTTGGTCGGGGTTTTCGGCTTTTGCTTTTGCACTTGTTCTAGGCTGGCCGGTGTAGCGGTCAGTGGGCCTGTCACCGGTATGGTGTCTATTTCTTCGTCTTTGCCGTAGTTGACGTAGTTTCTGAGGGTGCCGCCCTGCTCCGGCAGTATCCGGGCCTGGGCGGCAGCGGCGGTGCCCCCGCCGTACTGATCGATAGCCTCCACCCGGCGCTTGTAGGATTCGTTCACCCGCTCTATGTCATCGTTCAGTTTCTGATTGAGCTTGTAGATCTTTTCCGACAGCTCGATTTGCAATTCCAAGAAGTGTCTGTAGTTGGGGTCGTCTGTAATGGCCAACTGCTCCCTGGGGCTTATGCCCTTGTCCCAGTTGCGCAGGGAAGGCGGCAGGTAGGGAGCGGCTTTAGCATCGGTCTCTTTTTTCAAAGCGGCCACCGCCTGCCTGTGTTTCTCCTTCAAATCTTCCACTTCCTGGGAGCCCCGGCTCAGTAGTTCCGTCTTCAATTGCAGGGGCGTCCTGGCGGTGTTGCCGGCTCCCGGCGCAGCGGTGGTCTGTTTGCCGACGGGAGTGGGGGGACGGTCGGACAAGACCTGGTCGATGCTCTTCATGGCCTCTCGGGCATAGCCTGCTACCTGGCTGTCTTTGCCGAAGTTGACGCAGTAGGCGTATTCGGACATGGCTTCATGGGCGAGGCCCAGTTTCGTGTAGATATTGCCCAGATAATACCTGGCCGCCAAATTTTTCTGGTTCTTGCCGATTAGTTCTCTGGCGATGCCCGCTGCTGCTTTCAAGTTGCCGTCCTGGTAGGCTTTCTCCAGGGTTTGCATGGTTGCTTCCTGCCCGGTGGCTGGTTGCGACAAGGCACAAGTAAGGCAGATCAGACAGCTCAGGGCCGGCTTGAGGAGGGAAAGGTGGGTAGACTTTGACGGCATTATCCTGGCGGCATCCACTTTCGGCAAAGACTGGGGTGCGTGACGCTTAACGCGTCACTCAAAACGACTAGAAGCATTATAAACTTTGGTGCCGGTCAATTGTCGGTAGTTCGGGGCGAACCGCCGCCCTGGTGTTACCATAGAAGCTTAGATTGCCGTTAGTATCAGGATTCCCGTGTCAGTCACGTTTGCCGTAGATTGTGGTAGTTTGCCGCCGCCCGAGCAGTTTCTTCTGGACCTGGCGGAGCGCCTGCAATGGTCGCCTATTTGCTGTTCCGGTTTCTTTGATGAAGGGCAGATCTTGAGCAACCGGGCTCGCAGTTGGCAGCAGCATTTTAAGTATTTGCTTTATCGTCCCTTCGTTTCCGAGCGGGGGTTGGAAGTGAAGCTCGATCTGGAGCGCTGCTATGTCAGCCTGCCGCCTCTGGCGGGCCGGGCTGATTTTGAGATGGCGGTGGAACTTTTGCGGGAGTTTCTGCAGTATGCCGGCGGCCGTATCAAGGCCAGCGACGGGCGCACTGCCGCTAATGCAGCCGAATTGAAAACGGTGTTCGATGATCAGTGGTACGGCACATACCTGCAAAACTCACTGGCTGAACTCTATTACATGGTGGAAAAGTCACCACAGATAGTACTGGAATTGACCGGGCCGGTGCGTCCCTTTCTCTTTGGGGCTCGTCTGTCCACCAGTTTGAAGGCGAGCGGCGGATCGGTCTTTGAACAACTGGATAAACTCTGGGCGCTCATGCTCAGGACCCAGTATTATTTGCTCTATCCGGAGCATCAGGGTTATTGCGAGAGCACTATCTATAATTTGCGGGTGGCTGGGGCGGAAGGCTGTGCCGCCGCCTATTTCCCTTCCTGCCAGGGGGTGCTTGTGCCGGCGGTAGACTTCCTGGCCTTCGACGGGCTGCGGGGCGGCAGCCTGCACCTGTTGCCGAAGCGGTGCTTCCACTCGCGCTTGCCTGAGGTTCTCAGCCCTTCTGAAATCGAGTATCTGGACGAATGGCATTTCGCCCTGGCCCCCCTCAAGGACAGTCGTTACAGCGAGCTGGTGCTAAGCCTTTCGGCTGATTGTTTGAATCATTGACAGGGACCGCTCCATTTCGGGTTACAATTGCTCCCATAATATGATCTGGAGGCTCACGAGAGAGTCACTCCTTTCCTATTTGGCTTATTTCATTACTTTGGAGTGCTTGGCAGATGAAGAAGAAGCAAATGATGGTTCTGGCGGTTACTTTTACGTTGTCAGTGGCCCTCAGTCTGCCTGTTGTCCCGGCCGGGGCTCAGGGGCAGACCACACCTCAGGTTTATGTGGTCAATTTGCAGGTAGTGCAAAACCCTGACGGTAGTCAGAGCGTCGTCACGCCCAAAGGTGACCTGGCCCCCCTGCCCGGCGGCGGGGTGAACGGTGCCGTGGCTCAAATTTATATGGGAGCCCAGGGCGGCTACTGGTACACCGATCGTAACGGTCAGACCGTCGATCTGGCGCCGGCAGTGCAGCAACTGAAAGCTCGTCGGGAAGGTTTGCAAAGAGCCAGTGCCGATCAGATTCCGCAGTACGCGCCCAATCCCTACAGCCAGCAGAGCCAGGGGCAGACTCAGACTCAGACTCAGTCGTCAGGATCTTCCGGCAGTTCCGCCCTGGGTACAGGTCTGGCAGCCGCTGCCGGCGCCGGTCTCGGTGCCATGGCCGGAACAGCTATGACCCATGGCTATTACAATGCGCCTTACGGCACCCCCATGTATTACGGGGCTAATGGCAATCCCTATTACTGGGGCGGCGATAATCAGCCTCTGCAAAACTTGAACGAAAATCAGCAAGTCGCTCTTTACAATAGCCGCCAGGTTAAGAACCAGCAGCAGGCGGCCATGGTGCAGGGACACCAGGAGACCCAGCAAGCAGCCATCAGTCAGACCGGCACTAACCAGGCTCAGAGGCAGGCGGCTTACTCTGCCAACAATGCGCCCGCTTATTCCCAGGGTGCTGCTCAGGAAGGCATGGCGGCCAGGCAGGCTAACGGTGGCGCCGGTGCCCATGCTGATATGCAAAAACAACAACAGTGGTATCAGCAGCAACTGGGTCAGAATCCTCAGCGCTTTGCCGGTCAAAACGAAAATCCATTTGTGAACAGGGACGGCGGCTCCGGTGGTCGTTTCGGCGGTGCTTCCGCTGATGCTTCCGAGCGCGGCGCTCAGGGCGGCGGTCGTTTCGGCGGCGGTGAAGGCGCTCAGGGCGGCGGTCGTTTCGGCGGCGGTGAAGGCGCTCAGGGCGGCGGTCGTTTCGGCGGTGGTGAAGCCGCTCAGGGTGGCGGTCGTTTCGGCGGTGGTGCAGGCGCCTCACGCTTTGGCGGCGGCGAAGGTGGTTCACGCTTTGGCGGCGGCCAGGCCGGAGGTCGTTTCGGCGGTGGCGGCGGCAGACGGGGTAGATAACCCCGGCGCAAGCCAACGGCAGTCTGGATAATTGAAAACGGCTCGTCATTGTCTACAATGGCGAGCCGTTTTCTTTACTGTCAGTTTTGACGGTTTAACGCTTTACCGTCAGACCGGCGTCGTGTTGGCTGTATTCTTTGAGTTCAATGCGCACCGGTTCAACTTTCCAGATTTCCCGGCAATATTCCTGGATGGAGCGGTCGGAGGAGAATTTGCCCATGCGTGCCACATTGTAGATGGACTTGCGGGTCCACTCCTCTTCCTTCTTGAAGGCGCTGCCGACCGCCATCTGGGCGTCCAGGTAGGAGGCGAAATCAGCCAGGACCATAAACTGATCCTGGTAGAGCAGGTTGTCCAGCAAAGGCTTGAATAGATCCCGATCGCCCCGGGAAAAATGACCGGAGCCAAGAATATCGATGACGGCCTTCAGTTGATGATTGGCCTCGTAGAAGGAACGAGGGTTGTAGCCGGAGGCTCTCAGTGCCGCCGCTTCATCGGCGTTCATGCCGAAAAGGAAGAAGTTCTCGGCGCCGGCTTCTTCTCTGATTTCGATATTGGCACCATCGAGGGTGCCGATGGTGACGGCGCCGTTGAGAGCAAACTTCATATTGCCCGTGCCCGAGGCTTCCTTGCCGGCCAGCGAAACCTGTTCGCTCAAGTCGGCGGCCGGGTAAACCCTTTGCCCGAGGGTGACATTGAAGTCAGGCAAATAGGCCACCTTGATGATCTGGCTGACATGGGGATCGTTGTTGACGACTTCGGCGATGGAGTTTATCAGTTTGATTATCAGCTTGGCCATGTAATAGCCGGGAGCGGCTTTGCCCCCGAAAATGAAGGTGCGCGGCTGAATATCCAGCTTGGGATTTTCTTTCAGTAAATTGTATAGTGCCACTATATGCAGTGCGCTGAGGTGCTGCCGCTTGTATTCGTGGATGCGTTTGACTTGTATGTCGAAGAGAGACTGAGGATCTACCGTCAGGTCGAGGCGGTGCTGAATCCAGTCGGCCAGCCGCTTCTTGTTGTTAGCTTTGACCGTGCGCCATTCATTGCGAAATTCCGGGTCTTCCACATGCTTTTCCAGGCGCTTCAGTTGGCTAAGATCTTTCACCCAGTCGCTGCCGATGCGGCTGTCTATCAGGCGGGATAGCCCGGGGTTAGCCAGGCGCATCCAGCGGCGCGGTGTGACGCCGTTGGTCTTGTTGTTGAATTTCTCCGGCGCGATATGATAGAAGTCGGCCAGGGTGTGCCGTTTTAACAGTTCCGTATGCAGGGCGGCGACGCCGTTTATGGAGTGGCTGCCCACTGAAGCTAGATTGGCCATGCGTATATAACGTTCGCCGCTTTCGTCGATGATGGACAGTCTGGCAATCAGGGCTTCATCGCCGGGAAAACGAATTCTCACGTGGTTGAGGAAGCGCTGGTTGATTTCGTAAATTATTTCTAGATGTCTGGGCAGTACTTCCTGGAATAAGGCTATGGGCCAGCGTTCCAGCGCTTCCGGCAGGAGCGTGTGGTTGGTGTAGGCCATGGTCGCCGTGGTTATCTGCCAGGCTTCATCCCAGTCGATGCCGTGCACATCCACCAGGAGCCGCATCAACTCGGCAATGGCTATGGAAGGATGGGTGTCGTTCAACTGCACGGCAAATTTCTTGTGGAAGTTATGCAGGCTGTCACCTTCAAAAAGGTGTATGCGAATCATGTCTTGCAGGGAGCAAGAGACAAAGAAATACTGTTGCTCCAGGCGCAGCTTCTTGCCCTGAGAGGAATTGTCGTTGGGGTAAAGAATTTTGGAAATTGTCTCGGAGGCAATTTTTTCGGAGACGGCGCCGGCATAGTCGCCATGATTGAAGGCTTGCAGATTGAGTGACTCAGGCGCTTCCGCCTTCCACAGTCTCAGGTCGTTGGCCGTATTATTGTTGTAGCCGGGGATGGGTGTATCGTATGGCACACCGGTGACGGTACGGTCCGGTACCCAGTCGACGCGATAGCGCCCCATGGCGTCAGTGTATTGCCTGGTGTAACCGCCGAAGTGTACCGGCACTGCTCCATGAGGGCGCACTATCTCCCATGGATTGCCGTAGCGCAGCCACTTGTCGGTGATTTCCACCTGCCAGCCGTCCCTGATTTCCTGGTCGAAGATGCCGAATTCATAGCGAATGCCGTAACCGATGGCGGGAATTTCCAGGCTGGCCAGGGAGTCCAGATAGCAGGCCGCCAGTCTGCCCAGACCGCCATTGCCGAGCCCCGGCTCCTCTTCCTCTTCGATTAGGTCTTGCATGGTCAGCCCGGACTCTTTGAGCGCCTTTTCAAAGTGCTCTTCCACTCCCATGTTGAGCATGGCATTGCCCAGATGCGGTCCCATGAGAAATTCCGCCGACATGTAGCAGACCACGCGCACATCCTTCTTGAGATAGGTTTGTACGGTGTTGAGCCAGCGTTGCAGCAGGCGGTCGCGCACGGTATAGGCAAGCATCATGTAGAAGTCGTGCTTGTTGGCGATGGCCGTGTACTTGCCTTGCTGGTAGTAAAGATTGTCGGCCAGTGCCCGCCTTAATGTGGGAATGCTCAGCCCGGTGCGGTCGTCTTCCACGGCATTGTTTATGCAGGCGGTCTTGTCCATGTTTTGGCCTCTCTGGCTCGGGAAGGGAGTGATTATATATCTTTCTTGGTTTACAAGACTATAAAATTGACTATCCGCAAAATTCAGAGGTCATAAGAGTTATGGACGCCAATACGGCTTCGGTTGTAAGTACTACCATACGCGGCAAGATTGGCATCATTACCATCTGCAATCAGAAAAAGCGCAATGCCCTCAGCAAGGCCGTTCTCGACGGTATCTGCCAGTCCCTCAAGGAGTTTGAGAGCAGCAATGTAACAGTGGCCGTGCTCAGGGCGGAAGCCGGCAGTCAGGTCTGGTCGGCCGGTCATGACATTGCCGAGTTGCCCCTGCATACCGATCCCCTGGGCTTCTTTGATCCTCTGGAGGAGACCCTGAGAGCCGTACAGAACTTCCCCGGACCGGTGCTGGCCATGGTGGAAGGCACGGTCTGGGGCGGCGCTTGCGATCTGGCTTTTACCTGTGACATTCTCATTGGTGAACCGGCTTCTTCTTTTGCCATTACGCCGGTGAAGCTGGGGCTGCCTTACAACGCCTCCGGCATCCTGCACTTTATCAATCGTGTGGGCTTGAATATTGCCAAGGAAATGTTCTTCACTGCCGACCCGATCAAGGCTGAACGCGCTTTGAGCCTGGGTATCCTCAATCACCTGGTGCCACAGCCGGAACTTGAGAATTTCACCTTTGCCATGGCTGAGCGCATGGCTACCCATTCTGCCTTGAGTATCTCGGTGATCAAAGAACAGTTCAGGCTCTTGACCAATGCTCATGCCATTACGCCTGAGTCCTTTGAAATGATTCAAGCTATGCGCCGCAAAGTTTATTTGAGTCATGATTATGCGGAAGGCATCAAAGCTTTTATGGAAAAGCGCGCACCTGTATTTGAAGGGAAGTGATTTTGTCCGGATGTAATAAGTGTTCAAGACGCAGCTTCCTGACCGGTGCTCTCACCTCGGCAATGATGCTGGCTTGCGGAGTGCTGCCTGTGGCGGCCGAGAATGCGCCTCTGAACTTCACAGGCAAAGAGGTTCTGGACCGCATTCTTTCAAGGGCTCGGCAGGGTAAGTGGCAGCTTTTGCCTATGTCTGAATTGATGGGTAAGGTAGCCTGCGAGTTTCTTGGTACGCCTTATAAAGCCTTTACCCTGGAGCTTTCCAGCCGTGATGAGATCGTCAGCGTTAATTTGAAATGTCTTGATTGTGTGACTTTCTTCGAGACCACCCTGGCCTTGAGCCGCCTGATCAAATTGGGCGGCACCAGTGCCGCCGATCTGCTCAAGCAAATTGCCTTTCTTCGCTATTATGGCGGCACCGCCGGTGACTTCAGCACGCGCCTGCATTACACGAGTGGCTGGTTTATCGATAACCAGCGCAAAGGGGTGGTGAGATTGCTGGAAGACTTACCGGGTGCCATGCCGTTTTCACCGAAGGTGAATTTCATGAGCACCCATCCTTCAGCTTATCCCCAACTTTCCGATCCGCAATTGGTTGAGAAGATCAAGGCGCGGGAAGAGGCTCTCAATCGGGAGCGACTCAGCTATGTGCCTCTGGCTAAACTGGCCGGGGTGGAGCCGTTTTTGCAGAGCGGCGATATCGTAGGCGTCTGTACGCGGCTTTCGGGGCTGGATATAGAGCATACCGGTCTGGTGCTTCGTCAGGGCCGGGGCGCTTCCTCGTCGGTGCATTTTATGGATGCTTCTTCGCGCAAGCGCAATATGAAAGTGGTGATCGAACCCGGACCCTTGAGCCGGGCTTTCAACTGGTCTTCGCAGTTGACCGGCGTGGTCTTTGCCCGCCCGCTGGAGCCCAAATAGTCAGTCGAAACGTGGCTTAAACTGCTCGTCTACAGGAATTTGATAGCCGTTGGCCAGGCGATTGGTTTCGTTGGCCAGCCCCACTACGGCAAGCAATTCGCCGTACATTTCATCGGTCATGCCTTTGGCCCTTGCCGCAGCCGTGTGGGAATGGATGCAGTATTCACAATTGTTGGTGACGCTGACCGCCACATAGATCATTTCTTTGGTGAGTGGATCAAGTGCTCCCGGCGCCATCACTTGCTTGACGTTGCTCCAGATGCGCAGCATAGTGGCGGGAGAACTGGCCAGGACCTTCCAGAAGTTGTTGATCCAGTTGCTTTTGCGCAGTTCTTTGATCTCGTCAAAAACGACTTGCACCTCCGGTGGTGCGGCACCGTCTTCCACCATTTTTACCATCACCATAGCTTCTCTCCTGCTCGTCTAGTTATTGGCGGAGTCTAGAATGGCAGCCAGTTCCGATTTGGAAATCATACCTGTAACTTCGTTGACTATTTTGCCGTTTTTAAAGACCTTCAGGGCCGGGATACCCCGAATTTCATACTTGGCCGCCAGCTCTTGATTCTCGTCTACGTCTACCTTGCAGACAGTTATTTTGCCGCTGTATTCTCCGGCCAACTCTTCCAGTATGGGAGCCATGGCCCGGCAGGGTCCGCACCAGGACGCATAGAAATCAACCAGCACCGGCTCTTTCGCTTCCAACACGTCGGCTTTGAAGCTCTGCGAGTTGGAGTGTTTGACGATGCCTTTGGCGGTGCCTTCCTTGTTTTCGGGTTTCTCTTCTTTCCCGGGCAAGTCGGCTTTATCGGTTTTGGGATCGGGTGGGTTCGACTCTCTGGCTGCTTCGTTCTGGGCCTTTGATTGCAGGCAGACTGCCCCGAAGGCGAGAGAGCCCGTGAGCACGGCTGCGATGGTAATTAGTATCGACTTCTTCATGGCTGACTCCCGACCAAATGATCTTTCATAGATATGATTCACACAGTATAACAAGGTTGCGCCGGCAACTAGTAAAAAGAGAAACCCCGCCTGCCCCTCCCTCGGAATTTTATTGCCGATGCGGGGCTTCTCTTTTCGGTCGCAAGGCACCGCTTTTCTAACTTGCCAGTCTCCTCAAAGCGGGAGTGAATTCTCCCTGCCGGGAGTCTTCTTTGCGGGACGGGCAGGCCACTGTCAGAGTATTATCTACAAGACAGGCAGGCAGGACCGAAACCCAGTTCTTGCGTCTTTCCACAATGGTCCTGAGGGTTTTCCAGGCGCTCTCGGCTACATAAGGATTGTCATCCTGTGTCAGTTGGTGCAGTTTGTGCAATTCCAGATGGGGATTCTCAGCCAGTTCCAGGCGCACTTCAGGACATTCGTCATTGAGTAGAATTTCCAGGATGATAGCCGGCAGGCATTTCCTGGCAGAAAGAGAGATTCGCACCTCCGGATGCGGGTCTTTAGCCAGGCTGTAAAGGAGCTGGATGGAGGCGTGGGGGTGTTCGGCTACCCTGGCGCGCACCCGGTAGTGTTCATGACTTGCCAGTTTTTTTATTTCCTGGGCCGGAAGGTTGAACTGTGCTGCTTTTATGTAGTCTTTATGCCAGCCTGGCTGAGTTGTAATTTGATGCATGGCTAGATGCCTCCGGGACTTGCCCTCAAGGAAGGAACAGTTGAATTCTGTTGGAGCTGGCGGCTGTGCAAGGCGGCAGCCGTCCAGGACCGTGCTTGAGAGCTGGTTGAGAAGTACTTGGTCGATTTTGTGCTTTACCGGTCGGATCTCCGGACTTTGGTCTTAGATGCAGCCGGTTGTCGATAACGGTTTCAATGTTTTTATTATTGGGCCGGCTTGTATCCGTCTTGTGATCAAACTTAGGGACCGACCATTTGTGTAACTAGTTTGTAGAAATTGAGAGTTAGCATTGAAAATGGGCAGGGCCTGAGAATTTAAAATAAATCTCCTCTCTATATACGTGGTCCCACCATTTCTCGAAATCCGATTTCACGAGAAATTTACTAGAGCTGAACAATGATAGAATGACTCGCAATTTGCGAGTCAATATAGAATAGCCCGCAAATTGCGAGGCAATTCCTGCTTGCGAAGGAGACAAGTCCGACTTATTTCCCGACCTCACCCTTGAGGAACGCCATGTTTTTTGATTTACCACTTCTTACTACTGAATCCATCATCTACGGCGCCGCTCTCGCTGGCGGTCTGTGGTTGGTTTATCCGCGCCTGGCCAACTTCATCGAGTACCGTGTCTTGAGCCAGGTTGTGAAAGCGGTTACCGGCCACAGTACCCTGCGCCCTCGCGCTATTAGTGTCGGCGAGAATCTGAGCAAGTCCTATGATTCCGTCAAGCGTGCGCTGGCTTCTCGCAATAACGATCAGCGCTGGCAGATTCGCCAGGTGCGCTTTGAAGAACCGATAGAGAAGGCCATTCGTCTGGAAGGTCTTTCGGTTCTCAAGGAAACGCCGGAAGAGGAAATGGAGCGCATCAAGAAAGGCGGTAAACGTCATTCCAACTCCTTGCGCATTCAAGTGGACATAACCGAGACCATACAAGGCACCCAGGTGTCATGGAAGTTTCTGCCCGAGGACGAGCGTTATTTCAATCAACGTTTGCAAGTAATGGATGCCAGTACATCACTTCTACTTTTGCGGACTAATTTCAACATCATTCGAGAACTGGGCCTGACCGGCTAGTTCATTTTGTACCAGCCTTTGCGCAGGGCTTTGACAATGATGTGGGTGCGGTCCGTTATATAGTAGGCTTCGTCTTCGTGATAGCCCTGCCTTCTGGTAATGACCAGGGAGCGGTTTAGCTTGCGGCATTCCTCTCTAATTACTTGTAGGAGCACATGCTTGATGCGTTTCATGGTGCCGGCAAAGGGTTTTACTACGCCCTGAGAGAAGAGGGCAATAGCCAGGTCGATTTTGTCTTTCTTGAAGCTCTGGAAAGCTTCTCTTTGCTCTGCCGGGAGAGCCGCTGCCAGTTCGTGTAAGGTGCGTTCTACTTCCGCCTTGCAGTCGCTTAATTCGTCCAGGAGAATTAAAGGCACTCGTCCTTTCTGGAAGAGCTGAGCGAGACCACGATTGTCCTTGAGGCAAAGGAGAAGATCGCAGTCTTTCTCGCCTGACTCCAGGGTGGCTTTTGCTTTCTCCATCTTTTCCAGGCGTGCTTCCAGTCTGGTGGCTCTTTCATGAAGGTGCGAGGAGTCCAGGCTGCCTTTGTATAATCTTTCGGCGCGGCAGCGTTGCGCCGGACTGAGTGGGCGATCATCACGCATGCGTAAGACTGCCAGCAGGAAGATTGGTTCCGGAGCATAGCCAACCGATTCGCTGTATAACTCCATCAGTTGTTTTAGTTCTCTGGAATGCTGACCGTAGGTGATATCCAGGGAATCACAGATGAGGCGAATGGTTTGCACATCCTGTTCCATGTGCAAGACTTCGTGTAGGAGGGTGGACATCAGGGCTTCCGAAAGGGGCTCGTTCGTCAGCAAGAGATCTCTGGCAACGGCAATGCGACCGGTTCCTACCAGGTAGCAGGCGGTCATATGATTGTTCTCGGTAAAGTCGACAATGGCGGCTGGAATGTCGAGGGCGGCGCAGATGCGATTCACCAGTTTTTGCAAGCTGCCGCAGCGTTTTTGTGAAAGCGCCTGGCACTGTCTCTCTACCTGGGCTAATTGATCTTTGAGGGTGGCAAGCAGGCTGTGTTCCATGTGCTCGCCGGCGTACTTGATGCCCAGTCTCAGTCTTTCCAACTCCGAAAGACAAGTCTGCACCTCCTCTTCATCGTCTTCGCCGTCCATCCACTGGAAGGCTGCCGCCATGTTGGCCAGGTAGAAGTTCAAGTTCAGGTTGAGCATGGGGAAAGGTTCCAACCAGGGCGGATTTTTCCCTTCCGGGCTACTCCAATAGTGCATCAGCTTCTGGGTGGCAAAGAGCGAAACATCATCGCAACTGTCTTCGGCGGCGTAGACCAGAAGACGCTCTCTTTGATCCGGTGGGAAGTTTTCGGCCAGGGCGACGGCGCGCATCTTGATGTTGCTGGAGACTAGAGACGGTGTGTGTGCATAGCGCAGATCGAGGGGCTCGGGGTCGCCGAGTAAATTGCCGAGCAGTTTGTACTGCTTGACCTCATCGCTTGCCAGGGCCTTCCAGATTGAGGCGAAGTGGGTTTCACTCAAGTTCGTGCCGAAATGAGCGTCCATCTCGCAGGACAGTACCAGTAAGTCTTCCGCCGAGGACAGCCCGTTCAGGGCCATGTATTGCCAGTGTTCTTGCTCCATGCGACTGAGGAAAATCTTTCTGGCTTCGCCGTCGTCCACTCGGTAGAAGAAGGCCTGCAATGCCTTGCTGGCAGAGACAGAATAGCCGTGGGCCAGACGATAGAGGCAGTCGGCCTGGACGGCATAGGGCTGCGGATTGGCTTTGTACTCTTCCGCTTCGAAATCGGCCAGACCCACTACGGCAATAGCGGCCAGTTCCTCATCGGCTAGATTGGCGGCGATAGTCGCCACTTCGCTGTAGCGTTTCTGGCGCAATAGCAGTCTGATCTGAATGCGGCGGTTCTGGGTCTCGCGCTCTTGCTTTGCCTGTTCGCTCAGTCTGCGCTCTTCATCCGTTGGTTTGCGTCCCACGCCAAGTACGTTCCAGGGCTTGGTTTTCCAGCTCTGGGTAGCACCGCTGATTGAATCCGTAAGGCTGGTAGCCAGGTTTTGAATCAGCCCATGTATTTTCGGTTGTCCAGGTGGAATGTCGGACATTAGGTATTCGCTCTTTTGCCTGGTCGATTGGCGACCAGTAGAGCGAGAATAAGGCCGGCAGCCTTTCTGGAAAAGGGGGAAAGTACGCATGAAGACGGCGCCGCTTGGGGCTGAGGGCGCTGTATAATGGCTTTAGCCTTGCCGCTGCTGTCGATGCCAGGGCCCAAACGGAGTCAATTTACAACCATCTGCCGCGCGCCACTCGGGAGCGGCACTTCCACAAGGGCTTTGCTGTGAGAGCTTTGCTGCTTCTGCCGCTGTTTCTTTTGCCCCTGTCGCCTTTTTGGGGGTTGCTGCCCATTCCTGATGCTCTGGGCAAGCCGCCTGCCGGAGTCCGCCTGGAAGATTGGACAAGTAAGCATTTTTTGCAGGATCCGGCCGACATCACCCATGATCCGGTCTTTAAGCAAATTCAGCGTTTTCGCAAGGCACGGAGAATCGATCAAGCGCTTACTTACACCGATGGACTGGTGAAGCGCCACCCGACCAGCGGTAATTGCCTGCGGCACCGGGCCTATGTGTATGCCTTGCTGACGGAAGACGATAAAGCCATGAAAGATCTGGCTGCCGCCTGTCAGGATAAGGAGCTGACGGGCGATGACTGGTATGCCATTGGCCGGCTCTATTCCAAACTGGACGCAGACAAGGAAGCCTTGAATGCTTTCGGGCAGGCCGTCAGGCTCTCAAGCAATCCCTACAATGCCCTGCGCATGAAAGCCAAGGAGGAGTTGAAGCTGAATTTGTTGGAAGCGGCTGAAAAGGATTTGAGCCGCTGTGTGGAACTGAAAGGGGGATCCACTCGCAATCTCATTGATCTGGCTAAAGTACATTCCCTGCTCAAGAAGCATACGCTCGTCATTGAAGACGTGAAGAAAGCGGAGAAGACCGGTCACCTCAATGAGCGTGAGGAGGTGAAGGCGATGCGTATGCGCGCCGACGCCTTTGTGGCTTTGAAAAAGTGGCAGGAGGCTCTGAAAGACTTGAACAGGGGGCTGACCATTGCTCCCCTCAGCCGTGATCTTTATGCCAGACGCCTGAAAATCTATGAACTTACGGGCAATAAGACCGCAGCGGCAAAGGAAAGCGCTCTCCTGGTCAAACTGGATGGTAGTTTGAAATCAGCTCCGGGAGTGGATGAGGATCGGCCCGGTGAGGCGGATTGAGACGAATTGGTCGCCTTCTCTTTGAGGGTCAGTGCCGGGTTACGCTTTTGCCTTTGACCGCGGCTGGTTGAAGGCGGTTGGTTGCCTCCGGTTTTGCTCTGGCGGCAGCGGCATTGCTCTCCGCCGCCTTTCTCGCCAGGCGCATACCCTGCGCCATGTTGTCCAGGGCTTCATGCATGGTCTTGGTGTCATCCAGGCGGATGCATTCGTCTTTGATGGCTTGCGCTTGCTCTTCTTTGCCGGCCCCGACATAGGCTCCGTAAAGCATGAGGACCATGCTCGGGAAAGGGTCGAAGTCTTTGGATACTTCGGTGTGCGGCGCCGGTTTTTTCATGGCTTCCGCTTGCTTGTAATACTCGTTGACTTGCTTGATGGGGTCACCATAAAGATATTTGGCGGCGTCGGACCAGCGGCTGGCCGAATACAGCACTTGCACCAGTTGATTGCTCAGGCGCGCAATTAAAGGGCGTGCTTCCGGCTTGTCTTTTACCTGGTCGAACCACTGCAGGGTAAGTGCGTTTTCATCAAGAATGCCGTTCAGGATAACTACATCCAGCCTGGTGTCCGCCGCTTCGGCGCTCTTCCGTAAATCCACAAGACGGGCTCTAGTGGGCGGGTGGCTTTTGACAAGTTGCTTCAACTCATGGGCTATCAGTCCGGTGCGCAGCTCGGAAAGAACTTTATTGCCGCCTGCCGTCTGTTGCCAGAGCCGTATGTATTCATCAAGAGCTTCGTCATACTGACCGGCTGTCTGGAACTGCCTGGCTTTACCAAGTCCTTCAAAAACGGCATTGTCGCTGCCGTCCATGGTTTCCTTCTCCAGCTCCTCTTTTGACTTACCGCTTTTGGCCCCTTCCAGCCAGCGGAGTAGCTCCGCCGGACTCTGGTAGCCCACCTTGCGTCCGAATTCTCCAGCGCCTTTTGCCGGAATGAAGAGGATCAGGGTGGGCATGGCTTCCACTTTCAAGGCCTGGGTATCACTGCTGTTTTGATCGACGTCTATTTGCACGGCAACAGCATTTTGCTTAATCCAGTCTTTGACGTCCTGGTCTTCCCAGGTGGTTTTTTCCATCTTCTGGCAGGGAGGGCACCAGCCGGCCGTGAAATCCAGAAGCAGAAGCTTTTCACCCTGGCCTGCCTGTTCTTTAGCTTGAGAGAGGGAAAGCCTGGAGAATACATCAGAGGCCTCGGCTGCACTTGCGCTTTCGCAAAGGCAGGTCAGAACCACGGCCAGTATCGCCCTTTCTTGCCGCCACTTTGTCTTCATGTGTTTACCTCGCCTGCACCGGCCAGGGGATAGAGAACACGCCTTTCTGCCTTGAAGTGCTCTGCGCCGAAAAGGTCGAGGGCTTCCTGGCGCATCGCTTTCGCCTGGTTATTGAGGTACTGGTCGAGGCTCTCCTGATCTTTTAGAAAATACTGAATTGTCCAGAGCGTTTTATTTGGATCTTTGCCTTCGAATTGCGGTTCACGGAAGAACCAGTAGGCATTCATAAAACCCGGCATAGTCATCATTTTTTCAATATGGGCGGGCAGCCAGCCGGCATATTTGAATTTGATGCTTTCATCTACTTCCAGATTTACTTCGTAAATAATCATGCTTTGCCTGACCTTGCTCGCTTTCTATTTCACGGAAATTTTATGTGACAGGCATTATAACTGATGCAGATTACTACCAGTGGTACCGGCGCGAGACCGGTCTAAAGTCTTCACCAATACTCGGACTTGAAGTCCGGAGGATGGATTTTCTTATGGGCAAAATTTTCTTCGGACGGGTCGGCTCTAGCAGCAGCGTGCTTACATTTTGCTATGTCCTGGCGGTGCTATTCTTGCTGGCAATATCAGCTCAAAATGCCGGCGCTCAGGGCTTTTACAATGGCGGCGCCCGGCGCCTGCCGCCTGTCAATATGGATAGTTTTGTGCAACAAGCGGGTGGTGCCGCAGAAGCCATTTATGGTGATGAAGGGGTGGGTGGGCGTGAAAAGAACGGTGCTTCGCTGCCGCCTTATGACGGCTTCAGTGCCTCCCACCGCATCGATGCCGGTATCTTCGGTGCCCGTGATGCCGGTTTGACTACCGGACACGGCAGCAATATGCCCTCCGCCTGGGGGGCTGATGAGTACCTGGCGGGCGAGTGGGCCAGCACCGGTTCGGGGCATTTTGAAGAGTATCAGAGTCCGGAACTGCAGAGCTACGAGAACAGTCAACGGCTGGGCGCCGGTTCGGCTTCAGCGGGCGATATGAGCAAGTACACCGGCTTCCCCTAGGGTCGCAGCGCTCCGGTTATTGCACTTTGCCTCTGGCCAGGATGGGCACCGCCTCTATCTCCCGCCCTGGTTCGGTCAGATAGAGTGTGTCATAGAGATTGAGAGTGGTATCACAGTGGCTGGGAATCAAGAGCAGTCTGTCTCCCGGCTTCAGGTCGGGAAGGGTGCCGTCCTGACCGGCCTTTAATATGCCGTGCTCGTCGCCGCCGGGAGTGTAGGTGAGGTTGTGGAGGGTCCGTGCGACGGTGTTGCCTTGCTCTGGTAACTGTTTGAAGGGTCTGGCAAAGCCCATATCGGTACTGAGGCTTTTCAGACCGGCGTCCACCACGATTCTGTCTCGGTAGACTCCTAAGACTGTCGTCAAGACGGTGAGGGCAATCTCGTAAGTACCGGCAAGAGCGTCTGTATATGCCGTGTCCATCAAGGCAAAACTACCCGGTTGCACTTCCGTGACACCATCAGTAGCGGCGCAGGTAAGGAAGGTGCCGGTACCGCCGGTAGTGACGATGGACGGCGCCAGACCGTTTTCTGTCAGGAGCTTTGTGGTGGCGGTCAATTTTTCCATGGCTTCCCGGCAGAGTCTCTCACGCTCGCTTGTGGGGCAGAGATGTTGCAGGTGCCCTTCATAGCCTTGCAGCCCGACCAGTTTCAGCTCCGGCATTTGAGAAATGAATTGGGCCAGGTGCAGTGCTTCTTCTCCCGGCTCTACTCCGGTGCGGTTCTGTCCTACATTGATCTCAACCAACACCTTTAAAGGCTGGGGCAGCGCGGCTTCCTTGCAGGCGCCAGCCAGATTTTCCACCAGGGTGCGGCTGTCCACCACTACTTTCAGTTCAGGGCAGAGAGCTGCAAGTTTCATGAGTCTGCCGGTTTTGTTCTTGCCGATTACTTCGGTTGTTATCAATATGTCTGTGATTCCGGCGGCAACCATTACTTCCGCTTCCGAAGTTTTGGCAACGCAGATGCCTTCTATGGTTTCGCCTCCCTCAGCCAGGAAGAGTCTGGCCAGCGCCGGCGCTTTTACGCCTTTGCAGTGAGGGCGAAGCTTGACCCCGGTGCTTTTTTCGCGCAGCAGGTGCAAGAGTTTTCTGGTATTGGCTTTGAGCTTTTGCCTGTCCAGAAGCAGGGATGGCGTATCTAGGCAGTCCAGGGCATTTGTCATGGCAGTCTCTTTCAGGTGGCGGCGCGGCAGGCAAAAAGAATAGCAGATGGTTCGGCTGGTCTTGTCAATATGTCTTGATTGCAAGTATCTTGACGTCAAGGTATACTGGTCTTACTGAGTCCAGTGCTTGCATAAATTAAGTAATAGAGATAGGCGGGGTGAGAGTGGTGAAAAAGGAAGAGGATGCAGTCGGGATCGCAACCGGTACCAGGTTGTGGCTTTCCCTCTTCAAAGCCAAACGCTCTCTGGAGCGCCATGCCCTGGCCAGTATCAGCAATCTCGGTATGAGTAATACCGATTTCGCCATTATGGAAGTCTTACTCCATAAGGGACCCCTGCCGGTAAACACCATCGGCAAAAAGGTGCTTCTCACAAGCGGGTCCATCACTACTGCTGTAGACCGGCTGGTGGAGCGCCTTATGGTTGAGCGAATTCCCTTATCAGATGCCCGCGATCGGCGGGTGCGCCTGGTGCGCCTCACCCGCTCCGGTACAAAACTGATAAAGGAGGCATTCAAGCAGCACCAGAGGCATCTGCGCCGGGCTGTCTCTGCCTTGACGGAGGAGGAGCAAGATACGCTCCTCACCCTGCTTAAGAAGGTCGGCAAGGGGGCTGATGCTCTGGATATCCTGCCCTGAACTCGTTTTACGGAAACCAAAGAGGTAATAGATTATGAATGATATTGAAAGGGCTGCTGCCTATCGGTCTGTGCTGGAAGTCTGCAATTCCAGGGCGGGGAGGGAAGGGGCTGGATTTTCCATACTGAGACCTTTCCCCACAAGTAGCTTGAGTTATGTGGATCCCTTCCTGCTTCTTGATCATATGCAGCCTATCCCTCTTAAGCCGGGTGAAGCCAAAGGCGCTCCGGATCATCCCCATCGTGGCTTTGAAACGGTTACCTATCTCCTGGAGGGAGCCATGGAGCACCGCGATTCGGCTGGCAATTATGGAAGATTGACCGCCGGTGATGTGCAGTGGATGACGGCCGGTGCCGGTGTTGTACATTCGGAGATGCCGGCTCCTGAGCTCTTGCAGCATGGCGGCGTCTTGCACGGCTTTCAAGTTTGGGTGGATCTGCCGGCTGCTTTGAAGATGAGCGCCCCCCGCTATCAGGACCTCTCTTCGGATAAGATACCTGTGGCAGTCAGTGCCGACGGTTTGACGGAAGTGAAAGTCATAGCCGGTGAAAGTCTGGGGGTCAAAGCTCCGACCAGGACCCATACGCCGATTACTTTCTTGCATATCAAAATGGCTGCGGGAGCTGTTTTTACTCAACCGCTTGCCACCGGTCAAAACGCCCTTGTCTATATAATTTCGGGCGCCGGCCGTTTCTGTCCGGGGGCGGAGATCGTGGAAGGGACGGGCAAAATGGTGCGCTTTGCGCGTGAGGACCGCAGTTTGTATCTGGAAAACGCAGGGGCGGATGACAGGCTCGATCTCCTGGTGCTGGCCGGCCAGCCTCTCAACCAGCCGGTGGCTCGTTATGGTCCTTTCGTCATGAACAGCGAAGCGGAAATTGAGCAGGCCCTTGTGGATTTCCGAAGTGGAAGAATGGGGCAGATCGCCGGCGGTTGATTTCCGTTTGTTCAGTGGAGCTTGTCCATGGCCTGGTCTACGGAAGTTTGGTACTCACGGCAATACTTGAGCAGTGAAATCGCCTGATCGCCGCTCAAGGCGTCCAGGCGCACCAGGTAGAGCAGCCGTGCTGCTGCCAGGGCGCACTTTTCGTCGATGATTTGTTTGTCCACCAGGGCGGCCAGGTATTCCATGAAGGGCGCGTTCTCGGAGAGCGATAATCTGATGGGTACGATCAGACTCTCCTGGGTTATGCCTGAATAGCAGAGCACGCGATCCAGGCTGTCGAAGTCGCTGTCATCCAGGACCATGGCTGCCACTTCGCCCATGGCTACGTCGGAATCCTGACCGTTTGTTACAACTCGACGTACTATTGCCGGCACATGCTCATCTGCCAGTCTGCCTTTTCTGACAAGCTCTTTGATCATAAGCGCTTTTTCAAGGGCCTCTTCCTTGATTTGTCCCATGGAGACAAGCTCCTGTCCCAGGGGGGTGCCCCGGAGCAAGCTCAATTCCAGGGCTGATATGACAGCGTTGCGCGGCACCAATCCGCACTGAGTCAAAAGTTCACCCAGTCTTACCTGCAGAGCTTCTTCCGGTATTGATTTGTTGTGGAACTCGAGGGCATCCTGAAAACTCATGCTCTTGCGGTAGCAACTGGTCAAAATCAAAACCAGCTCGTCTTTGTGAAAGTAGCCTTCCCGTTCGTAGACCTGGGCGCAAAGAGCGGCCATCACCGACTCGGGATTTACCACACCGGCATGGGTGATGACCCGACCGAGGGGCAGACCGGTTTCGTTGGCGGTGGCCTGGTAAGATTTGAGCTCACCGCTTTCCAAAATTCCCGAAAGAATCAGCAGTTCCGAGAGAGGGGTGTAGCTATTCTTGGGTCTCACGGCCTGGACCTGTCCGGCTGAACTCATGACCGCCAGCGCTTGCTCCAGTTCGATGCCTTCTTTGAAGGCTCGGTACAAGGCCTGGGCTACCTGCTCTTCGTCAAAAACGTCCTGCCTGACAACAAAAGCGGCGTCTTTTGCGAGTTTTGCCGTTTTTTCGTTGATGTAGCCGTTCATGGTCAGCATTTTCAGCACGTCCATGCCCGTTTGCCTGGCCATTTGCTGCGCTTCGCCGAGTTGTTCGGGGCTGATAATTGTGGACATTTGCAGCAGCACGGAACCCAGATTGTAGCCCCCCGATTTTACCTGTGTCTCGCCGCCCGCCCTGCTGGAGGACGATTTGGCGGCTTTGTCATGGGAGCGCGAATGCTCGTTCATCAATTGGCCTGACTGAAAAGGCTCGAATGCATTTGCTTCGGGGTGGAGGCTGTGCTGACAGGGGGGTAGCGTCTCTAAGGTTATGTTCCACGTTTGAACTATTTTGCCAGATAAGTTCTGCAATGAATGTTCACGCTACTTAACCTTGTCAAGGGAGAGTGTTCGTGTTTATCTGGGATAATCAGGCTTTATAGCCTCGGGCAGCAGTATTACCAGTGAAGGAACGGTCGATGTCGACGAAAAAAGCCGTAATCATAGGAGCCGGACCGGCTGGTATTACGGCAGCCTATGAACTCGTCAAAAGGACCGACGTCAAGCCTGTCATTGTTGAGAAGTGCGATGTCATAGGCGGTTTGGCTCGCACTATGGATTACAAGGGTAATCGCCTTGACATAGGACCCCATCGCTTCTTTTCCAAGTCCGATCGAGTTATGGACTGGTGGCTCTCGATGATGCCCTTGCAACCGGTTTCGGGCGGTTCCGTGGAAATTACCTATCACAACAAGACGCGCAGTATCAGTGCCGGTGAGGCTGGTTCCGGCTTGGCCGAGGCTGACAACGTGTTAATGACACTTTCTCGCCAGACGCGAATTTATTATTTGCGCAAGTTCTTTGATTATCCCATCAGTCTGAAGGTCAGCACTTTTGCCAATTTAGGTCTGGTACGCACCATCAAGATCGGTTGCAGCTATTTGAAGGCCGCCGCTTTTCCAATTAAGCCCGAGCAAAACCTGGAGCAGTTCATCACCAACCGCTTCGGCAAGGAACTCTACCTCACCTTCTTCAAAGACTATACCGAGAAAGTCTGGGGTATTTCTTGCTCTAAAATAAGTGCGGCCTGGGGAGCTCAGCGTATCAAGGGTCTGTCCATCACCAGGGCGGTCTGGCATGCCCTCAAGAAAATCCTGGGACCGGTTACCGATATCCGGCAGAAGCAAACGGAAACTTCTCTGGTAGAACAGTTCCTCTATCCGCGGGAGGGCACTGGTTCCATGTGGCAGGAGGCCTTGCGCAAAGCTACCGACGGCGGCGGAGAAGTGCTGCTCAATCAGGATGTGGTCAAGATAAACACCAGCGGCAACAAGGTGACATCCATTGAGGTAAAGGATAACCTTACCGGTCAAATCAGCACCATATCCGGTGATTACTTCTTTTCCAGTATGCCGATTCGCGAACTGGTTCAAAAGCTGGATGCTCCGGTGCCGGCTGATGCCAGAGAAATAGCTGATGGTCTCGTTTACCGTGATTTCATTGCCGTTGGCCTGCTGGTCAAGAAGCTGAAGGTGAAAGACGAAAGAGGTGGAGACAAGCTCATCGCCGACAACTGGATTTATGTGCAAGAAAATGATGTGCTGATTGGTCGCCTGCAGATCTACAATAACTGGGGCCCTCGCATGGTAGCCGACCCTGATACGGTTTGGCTCGGGCTGGAATACTTTTGCAACGATACCGATGAGATCTGGGCCTGGCCCGACGACAAGTTGAAAGAGCTTGGTGCAATCGAACTGGATAAGATAGGCATAATCGACAAGAGCGATGTGCTCGATGCCATGGTGGTGCGGATGCCCAAAACTTATCCCGGCTATTTCGGAACTTATGATCGCTTTGATGAATTGCGCAAATACATCGATACTTTCGAGAATCTTTTTCTTGTCGGCCGAAACGGCATGCACAAGTACAATAATCAAGACCACTCGATGCTAACGGCCATGGTGGCGGTGGACAATATCGCCGGTGGTATCACAACCAAAGACAATATTTGGGATGTCAATACCGAGATGGAATACCACGAGGAAAAGCAGAGCTGAACTCTCAGCGGCCTTTCAGTTCCCGGTCGGCCTTCTCGAGAGTTTTCTTGAGGCTTTGATAGAGTTTCTTATTGGCTTTCAGGGCACTGCTGTCGCGCATTTCCTGCAGTAGGCGCAAACCCCGTTCCGCCAGTTCCCCTTCACCATCGAGCATGAGGCAGGCTACGGCAATTTGTGTTTCCGGCCTTTTGTCTTTAGCTAGAAGAGATTCGAACTTGAGATGCTCCAGTTCTTGCCTGGCAAGGGCTGCTCTCACGCTGGTCAGTTCTACCAACTTGCCGGTGGTATTGCTGAAGATATAAAAAATTGGGCGGCTGATGCCGGTTTCTCCAACGGCTTCCTTGATGATAATGCCCTTCTGCCCTACGTCTTCCGAGGGCACCATGCTCACTCCCGTAAGGGTCTGAATCAACTGTCCGGCCTTGCCGTCGAAGGCCACGGTCAGGGCCTGCTGCCGGTCACCACTCTCTACCAGTAATACCAGCACTTGCTTGCCATTGAGGCTCCAGGCTCGACTTGTGACCAACCGTGGATTGGTTGCACCCTGGACGGTGGTGTAGAAGAAGGGAATTGGTTTGGTGCCCACTCTTCTTTGCACGCTGATTTGTAGCTCTACGGCGCTATTGTCAGGTTTCACCCGGGCCAGAGCCAAGACCTTGCCATCCGGGCTAGAGAAAGTCAGTTCGCTTTCTCTGACGATTTCGGGGCGAGAGAAGACTGCTTCGATAGCCGGCAACTCCGCAAATATCTCGCTCAGGGAAGAGGATGGGCTGGTGACGGTGCTGTGCACAATTTGCACGAGGTCGTCTGTGAGCGGCTTGAAGAACCAGTAGTCGAGGAGATTGGCCAGTCCGCGTCTGCTTCCTTCCCCTGCCGGCTGGCAGCTAGACACTGTTTTGCTTAAGGTCCAAACTATGGCTACGTCTTTGTCGCCGAGGCGTTTGCTCAGTCCGCCGCTGCGCTTCTCGCCTGTGCCGGCGGCAGCTCTCAGGGTGGAGGGTCTGGGATTACCCGGGGGGATGAGTCCTTCCAGGGCGGTGATTTCCTCATCGGAGAGAGCCCGGCCTTCATCCCGTAGTAAACCCTTCAAAGTGGAAAAGAGTCTCCGGTCGGCCGGTTGGGGAGGCAGGGCTTCTATGGTGAGAATTGTTCCCGGCTTGTTGCCGCTCTTTTGCAGCACAACTCCGCGGTCCGAGGGCATTGAGCCATCCACCAGACTGGCCTGTGGCGGCAACTCCTGCCACTGAGATGAACCGCCGCCTGTTTCATATGGGCTGGCCGGCTGTCCGTTTAAGGACAGGGCCAGGATTGAAAGTAAGAAACCGGAAGCCGTCTTTGCTCTCATTGCGATTCTCTTTTAGGGCGCCCCACTCCCAGACCGTCGGCAACCCTATTTATGTAATTGAAGTAAGAAGCGATCAAGTTTACCTGCAGAACGGCCGTGTCGTCAAAACCGTTTTCTCTCAACAGATCGACGTCTTCCTCTTGCATGAGCCAGGGTGTTCTCGTCAATTTTGCCACATAGTCGAGCATGGCGCGCTCTCTTTCAGAGAGCGCAGCTTTTGTGTAGTCTTGCTTGATGGCATTGGCCAGGGACTCATCCAGAGTCACCCGCCGAAGAAATTCGGCATGACTTTCTATTCAGTAAAAGCAGGAGTTAATTGACGAAACCGTGGCTGCGATCATTTCATGCTCCCGCCTGGATAACGGTAAGTCTGGTGAAAGCAAAGTGCCGAGAGTTGAAAAAGTGTGGCGCAGGGTTTCAGGCAAGAGGCTGTGGGCCATGACAATGCCCGGACCGTCGCCGGTTGCTTCGGCATGGGCCAGGCTTTCTACCGGCGTGGCGTATTCCACGGGGTAGAGACCGGCTTGCGCTTCGATGGCGTTCAGTAACTGCGGTCCGGCCTCGGAAATCGGTACGGTCTTGATCCAGGTCATGTTTCTCTCTACCTCCTTATAGTCCGCCTCGGCAAAAGTTTCCTTGCCGGAGACAGTGTATGGAAGGTAAATTTTAGCGCGTCTTCAGGATGGAAAGGTGTAAGTCCAGTTTTGCCAGGGCTGTCGTCAGTGGCTCAAGCATATTTTTGGCTTCCAGAGCGAGGATGTCCCTTTCAAGAATGAAGAGACGGGCTGGTCCTACGGTTTTGATTGCTTTCAGGGTTTGCCGCAGGCAGGCTTGGGCTCGCTCGGAGTCGTCCCCGGCACCAGGTTCCAGCTCAATAACGAGTTCGTCGCGACGGTTCTGGCGGCTTCCTTCTTCCTGCAAGGCCAGGCTGTGGGCCCGGCGCAGGGCGTCTCTTTTGGCGGGCAGTTCAACGATGCAGTCAGCCGGCATGGGCATGTCGAAGAACTCGGGTAGCGGCTGCAGGCTATTGACGAAGAAGATGAGTAGGTCCGGTGTCTGGTAGGGACCTGTACTTGCCTGCGAAACCGGCGCTTGGCTGAAAGTCATGGCACTGTCCTCAATAGCTGGGGCGTGAGTTTTCTTTGGTATCACTGGGGAAGGGTTTGCCGAAACGGTTGATTGAAGGTGTCAACTCCACTTTCTCTTTAATGGTGCGGTGCAGTTCCGGGATGGTTACCCAGCCATCCATTCTTTCACCGTGCTGGTTGTCGAGCAGGATGATGGTATCACCGGCGGCGTTCTTGCCAACGTCGTGAATGGTTTGCACATGGGCACCTCCGATGGTGGGTACCCCCATGGGCAGCATACCGTCTTGCTTGGCCTTGATCAGTCTTTGAGCGTCGGGCAGGTCATAGACCCAGGGCTGATTTTCTAGCTTGTAGGGGCCGGCTACATAGGGCATGGGATTCTTCAGGAGCATTTTGGAGGCATTGATGTTGTCCTCCACGGTCAGGTTGGGACCGCTATCTTCCTTGCCTACATATTGTCCTTTGCCGTTGCGCAGGCGGTCTTCGCCCACGGTTCTGGTCATCTGCACCAACTGTCCGTTGTGATACTCGTTGCTGGTGACCTTCTGTGAAGGCACCATCACATAATTCCAATCGCGCCTCGATTCAACCTGTTTTTGTCCGTTCACGGTGCTCTCTTTGTCCATGCGACCGGTCTCATACATGGCGTTGATCAGGCTCATTTGCACAAGTTGGCTGGATATGTTGCGCAGTTTATCGCTTGGTTTATCGATGTTGTATGCTTTCTCGTCGTCTCCCGGCTTGAGGGCATCCCTGGGTGGAGTACAGGTCTCGCCCGCAGCATTGGTCCACTTGCCGGCGGTGGCTACGTCTTTGACCAACTGGGTGTAAGCTTCCGGGTGTCTGGCGGCAGTGAAAATCTCGACGGTGGTTATGTTACAAGTGGGATGGGCACCCTGGTCGATTTGCATGGGATTGCCTATGTTGTGAAGGGCGGTTTCCGCCAGTTGGTTTAGTTCCTCCCGGGAATAAAGAGGGCTTTTCAGTTCCTGGTCTAATAGGGCTCGAATATTGTCGAGTGATTTGACCAGATTCTCTTCCTTGACGCCCCACTTGGACGAGTTTTTCTCCAGGTCCTGGACGAAGCGATCTACCCTTTCCGTGTTCATTTTTTGCGAACGGGCTGCGTTCAAGAGGTCTTCCTTGGCTTCCTGCAAATTGTCCGAGCTGAGTGCCAATTCGCCGGTTGCAATCTTCTCCAGATCTTCGGCTCTGGCCGTGCGAGTTTGCTCCTGGTTCTTGTTTCTGTACTGATAGTTGCCGGCGGCGTCCGGTAGGTTTTCAATGATTCTCTCTTTCGCCTTGGCGCTAACGTCTTGGGCTCTGGAGCCGGTTTGACCACTCTCGTCCAGGGTGAAGACATTACTTGTGCCCTGGCGCGTGAAGCTTCGCTGCTTCTCCGCCCCACCACTGCCTGTGGTGAAGCTCTCCTTGATGGTCTTTAGTTTTTCCCCGTCGTAGGTAAACTCACGTTTGGCGCCTGAGGGAAAGCTTACTTGCAGGAGGCGACCATCGGGGTCAAGTTCCGTGGTTCTGGTGAGTCCTTCTTTCACCAGGTTGCCGTTGCCCCGTTTGTATTCTATGGTACCGTCATTGGTTACTTTCAACTCCTGTTTGTCATTCTTTTCTCCCTTGACGGAGAGGGTCTCAACCTTGCCTTTGTCTCCCTTGCCTCCTTTGCGCTCGGTGGTGACTGATGCAATTTCTCCGTCTTCCCATTTGATACTGCGCTTATCTCCTTTCTCATTTGTCAGTTCGGCGATCCTCCCTTGCGTATCCAGTTTTCTGGTAATGCCGTTTTCGGTGAGCGCTCTGGAGCCGTCTTTGTAACGTGTTTGCAGGACGCCCTCTTTGTCTGTGAAGGAGAGC
The DNA here is from genome assembly GCA_016212515.1 of Candidatus Melainabacteria bacterium. Lineage (GTDB taxonomy): Bacteria > Cyanobacteriota > Vampirovibrionia > Obscuribacterales > Obscuribacteraceae > Obscuribacter. Next base: position 47,537 of record JACRFZ010000031.1, read on the forward strand.
GTGCCGTCAGCTTGCAAGGTCATGTTCTTGCGAACTTCCCCCGGGAAGGCCGGATTGGTAAAGGTGTCGCCCTTCCTTGCCCACTTGCTGGCCTCTACCAGTATGCCGCCCTCCATACGGGTTTCTATCAGTTCGTTGAGGGTGCTGCCCTGGTAGCGTCCGGTCAGGGTGCTGCCGTCACTGAGGGTGGCGGTCAGCTTGTTTGGCCAGATCCCGCTTGCTTCTCGCTTCTGCCGCTCTTCCTCGCTGAGGGCTCGGCTGCTCGCATCTAGATGAGAGAGGTCTTTGCTGCCATCGCCGGTGGTGAGAATGCCGTTCTTGCTCATTTCGATGGCGCCGCTCCAATGGCCCGTGAGCTGACCTTGTTCGTAAATGGCGTAGGAAGATATTTCATGGCCGTCCTTCTTCACTACCGAACCATCGGAATATTTGTTATTGCCGACAAAACGAAACTCGCGCTCGCCGTTGACGGTGAAGGAGGTGACTCTGTCTGGTTTATCTTTGTCCTCGTATTTGAACTCCCTCACTGTTTTGCCGTCGGCGGATGTACTTTTGACTACCTGGCCTGCCTCATTTCTCTCGTAACTACCTTCTTCCAGCTTGATCGTTTTAGTCGGCACCGTGCCGTTGTCGCCGCTGTTTGCAGCAGGCACCTCGGTGTTGTCGGCTTTCTTCTTCTGACTGTCCTGGTATTGCACTAACTGTATTTTGTCGCCTGCCGTGCTACTCTGATTGGCCGTCAGACCCTCTTTCTCTCTCAGTTTCATTTGACTCTCGCTGAGCAGATTGGCGCCGGCGTCCTTGTACTGCGCCTGGCTTTCGCCTTCCGGATGAATACCGAAAAGACCGGAGCGGGTCATTGTCAGATTGCCCTTCCAGTTGCCCAGATCTTCTACCAGCTCCTTGCCTTGTATGCGGCTCAGATGAAAGTTGTTGCCTTCAGTGCGGCGAAATTCCACATCATTGATACGGGCCGTGGCCACTTCCAGTGATTCCCCGCTATAGGTTATTTCTCGCTTCAGTGTGCCGTCGGCTGACTTTGTCGATGTGACTCTGCCGTTCCGGTCGACCTTGTATTCTCCCTCCTCCCTTTTAATGAGAACTTCAGTTGGCTTCTCCTCCTTACTTTTGGTTTCAAGTTTTTCTTGCGGAGCTTTGTTCTGCTCCATGGTCTTTTTCAACTTGCTGCTTTCAGCTAGAAAGTTGTTGAACCAGGCCCGGCCCTCCGCCTGTCCTTGCGGGAAACCCGACATATCTATGCTTTCGCCGAGGGGCTTGCCGTCTTTGTTCAGGGCCATGAGTTTTACGTAGGGCACACCGGTTATTTCCTCCGGTTTGATGCCCAGTTCTTTTAGTATCTGCTTTTGCTCCTTCACAAGAGCCTGGTCGGCCGCTGAAAGCTTAGATGGATCGCTATTCAATTTATCGATGTCCAGCTTTACCACTTTCGCCTTGCCGGCCAGTTCTTTTTCGCTTGCATGTAATTCCCGACCCAGGGCCCGGCAGGGTCCGCACCAGGAGGCGCCCACATCCACAAGTAGGGGCACTCCCTCTTTCAGTGCTTGCTCTCTGGCTTGCTTGAGTTCGCCGTTTTCATAAAGGTCTTTGGCGGCAGAATCTGCTTTTTGCCCGGGATAGGTGAGAGTTCTCTCCGATACCAGGTCCAGCGCTGGAACAAAGGGCGTGGCCGTATCGCCGCCTGTATTTCCGGCAGGTTTCAGCGCCGTTAGTTGCAGAGCCCGGTCATCCGTCACGGGGCTGAAGTCCAGGGGCTTTAACGGTGCTTGGTCCGGCTGCTCTGGCAGTTCTTTATCTGCGGGTCTTTCCGGTGCGGCGGCTGACGCTTTCTCTTTTTCTTGCTCGAAGCTGGACATGGCTATCCTCTACTGGGGCGCTGGAAGAAGATTCTCAAAGGCTTTTTCAAACTGATTTAAGTCTGACTTTCACCAACACTAGGGGGTAAATGTTTCAAAGTGGTTGCTTGTTGCGTGGCCTTGCCTGCCTTGAGCCCTTGCCGGGTGGTGTATCATGGGTGAAAGTTCCCCACCCCGGCCAGACCTGCGTTGAACCCACCGCCTCTTAGCGTTTTTTTTAAACAGATGCTCTGGGGCTGGGGCTTAATGGTGGCAGCACTCTTGCTTTACTGTGATTTCAAAGAGCAGGCTATGCTGGCCAGTTCCGATTACCTGATGACTTTTCACACAGCCGGATGGATTGCCGGACATGGGCAGTGGGATATTCTTTATCCGCAACCCGGTGCCGGCACCTTCCATGGCGAGCCCTTTGATGTAAAAGCACATGAGCTTTTGCCGTTTTTGCCGGATTATTCTGTGGCTGAATATATGTATATGCCGGCTTCTGCCTTTCTCTTTGCTCCCTTTGCAGCGCTGCCGCCCAATCTCTCTCTCTTTGCTTTTCAATTGCTTTCCGCTGCTTGCCTGTTTGGTTCAGCTCTGCTCATTCCAGCCGGTAACAAAATGGGCCGGGCTCTCACCCAGTCCCTTTCGCTTTTGACTTTTCTTCCTACATTTCTCACCCTCTGGATCGGTCAAGTTGGTCTTGTATTCGGCTTGTTCCCTCTCTCTTGCGGCTATTACTTGCTGTCGAAAAAACAAGATTTTCCAGCCGGATTGGTTTTCAGCCTCTTGGCCCTGAAGCCGCAGATGCTTGTGCCGGCAATTTTTCTACTCTTCCTGAAGCTCTGCCAGAAGCAGTTTTCCCTGGCTTTTGGCATGGTTGCCGGTCTCATTGCTCTTGCTTTGGTGAACTACGCTTTGCTCGGGCAGAAGCTTCTTTTGAGCTGGTTCGATTGTCTCAAGCTTAGCGATCGTGTTTATTCCGATCCCGCCATGGGGGTGCCGGTGCGCCTGGCTACCTCCCTGCCCCGTGCCATTCTACTTTCTCAGCCTGAGCAAGTGCGCCTCACTCTCAAGCCCTATCTTTATGCCGGTGCTGTTCTGTTGGCTTGCCTGGGTCTTGCTCTCATTTTCGTATTGGCCCGCAAGGCCAGCCCCATGAGTGAAGCCGATAAGCTCAAGAGCGCTCTCATTCTGGGCTGCCTGGCGTTGCCCTGCGTGGTTCCCCATCTCTTTATTTATGATCTTTGTGTGCTGGCGCCGGCAGGCTTTCTGGTTTTCGCGCCGGTGGCGGCGGAAGGAGAGACCTTTGCCTGCTTGAGACCATTTTTGCTACTGCTCTGGTTGTCCGTTACCGCTTATTGCATGCTCTTAATGTCCTGGCCGGGGGTGGTATCGCCCCTGGTATTGTGCGGCATTATCCTTTTGGTTTATGTCGGTGCCATGCTCAGGCTTTATGCCTGTCGGCTCAAGGTTCGGAGTTGAAGCAATGGCCAAGAAGATAAGCCGAAGATTTGATCGCCTGGTTATCTGGCCCCTTTGCTGGCTCTCCCTGGGCGCCCTTGTCTTCTTCTATTTTAAGGGTTTTGAGGCCGCCCTGACGGCGCCGCTTTCTCTGGGGGGCGAGGGACCATCCCTTTATGCGGCTTATATGCTCAGTCAAAACCTCAACCCATACGACACCCTGGCGCTCACCGAGCATCCCTGGCGTGTGGTGTCCAGTCCGCCTGTTTATTTCGCTATTACCGGCTGGCTCTTGAAACTGAGCGGTCCTTCTTTGATTCCACTACGGGTGGTATCAGCGGCCGGCTTCGTCATCTTTCTTGTAGCGGCTCATCGTGTTTTTGCCCTCAGTGGTGCCTCTCGGCTGGGGCGTCTTCTAGGGCTCATCAATCTGGGTGCCTTCTGGTCCATCTGGGCTTATGCCTTTCGTGCCACGCCCGACATGCTTGCTCTTGCTCTTATGGTCATGGCTATCGAGCAGTACATGGTCCTGGCTCGTAAACCCAAGGATGACAATATCTTTCGCTTTCCGCGCCTGATCGTGATCGCCACTCTGGCGGTGCTCGCTTCCCTGGCGAGAGGTTCTTGCGCGGCGGTGGTGCCGGCCATTGCCCTGGCTTTGATCGTCGGCAGGCAGTGGCGGCTTTCGCTTGTTTTTATGCTGCTTTCGTCGGTGCTGGCCTTTGCCTCCATGCTCTTGCTCAACAATATTACTGCCGGTGGTTTTGCCGCTCATCTGGCTTTCTCCGAGTCGTCACCCTTCAGCTTTCATGCGCTGCATGAGCATCTGACCTGGCTCAGTTCCGACTGGCTGATTCTGGCGGCCGCACCGGTATGCATAATCAACTTGCTTGTTGGTTACATAAATGGCTACGAAGAACGAGAGGGACCTTACCGCCATCATCTGGCCGCTCTGGTCGTTATGGTCACCCTCTTCTTTCTCAGCAGCGCCGTCAGCCTTTATGTTATGGGCAAGGCCGCGGCCGGTGTGGCTGACTTCTTCTTGATTCTCTTTGCCGTGGCCTGGATGGTTGCCGTTTCTGCCGAGCATTTGAATCGGCGCTATCTGCTCTTGATGTTTATCGCTTTCGGCTGCGGATTTTTCGTGATTAGTTCTCTTCATGTCAATCAGAATAAGCAGATTGCCGTTATGAAGAAGGGTCTGGATGAGATTAAGGAGAGAAACCTGAATGGCGATCTGATGCTTTGCGAAGAAAGCAGCTTGCCGCAGTTGCTTGATCTGACTCCTGAGTTTGTCGATCTTCCCACCATGAAGGCGGTCTGGGAGCGCAGCCCGCAGGTTTACGCTGCGCGTATGGCTGAGATAAAAGAGCGCATAGCCAGGAAGGGCTACGGCTCAATTGTGATCAATTCTCAGGACGGCTGTTTGATTAAGCCCTATCAGTATTGGGATGAAGCGGTGGTGCGGCTCATCAAAGCTAACTATAAGAGCGCCGCTGAAATAGCCGTGGATGGTCGCATGCAAGACTTTTACCTGCCGCGCAAATAAACAGCCGGTATAGGCTGCGAAGAACTCAAATGAAAGAGCGCGCCACGGAGTAAAAATACTGCTGGAATAGCTCCACATGCATCTTGAAGCAGCCGTCCTCCAGTTGCTCGAACTTCAGATGCTGGGGGTCGCTCTTCAGGCTGAAGCGACGGGAGCCTCGGCCGTGCGGATTGCGGATCGTAATTAGATTATGGGCGGGGTCGAAGCCGATGATGGTGTATGCGTGCTGGTCTATTACCAGGGGCGGGTATTTATCGAGCATGGAGGCCGGATAAGTACCACAAACTATCGGGTTCTGAGATCTGACCGCTCCACCTATGAAGGAAGCCAGTTCGCTCACTGAAGCGTGACCGGGATCGAGGAACTCCGCTTTGCGTCCGGTGATGCAACCCAGCCCTACTTCCAGTCGCGACTGATCGCCGTCGGTGCCATCCGCTCCTTTGTTGTCGGGAAACTTCTTGGTCTGGGCGTATTCTAAGAGTGAGGCCCAGACTGCCGTGTCGGTGATGCCGGCTTGCCTGGCTTCTTTGCGTGAAACTACATATTCATTGCCGTCGCCGGGAAAGCGCACGATATAACTCGTGCCCTCGCCGCGCCTGATCATTGTGGATAAGAGTCGCTGTCCCCTCGGTAATTGGGCCAGGGCCGACATGGAGGCCTGGAACCAGCAGTTTTCAAAGTTGCTCTGGTCGATGCCGTTGGCGCCTTCTCTGGCTATGTCTTCCGGCGTGAAGGGATAAAGACCGGTACCGGAACCAAGATTGACACGACTGCCGGTGCTGGTGCTCGGCTGTCCCTCGCTCACTGCCGCCGTCTTTTCCGCGCTGTTTAGCTTAGCTCCACCGGTGAGGTTGTTGAGGATTGTACCTGAGTGGAGAGCTTCTTCCGTGGTGGGAAAAGTTGTCACGATGTAATTAAAAATTTGCAAGGCCCTTGCCTTGCGGTCGGCATCTTTATTGGCCAGGGCGGCATAGTAGTAAAGCCGGGCTGCCGGTTTTTCCGTCTTCAAAAGCTTTTCAAAGGCGTCGGCGGCGGCGCTGAATTGCTTCTGTTTATAGAGAGCGAGGGCTTCGGCCGCCTTGTTCTGTGCCGATGCGGCTGTGTTTGTGCCACTAATGATTAGCAGGCTAAGGGCCAGCAAAATTGACTTTTCCACCGTCAGTTTTCCTTTCTCGATAAAGTACTTCGCGTTGCCAGAAATATGTTGGCGCAGAGCACCGCCAGCAAAGTGTTGGTAAGCAAGAAGGCTATTCCCTCTGCTTCCATAGAGCCGAGAGCGAAGTTGTAGAACCAGCTTGCGAAGGGGTAGAAGGTCAGAAGTCGGCACCACCAGCGATACTGAGGCATGGCCTTGACTTGCTTCCACTGAGCGTAATCTTCAGATTCGTTGTCACTTTCACCAAGCAGCATTCCTCTGAGGGTGAGTGCGGCCGGTACCGTCAATAGCAGGCAGTCGAAGTAGTGAGAATGAGGACTGAGTACCAGGGAGAGCGTAAAGACGAAGGCTAGTAGAAAACGCCGGGTGACGCTTCTGTTTGGGCTCAAGGATTCAGCAAGCTTGCTTTGTGGTGTTTTGAAAGCAAGCCAGGCTACCGGCAGGAGGGAGGCAAAGAGCGTGAGGGTAGTGATCAACATGGCTGTTTTGTGCGGCAGAAGCACACTTAAGAGCCCTCGCATACTGGCCATGACATGGGGGTTAACTCCCACGAAACGGGTAGAGCTCTCGGCACTGACCAGCACCCTGGGGTAATTCAAAATGGTGTCGAAGCCCATGAAGCAACCGGCCAGAAGGAAGAGCGCCGCTTCGGTGGCAAAGAGTGCGGCAAGCAAACGCCACTTTCTGAGACCGAACATGGTAGCCAGTGGCAATAAGATGTACTGGGGTTTGACGGTGGAAAGCGAGAGAAATACACCTGAGAGGATATCCCTGCCCCTTAGAAAGGCGCACATCGAAAGACTCATACAGGTAACCAGAAGGAAAGTCGTCTGACCATGCCAGACCGTCAGGTAGGCTGGAATCGAGGACCAAGCCAGGACAAGAAAGAGTGGAATAAAGAGCCCGGTCTTGAGACCTTTCAGGCTTTCTTTCAGCAGCATCGAGAGCGAACAAAGGGCCATCAAGCCGGTTGTCAGACACCAGACCACGTAAGCCAGGTTGTAGGGCAAGAGCCCGTATGGAATACAAAAGAGGTAGAGGAAGGGCACGGACTGATTGTAGAAAAGCCCCTTAATTGGAATCTGCGGGTAAATGAGCCCCAGGCACCACCACTCTTGCACGTCCGGATCATAGACCCGGTGCGCGTGGGGGCTTATGATCAGTTGTCCGGCCTGGTAAAACTGCGAAAAATCAGTGAGGTCAAGGCGAGGGCCGGTGAAGTACCAGTGAATATTTACCAGCGCCCTGTATAAAAGGAAGAAGGTGAGAAGCTGTGCGACCAGGGCGAAGGCAAGAACCAAACCGATAACTACCTTGTTTGGTGCGGCTGCTTCTGGCGGTTGGCTTTCTGTCATGGGTTGGCTGCTTTCTTCTGCGGCTCCACGGGCATGCCGATGACGGCTGTTTCAGTGATTATAGAGGTAGGGCAGAAGCTTAGCCAATGGTAAGGGAAGCAAAGCGGGAGCGGCTCCGCTATTCAGTGCCGCCCGCTTGGAGGTTTGCTTGTCAGAAGCTTGAACCAGGCAGGGTGTCGCTAGACCGGGCTTGTATATCGGGCGGATATCCCGGACGTCCGGGCTATTCCTCGCCAGGGCTGCGGGAATTTTTCTCAAACCCGACGTAAAGTCTGGCGTTAGCGTTTTTACCGAGCTCCGCCATGGTCTCAAGTTCCCGCAGTCTTAGCAGGGCTGGATGATCGGCATAGGCGGCAGCGGCCTGCGCCTGCAAACGCAGTGATTCGGTATCGGCAGTGGTGCGTATGCGCTTTACTTCCGCTTCCGACTCGGCCATAGTACGTTTGGACTCGGCGAGAGTTTTGCTCATCATCTTTTCGTTGTGAGCTTTGGTCTCCGACTCTATTTTTTGTTGCTCTGCCTTGGTTCTTGCTTCGATCAGGGCTGCTTCCGACATTCTTTCTGCAGCCAGAACTTTGTTCATGATTTCTTGCAAGTTGCCCGGGAAGATGAGATCTTTTACATCGGCTCTCAAGATATTTACACCGTATTTGGTGGCTTGTTCCTTGACGTCGTGAAGAATGTCTTCGCTGAGGCGATTGCGGTTGGTGAGAATTTCTTCCAGGTTCATGGCTGCCAGTGAGCGTCGTGCCGCCAGTTGAACGTCTGTGTAGAGCCGATCTTCGTACTTTTCCACTTCGTGAGTAGCGGCACGGGGATCCAGTACGCGAAATTGCACGACAATGCTGACGCGGATGGCTACTTTGTCGGCGGTAAGTATTTCCTGCCCCTTGATGGTCAGTTCACGTTCGCGCATATCCACCAGGGTGACCTCGACTTTCTTATTTCGCAAACCAAGAAAGTCGAAGTGTTTGGGCAGCTTGTACCGTCCTGCTTCCAGGGTTTTGGTCAAGACACCGTCTTCGTACCACAAGCCTCGGTGGGTATCTTTGATAATAATTTCAAGACCCATTTGATTCTCCGCAATTATTGAGGCGGCCCCGCAGCAAAGCTGATTTGGAAGATGTCAAAACAGATGAGATAGCTTGATCGCTTGCACAAAGTGTTTGGTTATGTACCTCATGTCTCGATGGTTCCTAACCCTGCCGGGACCTATCGAGACCTTACCACTGCGCAGAACGGACTAAACATATGATTGATTGCGCTTGGCGCCGGCGAAGAGTCGCACCAGGGCAAGACCGGCGACAAAACCGCCTATATGGGCGGCATAGGCTACACCGGCGGCATCCGGGGAACCGCCTAAGACGCCGGAACTGTCAGCCAACTGGAAGAGTATCCACATACCCAGGCAGGCAAAGGCCGGTACTCGCATGACTTGCCGCAGAAAAAGCACGGTGATGCTCTTGTGGGGAAAAAGCACCATGTATCCACCCAGTACCCCGGAAATGGCTCCGGATGCTCCCAGTGAGGGAATGAGCCCATTGCCGCCCAGGGCAACCGTACAAAATACGTGAGAAAGCCCGGCCACAACCCCACAGAAAAGATAAAAGATGAGGTACTTGCCGTGACCCATAGAGTCTTCCAGGTTGTCTCCAAAAATATTGAGATAGAGCATATTGCCTGCGATGTGAGCAAAACCGCCATGCATAAACATGGACGTGAAGAGAGTCAGGTAAACCGGAATGGGTGTTTCGCCAAGTTGGATCACGGTGGTGCTGCCGTGGGGACCGGCCAGGGGCAGTTGCCCGGCTACATCTTGTCCGCTCAATATTTCCTGCGGAACAGCCGCGAAGGAATTGGTGAAAACCTCGTTGGAGCCCATCCCTTGCAGGAAGACAAAGACAAAAATATTGATGCCGATGAGAATGTAGTTGACCCAGGGGGTGAGGCGTCTGTCGGAGTTGTCATCGGATAAAGGAAGCATTGCTCTTCTGGCCTAGTAGTCGTAGCGGATCTCAAATGCCAATACTTTAGCAGTTAATCGGTGCCCATACCGGAGCGGTCTTCGGCGAAGATTGAAGCGTTGCCGGCGCAGTTGTGGTAGTCGAGTGGAACGGTTAGAATAGAGATAATGCCGGGTTTTTCGGAATATGAGCGGTGTTTGCTGGAAAAAGTAAGGGTGTCATTGAGAGTACTTTCACATTACAGTTCCTTATGCATGGCTGTATTGATCGCCCTGTCTTTGCACTGTAGCGCAAGTGTACAAGCCGGTGGAGCGGCTAAACTCATTCCTGCCCTCAAGCTTACACAGTCTCATGACTTTTGGGGCGTGTCGGAGACCATCGTGTCTTTGCAGGGCATGCGTCTCGAGAATAAGGGACGGATGCACTTCACCGTGGTCGCTTCTCGTCCAAGTTGGGCCGTCACCGTCTTCCGTGATGACGATAAGGTCTTTATTCGAGAGTCGCTTGAGGAATTGGAGTCAACCGGTCTGGTTTCCGAATTCCTTGTGGTTAAGAAGCGGCGATTGTTTGATGGCCGGGGGAGTAAATTTACGAGCAAAATCGGAGAATTTTCTATTTCGGAGGTGCGTGGACCGAGGGAGCAGTTTGCTTATCTTCCGCTCGGTAAGCTTGCCGCGCCGGAGGTAGAAAGAATTCTCTACACCGTTTTCAAACAGCCTACAAATGGTGGCATACCCATCAAGTATGGCAGAGTGCAAAAGGGAGTGGACTGGATGACTGGTCTGAAGCGCGGTGGTCAGATTCGCAATGTTCTTTTTACCAGTGATATTAAGAGAGTGATGGTTAGCCCGGCAGAATTTGAGCCGCCTGTAGGCTACAGGATGGCGGCGTCGGTGCAGGAAGTGCTGATGAGCAAGGTCAGTCGCGATGCCTCCGGCGATATGGACGAGATCTTCGAGATCGGTGGTAAGAAGCGGGGTGCCAAGCCGCGCTGAAATCCAGTCACATCATGTGTATGCACTTGTTACCTTTTTGTGACCGGTGTGGGCCAGTATTAGCAAAAGATTGCAACAATTGCCCCTCAGGCTTAAATGTTGGTACAAACTCCAGGGTGACGTGGAATACTAAGACTGTTCGGATCTTTAGGAATAAGGCCTATGACCAGCGCCATAGACAAGCCCGGCATTAAGTATAAATTTGCCTGGATGTTTGGGCGCAACAACGACCTGTTGTTCTATTTCGCTCCTATTCTTCTGGCGCTGGGTTTGTATGCGGCAGTGCAGAATAATCTCGTAACAGCCGGGCTGCTCTTTCTGATTGTGGCCAATGGGCTGGGTCTCAACCAGTTTCATCTGGGACCGTCCTGGTATTTCTATTTCGACAAAAAGAACCTGGAGCACTGGCGCAGCGACAAGGGTCGGGCCATGCTTTATTTTGGCGGTCCGATAATAATTCTTGCCGTTTGCACTTTGCTGGGAGTGGTGGCACCGGGCATTTTGTTCTTTCTCACTACACTCTGGGGCATTCAGCATTTCATTCAGCAAAATTTCGGCATTCTCATTCTTTACCACAACCCCAATAGCGGCGAAGCCATAGCCTCCCGTACTTTGCAATCGCGCAGCCTCTGGTCGGCTTCGGTTTTCTTTTCGGTTTTCTACTTCGAAAAACTGGTTTTCAAAGGTGGTGGTATCGCTATATTTGCCGCAGTTGCCGCCGTTTTAGCTTTGGTTGCCATTTTTTATTGCGCCCTCTACCTGAAAGATCTTATGGGGCAGGTTAAGCAAGGCGCCAGTTTGAATGTGCCGGCTCTGCTTTTCTGGTTCATGGGTGTTATCTATTTTGCGCCCTTTGCCCTGGCTGATTACAACGAGACCACTGCCTTCATCATTCCTGGTGTCATGCACTGGTCGCAGTATATGTTTCTGAATTACATGCTGGTTAAGTACAAGTATCAGGGTGAGGAGTCTAAGCAACTGCCGACGGCACCAATGCTGCTCTTTTTCGGACTGGCGGTACTGGTTTTTGTACTTTCCTTTTCCCTTCAACACGTAAGGCTTTCCGGTAGTTTCGTGCAGCCGATTGTCGGTTTTCTCCTCGGTTTGTCCAACGTGCATTACTTCCAGGATGCCTTCTTGTGGCGCTTTCGAGAGCAGTTTCAGCGCCAGTCTATATTGCCTTACCTCAAGCAAGCACGGATGATTGAGAGTGGAACCCAGTAGCGCCACGGCCGGCGCGAGCAAAGAACATTTGCGGACGTCGCCGTTTAAGAACATCTTTGAGAGCCGCCGCAGCTTTGTGCTCTTTTTGCAGATTTTGCTTTTCCCGCTCTTTTTCGTACTGGGTTTGCTGGTGCCCGGCCTGCGTAGTTATGTGGGAACTTATGTGCCGGTGGCATCCATGGCCGATACTGTTTCTCAGGCGGTTTTCTGCTACTGGGTTTGTCTTTCTGTTGTTTGCCTGGCGCTGGTGGTGCGCAACTTGCGCACTTATTATGATGGAGAGAATCTCAGTGTGAGAGTGGCCGTCTTTGAAGCCGGCTATCACTTCTTGATGCTGTATATAGTGGCAACACGCACCTTGCAACTGCAACCTCTCGGTGATGATGCCTTTATCGATTATCGCTATGCCACTCACTGGATAAGCGGTATGGTGGACTTCAACAGCACGGAGCGGGTGATGGGCTTCACGGCTCATTTGCATATTTTCCTGCTTTCCGTGCTTGCCTTTTTAAGTCGCCTCACCGGTGTCAGTCTCGAGCAGCTTTCCATTATCGCCAATTGTTTTCTCCAGTGCCTGTCGCTCTCCTATCTGTTGCGCTTCCTGCGTTTGATCGTGCGCAATCATGTACCTGTGATACTGGCCGGGGCGGTCTTTGCCCTCAGCCCTTTTGAGATGTTTGCTTCGGCCATCGGTAAGGAACAGCCTCTGGGCGTATTTCTCATGGTCGTGGCCTTACTCTCTTTCACGCGCAAGCAGGCGGGAATATTTGCCTGGTCATCTACGGCCCTGGCTCTAGTCAGACCGGAGGGCATCTTCTTTCTGGCACTGGCCGTGCTCTTCTCTGTCAAGCAAATGGGGCGAAAATGGCTCCAACCCTGGCTTTTGCCCGTATCTTTGTTCGCGCTCTATCATCTGGCATTGTTCTGCTATTTCGGTTCACCTTTTCCCCATGCGGCTATCGTCAAATCACAGATCTATACAAAGAGACTGTTCCCCTATGCCGCTTTCATTGAATTGGTGCGCCACATCGGCACCAACTCGATTGGCTGTGTGCCGTATAAGGAAACCTATGCCATTGGAAAAGGGGCTATTTATCTGGTTCCCGGCGGGCTTCTAATACTGTTGATTGCCTTTGGGTTAAAGGGCAGTCGCGTCTTTCGCCTGTATACGCTGGTGGTTATTGCTGTTTTGCTCTTTTACAGCATTCCCAATAGCTGGATCTTCAACTGGTATCTCTTGTGGTTTGCTCTTATGCCTGTGCTTCTGCCGGTCTTTATTTTCCAGGCTCTTTCCACCAGGGGTAAGGCTGCTCTTGTGCTCAGCTATGCCATCTTTGCCGGTACCATACTGGCTCAGATCAGTATGTATCCCCGCATCAAAGTTGTGGGACTGAACCTTCCCCTGCCGCTCTTCTTGTATCAGGAAGAGTGGGGACGATTTGCCGTCTATCGAGAAATTGGTCTTTTGATCAAGGAGATGGCCGCACCAGGCGATCTTGTGGCGGTGACCGAGCCCGGTCTGGTCGGTTATTACTACGGCGGACCGATTCTCGATCTGGGAGGACTTGTCTCTCACTGCGTGGTCTCTTGCTACAGCAAGCTGCCCCGGGCTGAGACTCCCGACCTGCTTTATGCGCCGCCGCCGGAGGCTATCTCAAAATTTAAGCCGCGTTTCATATGTTTTCAGGATGGTCTGGTGACCAGGGAATTTCTGGATAGCCCCTATTTCAAAGAGAACTATGAGCTGATAAAGTTCTGGCCCCTGCCCATATACCAAAAGACCGGGCTCTTTCTTTATCAGGCTAAGTAATTGAGAGTTTCCTCGCTAGCTTCCCTGTTCGGCTGCCTGTTTGAGCAGGCTTTTGTCTCTCATTGTGATGGGCAGGGCAAAGACCTGTGCGATATCGGCAATGGCCGGACCTAGAAGGTCTATGTCCTGGCTCTCGATGTTACCGACGACTTTTCCGGCCATCTTTATATACGGAAGATCGTTTGGTTCAAGCTTGATCATGCGGGCGCAAGTGGCGTCCACGGCAGCCAGATCTTCTCCCACCACCAGATAACCAAAAGGCTTGGCGGTGCCGTTTATGGGCCCGTCTCCTTCCATGGCCACTATGGCATCGACCACGGCCAACTTTGGTTTGACCAGATGCTGCAAGTCTATGATTGAGTGGGGAATGCCCTTTATGTGCAGCATATTCTTGGGCCAGCCGTACTTGCGCCCCGGTACCGTCCCGAAGAGGTTCTTCATGCTGCAGGTCATGCCCACCCAGTGGTGAGTCTTCAACTTTGGTACGCTGACGACGGCATCGGCTCTCACTATGGTTTTCGGCAAGTAGAACGGATTCAGTTCGTTCAAACCGTTGCTGTTATCCACTGCCTCTATATCGTCGAGATTGAGATCGACATAGGGAACGCCGGCCTCTTTGATTACCTTTCCTAGCCCGGTTACTTCCAGCAAATACTCGGTATCGCGCATGTGCCCGGGCCCTTCCGCCACAGTGATCTGACCGGCGCCCAGGTGCTTGACCAATTCGATGGCTGCTTTCAGAACGGCAGGGTTGGTGGTCACCGGCGAGCCCTCTCGATATTCCACCATGTTCGGTTTCAAGACCACATGAGCGTTTTTGAAGTCGGGCAGTTTGGCGTCTTTAAGAGCGTTCTTGAGAATCGGCCAGAGGTCTTGCTCGTAACTCTCGCATTTGATTATGGAGACCTGGGAGCGACCGCTTCTACGCCTGGCCAACTGTTCCGCCGTTAGCTCCGTTGGTAATTCGCGATTTAGTTTAGCCTCGCCGCTGCATGATGTGAGCGTGCCCGCAGCTATAGCGGCGCCGGTGTAAGCTAGAAACTCTCTGCGACTGGTGCCTTCTTCCACCGTCTCAGCCCTAAATGCCTGCTCTTCTTCATTGGCTTCAGCCATTTTCTGCCTGACCTTGTTTTGTGTGGTTGTTTCTAATTTATCTTTTCAAAAATAGCGGTGATTTGTTCTTGCAGCCGGCTGCCAGAGCCAGTGCGCTTATGGCTGTGGTGGTGAGGTTGGCGGTGAAACTGCCGTCTTGCCCCTGTCTTTGTGCCAGATAGTTTAGTTCCGACTGTGCGCTTCGCCCATGTGCCATGAGTGCCAGCGCAGACATGGCCAGCGAAAGAGAAGATGTGTTTTTATCAGACCAGGTGCTTAGATAGTCTAGACCTTCTTTCACTTTCTTTTCTTCCTTGAGATCTTGCAAGGCCAGCAGTGCTTCAGCCGTAGTCAGTCTGTAGGCGGGCAAAGCCGCACCAAGGGTGATGTCATTGCCGTGGTTCCAGCCGCCGCCACGGCAGGCGTGATCGAGAATGAAACCATTGGCTTTTTCTATGGCGTGTTCGATGTCGGCTCTTTCCGCATTTGACACCGTCGGTAAGCCCGGCAACTTCAAAGCCAGGAGGGCGTAGGCCGTGGGTTCAATCCAGTGGAAGCAATCAGGGTCCCAGGGCCAACCCCGGTCTTTATCGAGGGATTTGGCGCCTTTAGAGACCAACATCACCAGCCGGGTAGCCGGCTTTTGGAAATAGCGAGCATCGAGAAGGTAGAAGAGACCGTTCTCGATCGAACGCTGCAGTTTTTTCTTGTGAGGAGCGCCGTTTTCCGCGCCAATCTCGGCTTGTAACAAGCGCAAGGCCATGAGACTGGGAGCGCTTGACCAGTCTGAACGACCGGCATCCGGTTTAGTGGACCAGCCGCCGTCCTGATTTTGAGTGCCGTGCAGAAAATGCATGGCTTTGAGAGCCGGGCTTCTGGTTTGCTCGCTCTCGTCCTGGGAGAGAGCCAGGGCGGCCCAGCCGCTTGCCTCAAGAGAGGCGTCCTGACTGGCTTTTTGATAGGAGAACGAGCCTGTCTCAGGGCTCTGGGCCTGGAGCAAGCATTTGAGCGCTCTATTAAAGGATGTGGAGTATGTGTCGCTTGGCAATTTATCAGTTCCGCCTATTCATTATTTATAGCGGCAAAAAAATATTTTGTAGAGAGAATGAGGGTATTTAGCATGGGAATTTGAAGTGGTGAAGAATAAGTTACTGGATGTAAAGATGTAACCGAAGTATTTTTCTTGCACCCCTGGGTTTCTCCCGTGATCAAGGGCGAATATGTTGCCTGCAATACAGAAATGCGCAGAAACTGCTCTAGGCAGCCGAGTGATGTCAAGTTAGAATAATTAAGTGGCTCCAAGGAATTTGCAACTCTACTTCCTGGGTCTGCGGCAATTCCTTGAAATAAACGAGCTCTGAAATCTTCTCTGGTTGGGTGTTAGTTATCTGAAAGAACTGGGAATGATCGTCGAGTGATAGTGTTGGAGGTGGTTTTATAGACAATTTTTTCAGTCTTTAACGTGGCTTTAGTTTGTTACTAGTTATTTTTCTCGGTTACCATCAGCATTCGCTACTCGCAGGTTTAGAACATTGCTTTAAATGTTTCTTTCTTGCGTGTAATATGATGCATCGGTTCCGTTGAAGGAGGTTTGCATGAACGAAACGATTAATAAGTTTATCAAGGACGAGTCTGGACAAGGTATTACAGAATATGGCGCCATCTTGGCGTTCGTAGCCATCCTTGTAGCTGTTGTGTTCTCGATCACTCAGGGCGCCCTGTCCGCAGCTATTTCTAAGGCATTTTCTGCTGTAGTCAGCCAGCTCAACGCCTTGTCTTCTGCTGCAGCTGCCGCCAGCTAACTCGAAAGCTCGAGTATACGGCGTTCTCTGAAAGCAGTAATCGTAGCTCTTAGTGGCAGGTGGATAAACCATCTGCCACTATTTGCATAGATTGTTGATTGAACATCAGTCTGGACCGCTGTTTTTATCAGTCGGTAAGATCTTTTTGTTGATGTTCGATTCTCTCAATCAGTAAATTCGTCTTTGATTCAACTTTTTGAGTACACGCCATAACTGAGAGCTCTGCTGGCATGGAGGGATTCATAATGGTTGGCGGGCTTGAGGATGACCCTGGAGAGATTTACTCTTCTCCAGCGGACACGACATCTAATTTGAAAGTGGAATGTAGGTTCTGGAATCTGCGCTTCGTCTTGTGGGAGCAGGAGAAGTGCGGAGAGTTTGTTACTGCTTTTGTGGAAGACGAGAGCGGTCAGGGCATCTCCGAATATGGTGCCATCATTGCGTTTGTGGCGTTGCTAGTGGCTATCACCTTTTCTGCCGGCAATGGATCTTTGATGCCGGCTGTTTCGAAAGCCTTCAGAGAGATCAGTTCGCAAGTGAATGCGCTGTCCAGTACAGCAGCGAGCGCCAGCTGATTTCCCGGCAATGGTTGTCATTCGTAGTTACTTGACCTTTGAAACTTAGAGATTGCTTGCCGGAAAGGTAACCGACTTGGGTTAACTTTCCGGCGAGCGCTTTTATAGGACGGTGCTTAGCGGCAGCAGTGGTTCTGCACTCCAAGATGCCCTGGCCGGCTGATTTTTCTTCGAAAGAGTTTGAGCTTGCTTTTCAAGTGCCTGGTGTTTCCTTGCAAAGTAGAAAGCACCTCGGAAAAATTTTGCAAAATTCTAAGCTAGTGATTTCCATCAAAATCGGCTAGTTATCAGCAGCTCGTCAAAGCCGAAAAGATCATTTGTCATGTGTTCCCTGTTGATGTCAGGATAATACAAATCTTGACACTTTGCCGGTTTTGGTCGAATCGCCGGAAGCCAAGTGACGTATATGCCTGTAGACTTTCCTGGTTGAACTACCGCTTCCAAGGGTAAAACTATTTTGGGTGCGGGCAAGGGCAGCCGTTGTCCTTGTATCACTGATGTGCGTTAATAGTAAGTGGTTAATCTTTCTCACTAAGAAAGAAGGGGGAACCGTAATGAACCCATTACGAGCGTTATTTCTACAATTATCTCGAATGCCTCCAGCATTAATGCTCGTGCTGATTATTGGTTTGGCTGTGCTTATAACTATGATGGTTACAAGCAGCCAGCAGCAACAAGAAGCAGCACTGAAGCAGAAAGAGAACGACCTTATCGCGAAAATGTCCGCGAAAGGTAAAGTGGTGTATGCCATCAAGGACATCCCTGAAGGCTCCACCATTCCAGTAGAGTCTCTGGAAGAAAAAGAAATCGAGCAGGCCAAAATCCCGCAAGATGCTCTTACTTCCGCTTCTCTGGCAGCTGGACGCGTTGCCAAGTACGGTATTCAAACCGGACAAATCGTTTCTCAGCATGACCTTGCTCCGCAGGGTATCTCGCTGGGCTTCGAAGCCCGCCTCAAAGAGGGCATGAGAGCTGTCACCTTCGCTGTTGACAGCAACTCCGGAGTTGCTGGTTTCGTCACTCCTGAAAGCCATGTCGACGTAATCGCCATGGTTGGAGCCGGCTCTGAAACTAAAGTAGCCCCGATCCTCTCTGATGTGGAAGTCATCGCTTGTGGTCAGATGTACCAGAAGGCACCCGGCGGCACCGCTGCCGTACCTGCCAGCTCGGTAACCGTTTCGCTCTCACCGGAAGATTCCGCCAAGCTTATTAAGGCGATCACCGCGAGCAAGCTCTATCTGACTTTGAGAAATGACAAGGACCATACTCCTGTAGCTACAGTAGATGTGACTTCACTGTTTGTTAAGCCTCCGTCCAAGAACGAAGGTGGTGGCGGTGATGCACTAGCGGCTCTGCCGCCTCCGTCTGCTCTGCCTCCGCCTCCTCTGCCCGGCGCCCCTGATGCGGGCCCGATGCCGATGGGTGGACCGGGAATGGCTCCTATGGCACCACCTCCGCCTCCGTTGCACGAAATTGAGATCTGGTCCGGCAGTAAGAAGGACGTGCTCTCAGTTCCGAAATCCTAGTCAAGCCTAAAAAGCATTGGTTGGCAGTCGAATAGACTGCCAACCAATTCTAGGTAAAGCGGGGCAGTCGAATAGACTGCCAACCAATTCTAGGTAAATTGGGGCAATGGCGTGATAAGGGCGCTATTTCAAAAATCTGGAAAGTGCCGGCAGTCTTAAGGGCTGCCAATACAATTTTTAGTACCCGGTACTTAGTACAAGAAATGTTGGGGTGGACACGGTAATACTTTTAGATGGTAGTACCTGGTCAATTTGAGAATCCAGAGCGGATTTTGGAAAGAAAGAAGATTGGGAGGTCGACTCGACAACCAGAATTAGCCAGGGAAAAATATATCGAGAAGAAGTACTTTAGTGACTAAGTCCTTGATGCTGGGTAAAACTTAGCTAGGACTGTCAGCAAAGGGGGAGAAAGCTGATTTTATGAAACTGACCACACTGCTCGTTTGTGATGCTGGACTGGACAAGCGCCAGACCATCGAAGATTTGATCCACAGTCAGCCGTCGCTGGCTCTGGTGAGTACCGTTTCCGGTAGTATGGCGCGCGAGCAAATCGGCAGCTTACACCCAAAACTGGTTTGGATTGAGCTCAGCCCCGCTCCGGTGCGCGGTCTGTCTCTATTGGCAGAATTGCGCGAAACCTTCCCGCAACTTTACTTCTTTGTTAGCTACGAAGTTCCAGACCCGGAGTTGATCCGCACCGCGTATCGCCTGGGCGCTTCCGACTTCCTCGATGCCGAGCGCTGGCGTACCGACTTGCCGGCCGCTGTACAGAGCATCCAACTCAAGCACCAGTCGGAATCGGTATCCACTGCTGCCGGTAAGGTGATCGGTATATTCAGCCCCACCGGCGGTATCGGCGCCACCACCATCTGTACCAACCTGGCCGGATATCTCGGCAAATACGGGGAAACCTGTATTGTCGACCTCGACTTACAGTTCGGTATGGTTTCTCACTATCTCAACCTGGAGCCTTCCTTCAGCTTGAGTACGATTGACTTCTCCCACACCAACTTCGATGCCACTTACTTGCGTAACCTGATGACCCGTTACGACGATAAGTTGAGCATTCTGGCGGCACCACCGGAGCTTGAAGATATCGGTGACATCTATGCCGCCCAGGTGCAGGAAATTCTCTACACCTCCAAGCAAGAATTCCGCTTCACGGTTGTAGACCTGCCCAAGAACTTGCTTGACGAACGTGCTATCGCCACTCTTGACCTGGCCGACCATGTGCTCGTGATTACCGAGTACAACTGGGCTGCCATCCTTAATGCCAGGAAGTGTCTGGACACGTTCAAAGCGCACTACAATCAGGAAAAACTGCTCCTCGTCGTAAACCGGTCCGAGTGGTTGCCGCAGGACGTACTCAGTGAGTGCCGTGCCAACCTCAACTACCCGGTCTTCCACGAGATTCCCAACGATACAAAGACCGCCAAATGGGTCAACAACCAGGGTCAGATTGCTCCTGGACACACCCCCCTGGGCAAAGGTCTCGATTCTCTCGCCCGGAGGTTGGCTGGCGGCGAGCAGCTCCTTCTGACTCAAAAGGATGGTGACAAAGCGGGTGGATTCAAACTCCCGGCTATCTTTGGCAAACGTAAATAAAGGCGGTTAGAAAATGGGTGACGAGAGAAAGGATCAGAATCTTCCTGCAAAACCAACATCTTCACTTATGGGCCAGTTGGTCCGGCAGAGGCAGGCATCAGAAGTGGTGCCTGCTCAGCAGCAAAATACAGGGCTGGCCGGTGGACAAGCTGGAACCAATGTAGGTGCAAGACCGGGCGCAGCTCCGCCCCCAGGACAGAGCGGTATGGCTCGCCCAGGCGGTGGTGCTCCCCAGACAGGTGTTGCCGGAGCCGGCGGAAGACCCGGCGGCGGCGGTGTACCGGCCACGGAAGGGCCGACACGCTCCGATATCGAGCGTATTGACGCCAAAGACGAATACGGCGGCTATGGCCACGGCGGCGGCGGTGGTGGTGAAGCCAGCCCGACCGATGTAGGCGGTAAGTTCTCCGCTAACCAGCAGCTCATCCGTGAACGCGAGAAGTTCATCATCGAGCAGTTGAGAAGAGAACTGGATACTTCCAGATTGACTAATATCTCCGAAGATACTCAAGCTCAGGTCAGGGCTCGTATCAGAGAAATAGTCAACTCAGACCCGGCTCCTTTGACCATGATGGAGAAAGGTATCCTTCTCCAGAACGTGCTCGACGAAGTTTTCGGTTTCGGTCCTCTCGGTCCCCTGCTGCGTGACCCGAGCGTCGGCGATATTTGCGTCAACAACGTGAACAGCGTATACGTAGAACGTCACGGTCGTCTTGAGAAGACCAGCGTGGTTTTCGAGAACGACAGACACCTGCGTCAGACCATCGACAAAATCATTCAGCCTCTCGGTCGTCGTCTTGACGAAAACTCTCCCATGGTTGACGCCCGTCTTCCTAATGGTTCCAGGGTTAACGCCACAATTCCGCCGGTCACCATCGACGGTCCGACGATCACAATCCGATGCTTCGGTACGTCCATTATGTCCCTCGGTCAATTGGTCGAGAAGGGCGCCATGAGCGTACAGATGGCTGAGGTACTGAAGTCTTGCGTTAAAGGTCGTATCAACCTGATCATCTCCGGTGGTACAGGTTCCGGTAAAACGACCCTGCTCAACGCTCTTTCTGCTCACATCAACCCCCGCGAACGCATCATCACCATTGAGGACGCGGCGGAACTTCGTTTGCAGCACGAGCACTGGGTACGCATGGAGACCCGTCCTCCGAACACGGAAGGTCGTGGTCAGATCACACAGCGCATGCTTGTTATCAACACCCTGCGTATGAGACCCGACCGCATCATCCTTGGTGAGTGTCGTGGAGAGGAAGCCTTCGACATGTTGCAGGCCATGAACACCGGTCACAGCGGTTCCATGACCACAATCCACGCCAACAATCCCCGTGACTGCACGAAGCGTCTTGAAAACATGATCCTTATGTGCGGTATGGAAATGCCTCAGAAAGCTGCTCGCGAATTGATCGCCTCAGCTCTTCAGATCATTGTGCAGATTAAGCGTCTGGAAGACGGTACCCGTCGTGTTACGGAGATCGCCGAGATAACCGGAATGGAAGGCGACACCATCGCCATCTCCACCATGTTTGCTCTCGAGCGTGAAGGTCGTGACCCGAGAGGCTTCTTCAAATGCCGCCACGTTGGTTCCGGTTTGCCGCCCAAGTTCCTCGAGCAGCTTGAGCAGGAAGCTGTGCCCTTCAAACTGGAGTGGCTCAGATAAAGCTTGGACTTTTGAGGAGGGTTGGCAATTTCCATCCAAAGTGGAATTCCATCCCTTCTCAATTTCCATTTTCTCTGTTGAGTGCCACAAGAATGTGCTGGTTTTTCCACCTGGCTGACTGAACGGTCGGCTGACCACAAACTAGATTTCGAAAAATAGCCGGTCCCTTTTGATTTGAGATATCTGACATGCAAGGTCCAATAATTTTCAGCTCCATTATTGTCATAGGCCTTCTGGCCATGGTGCTCCTGCGCCGTGATTCAGTGGACCAGTTGGCGCGTTTGACCAAGCAGTCGCGCCGTATGGCAGAGAAGATGCGCGATAACGCCGATCCGGAAAGCATCTTCGTTGACCAGAAGACCGACTACTTATCTACCTTGCTGGCTCGCGCCGGTTTGGAAGCGCAGTATGACAAGATGCGCATGCAGTGGCTCTACGCTTCTATAGGAGCGGGTGCCCTCGGCGCTCTCGGGTTCATTCTCAACGGTCTTCCGGAAATGTCGCCGATTGGTTTCTTCCTGGGCGTGCCTATGGGTGCAGCCGGTTTCGTATTCTATATCGGTGAGATCGCCAAGAAACGCCAGGCCAAAATGACCGAGCAACTGCCTCAGATTTTGGAGACCATGGTGTCTGCGCTGAGAGCCGGCTCTCCCGTTATGGAAGTCTTCAAAGTTATTTCCGACACCGGCCCGGATCCCATCAAGTCTGAGTTCAAGAGAGGCCTTATTTCTCTCCAGCTCGGCAAACCGTTCCGTGATGTGATGAAAGAAATGTCCCTGCGCATCAAGGCACCCGACTTCAAACTACTCACCCAGGCCATCTTTATCTCGCAAGACGTAGGGGGCAACCTGGCGGACGTTGTGGCGACAATCGCCGAAGCTATCCGTGAAAGATTCAAGCTGAGAGACTTCCTCAACGCTTTGACTTCTCAGGGTAAAGCTACCGCCACCTTTATCGGATGCCTGCCTTATTTGATTACGGTAGGTACTTACTTCTTGACACCTTCGTATATGACCCCCTTCTTGAACCATCCTATTGCTAGAATCGTAATGGTGGGTCTTGTGATGTGGGAGCTCCTCGGCTTCTATATTCTCAGACGCATGGTCACCTTCGAAGTTTAGGCGACCCCCGGGCTAACCAGCTCTTGATTCCATAGTTATTCAAGTACTCTTTGAGGAAACTAGACTCCAATGCCAACACCAGTACTAGCCATAATGGTCTTCACCTGTGTGGTCGCAAGCTGCATTTTGGTGTTGCGTCCGGTCTTCGGCACTTACGTGGACAACTACGGAGTGCGCTTGAGACCGCGGAAGGCGCAAGAAGACACTGCCGCCGAGAAACCGAAGGATTCTGCCTTGCTGAAACTGGCAGAGTTGGTTGGTACTTTTGCCTTGCAGTTGATGCCTGCTCTTGCCGATAAGAGAACCGTCCAGCTTCTGACTATGGCTAACTACCGTACCGCCAATCACATGGCTATCTTCATCGGTATCAAAGCCATCTTGATCGGTACCGTTCTGACCATGACCTTCCTGGCTGCCGCTTCCAACCCGGTTATGTTGCTCCTGGGTCTGGTCGGCTGCATCCCTGGTTGGATTCTGCCCAACTTCTTCCTGGCTGGTCGAGTTAAGGCCAGACAGACAGATATCTTGAGAGAACTGCCTATTATCATTGACTTGCTCATCGTATGCGCCCAGGCTGGTCTTGGTTTGATGCTTGCCGTAGACAAAGTGTCCAAAGAGGTCACCGAGTCCTGTCCCATTCTTTCCGTCGAACTACAGCAACTCATCGCCGACGTTAAGGTGTTCGCTAAAACGGTACCTTATGCCCTGCGTGAGATGGGTGAAAGATGCGGTGTAGACGAACTGATCAACATGGCGTCCGCTCTCATCGCTGCTGAAGCGAAGGGTGCCGACATGAGCTATCCTCTGCGCCAGCAAGCCGACGCTCTCCGCGACCGCCTCAAGCGTAAGAAGGAAGAAGAAGCCGGTAAGGTACCGGTTAAAATGGTACCGGTAATCATGATCTTCGTTATGCCTTTGATCTTGTGTCCGATGTTGGGACCAGCCGTTGTAACCATCATCAACGCCGTCGGTCCGATCATGGCTGGTACAAAGTAAGTCTTGAAGCTGCCTGCAGACGGAAGTACTTGCCAGTTCACCAATCTGACTAAAGATATGGTCTTAGCAGAGCGCGCTTCAGTAGCGCGCTCTTTCTTTAGGCGGCTGAAGGGGCTTTTGGGCACGGACAGCTTGCCTGACGGCGAGGGGCTTCTGCTCTCTCCCTGCAACAGCATTCACATGTTCGGCATGAAGTACGCTATTGATGTGGTCTTTCTCGATAAAGAACTGGTGGTGGTGGATGTGTTGGAAAACATTGCCCCGGGAAAAGCTTCGCGAGTTTATCGTAAAGCATACTCCTGCCTGGAATTGCCGGCCGGTAAGGTGAACTTAACCGGCACTACCGCTGGTGACAAGTTGGGTTTTCGGAATCCCTGACGGTGATGAGCAAGAATATGACCGACCTGGCCAGAAAGTCTGCGAATCTAGCTTTTGTCGCTCTGCTTACGGTCTGGACGTTGGTGGCAGGCTTTTTCATCTTTCGAGTCTATCTGACCGGACAAACCCCACTCAATCCTGCCACGGGCTTTCATTCCGATTACGTGCGGGTCTTCGTGCTGGGAAAAATGATGAACCAGTACGGTGAGAAGGCCGTCTACGACAAAGTTATTCACGACCGTACCATGGATGAGGTGGTTTATCCGGTGAAGCGCACCGGCTGTTCTTACATCACCTATCCACCCAATGTGGTTTTTCTATTTTCCTTCATTTCCCGCCTTCCGCTGGCTCTTGGGCAGGTATTGTGGATTAGCTTCGGCATAGCCCTTTCTACCCTTTCGCTACTGCTTTTGCGGCGCACCGTTTCAAGCTCTGCTAGCTGGGCCAGTGACCTTTTCGTGGTGCTTTCCTCTTTCGGCTCTTACTCTTTTTTTGATATGTGTCGCCTCGGTCAGACTACTCCCTATATTCTCTCTGGCACAGCCCTCTGTTACTACTTCGCGCGCCGGGGCCGTCCCATTCTGGCCGGGCTGGTTACGGTTTTGGCGGCAGTGAAGCCGCAGTACTGCATTCTCTGGCTCATTCCATTGCTTGCCATGCGCAACTGGAAAGCGGTCTCCACGGCTTGCGCCGTTCATCTTTTGCTTCTGCTTGCCACTGGCTTCTATTGCGGCTTTGCTATTTACCCCGATTATCTCAAGTATGCCGCCGGCTCCAACCATAGTGATCTCGACAATCTGCGCAATATCATGATTACTCTGGGCGGACTCTTTACGGTCTTCGGCAATCCTACTTTGACCAATGCCCTGAGCTTCCTCATATTTGCCCTTGGTAATCTTGCCCTCTATCTGCTCTTTACTCGCTGCCGCCGCAGTGGCCCGGAAGCACTGGTGCTCTGTTTGTCTTTGAGTGTTCTTTCCGGTGTGCTGACCAATTTGTATGCCCTCTGGTACGACGCTTCACTTATCACTATTGTGTCTGCGCTTCTAATTACCAGTCCCTTTCTCTTCAACGGCGCCTCCCGCCTGGAGCAAGCCGTCAACCTCATGCTCCTTTGCTTCCCTATTTTTAGCTGGCTGCCTCTGGCGGTGCTTGTATTTCTGGTCAAGTCGGCCGCTCTCACACCGACGATGATCCTTTCGGTGAGCGGCAAGAGTATTTGCCTTTACTTAGCTCTTTTGGCGGTGCTCTGTTTGCTTCGGATTAAAGCGGACGTTCGTCTGAGGCAGCCGTGGCCTGATTCCGATTCGCCTGGGCGTTGAGTCTGCTTTGCTTCCAGACTCAATTTAGTTCCAGATTTTCAATAAAGCTCATGTCTTGCGCCGTTAACTCAAACTGCTCGGCCAGGAGGTCTTCTTGCATGTGTTGCCGGTTGCTTGTGCCGGTGAGGGGCAACATGGACAGTTGCATGGCGAAGCGGAAAATCACCTGGGGAAGCGTGGCCTTGAGGCGTCGGGCGATATCGTGTACCCCTGGATGGGCGAGGACCCTGGTGTTGGCAGTGAGCAGCGAAAAACCCTGGTAGATAATCTCTTCTTTCCGGCAAATCTCTCTGACTTCGGCGTCCCAGCCCATGACGGCATAGCAGCGGTTCTGCACCATCATGGGTTTGACTCTGGCCAATTGGCATAGCTCATTCAGTTGTTCAGCAGAGACATTGCTCACCCCGATCACTCTGGCCTTGCCTTCGTCATAAAGTTTCTCCATGGTCGCCCAGACCTCAAGATCTTCGGCAGTCAGACCGTATCTTGCATGGGGACCATGCAAGATATAAGAATCCACGAAGTCGGTGTTGAAGTGCTTGAGCGAGCTTTCCATAGATTGCCTGACCTGCACGGTCAGGGGCTGGCTGGGATCATAGGGCAGGCGGTGGTCCTGACCGTTCAGGGAAGTAAACTTGGTCTGCAGGAAGAGATCTTGGCGCTTCACCCCCTTGTTTTCAAACTCTGCTATGGCCTTTCCAACCAGCGCTTCATCGTAATGCTTCAGTTGATTGGCGCTGTCTATGGCGGTAAACCCGGCTTCTAATGCCAGTTTCACCAATCTTGTTGTCTGCTCCTTCTTCCAGGCCGTGCCATACATGATTGCTGGTACCTGCACCTGGTTTCTGGTGGTTAAAGAGGGCTTGCTGGTCATAATGCTCTTGTTTCTTTATGGCCCGTGAGTTATCAGGGGCTGGAGGTTAACCGTAAAGGTAGAATAGTCTGAATAACTGGTATTTTAGCTTTATTGGCAATATGAGCGACCGTTTTTATGAAAGTGCTCCCGGGAAGATTGCTTACTCTTGCTGCCCTGTGCAGCCTGTGCCTGAAGGCTGGGGTGGCGGCGGCGCCGGCAAAACCCTGGGAGCGCCTGAAAGATCAGGCTTCTATTCTGGAAATCAATCACCATTACAGCCAGTCCATTGAGCTGTATAAACACGCCCTCAGGCTTGTACCGGCTGCCGACGAGCTAACCAGACTGCAGATTCTCTGCGCTCTGGCTGACTGCTATAAGAAAGTGCTGGATGGCGAAAATACCTGCGCCGTTCTTGATCAAATCGAAGTGCTGGCCAGGGCTATGCAGAGAGTCGGCAAACTTGGCATGGAAGCGCAATTCAGCCTTGGCTTTTTGCTCGATGATTTAGACCGGGGAATACCTTATGTAGGCCCCGGCGGTGACGCTCAGAAGCGTTTCAAGGCTTCCCGCATGATTCAGGGTCGTGTGCTCAAGCTGACCCGTTCCGTTATGCCCGGTCGGCTGACACCGCCCCGCATGCTCAGTATCGCGCGAGTCTCCGTTGCCGATGGTGATCTGCAGGCAGCAGAAGGCCAGCTACTGGAATTTATGAAGACGCTTCCGGAAAACTCGCCTTTCCGTGCTGATTTTGTGGGTAGTCTGGCTGCCTGCCGGGCGCGTCAGGGGAAGCCGGAGGCTATTTCAACCCTGCTCAAGTCTCTGGAGAAGAAGGGCGGCAAAATCTATGCCCGCCGCGAACTGGCCAAGTATTATTACTGGAGTGCTGATTATCCGGCGGCTTTCAAGGTTCTGGATGAGGCCGTAATATTGCTCGGGCCAAGGCCTGACGTCAGGCAGTTGGAAGAACTCTATGCCTTGAAGCTGAAGTTGAGTCTGGACAGCGGTAATTTCAAAATGTCCGAGGAGATTTGTAATAAGCGCATAGACAATTTGAAACCCTGTCGTAAGCAATATCCTGATCTATACAAAACGGCGGTAACTGATCTCTACTCGCTGGTGAAAGTAGTAAGACCGGGCGATGCGCCTCGCGTTCTGGCTAGCTCCGGGCTTGCTGCCGATGAAATCATGAAGCCCCAGGCGGAAATGTTTATTACAGAGCGTGACCGCCAGGAAATGGAACAAGCAAAGGTGTTGAAGACCGGCAAGCCCTGAGGGCGGCTGACAAGACTGATATGATAGTTTCCAGACCGATTTGAAAAATTTGATAGTACTGTCTGAGAGTGAGCGGTTGTTTTGAGTCTATCCCATAAGCCAGGTGCTGCTTTCGGCGGGAAATTGGCTGAACTGCGAGTCGAGCTTCTTGCCTTCCTGCTTTTCTCTCTGGCGGCTCTGCTAGCGGCCTCATTCTATGTGGGCGGCGAACGGTTCTTCTATATTAGCGATTTCAATTTTTACCACTACGCATGTATTTCGACCTGGGAGTTGTGGGCTACCAAGGCCTGGATAGTGCCGCTTTTCTTGTACTTCAGTACCAAGATGACCCACAATCTTCTTTTTACGGCCCTGCCTTCGCTTTTGATGATCTTGGGCGGACCCGGTCGGGTGTCGTATATCGTCTCGCTCATGGCCAGTTTTACCTTGCCGTACCTGTTGGCTCTGGCGCTGGTATTGCGTCAGACCTTGCCCTCCGAACAGAAGCGAGCCCGCACAGTGCTCTGGCTTGTGACACTGCTTGCGGTGGCAATGTTGCCGGTCTTCTTCGTGCCGGTGCTGCGAGGCTATCCCGATAATCTGGCAGCCCTGCCTTCCATTATTGCCGTCTTCCTCTATTTGAAGGCGGAGCGCAAGCTTTCCACCCGGCTTTGCGTGAAAATTGGACTACTCTTGGCTTTTGCGCCGCTTATACGGCGGCACTACTTCTATTCCGATATTGCCTGTTTACTTGCCCTGCTTATCGATCAGGTTCTCTTTCACCGGGGCAGTGGTCTTAAGTTGGACAAGCAGGCGGCCCTTGTCTTCAAGCACTTTGCCCTGATTGGTCTATCCATGGTGGGCTTCCTTGCTACTTTCGGCATACTCTTCTTGCAGCAGGTGGTCTTTGCCGCCAATTACAGCACTCTTTATCGATCGGCGGCGACGCCGGCGGCGGAGTGCATGGGCTATTTTTTCACGGCTTTCAGCATTCCGGTTGTGCTCATGGCCCTGGCCGGTTTTGCCATGGCCCTGGGTGACAGGCGATTTAATCATGCCGGTGTAAGGTTCCTGGCTATTTATTCACTTTTGCTGGCCTTGATCTGGCCCCTGTTGGGCACCCATGTGGCCCAGCACTACCTGCTCTACTGGATGCCCCTGGTGGTTTTCGGCAATTCCCTCTTTCTCTTTCAAATTGTGGAAGCGGTGAAGCTTAGATGGTTGATGGCGCCGATTCTGGCTCTGGGTGCGGTTAATCTTGTGCTGGGCTATATGCCCTATGAGACCTTGAGAGAAAAATTGCCCTTTCGAATTGCTCGTTTTGGTATGCTGCGCACGCCGCTTGCCAGGGGCGATGCCCTCAGTCTTGCGTTCAGTCCGGCATACGGCCCTTTGCGCCGCAACGATTTTGAAGAAGTGCACCGGCTGGTCGAGTATTTGCGCACCAATGTATCGAAACACGGCAAGGTCTTTGCCGGGGTTTCCTGGGATGCCGCCGAAGCCGATGCCCTGCGTAATGCCGAGCGGCATTTCTATGGTCGCGACCAGCAGAATCTTAAGCTATTAAACCAGCCTTATGCCGATTCTTCAGAAAGCTACCCCCTGGAGCGCATGCTCAATGCCGAGTATATTCTTGTGGCGACGCCGGTTTTTTATCTCTATTCAAAACCCGGTGAGTATCTGGCTGATGTCTTTGTTGATGTGTTCAAAGGGAGCTGGCCATTCAGCCGGGACTTTCAATGTTTACCGCAGGAGTATAAGCTGGACGGCGGCTATACGCTTAATCTTTACAAGCGCCTGCGCTCCACACCACCGGCGGTGGCGGTAACCACCCTCAAGCGTATTGCCGATTTCGTGCCGAATGTGCCCGGGGGACAACCTATCTGGATTAACACCGATAATTACTGTGAAACCGTGGGCGAGAGCAAGCGCGATTACTTTACCTTGAGACCGGATGGTGCGGTGCTTAAAACCGGAGAGAAGTCGGAGCCCCTGGGTCATTACCTACTCAGTTCGAAAGTCTATCAGGGGGAAGTGACCGTTAGTGCTGCGGCTTCTCTGCCTGAGACCGATGAGTATAGAGATGGTGCCCTCAGCCTGGTGGAGGCGCAAAAGCGCCTGGCCGGCTTGCCCCATCAGGCGGTGCTTTCTTGCTACGGAGAAGACGGCACACTGCTGACCACTGCCCTATCTGATTTCCAGTTTCCCGGTGCTTTCAAATTGTCCACACGTTTGGACAAGCCGGCTTATCTGGTCTTGAGTTTGAGGCGTGGTGAGAAAGAAGCGAGCTTCCTAGATCAAATAGAGCTGAAGTCACTCAAGATTGAAAGCCACTGAGAAGGAGACTCGTCGAGCGGTGGTGGAATTGCTCAAGTCTATTGGTGCGCAGGACGTTTGATTTTCTGTCTTACTGATTTGAGCCCTTGCTGCTATGGCCGTTATTGGTATTAGAATCGCTCATAGGGGGCGGCAGCGAAGAATCTGAACCGGCGCCGCTACTGTCCTTACCGGAGGACTGTGTGCCTAAGGGCTCCTGCATGGGTAATTTGTAGTCGCCACTATTACCTTCAGGATATGAACTGGGTTGCATTTTCTGCATGGGCATCTCCATCATGGGCTTTTCTTGCAGTGGCATGTTTTTGCAGGAGTGTTCGGCGGTGCTGCCGTTCTCTTGCTCCCTATGCTTGAGAATAGTTTCCGGCTTATTACCTTTATTACTGTTTTCTTCCGGGTTTGGTTTGGCTTTCACTTCATAGCCTTTACCGTCCTGGTCCATCTTCAGGTCAATTTTTGGTAAATGCTGAGAGTCGCTTTTGGATTCTCTCTGGTACTGGCGCAGGGCATCCAGTTGTTCACCCATGCTCATGCCCTTAAGAGCGTGACCGGCGTCGCAACCCTGTCTTGTGCGCATGGATTCGGAGATATCCGAATTTCTGTCGCCACCGGATATAGCCTGGTTGAGTTGCTTTGAGAGGCTATTATTAAAACTGGGTGGCGCGATATAAGTGTCGGTATTGGATCTGCCAAAGTCAGCCATGATAGCCTCCAGTCAAAGAAAACAGTAAGAGAGAAATTGGGCGCGTGGTCTTTTCTTGGATGCAATTAGACCACCGGCTGCGTGAAAATCACTGGAAAGTTTCTTGACCGGCGCTTCCCGTCAGGGGCCTTCTTGCACCATTTCAAGCAGCCTCGGCACGATAGTGTCGCCGTTTCGCCTTAAGCCGTCGTGCTCAAACTCGTTGGTGATCCAGAGCTTGATGTTTTTTATTTGTGAGGCTGTTTGCATTGAGAGTTCCCGGTCTACATACATATCATTGAAGTAGAGGGCGGCAGCGCAGGGCACAGTGTTTTTGCCAAGCTGGGCGGGGTCGTAAAGGCTGTCCCAATCTTTATATTCAGCCAGCTTCTCGGCTACTGCTCGCAAAGGTTTGAGGCAATTGTATTCTTCGAACATCCAGGGATAGATCATTTCGCCGGTGAAAAGCGGCGGGTCTATTTGATCGTTGAACTGAGGGAAGTGACTGAGCAGGCGCTCTGCCGACCAGTCGGAAGCCTGCCCCTGGCAATAAATGGCTTCATGGAGGAGGGCATAAATGGGGTTGGTATTAAAGTGCAGAAGATTGGTCAGGTAACTTTTGAAGTAGAAGGAAAGTTCACTATCTTTATCCGGGCGGAAGGCTCTTTCCAGAAGGTAGTGTAGAGCCGTGATGCCGCCGCCTGTAAAGCCGAAGTTGAGACCGGCTTGCAGCAAGCGTCTTCGGCTGAGAACTTCGCCGGTAGGTAGAAACTCCCGTCTGCTCTCAAGCAGTTCCACAAGTTTCTTCAGGAGCGGTCCATCTTCCGGAAAGCGTTTGTAGTAGAGGTCATTTTTCTCCAGCACCCGTGGATAAAGGGCCATGTAGACTTGATCCGGGTTCTTTGAAAGTGGCGGCAGCCCTCCCGTGATGAGGGCGCCGCTCAAGCCCTGCGGAGCAAAGGAAAGATAGGTGGTGGTGCAGAAGCCGCCGAAGCTCTGCCCCAGAACCGTCCATGGTCTGCCGCCGGTGATGGCGCCGCGAATTAGTTCGCAGTCTCTGACGATAGAATCGGCGCGGAAATTCTTGAGGTAATGCAATTGCGCGTCTGTGTCTCTTTCTGCCAGGCTTTCGTGGCAAACCGGGCTACTCAAACCGGTGCCGCGCTGATCTAGAAGTAAGACCCGGTAATCCAGGGCTAGAACGGCTTTGATCCAGCCCTCCCCGCTTTCTGGCCGGGGCGATTCAAAGCCGGGGCCGCCTTGCAAAAATAGTATGTAAGGTTTCTCCGCCGGTTTGCCGTCCTCGTCCTTGAGGCTGCGCAGTTCCCGGGCAAAGAGGGTAATCGTCTCTTTCGTCTTTGTGTTGGCTTGCTGCTCATAAGAGAGCGGCACCTGGAAGAAATGCTTGATGGTAATCAGATCGGCTATTTTGCTTTTGGTTTCTTTGTGGTCCAATGGCGACAAGTTCGATTCCTCTATTATTGGTTCAGTTTTTTAGCTTGAAGACGGTCACTTCATAGGAGGCGGCGCTGCCTTTGTAGAGCCCGGTGGTTTCGATGGTGTAGCGAGAAGCCAGATGCTGCATGAAACTGTCGCCCAGTTCTTTGACGGGCATGAATTTAGAGGTTGGTTTGTAGGTGTCTCTGATTAGAACCAGGCGTGTCTTGCCTTTCTCGATGGCGCCGTCGATTAGTTTCTGATGTAACTGATTGAGGTCTTTGACCCGGCACCAGGCTACATCTTCTTCGTGCTTTATGGGGCGGGTGCCGGCTTCCGGGCAGGTAAAGCCGTAAACCAGAGGCATTTGTTCTGCTTTCAAGTTGACGTCATGCTTGAGGTAGAAGTCGAGGATCATGCCTACAAAGTCTGGTGCTGTGTAGAAGACGGCATCTTTGTAGCGACCGGCACTTATCTCTCTGGCTATTTGCCTGAGCCCCGAACGGTCTTTCTCGGCCAAAAGGCGAACTTCCCAGAGGGAGCCGGCCAGGCAGGCGGGCAGAAGGCAAATTAAGACTACTTTGCGAAGTTTGCCTTTGCAGACCGACAGCAGAAAAGTGGCCAAAAGCGCCGATGTGAGCGGCACAAGCGGGCTCAAGTAGCGCACGTAGCCGAACATATAGGGGGTAATGTAGCCGTAGGCGGCGCAGGAAATTAACACGATCAAAAGGGCGGACATGACTTTGAAGCTGACCGCTGAATTTAGCCGAGGGCTGAAGAGTGGCTCTTTTGCTCTCATTTTTTTGATGACTAAGAATGGCAGGGTGATGAGGCCTGCGGCGGCCAGGACAAGAACCATTAAATACGATGGCACCACCGGTAGAGGCATCATGGCCGCCAGGTTCCCGGCCATGACATGGGCAAAGTGACTGAGTGGCGTGGGATCGGCCCAGGGCGTGCCGACATTTTTGTGATAGAGGAGCACCGGCAGCCAGGGAATAAGTGTTGTCAGGCTGAGGGCCAGCGGCAGTAGGGCCGGGGCGGCCGCTCGGCTGGGCTTTGCCTGGGCATCTTTGTAGAGCAGGCAGAGCAACATGAGAATGCCTATATAGAAGATGGCCGTATAGTGCGTGTAAACCAGGGCTGTGGCAGCCAGGAAGAGCATGACGGCTAAAAGCTTAGCAACCGGACCTTGAAAGTACTGCCAGTAGAGAAGCAGCACCAGGCTGAGGAGCAAGCCGGCCAGACTGTAGGTACGCGCTTCGTGGCTGTAAATTATGGCAAGCGGCGAAACCGCCTGGAAAAATGCCGCTAGAAG
The DNA here is from genome assembly GCA_016212515.1 of Candidatus Melainabacteria bacterium. GTDB lineage: Bacteria > Cyanobacteriota > Vampirovibrionia > Obscuribacterales > Obscuribacteraceae > Obscuribacter. The sequence continues at coordinate 80,874 of JACRFZ010000031.1, forward strand.
GGCGCAGACCCTGGCTTCCGCTTGCTTGTCGTGCTTCCCGCCGACCATGGTCAGGGTGAGTAGATAGGTAAGGGGGATGGTGAGGGAGCCGAAAATGAAAGAGGGTAAGGCCATGGTCACCGAATTGATGCCGGCCATGCTTACCAGCCCCTTGAGGGCTAGAAAGTAAAGGGGCGGGCTCATCTCATATTCTTTGATGCGGCGTACCATTTCCGCCAAGTCCCGGGCTTCCACCACGCTGGCTGTGCAGGCGTCATCGAGGGTTAAACCGATGTTCAGGAGGACGGCCCGCAAGACGGCACCCAGAAGGCAGATCGCCACTAGCATCACCAGGGTGAACCTGCTGCCCGTGCGCTCTTCACTTTCATGACTGGGCTGGTTCACCGGTTTGCCTCGCGCTCTAAGAGAATGAAATCGCCGCTGTCCTGCAAGACGCGGCAGGAGGCAAGCTCGGTTGCCAGACCGTGATTTTTTAAGTACTCAAGGAAGTCTATATCGCCCATGCCGAAAGCTTCCCGGCGTCTGACCAGGATGAAGCGTGGTTTCAGCCTGATCATGTCTGCTCTGGTATTGCTGAAGAGTTCTGCTAATTGAGCCTGCGCCTTGGTTTTCTCACTTTCGCTATGGGCGGTGCGAATTTGGTATTCGAGCATGGGGCAGGCGAAGAGCCAGAGATATCTTGAACCAGGTGCCAGAGAAAATTTCAGGGCGGTCTTAAACCAGGGTGTATCGGATGTATCAAGCAGCAAGGCCCGGTCGCCCGGCCTGGCTGTTTTGGCCAGCACGGTCTCCCATGGTCTCAACCAGTGTGCTTCCACCGAATCGGTAAAAAAGTGGTTCAGGCTCTGGAAAAGAAGCACAGAAACTAGTAGCCCCAGAGCCTTGAGCCGGGGCCCTAACTTTGGCAGTTTTGCCAGCCAGGCCGTGAGGACTGCCACAAAGATAAAGCACTCGAAAAGATAGAGGGGCAGGGCATGATAGTTCCAAAATTTCTGTTGCAGTTCGATATTGGCCAGGCAGGCTGAAAGCAAAATAGCCAGGGGCGCTCTCAAACTAAGGCGACGCGGCAGTAAGAGCAGGCAGGGCAGGGCAAGGAAGTAGGCGCCCAGGGCAAATCGCCAGATCAAATTAACCACGGTGTCTCTCACTATATTGAACGCCGCATAGCCGCGCACTATAAGTGGTGCCATGTAATGAAAATAGATCTCCCTTACGGCGGCAGGTAAGAAGAAAAAATGCAGCGCATAAAGAACCATGGGCAAGAGTGCCGTCAGGGTTTCGCGGCAGAAAAGCAAAGCCGGCTTGCGGTATCTGGCCAGCCAGTAAAGCTCAAGTAGGAAGGGCGGCAAGAGGAAGTGGGGCTTGAAGCAGAGCATCAGTCCCATGAGAAAACCAACGCTGCCCTCCAGTGCGCCGCCTCTCCACTGGGCAAGGCCTTGCTCGCGGCACTGAAAACGGCCGTAGCGCAAGAGCACAAAGGGCAGAAGGAAGAGACAGTAGAGATGCTCCCGCTGTCCATAATCGAGACCGGCCAGAGCGTTGACCAGTACCGGCGCCAGGAGGGTGGGAGGCGTCAGCAGGGTGGTGTCGAGACCGGCGCCATTGAGCTTTCTTAGAACTCCGTAGCAAAGCGCCAGCGAAAGGAGGCAGTAGGCGCCGGTAAATAATGCACCGCTCAGGGCTAACTGAAATCCTGGCAAAATTCCTGGCGCAGTTGCCGCCGGACTGAGAGCGGCGGCAAAGGTGCCGAGGGCCGGCGCCAGCATTGCCGGCAAGAGGCTCAAATACATGATCAGGGGCGGGTTCAGGTCTTGAAAGTCCACATAAGGCAAAAGCCCTTCCTTGAGGAATTGACCACACTGCAGGTACATTGCCGTATCACCGACAATGGCCAGAGGATTGAGGCAGTATTGAAGGCAACCCAGAACCGTAAGCAGGAGGGCGCCTGTGCTATAGAAGCCCAGGAGGCTACCTGATCCGGCTTTAGCCTCAGGCAGTGCGTTAGACTTGGAACCTTCCTCGCCGTTACTAGAATCGGATTCGGAGTCTGAAATTGAGGTCAAGTCTGAGTGCTTTCCTTTTGGAAGGTCCTGGCGTACTTCTAGATTCTACTTTGATTTGAGGGCTGAAATTTCTTCTGACTTCTTTCTTGTGAGGCTGAACGTTTCACAATTCGTTTACGTGACCTGGATTATTCTCTTACCACGAAGCAAGCAATTACCGCTCACTTCACCGTTGCCAGGGTGTTACCCCAGACCACTCTGAGTAAGCAAAAAGCCGACGAAATCAACGAGATTTCTGGAAGTTTCCTTGGGGGAGCTTGGCTGGCGCCTAAAAACGCCAGCCAATTACTATCTACAAAAGACCGACATCACGAAGGGCTTCTTCAGTGACAGCCCTTTGTGCTTCCCCTTCCGGCTACTTGTCTTCAATCAGGTAGCCGGAACCCAGGACTGTTTTGATAAAGTCTTCCTTGCCGACGGCCGCCAGTTGTCTTCTCAAAGTCTTCATACAGGTGCGCACGGTGTCTTCCGAAGCTTCGCTGTCGGAGGGCCAGACTGCATCCAGCAGGGCTTTGGCGCCGAAGGGGCGATTGGGATGGCGCATTAAATATTCAAGCAGGGCGCACTGTTTGGGCATAAGATGCACATTCTGGGGACCAACCTTGACGGTTCTGGTCTCAAGCTCCAATTGCACACCCTTGAGCATTAATTCAGTGGGTAAAAGACCTTTGGGGCGTCTGAGTAGCGAACGAATCCGGGCAGAAAGCTCCCTGACATCGAAGGGTTTGACCAGATAGTCATCGGCGCCTGAATCCAGCCCTTCTTCCCGGTTAATGATTTCCCCTCTGCCGGTGAGGAAAATTATCGGTGCGCCCCCGCCCTGTTTACGGTATTGTTTGACCACATCCAGACCGCTCATGCCGGGCAGACCCCAGTCCATGACCACCACATCGAATTCGAAGCTGGTCAACATTTGCAGGGCGTCTTCACCGGAGTGAACCACTTCCAGGTTATGGTTCTCGAGAGAAAACCAATCTTCCATGCGCTGGGAAAGTTCGAGGTCGTCTTCGACGAGAAGTATTTTTGCCATTACTTTTGAAATTGAGTGGTTGCTGATTTCCTGGTTGTCTATTATGGTACCCGAATAAATCCATCAAAAGATCCATCAAAAAAACTGGGATTGCCCACCCCGCTTAAGTAACTCTTGGAAAGACCTGAAATTGTCCACGGATAATCAAAGCAAAATAGGTTCAGGCAGGCGCTTTGCCCCGAAGATCCTGCACAAGGGGTTGGCCCTTGTGTTGACTCCCATTTTGCTGGAAAGCCTTTTCTTCTTTCAGTTATCGGAGCTGGTGACGAGAGCGGAGCAACTGGCTATTGCTGAAAGACGCCAGAGTACCGTGGTGGAGCATATGAACTGGCTCATTTCCACCTTCGCCAATGCTTCCAGCAATCTGGCAACTTATATCATGACTGGCAATCGCATATATGCCACTGCCAGTCGCCAGTCAAGGGACGACATCAAGGCCGAATTCGATGAACTGGACCGCCTCATCGGCGATGACCCCCGTATGAAGGAGATTATTCTCCAACTCAAGAATATGTCTACGGAGGAGTTCGAGCGCCTCGAGAACATTAAACCGCCGGCCGGCGGTGAGAGCTATGGCGAAACCATTCTGCGCTTGCAGGAACTGAGACCGTTTATCAAACAGGCCGGTATCAAAAGCCGGTTGGTCACCCATATTTTGCGGGAGCAGCGCCAGTATCTTGAACAGGTGCGAAGGCGGGAAGCCGAATCGAGAGAAAAGGTCAAGGAAATAGTCTTCTGGGGTGTAGTTGGAAACTTCTTAGTGGCTGTCTTTCTGGTTCTGGTCTTTCTTCGCGACATTACCGGACGATTGGCCGTGCTGGTGGATAATGCCAAGCGGCTGCCCACAGGAGAGGAATTGAACCGTCACGTATCCGGCTCCGACGAACTCTGGTATCTGGATAGCGTGCTCCATAATGCCGCCCGGCAGCTTAAGGAAGCCCAGGAGGATAGGAGTTCCATCATGGAGATGGTGGCCCACGACCTGCGCTCGCCCCTCATGTCTTCGCAGGTAGCTCTGGATTTATTGGGTAAGGATTCTCAAACTCAGCTTGGCCAGTCGTCGGTGCGCCATGTTGAGACGATCAAGCGCAACATAACCAGACTGGTTACCCTGGTCAACGATCTTCTCACGGTGGAGAAGCTGGAAGCCGGCAAGCTCGAACTTGAACTGGAGGCAATAGACTTGCGTTCCGTGGCAGAGGAAGCCATCCACAGTGTTGGTGGACTATCCGGGCAGAAACATATTGCCATCGTCAACGATACTACCCATGAGGAAGTGGAGGCCGATCGAGCCAGGATTATTCAGGTGCTGGTGAACTATCTTTCCAATGCCATCAAGTTCTCTCCCAACAATTCCACCATTACCATTTTCACCGGTCGGCAAGAGGGCATGTTGGTTGTCTCGGTGCAGGATGAAGGCCCCGGCATCAGCGACGAAGAACAGGAGCGACTTTTCAGCAAGTTCTATCAGTCGCGAGAGGGCAAACGGTCAAAAGGTTTCGGACTTGGTCTGGCCATCTGCAAACTGGTGGTGGAATCCCATGGCGGGCAGGTGGGGGTTGAAAGTCAACCCAATCAGGGGGCGCGGTTCTGGTTTACCTTGCCTCTTTAGAGCGGGCAGGAGTTTCTGTAGGTATTCAAGGCTTGTAGTAATTATCAAAATCTTTCAGCAGCCTCTCGGCCTGGGCTGCTGATTTCTTGTCTCCTTTCTTCTCAAAATACTTTTTTGCCTCGGACAGATTGAGGCGATCGTTTCTGTCTCGACTGAGCACCTTCTTGAATTCTGCTTCCAGTGCTGCTTTATCGTTCAGTTCTTGCAGGGCTTTTAACTTCATCGTGGTGCACTGGCGATTTATGCTCAAAAGCCCCGGGTGCCAGTCATCTAAAATTGTGCTTGTATCTTGCACGACGCCTCGCCAATCGCGCTTCTTCATGCGCACACGGGCTCTGTCCAGTTTTAAGTCCCGCGACCGGGGCATATTTTTTATGCCTTGTGTGAGAGTGGCTTCGGCGCTGTTCAGATCGCCCATTTTTATCTCAATTTCCGATTTGGTTTCGTACAAGCTGGAGTCCTGGCCCCCTTCACAGGCCAGTGTGGCTGACTTCAAGGCTTCCTGCCAGCGGCTCTGTGGACCTCTAAAGAGCAGTTTCGCATGCAATTCCAGACAGCCCTTGTCTTTTGGGTTTACGCGCAGGGCTCTCTCCACGAACACCAGTGCTTCCTCATCGCGTTTGAACTCGATCAGCCAACGGGCCTTGGTGCTCAAGTAGGTGAGGCAGTCCGGGTTTCTGACCAGCAGCTTATCCAGCATGGCCAGAGCTTTTTCGCCGCTGTCTATGTCATGTTCCCAGAGGTTCACAGCCTCACGGTAAAGCGCTTCGTCTGTCTGGTTGGGTTTAGCTTCGCAAGAGGCTAGAAGCTCGGGTGTCAGGAATGAAGACATTGCTGTCAGAAGAAGAGTGGTAGTAATGGTGAGAAACTTTGCCGGTGGGTAACCATTAAGGCGTTGCGGTGTTGGAGCCTGGCTCAAGCAATCTGCAGCGGTCCGTGCAAGAACGTCTCTGCGCCGGTATCTGAGCACTTTATTCTCATGCATGCGGTTGGCCCTGGCTGTCCCTTATGATTTCAGTTTAGCAGTGAAGCAAGCCGGTGCTTTCTGTTTTCATCTGGTGTAAAACAGCTTTTGTGGAAGAAGTTTCCAAGACAATCGATTAATGTGTCTACCCTGGAAAGTGTATATCCTTTGCTTGTGCCGAGTGTGTACATTTCATAGAGGATCGTATGACAAAAGCTAAGCGCCTGAGGTATCTGGTCAAGTCCGCAACAGTTATGGTGTCTCTGTTTACCCTTCTTGCGCCTCTTGCGGCTCAGGCTGCAGAACCGGCCGTCAAAGCAGTGCGCGGCTCGTTTTTTGATTTTGTCGATGATCCCTGGAAACATGTTGGTAAGGAAGAAGAGTCTGCACGCTTCTTGCCGGACGGTATGCTGGTTATGGAAGACGGTATTATCAAGGACTTTGGTCCTTACTCCGAGCTTTCAAGCAAGTATCCGAAAGCACAAGTCACCACCGTTAGCGATCGCATTATTTTGCCCGGCTTTGTGGATGGGCATGTGCATTTCCCTCAGACCAGGGTGCTTGGTGCTTATGGTCTGCAACTTTTGCCATGGTTGCAGGATTGGATCTTCCCGGAAGAAACCAAATACAAAGACCCTGAGTATGCCAAAGTCGGTGTCAAGCACTATTTCGATAATATGCTTGCAGCCGGCACCACAACAGTGCAAGATTTTGGCACCTCCTTTCCAAACGCCGTGGAAGCCTTCTTTGATGAGGCATCTCGCCGTAATATGCGCGTCATCTGCGGTATAGGCGGAATCGACAGAAATGCTCCCGAATCTTTCCGCACACCGCCGGATATGTTCTATAACGAGAGCAAGCGACTGATTGAAAAATATCACGGCAAGGGGCGCAATCTTTATGCCATCACGCCGCGCTTTGCCTACGGTGATTCATCCGAACTTCTCAGCATGTGTGGAAAACTGCACAAAGAGTATCCCGATTGCTGGATCAACACCCACGTTTCGGAGAACCCCACAGAGACACGTAACGCTCCCCTGGAGCATAACACCAAAGACTATCTTGGCTGCTATGAAAAGTTCGGATTGGTCGGTCCTAAATTTACCGCCGGTCATGGCGTATGGCTTTCCGATTCGGAATTCTCGCGCTTGAACAAAGCGGGAGCATCCATCTCGGTTTGTCCTATCTCCAATACCTTCCTGGGTAGCGGTCTCTTTCGCCTGGGTCGTGCCACCGATCCCAATTGTCGCGTGAGAATGACTTTTGGCACCGATATGGGTGGAGGCAATCGCTTCTCCATGATCGATGTGGTGGACCATATGTATAAGGTCGGCATGTGCAACAATTCAATGCTGGACGGCAGCGTTGATCCACGCTGGCACGATGACGCGGAAGCGGAACGCAATAAATTGAATGCTTACCGCGCCTTTTATTCCATCACTCTCGGTGGAGCCGAAGGTCTTTATCTCGACGATAAAATTGGTAACTTCAAACCTGGTAAAGAAGCTGATTTTGTGGTTCTCGATTGGAAGGGCGGTCCGCCTGCTACAGCCTGGCACCAGTCTCTCATCTGCGATAAGCCGGCCACAATGAAAGAAGCGGCACAACTGCTTTTCGGCGTTATGGCCGTAGGCGATAGCCGCGCTGTGGATGAGACCTGGGTGATGGGGCGCCGCCTTTATAAAAAAGGCTCCGACTTCGGTCTGGCCACAACCGGCACCAAGTCTACAAGCAAGTAGATCTGGGCGGAAGAAGCGAAACAAAATCACGCCAAAATAAACATGAGGTGCCTGCTGTGTCTGAGAACAACGAAATTACTCGGCGCTCCTTCCTTTCGAAAGGAGTAAGCGCAGCAGGCTCTCTTGTTTTTGCATCCGGCTTGGGTCTTTCCAGCGGGAAATCGGCTTCTGCCAAAGTTTCGCCTTTGATTAGCTCCCTCAAGCTGGATAGCCTCAGGAGCAAGTTCAAGGGGCGCCTCATTACCCCGGTTGATCCTGAGTTTCCTGTGGTGGCCCTGGGTGGACTCTGGAATGAGCTCAAACCAACGCGATACCCTCAGCTTATTGCTCAGGTGCTGGACGAAGCCGATGTAGCCGCTGCCATTCGTTTTGCTCGCTCCAATAAACTGAAGGTCACTGTCCGTGGTGGCGGGCACAACTGGTGCAATCCCTCTGTGCGCAACAGCGGCATCATGATCGATTTGACCAAGATGAATCAAGTCATTTCGGTGGACAAGGCTGCTAAGAAAGCAGTTCTCCAGCCAATTATTAGTAATCGCGACGTACAGAAGCGGCTCAATGCCGAGGGGCTCTCCTTTCCTAGCGGTCATTGCCCGGAAGTTAAATTGAGTGGTTATTTACTTAGCGGTGGTATGTCCTGGAATCAGGGCGTCTGGGGCCATGGTGTCGGCAGTGTCGAGGCTGTGGAACTTGTCACTGCCGATGGTCAATTGCTTACCGCCAGCGCCACTGAAAATCAAGATTATTTCTTTGCCGCTCGCGGTGCCGGTCCTGGTCTCTTTGCCGTTGCCACTCGCTATCATCTCAAGCTTTATGATCTTCCCAAAGCCATTACCGCATCCAGCTATGTTTATCCTTATGAGCATCTGGAAGAAGTAGCTCAGTGGGTTTCCGGTGTGGCTGGTACTTTACCGTCTTCCGTTGAGCTGAGTTTGTTTATGGTAAACGCCCCGGCGGATCTGGCCGATAAGTGCAAAGAAAGCGGCGGTAAAGTCTGTATGGTGACCGCCACCATGTTTGCCGATAGTGCCGAAGAAGCCGCGCAGACCCTCTCGCGTCTCGATAGTTGTCCACTTTTACCCTATGTTTTGAAAAGTTCCACTTGCGAGCCCATGACGTTTGAGCAACTCTTCGATGCCTCCGGCGCTCTCTGGCCGTCCGGTTTGCGTTGCAACGTCGATGCTATGTTCTCCGATGAAAATCTGGCTACTGTTGTGGCTTCCGTCAAAGAGCACTACAAAACACATGAATCGCCTTCGACGGTGGTTATGTTTGCCGTCTTCACCGGCAAGAATGTGCCTGCACCCCTCGACCCCACCATGGCTTTCTCAATGACCGCCAGGCTTTACGGCGGACCCTGGACCATGTGGAAGGAAGCTTCGGCAGACGAAAGTAATATAGCCTGGCACAAAAAGTGTGTAGAGCTTCTTTCTCCTCACATCAAAGGGCACTATGTGGCTGAATCGGATACCGTTGCCAATCCGGAATTTTCCAGGACTTCATACTCTCAGAAGAATTGGCAGCGGCTCTCGGAGCTTCGAGCCAAGTATGATCCCGATGGAGTCTTCTTTGACTATAGCCAGGGCCTCACTTAAGCCTTCCTCTTTTTGCAGAAGGGGGCGAAGGCGAAATTATTGCGAAAATCGCTCAATGTTTATTTTTCCCCTTGAGAAGCCTGGCGCCGGAAGTTCGCACTTCTTCTAACCCATCGAGCAGATGGCTAGCTCCTGCTCGTATCCTCTTCCAGAATTCTCAGGTAGTTCGCGGAGATGCTATCTGCCTCAAGGTGCTGCTTTCTGCGCATTAGTTCTTCCACAAGGGCGTGTATATTGCCCTCTTCCATGGCCGGCGGTTGCTTCGGCTTCAGGTGGCAGAGGCATTTATAGGCGAGGGAATGGGCTTCCAGAACCGAATCTGTGCATTTGAGCGAGCCCAGCCAATCGTTCAGTTGCTTCTCTTTAAAGCCAGGCTGCGGCTGTTGCCCGGAAGACTTCTCCGCTGGAAGCGTCGGCACTGGCGCCGCATCTGCACTTGCTTCCAATTGCATGGCCAGCCTGGCTAGTTTTTTTGTTACCAGATGCTGGGCTAAGAGGTTGGCGGCAAAGACCGACAGGACAATGGCCAGGCTGGAAAGATGGGTGATCTGGAAGCAGATGATCAGTCCCAGGCAAATGGCTGACCAGGTGAAGATTCCCAACTTGCCACTGTATAAGATTTTCTCTGCCAAAAGAAGGTTATCTTTCTCGGGTTGGCAGGGTCTGGGCAGAATTTCGAAGGCTTGCTCACGTTTTCGCTGCAAACTGCATAGAAGAACCCCGAGAAGAAAGGGCGTGCAGCAGCCCATGACGAAGGCCAGAAGGACCAGGAGCAGCGGCAACTCGCTGAAACTAGCTGTGATCAGACAGGCCAGTTTGTGGAAAAGTGCATAGGCGGCGAAGTTTACTCCTGTGGTCAGGGCCAGTGTAAATACTCGCTGCGGGTGCGATAAGTTGGAGTGCGTACTCTGCCTTAGTTCTGGGAGAGGCAAGATAGCATTACTGTCCTGCATGTTCTAAGACCTGTGGTTACCAGTGGACTCTCTGTAAGGCGCGGATATTGACCGGCACCTGCTCCAGGCAGGGACTGGTTGTTTTAACTCAAGGTAAGCCTTTCAATTCAGCATAACAAAGTCCGACTTGCGGGCCAAATCGGCGTGCTTCCTTAACGGTGGTGGCGATCAACGACCGTTCTTTCTGGCTTGAATGAGCTGAGCGATGGCAGCCGGCATTTTTGTCACCTGGGTTATGGTGGGGAAGACGTCGTTATCTTTCACGTGGAAGGTTTTCAGATCAACGTTTTCCTGGGTCTGAACTTTGCCGTTGCCGATGATCAAATTGTTGGCTACCGTACTGTCTCGCGCTCCACCCGGGCGATTTTTCTCACCTCCACGGGTGAGCCAGGCCAGTTCGGCATTCTCGATGATATTGCCGGTGGCTCGTATTTCTGAAGCATTTAGCTTGGAATGTTCACTGGCAATTTCAATGCCGAAGTCGGAGTTTTTTATATAGTTGCTGCGGATGGTAATGTCTTTTGCGCCGTCTATGTAAATGCCTGCTGCCGAGGGTTCTCGTCCGTAGGTGTCATTACGTCGAGAACTGATGCCGTCGGCATAGTTGAATTCAATGGTGCCGAGCCTGGCCTGGTCAAGTTCTTTGTTGGGCGACTTGCCCTCGCCGCCGATGGCATCGATGAAGAGATTGTTGAGCTTGTAGCCGGCATTGCCGATCACACGAAAGTCGCTGACATTGCCGTTAACGGGCATGGCTTCTAATTGACCGAGATCCAGGTCATGTACTTTGTTGGAAACTACATTGATATTGCGCACTCTACTTTCTTCCGTGGCACCCCGTCCGTAGACTCTGATGCCTTCGGCGCCAGAGGCGGAATGAATGTTATTGCCGGCCAGGGTAACATTGCTTATGTTTTTGCCGTCCACTTTGATACCAGCCTCAGTGCCGGTAAAATTGCGAATTTCGAAATTCTTGATGGCTACGTTGTTGATGTCGGAGCCGATGGAAAAGGCGGCGTCACCGCGTCCTCCTGCGCCTTTACCTGGTTCTATTACTGCCGGCTGCCCACTGTCGGTCTGGATGGTCAGGTCGGAGCGACCTACTTTCACCTTCTCTTTGTAGATGCCTGGACCGACATTGATCACACTCAGGGGTGGAGCCTTGTCTACGGCTTGTTGAATGGTCTGGAAGGGATTATCTTTTGAGCCCAGGGGTTGGCGCGGGTCGCCGGCTCTTTGGCTGACATAGATCTGAGGCTTGAGCTTGTCTGCCTTTTCCTGCTCGGCAAGGGTGGCCAGACCCAGGCGCTGAAAGTCTGCCGCGATGGGCGGCAGCGATCTGCCGTCGCCGTTTCCGTTTCCATGTAAGTATTCTTTCAAGTCTCTGGTATCAATGGCTTTAGGCGGCTTGTCTGGGCTTTCATGTACTTCCCTGGGACGATTCTTTTCTGCCGGTTGCGGCTTTTCGCTGAGCTGGGGCGGCGAGTCTGTCTTTGCCGGGGGCGGTAGCTCTTTCGCCTGTGCTTTTTGAGGCTCTTTTGACGCCTGGCTGAGAATGCGTGGATCTGAGGTGATGATGCTACCGTCCAGAATTAGTTTCGGTAACTGGTAGCTATTGCCGTCCTTTGGGTTTTCATCTTTGTTTTTGATAGCGTCGGAAAATTTGACCACTCCCGGTGTCGACTCTCTGGCAGTGTTTTCCGCTGTCTTCAGATAGGCTGAATTGAGCAGTCCATTTTCGAAGTGGGCCTGGTCAGGTCTGGTGAAAGTTTGTCCGGACTGTTTCTCCGGTTGGGTTTCGGAATCTTTGTGGTTGCCGTTCTCAAGCCAGTTTATTCGGCTTGCCTGAGCCTGCCGCGGCATTTCCTGAGCGTGAAAGGTTTCTGTCATGTATTTTGGTAAGTGTGCTTGGAATTCCATTTATTATTGGGAATCTATGTGAAAAACTCATGAAATTGGCGATGGGGTTCTTTGGGATTGCTAAGTGAGATAGTAGAAGCTGGGCAAATGCAAAAAAATGGGAGCCGTAAAGAGCACAGCCCTGGGGCGGTGATAATTACGACTCCCAAAAGGGTGAGTTGGTGGACGTTTCAGCCTACGAGGCGGGGCGATGAAACATATCAGTTAATATCGGACGTTGGCAGATAATTTTGGCAGCGTATTTGGTGGCATCAGCTTCCTCCTCCTTTTCGACCTTTAAAGGCAAAAAAGTGCAGGAAATCCGCAGAGTTTTTCAAGCCACCGGACGGACACAAATTGTCTGCCTAGTGGTCCTGAACTATAGTTGTAGTTGATAAGCTAAACCCAAAACGGTTTTTCATGGGGTGGACATTTTGGCGCGAGGGCTTTTTCTATGATGGCGGCATGCAGTGAGCAAAGCAAAATTGCCTCACGTGTCAGTCGAAGGCTTTCGATTTCGAGATGCTTTCTTCTGCTTCCAGCTCTGCTTCCCGGTCTGCTTTGCTTACTCTTCTGGCTTTTGCCGGGGGAGGCGGCAGGGAGCGGGCGGCCGTTGCCCGGGAATTTAATAAGGGTGCCTCTGGTCAGGCAGTCCACCGATTACACCTGCGGTGTGGCGGCTTTGCAGTCGTTGCTTGGTTATTTTGCCATTGAAGAGCGTGAAGATAAGCTGGCTGCCGAATTGCGTTCTAACCGCAAGCAGGGTACTGCCTTTGAGCGCATCGTTAAGGCCGCTGAGAAGAGGGGGCTTTCGGCTCAGGTGCAGGTGGGCATGACCATCCCAGAACTGAAACGCTGTATCGATTCAAGGAAGCCGGTGCTTTGCCTGTTGCAGGCCTGGGCCGAAGCCAGGAACGGGCAGTCGGTTAATTATGAAGAGCGCTGGCAGGATGGGCATTATGTGGTAGCCGTGGGCTATGACGATGACTGCTTTTATTTTATGGACCCCTCCACCCTGGGGCATTTTGCCTATATACCCCGGGGGGAATTCGAGAAGCGCTGGCACGACACCGACGGCTCCCGCAAGCTTGAGCATTTTGGTATGGTCTTCAGTAATGTAAAAAATGTTCCGAAATATGAGCCGGAAATTGCTACACCCATGGAATAAGGTATTACACACCTCTTTTAGTTCTGCTCGGGAGTCTTAATGGTCGCCATAAGCAATACTTACCTCCTCGGCGATCTTGCGGTGCAACTGGAGGCAGTTTCATCGGAGCAAGTGGTGCAGTCTCTGGCTATTTCCAGCGATACCGGCTTGCCCCTGGGTCGGGTGCTGGTTCTGTCGGGGCTTATCAGCGAAAATGATCTGAGCAATTTGATTTTATGCCAGAGCCTGCTGCGGGAAGACCTGGTGCAGCTTGAACAGGTGCGCAATGCTTTCTTGCGTGTGCGCGGTTCCGGTCGGCGTCTGGAAGATGCCCTTCTGGAGCTGGGCTGGGAACGGTCTCTGGAAAAGCAGCTCTCGCCTCTGGGTGAGCTGCTTGTCTCTTCTGCGGTTATAACCGAATCGCAACTGGATACCTACTTGCGCCAGCAAGAGCGGGTGCGCTTGCCCCTGGGTCGTATGCTGGTTTCTGCCGGGGTTATGACCGATGCCTTTTTAAGCACGGCTCTCAATGTGCAGATGATGATAAGACAAAAGCGTCTCAGCCGGGAAGAGGCGGTAGATGTTCTGGTGGAGGCGCGCAAAAGGCAGTTGGCGCAGTCTAACGTACCACGCGCCAAAAATTTCTATGAACAGCCGGTTTTGAACGTGCCCAAGCTCGGTGAACTGCTGGTTCTGTCAGGGCTGCTCAGCGAGCGCAAACTGTTGGAAGCGCTCGAACTGAGTATTATCGGTCGCAAATCCATCGGCGAGATTCTTTTGGAAAAGCGCTATCTAACCAAGACCCAATTGGACAATATTTTGCTTCTGCAATCAAGTCTGGCCGAGGGCATTATCAAGTTGCCGCAGCTCAAGTCGGTGCTGAGGCGTCTTGAGGACGGCTTTTCCCTCTCTGATGCCATAGGCCAGGCTACCGAACAAGTTGCCGTTGATACGGGTGAGGCCAGGGTTCTTACTTTCTTTGAGTTTCTCAAATCGCTCGATCATACCAGCGGCACCAATATCGACCAGGCTTTTGAAATGGCCAAGAAGAATCAGCGGCTGGTTAAGCAGGCACTCTTGATCTCCGGTATGCTCGATGAGCCTACCATTGAGCTGATGGAGCAGTGTTATGCTCTTTACGAAGACCGGCGCTATTCCTTCGATGCCGCCTCGACCTTGTTTGAATATTCAAGAAGGCGCGGCATATCGGTATCCGATGCCCTGGAAGAATTGCGCTGGCTGAAGAAGCCGCCCTGCATCGCGGTGGAACCTACGGAGAAGTTCATAAAAGCCACCGACTCTTCCCTGCTTAACATGAAAGAGATGGCAGAGCAATTGATTGCCCTGAGAGACCTGGTCAATGCCAGAGCTTTGTATGAGCAGCTTCTGAACGCCCTCTCCGTTTATAAAGACGGCCGCTATCGCTATTGTCTGGAGAGAATTGCATATATCTTCTTTGAGCAGAAAGATTATCTCAAGGCGGAAAACTACCAGCGGGAATTGACTCGCCTCAGTCTGGAGTGCTACGGAGAAAATAGCATTCCCCATGCCCAGGCTTTGAATAATCTGGGCAAGACTTTGTATTTCATGGGACGCATTGATGATGCTTTGCATGAAACCCTGGCTTACATAGAGGTTTGCGCTAATTTGCTGGGCGCCGATCATCCCGATGTGGCTTGCGGCTGGCAGAATGCAGCCATGCTCTATTTTCAGCTTGGAGACATTGCCGAGTCACTGCGTTGCTACAAGGAAGCTCATAAGATTTGCCGTGAGAGCCTTGGTCCCAGTAATCCGGTCACCTTGAATCTGGAAGCGAAGGTGGACGGGCTGCGGGAGCGAGTGGTGACTTCCAGGCGTTCTCTGGAAGGACTAATTACCGGCAGTTGGCGCACCATCGACCTGGGTGCTTCCCTCAATTCCATGAGCGATTAGGGCTTATGCCTCAGTGCGATTCGATGTTGCTTGCGGCCGTTGCTAGTCAGGCCAGGGAGCTACCGGTTTGTTTTCCCCCGGCTTGAGGGGACCCACGTGTTGCAGTATTTCCTGGTATTGTTCATGCTCCCGGCCGTAACTGAGGGTACCGTGACCGATAAGCCCATCCGGTCCTGAGGCTATCAGCTTGAGTACGATAGTGCCGTCCTCTTCCATCCAGCAAACTCCGATGGATTCAGGTTGGTTCTGCTTCATTTGCTTTAGGTTTTCCCATCGGTAATTTGCCTGGTTTCTTGTAGACTAAAGGGCACCAGGACAGGTAGAAAAGGAATTTTATGCTCGCCACGGCCAGAATACATCATGTTGCCATAATTTGTTCAGACTATGAACGTTCCAAGAAGTTCTACCATGAGCTGCTTGGTTTTGAAATTGTTGCCGAGCATTACAGAGCGGAGCGGCAGTCTTACAAGCTGGATTTGCAAGTGGGTGCTTGTCAGATCGAGCTATTCTCCTTCCCCGATCCTCCCGGTCGTGTTACCGGTCCTGAGGCTTGCGGCTTGAGACATCTGGCCTTCGAAGTTGATAATGTGGCAGAGGTCTTGCGCTTCTTGCGGGACAACGGTGTAGAGGCTGAAGATATTCGAGTGGATGAGTATACCGGCAAGCGTTTTACTTTCTTTCGCGACCCGGATAATCTGCCCCTGGAAATCTATGAAAGCCGGGCAATATAGATGATTTAGCCCTTCGGCTCCGGTTGCTCCACCCGCGGTGCCAATTCGATTTTTAAATTGGGCAGCTCTTTTTGCAGGGCCGCGCACTCTTCCGCGCTCAGGTCGCTTTCATGAATGATCAGTCGCTTCAGGGCCGGAAGCGTTTTCAAATCTTCAGCCAGGTGCTTGTAAGTTTTCATTTTGGAAAGCTCCACTGTCTCAAGTTGCTCGAGCGTTCTGAGGCTGGGCAGGTACTTGGAGTGGGAGAGCGCGCCGTTCAGGTAGAGGTGCTGCAATGAGGCGATTGCCGCGATTTGCTGCAATTCAGCCTGGCTTACCGGTTCGTCGGCGATTTCTAGATAGGTGATATGCCTGGATTGGCTGAGCTTTTCCAGCAGCCTTGAAAGCTGGAAGATGGGTCCGACTTTCAGTGTTTTCAAATTCAAAAGACCTTTGAATTTCACCAGTCCATCGCCGGTCAGCTCGCTGTGGGTGGCAGCCAGACCTTCCAGTGCTGTAAATTTGTTGAGCTCTTCTACGGCGCTGTCACCGGCGCGGGTGTAGGAGATATCGAGATACTTGAGCCCGGTCAAGGGGGTGAACTCACCCAGGGTTTCGTTTGAGAGGGCGCGGTTGTTGGCCAGGTCGAGACCCCAGACTGAATCAGGTTTCAAGTTCTTTAGTAGTTCAGGATGGGATGCCACCAGCTTGCTGGGAGAATAAATTAAAAGAGAGTGCGGGTCAAAAATGATGGTGCCGGGACCGGCGTAGCTCTTGCCTTCGGGTAGCAGCACGCTACCTGAAACGGTAGAGCGGTTGACGGCAGTAAAGGTACCCAGATTGAAAATGCGAGGGCTGTTAAAGCGGCGCCAGGTCTTACCCTCAAGCTGAACCAGGCTGAAGGGTTCATGTTGCGTGTAGTATGCTTGCAGTACCTGAATCGGGTCCTGGGACTTCTGTCGCTCCTTGATGAATTGCTTTTCCTCGACGCTTTCAGGCAGGACGGAGCCTTCTTGCAACCGGCCGCTGCCGGTGAAGGCTAGCAGGCTGCGTGGTTGATTGTTACCTGTTTGACCGATAAACTTGAGAGCCATGGCACCGGCAGCGGCTATAGCCAGGAGCGCCACGGCTGCCGCTGCAATGCGAAGGGGGGAGGAAGCCGGTCCGGACTTCCTCAATTGTGTTTCTGAGCCTGCTCTTGCATTGCGCTCCAGGGCCGGCGCCTGGTTGCTGTCGCTTCTGGTATTCAATTCCACCAGAGAGAGACGATTTTCCTCCTGCAGGACTCTCATTTTAGACAGTAGCTCTGCTATTTCATGAAACGATTGAAAGCGCATGGCCGGATCTTTGGCCAGCATCTTGGCCAGGGCCCCTTCCATTACCGCTGGAAATTCTCCGCCGAGGGTGGCTTCTTTCAGTGTCGGGGCTGCTTCCAGTTGATGTTTACTGAGTACGATCAAGATCGATTCACCGATGAAGGGTGGAGAACCGGTGAGAGCCTCAAATAGCGTGCAGCCGAAGGAGTAGATGTCCGAGCGAATGTCCAGGTGCTCATTTCTGGTTTGCTCAGGGCTCATATAGGGTGGGCTACCGCAGACCCTTTCTCTTTCTCCCGCTGATAGGGCGCCGTTCTCTTGCATGGCCAGTCCGAAATCCACTATTTTGACTTGCGGCCATTTGCCGCTTGTCTCCACCAGCATGATGTAGCTTGGCTTAATGTCACGGTGCACCAGACCCAGATCTTCTGCATAGGCCATACCGGCAGCCACTTGCTAGAAGATGCACAGGGCCTTGCTCAGGCTCAAAGGTCCGCTTTCCTTGATCTGGGTGGCCAGGGTGCCGCCTGCTACGTAGTCCATTACGTAATAGGGCAGGCGATTGTTGATGATGCCCAGATCGTACACCTTGACCAGGTTTGGGTGCTCAAGGCGAGCCAGCACTTTCGCTTCCAGAACAAAGCTGTTCCAGGCGGATTGGTTGATGCGGTCTTTCTTGAGGGTTTTCAGTGCCAGGCGACGCTTTAGCTGCAGGTGTTCGACTAAATAAACCGTACCCATACCGCCGGATGCCACCAGCGACTTTACCTGGTAGGCACCACCCACGATGTCGTCAGCACTCAAGCCCGCTTCGCGGTTAGCCTGGTTCTCCAGGCGCTTATCGCTGCCTTTGCCCTGCTTGCCTTCGATCTTCCATACTCCTTATTGTAGATTGAAGTTTGTGAAACTGCGCCTGTCTCTTGCTATCCGGCAGGGTGCAACGGCCTTTGCAAAATCTTGGAACTCTTGTTCCGTCCAGTCTTCATTATCTATGACCAGAAAGCGCAATTTTGGGAAACGCTTGAGCGCTTTGGCACTGTCAGTGGTGACCGGGCAGTCTTTGATTTCCAGCTCTTGCAAATTTGGCAGCGAAGCCAGTTCTTCTAAAGACCTGTCGTCCAGGTTGGCAGAGCCTAGATTGAGCTCTCTCAGGGGCTTGATTCTGGCAAGTTCCTGCCAGTCTTCCCGGGAGAGATTACAGTATGTCGCCACGAGCTTTTGCAGTTTGTCGCTTTTTGCAAGTGCTTTTAAAGTGAGAGATATGGTCGGCTGACTCTTCAAATCCAGGTGCCTGAGAGCGAGCAAGAATTTTGCTTGACTGAGGCTTTTGTCCCTCACTCCGGGGGTGCCGATTTCCAGTTTGTCCAGAGCCGGCAACTGTTCCAGATATTTTAGTCCGTCGTCGTTTATCATGGTATTGTTCAACTTGACTGTGGCCAGGCTCTTCAAGTGGGTCAGATGTTTTAAAAAGTCGTTTGTTACCAGTTCCTCGTTGCTCAGTACCAATTCTTTTAGCACTCCGTCCTTGCATTTATCCAGCAGTTCCGGATGTTCCAGAACCAGATTGTTTGGAGTGTAGGAGATCATTGCATCCGCCGGGAAGCGCAGTTCCCCTCGCACATCTATGGTCTCTGTGGCGCGTCCGTTTTTCAAAAGGCGCAGGCTGCCTATAGAAATAGTCTGGGGCAGGTGAAACTGCTTTTGACCGGCGGCTGAATTTAGTTCGCAAATGACCGGGATTTTTTCCAGTTGCGACCAGTCACTGCGTTCTTCCCCGGGCTTGCTGCCGGTCTGGTTGTCCGGCTCAATTTGCGGCAGCCCCACAAAATTGGCGTCCTTCATTTGACTGGTTGTTTTGCCCGCGTTACCGGATTTTGGGGCGGTGTATTGCCAGAGGGCCAGGGCGCAAAGTATTGCCGCCAGAGCCACCAGGCACACGGCCGGTAGAAACAACTTCTTGGTCAGCGACTGTTCGATTGCCGGCTCCTCAGCTTCCGGTGCGGGCTTTGCTTGTCGACGTGTAGGCTCCGTACTTATGCCGGTTGGTTGCTCCGTCTTTCTGCCGGGCACTTGCGGCATGCCCATTTCCTGCATGAGCCTTATGGCTTGTAAGCGTCCCACCACATGAGCGGCAGAGGGTGGGCGATGATTGGCATCCATTTCCAGCATATCGGCTACTAGATCTTCCAAGTCGTCATCAAAGGTGATGAGGGAGACTTTGTCGCCCATCCGTGGGGCTCGGGTGCTGGTTTTCAGTTTGAAAGTCTCCACGGCATTTTCCCCGGAGAGTGGTGGCACTCCCGTAAGGGCTTCGAAGAGCGAGGCTCCCAGGGCATAGATGTCGCTGCGCGGGTCGAGGGACTGACCCATGCATTGTTCGGGGCTCATATAGATAGGGCTGCCGAAAACTTCGCCCTGAAGAGTCAGGGCTACGCCGCCCCCGTCTTTTAGTTTCAAGATGCCGAAATCCACCAGTTTGGGTGTTATGCCTGAGTCACCTTTGACAAGCATTATGTTGTCCGGCTTTATGTCGCGGTGGATGATTCCTTTCTCGTGCACTAGAGCCAGTGCTTTTGCCACATTCTCAAAAAGTGCTACGGCTTCCCTGGCGCCCATGCGCCCACAGACTTTCAATCTCTGCTTGAGAGACTCTCCCTGCAGAAGCTCCATTACGTAAAAGGGAAACTTCTTCTCGCCGGCCTGATGGATGCCAAGATCGCTAACCTGCACAATATTTGCATGTTGTAGCTTGGAAAGGGTCTGGGCTTCCTGCTTGAAGCGCAACCAGTCGGTTTCTGCGATGTTGCTTTTGGTCAGCAGTTTGAGAGCAAAATGCTTGCCCATAATTACATGCTCGACTTCGAAGATTGCTCCCATGCCGCCCTCTCCCAGGCATTTGAGCAAGCGGTAGGAACCGCCGATAACGGTACCAGTGGGTAGATATTTTTCGCTGAGTTCATTCACAGGCGTGAGGAGCCTTCAATCCGACCGCTGATTTACTAAAGTGAGATGGCCGTGTTCAAGGGCAACCCCACACAGACTTTATGCCCAGCGCCGGGCCTGAATGGTTATGTCATGGCGGGACGGGCCATTAATTAGCTGCTTTTTTATGCCGGAGCGCAAATCTACCTGGCTTTGCTTTATGATCTCTCAGCGTCTCTTGGGGGAGTCCTTTTAATGTCCACCTCGGCTGAGCCGGAAAAGTCGAACCAGGCAATAGATCAAAAGAAGAAAACAATACTGGATAGTATTTTTGGTCTGGTACTTTTTACTACCATCACTTTTGTGCTGGCACCGCCGCCCGCTGCCGTCTTTCAAGTAACCGACCTGTCCGAATTCTATTGCGGTGCCGCCCTCTTGCAAGCCGGTCGCAGCGCTGATATTTACGATGTAGCTAAATTCTTTCCCTTTCAGGTGCAGACTTTTCCAGCTCTTGGCACCCGAGCCGTGCCCCTTTATGTTGCTCCTTTCGGCCTGCCCTTCCTCTTGCCGCTTCTTATCTTCCCTACTGCGGTTGCTTACCTGTGCACCAAGATCTTACTGATTGGCTGCTTTCTCCTTGGTCTCTTCCTCTTGGTGCGGGTTTTTAAGCTTAGTAGTCGCTGGTTCATGTGGCTTTCCGCCATTTTGCCCTTCAGTGGTCCGGTCTGGGAGGCGCTGCGCATCGAGCAGGTCTCTCCCATGCTCTTTCTAAGCATGGCCGCCCATCTCTACTTTCTTGAGAGAAAGAGACCGGTGCTTTCGGCAATTTGCCTGCTGCCCTTTCTGGTCAAGCCCCATCTGGCCATGACAATGGTGGCTTTTCACCTGGGCGGTTGTCGCTTTCGTTTTTGCCTGGCCTTTCTTGGCTTCAGTCTCGGCTTTCTTCTCTCTTCCTATTTCTACTGCGGTGCAGAAGCCTACAAAAATTATTTTGCCCTGCTGAAATTTTCCATGCAAGACTTGCGCTGGATGAATCCGGAGGCTACGCCAACTTTGCGTGGGCAACTTTTGCGTCTTACCGTATTGCCGACAGCAGCGGTCAATTCCATTACCAGCGGTATTTTTGCGCTGTTGCAACTGTTTGTGGTCGGCTTCGGTTTCAAGTTGCGCAAAAAGTCTGCGGCCCGTGCCGCTGCCATGGTGGCATTGCCTATGGGGCTGGTTTTTTCCCTGCACTGTTATTCATATGATCTGGTCTTGATTTTGCCGGCGGTCATTCTCGCTTTTCAGGAAGTGCTTCTGGCTCTGGGTAACAACCGCAGTGCCGGTGGCGCTTCTCGCTCTTTCTTGACCCGTTTGGGTCTTTCCGTTTTTGGGCTTTTGGTGCCGGTACTTTCTTTCTGCCTGCCTTTTTATGCTCTCATTCACTATGTTTTCACACTGAGAGACAGCGTTATCAATTACCACTTCCTGTTGCTTCTGGCTCTTACCATTTATCTGGTCGTAGATGGACTTGGGCAGTTGCAGGGGGCTGAAAGGGCTCGCTCCACTGCTTAATGGCGCTTGCCGGGCCGTCTCTATCTGGGGTAAACTTGCTTGCCTTCCAGGAAGGTGGCAAGTACCTTGGTCCGGGCGATTTCCTGGGGCGGCAGGTTGATGAAGTCGCGGTCGAGGACGACAAAGTCGGCATATTTACCGGGCTCCAGGGTGCCGGTGTGCTTGTCGCTGTGGTTGACGTAGGCACCGCCCATGGTATAAGCGGCAAGAATTTGCCTGATGCTCAGTCTTTCTTTCTCGTTGAGCGGCTTGATTGGATTGTTGGCGGCGTCAACAGCAGTGCCGGCATTTATCGGTTGCCTGGTCACGGCTACCTGCATGGCTTCAAGTGGATTCATCGTCGATACCGTCCAGTCGGAACCGGCTGCCAATCTGGCTCCGGCTCTGGCCAGGCTGCCCAGGGGATAGATGAATTCGGCTCTCGCTCCCAAAACAGGAACGGTTAGTTTTTCCACGTAAGGATCGCGGAAGGCCCAGTAAGGTTGAAAGTTGGCGGTCACATTCAGTTTGTGAAAACTATGAAAATCTTGTTCGTCTACTAGTTCCAGGTGGGCAATATGATGACGCAGATCTTTTTCGGCGCTCAGTTCGGTCAGGGGTTCAAGGGCATCCAGTGCCATTCTTACGGCTCTGTCTCCAATGGCATGAATGTGAATCTGGAAATCACGTGATACCAATTCCGCCACCAGCTTATTTAGCCTGGCCTGGTCTAAGTTGGTGAGTCCAAGGCAGTCTTTGCCCGGGTTCTGCTCCACCCCGAACTTGCCGATATAGGGTTTTAGCAGCGCCGCGGTGCCGGTTTCGACGACGCCGTCTAGAAAGATCTTGGCGCTTCGAACGCGCAGATTGCCGGTTGTGTAATTGAAGGATTTGGCTTGCAGTTTGAGCAGGTCGCCTGCATCCATATTGGGGCTGGTGTGCAGAGCGGCTTCCACCCTCAAGGTTAGCTCTTTTCGTCTGGCTAAGTCGTAATAGGCCTTTAGCACGGAGTCTGTGGCATGGGCTTCCTGAATGGAAGTGATGCCCAGAGAATTAGCTAATTTCAGACCGTCTTTGAGGGCATGGGCGAATTGCCTGCGGGAAGTGCCTTTGATCACGGAGTCCACCAGGTAAATGGCGTCTTCCTTGAGAAGACCGCTATTGGCATCGCCATCGAGCTTATCTAGTAAGCCCTGTTTATAAAAGGGGGCAAGCTTGTCCCTGGGGATGCGGTTCAAGACCTTACTATTGACCCAGATGGAGTGACCGTCTTCGCTGTAGATGACCAGTGGCTTGTCGGTTAACTTGTCGAGGTCGATGCGGGTTAGCTTGTCGTCGAGAACTGCCGGCAAGGAAATGCCATGACCAATAATTTCCTTCAAGTTTTTGTGTTTCTGCACATAAGCCTGGATGGCCGATAGAATCTCGGCTTTTGATTTGGCTTCATTGAGCCTGAGCTGGGTGTACTCGACGGCTCCCTCGGCTAAATGGACGTGGCTGTCATGAAAGCCAGGCACTATCAGTTTGCCGCCCGCATCATAGAGCTTTGTGGTTTTGCCTGCGCTGGCCAGAATGTCTTTGGATTGGCCGATTTTGACTATTTGTCCGCCGGCAACGGCCATGGCTTCCTGGCGCTCTTCGGCATCGGCGCGAATCACTATCTGGGCATTATGAACAATTAAATCAGGTGCTGTCTGCTCTGGTGCGGCAGCGGCTCGGGGCATGGCTGCTAGGGCCGCTGCCAGGCAGAGCCAGACTGGGCTGCGCCGCTTGCTTCTGCCCGATTTGCGGGCTGCATCGAGGGCGGCATTGATCGACGGGGAAACTAAAGCAGTCGGATTACCAGGCAATTTTTTCATCGCTATATTTTAGCGGTAATCCGATGCCCTGAAGGGCCTGCTTTTATGACCTCAGAAATGATTGTCGGCCAGGTAGGCACTGCGAATAGCGATATATCCAATCAAACCGTAGAACATAAATAGTATGCAGAGTCCCACCAGGGGGAATTTCATGGCTACCTTGAAAAATGGCCGGATGAGGATGTCGAGAAAGAGGATGCCGGTTGCTGCGCTCATGGTTGTGGGTCTCCGTGACTTGACGATATATTCGTCCGATCGCGGTTAATGAGCGGTTAAGGCGTGTCCTTTGTATCTAAACAATAAGCTTACTGATACCAGGCAAAGCCCAGGAAGTGCATGGTCCACTTATCCAGCAAGACAGCCAGGAGCGTGCCGGTGAAGATGATTGGTCCCAGCGGGATCAGTTTCTTTTTGGCTTTCTCCACCTCGGTCATGTCGAAGCCTTCAGAAATATTGACGCCGGCAAAGACAAAAGACTTGAGAAGAAGCCAGAAACCCTTGATTTGTTCTCTGGGGATGGACTTGAGAATCAAGAACATGGAAACCAGACCGTAGACGAGACTGAAATAGAACATGCAAATGAGAAACTTGGTTATGCCCAGCACTGCTCCCACTGCCGCCATCATCTTTACATCGCCGAAGTGCATGCGTTTGCCCGGATTGGGAAACATCATGATGGCTGCCGCTACCATCCAACCGCAAAATGCTTCTACGGCTCCGATCTGGTGAAAGCCTGTGTAGATGCCGTTCAAATAGCCATTCAGGGCTACGCCGGCCACGGCGGTGGGAAAGGTCAACCAGTTGAAAATTTTGCGTGTGGTCAAGTCGGTGCCTGCACCGATGGCGGTGGCACCGAGGGCGACCATATCCTGCACGCTCAGTTCTAAGCCCATTATCATCATCAGCATGCAGCCACGAGTTCAATTTCAACCGATACGTCTCGCGGCAACCGTGCTACTTGTACGGTTGCCCTGGCCGGCTTATGGGTGGGAAAAAACTCGGCGTATACTTCGTTCATCTGTGCGAATTCCGCCATGTCTTTCAGGAAGACCGTGGTCTTGAGCACACTGTTGAAGTCAGTGCCGGCAGCTTTCAAGATGTTTTGCAGATTGGTTAAAACCTGTCTGGTTTGCACCTTGATGTCGCCTTCCACCAGTTCGCCCTGGGGATTTAGTGGAATTTGCCCTGAGACAAAGACCAGTCCCCCATGTTTTACGGCCTGCGAATAAGGCCCAATGGCCTGGGGAGCGTTAAGGGTTGAGACCACCTCGGGCATTTAAATTCCTTTCGCCTTTTGTCTGCTTGCTTTTTTATCTGGTAATGCGTAAAGCTGAATTTTAAGAGAAGTTCTTAAAAGCCAGGATATTGTACCGCTTTATGGAAGTGCCGATAAATGCCGACACTGCGGGGGACGTCCGGGCAATATAGACATGCCCTGAATTTCTGTCTTTCACTCAGAAACTTGCAATCCCGGTTGGAATCGTCAAATTACTTAGCACGCCAAGAGAGAGGCGCGACTTCCCGAGAGAAAGCCGCGCCCTGCCCTTGATTTGTTTTGCTTAGTTGCCCGGTATGGTTCTGCCGCCCTGGGGTCTACCCATTTCGTTTTCCAGAATGTAACGGGCATTCTCGGCGCTGCCCAGGTAGCGTCCGGAGTAGACGAATTGTTCAAATGCAGCCGGGAAGTCGGTCTGGGAGAGAGCAACTTCTTCGGGGCTGTAATATCCCACAAACTGACCGTGGACGGTGGCCGGTTGATAGCCTTCGCCAGGCGGTGGTGGGAGTCCGTTGCCGCTGCCCGGGTCGCCGCCGCCTCCCGATGAGATTGTGCCGCCGACTACACCCTGCACTACCGCTGCTGCGGCTGCCTGCCCGAGAGCGGCTGCGTCCAGGTTCTCGCCTCCCCAGTGCATGGGTGGTCGGCCCCGGTTGGTGTCGGACCACTCGGCTCCGATGTATTCGTCACCGCCCCAGGCGTCCGGCATGACACTGCCGTGACCGGTAGTCAGCCCCTGGTTGCGTATGCCCTGGATGCCGGTGTCAATGCGGTGAGCTTTGCTGAATCCGAAATAGGGAGGCAAGCCGTTGGCGCCTTCATCCCCATAAATATGTTCGGCGTGGCCGCCGGCTTGATCTACAAAGCTATCCATGCGCACCGGCGGTAACTGGCGGCGCTGGCCCGCTTGCCCGCCCATGAGTTGCCTCAAGACCTGTCCCGATACTATGTCTCCCACGCTTTGAGCCTGGGCTGGTAATTGTTGCAAGCTTAGAAGGGTCAGGAGAGCCAGTGACATAACCGGCTTAATTGACACAGCTTGTCTTTCTTGCTTGGGAATGAGGTGGGCGCCTCTTTGACTGAACATATCTGCTTGCCTCTTGAATTACTAACTTGCCTAAGTGTTTTGCTTTCCTTGAAATACTGATTAGAAGCCGCTGCCGAAAGTTCCCAGACCGGGAATGGAGCCGCCTACGGTACCGCCATTGCCGCCGAAGGTACCGCCGAAGCTGCCGTTACCAATGGAGCCGCCGCTGATGCCGTCGGCGCCCACGGTCAGACCGCCTCTGACATCGCCGATGCGGCTCACCACCTGACCGGTACTCGGCACTACTGAGATGTGTCCGCCGGGAACCATCGTTGTGATAGCCTGGTCGAGACGGCTGGTGAATTGGGGACCGGGATTCTGCTGGTTGCCGAAGCCGAAGATGGGAGCCAGTCCACCTGAGGAAGTGAGCGGTAACTCCAGTCCGAAGGGATGCATGGGGCTGTTCAGCCTCATGTCACGGTTGTAGAGCTGCTTGGTGCTGAATGCTGTTTCACGCTTGTCGTAAACGGAATAATCGGAGGGAGAGGCTCCGGTGGCATAGCTGCCCCGGTCGATATCGCCCTTGGCGCCGAGGGAATTCTCGGCCTGGCCGAAATTACGAGAGACATAACCCATATCTCGGTTTGTCGGCATCAAGCCGGATGTGTCATAGCTCTGAGCCAGCACCGCTTGTGGTGCGCACCAGAAAGAGATTGCGGCACCGATCAATATTGCTCGTCTAACAATTTTGCTCATTTTATAGAGGCCTCGCTGAAAGCAGAAGGTTATGGTCCGAAACCGGCGCTGGATCTGGTGACGGTGTTGAAGTCGACGGAGCCTGTTGAGACTCGCGGCAGCATTTGCCGTCCGCTTCCGATGAAGCCCCCGGTCAGTCTGCGGCCGAGATCATCGATGAGGTTGTTACCGGCACGAGTCAGACCGTACATACTGTCGTAATACTGTTGGGGACCGGCGGTGAAGCCGTAATCCATGTGTCCGCTGTTGGTGGCAGTGACCGGCATGGGGGCATTGCTGAAGCTGTTGGGAGCCATGAGACCGGTCTGGGTGCCGGAGAGACCGAAGTTGGAACCACGCCCGTCGAGGGGATTGTTGCTGCCCGTGGTCATTCCGTCTTGGATATTTCCCATGCCCTGGTTGCCGTAACCGGTGCGGAAGCTGGTGCGGCCGATGGTACCGCTGTCTCCCAGAGAAGCAGGTCCGCTGGTGAGGGCGAAGCCGGGACCGCCGCCGCCTATTTGAATCGAATCGCCCGTAGCTCCATTTGAAAGTACACCGGTGGGACCGTTGGCTCCCATGGTGACACCGCCTGTGGCGCCGCCGCCCAGGTCAAAGGACCCGTCAATGGATTGGGCTTGGACCGCCGTCGCCGAGGCGCATGCCGCAAGGACGGAGAGGAAGGCTCCTCCCAGAAAGGCTTTGGTTCTTGGAAACTTAAAAGTATGATTTTTCATTGGCTGGCCACCTGATGACCTGAAGCTGTAAGCCGATTGTCTAGTAAGAAGGACGGAACTGCTTCCGTACCCTTAGCACCTGATGAGAGAGCATCCAAAGAACGATAGATTGAAGCCCGGGGATAATTCCCGTTGGGATTTTCCTTGGATACACCCTTTATAGATTGTGCCCGGAAATTGGGCACCTGAATCGGGCGCTAATTGGAAAGATAGTAAGCTTCAACCCCTTCATTGTCAATAGGTTCTTTTGTTTGCAAGGTTAAATCCGGAACGCCCAGTTACCGGCTAGGATGGGCTGTCTGTGCTAGTGTAGTCAAGTTCGTCTGACCGGGGAGTTATCCTTGCTTTACCTTGGAATTGAGACTAGCTGCGACGAAACCGCCTGTGCCCTGGTGGAGGACGGCCGCAAACTCATTTCGGGACGCCTGGTTTCGCAGACCGAGGTGCATAAAGCCTTCGGTGGTGTGGTGCCGGAAGTCGCAGCCAGGCGACATCTAGAAGTTTTTAATGGACTTCTGAACGAGATGTTCGAAGAAGCTTGTCTCAAGCTCTCTTTGCCCCTGCGGGGCGACAATGAAAATGGACTATTGGCACAAATTGGAGCTGTAGCCTGTACCAACGGTCCGGGTTTGATTGGTACGCTCCTGGTGGGTTTGGCTGGTGCCAAAACCCTTGCCTGGGCCCTGCAGAAGCCACTACTTGCCGTCGATCACATCCAGGCTCATGTCTGCGCCAACTACATAGATTCCGACCTGGCACCGCCCTTTGTGGCCCTGGTGGTTAGCGGCGGGCATACGCAGATTATGCACTTCAGCTCTTATAAGGAGTTCGCAGTACTCGGTCAAACTCTCGACGATGCCTCCGGTGAGGCCTATGACAAAGTGGCCCGCTTACTGGGCTTGGGTTATCCAGGGGGACCGGCTATTGACAAGCTGGCTGCTACGGGAAACCCCAGGGCCTATAATTTCCCGGAAGGCCGGGTGGAAGGGCTCAACTTTTCCTTTAGTGGGTTAAAGACGGCGGTGATGCGCACTATGGAAAACCATAGCGGCGCGGTCAATGTAGCCGACGTGGCTGCCTCCTTCCAGGATGCGGTTAATCGGGTGCTATTCAAGAAAACAGTGAACTGTGCCAGAGAACTGGGGTTGAATCGCATTGTTCTGGCCGGCGGCGTCGCCGCCAATAGCGATCTGAGACGCCGCTTCAGTGAACTGTCTGAAGCCGGTACTTATCGAGTTTATCGACCGCCCCTCTCCCTTTGTACGGACAATGCGGCAATGGTAGCCAGTGCCGCCTTCTTTAGCGGTGTTCCGGCTCCTCTCTCGATCGGTGCATACTCAAGGGGCGCCTAGGTTTCGGCTTCTAGACTGCTTCTTAGGGGGCAATCGTGCTAAGGAGATTGCCATATTTCTATGGTGCTAACCCCAGGGCGTGGGTTTGTGATATGCGGTGCCAATCTGTTCGTGATACCATTGCATTATCGTCGCAACTCTTGTCAGCCTTTTACTAAGCTTCTGCCTGTTTAACGCTTGACTAAGGAAACCCCTATATCACAGGTGGCATGCCATGGTTTTCCAGGATAAGGACATTAATTGTCGGGACTGTAATAAGACTTTCGTGTTCTCTGCCGGGGAGCAAGAGTTCTTCCACACAAAAGGCTTGGTGAACGAGCCCAAGCGTTGTCCCAATTGTCGAATCTTAATGCGCGTGCAGCGAAACGGAGAAGATCCCGGTCGCACAGCCGAAGTCGCTTGTGCCGAGTGCGGTTCGCCCACCCGGGTGCCGTTCCAGCCCAAGGGCTATAAGCCGGTTTACTGCACATATTGCTTCCGCACCCGCAAAGGCGGTGCTGAAGATGATGCAGCC
The DNA here is from genome assembly GCA_016212515.1 of Candidatus Melainabacteria bacterium. Classification (GTDB taxonomy): domain Bacteria; phylum Cyanobacteriota; class Vampirovibrionia; order Obscuribacterales; family Obscuribacteraceae; genus Obscuribacter. The sequence continues at coordinate 109,792 of JACRFZ010000031.1, forward strand.
AAAGAACCGGATACCGAAACAATTTCGCAGACTGCCAGCGCCTGACTCGATACTGATCAGGCCGCACCGCTTCGATTACGCTTGGGCGATTAAAGGCCTCAGGAAATTTTGGGCCAATTGTTACCACTTGGTTTGCTCGGGGCACAGTGAGATTAGCCCAATTCGGAATCTTCTTTTCTCTAATCTCTAAAGAATTTGTTTCCCATCTATCAAACCTTGTATTTTGTAGCCGTAATGGGTGCGTATAATAGCTCTGTATCTCAGAAGCGCTTCATGGAAACCAAGCGCTTGTGGTTAGGTTAGGAGTCGCATGCCAGAAAATACAGAAGCCTGTCCCAGTTGTGGACGTCCCACTCCGGTAGGCACCCGCTGTGTCTACTGCGCGACCGTCACCGACCTGGATCTCAAGAGCTTGCAGCTCGACTATCTCAAGCAGTCTGATTCCAAGGCTCCCGAAGAGCCCATTCAGAACACCGTGGTGGTGGTGGTTCAGAAAACCGGGCAGAGATACTCGCTCAAAACTTCTAAAGTCAAAATCGGACGCGACCCCTCCAATCAGGTTGTCATTCCTGATGACACATTCACCTCCCGGCACCATGCCTGGATTACCTTTGAAGAAGGCGATTTCTGGATTGAAGATCTGGGTTCCACCAATGGCACATTGCTGAATGGGCATCCTGTGGTGAAACGGCAGGTGCTTTCGGCCGGTGACAAAGTTCGTGTGGGTCACACCGAACTGACGTTTGAAGTTGAGAAGAACTAGGTTAAAAGGTGGTCCAGGGTAATGGCTGATGCAGGCGGAGCAAACAGAATTGAGCTGGAAAGCCAGATTTTGTGTGCCGCTCTCAGGCAGAGCTGGGCTGATAACGATGTCACCGGCCAGGTCAATTCCTGTAGCGAGTTGTATCAGCTTTTTCCTGACCTGGTGCCTGACCTGAGACCCAATCAGACCGAGACACCGCGTAATCTCTACCACGTTCTGGCTATTGATTGCGACGTGCCGCCTTCCATAGTTGTGGCCGGTTTCTTCAAGGCCGCCAAGCAGTTTCTCCGGCAGGGCAGCCCCAAGGATCGCAAAGAAGAGTATTACAGGGTGCTGGATGCCGGCTTTATCCTGCGCAAACCCCGTCTACGGTTGAGTCACGATCTGATCGTCAGCCGCGGTGAGCTTGTTGCGGCCGAAATGATACCGGACGACGGAACCTTCGAGCTTATTATCGAGCAGGAAGTGCGCCTGCCTCAGCCTCTGATGGTTACAACCCAGCCTATAGTCCATCAGCCGCTGCCCATGCTGGTGGAGCTCATGAAAGAGGCACAGTTTATCGGTGCGGCAGAAGTACAGGCTCTCACCAATCAGATGCGCAGTTTCCCCGATGTGGCCCTTGCCGACCTGGTGCTTTCCGCCGGCTACGTGACCGACTCGGAGATGAAGTCTTTGCAGTTGGCTGAGTATCTTCTCAGCCAGGGCAAAATCAACATGGGTCAGTTTTGTGTTGCCATGTATGACGAGCGCATGACCGGTGTCAAGATGGCTGAGTCCCTGCAAGTAAGGGGCTGGTTGGAAACGCAGGTCTCCCCGTATCGCAAGGATTAGGGCGTTACTTAGCCTTCGGTCCAATTTTGTATATGTCGTAAGTGCAGTAGGGAAAGACTAAAACCTACTCAGGTACTTGATTTCGCCGGGATTTCAAGTCTTTTGATGTTACAATCTATCGGCTTGATTGTGGACTTTGCAAGCCCACGGTCCGGTTGGTAATACCCTCAGGAATCTCCTGGTTGTCAGGGCTTTTCTTCCATGCCCTCCGCTAGCATAGATGCCGCTTATCCTCGCCATGGGTTTCGAGCTCAGGGGCGAGTCGGTCGCTTGCAGCCTAAATTGGGCGACTTCAATCTTTCCACCCCCAAGCAGGGTGCGGTCAGAGCCTCCAGTCCGGAGGCATTTCGTGAACGTCTGCTGGATTATTTGAGCCAGAGCGCCACTTTGACAGAGAAGGCTCTCCTGGAAGCCGGAACGGTTGCCTCGACCGGTTCCAGTTCACGGGCGGCCCGTATGCTCGATGCCTGGTTGAAAGGGCGGCAGGGCATTGATAAAGGCAGCCGCTCCACAAATACTAGCGCTGCTCCCGTGGCCAGGGCCCACGTGGCTGCGCCAAGTTTCGCCTCCAATCAGGTGACGAGCGGGCGCTTGGCCGGCGAAGCGGGCAGTACCTGGGCAGCTCTTTCGGCTGCCGTAGCCAGGCAGGCCGAAAACGGCGCCCCCGCCTCCCCGGCTCCTGATGCTCCTGCCGCAGTGGGCAGTCGGCGCAGGGAGGAAGGCGATGGAGAGCTTGATTTAGATCTGGAATTGGCCCTCGGTCTGGAGCCAGGCGAGGTCCACGCTTCCGGCCTCGATGGGGTTGCAAATACCGACGCCGGCTTGTCTGACGGCGACTTCGATTTTGATGGCGATGAGTCGGATTCGGACTTCGTATACATGCCCAAGGCCCAGTACGATCTGGAGGACAGGCTCCCGGATTGGGCTCCCCGTAGGCTCTATGGAGAGCCATCTGAGTGTCAGGTGGAGCCTGCCGCCAGCAAATTTTTCAGCCCCGGCGGTGATCCCGGGCATGAGCGCACCGATGAATTTTTGGGAGCATACGGCCCGCAGGAACGGCGTAAGCGCCTGTCCGGGCAGCGAGCGCCGGCGCCCCTGGCCATTAGTCCCGAGGGTAATCGTGGCGACCGCATGGAGACTTTTCCCGGTGGCGCCTCCATGGTCAAAGACGGCCTGGGCCGGGTGAAGGAAATTCGCACCACCAGAGGTGAGCGTCTGGAATTCTATTACGATGGCAAAGGTCACCTGGTGTCCTTTGTGCGTATCGACGCTGAGGGTAATATCCATTCTCGTGCCGATCAAGACCGGCACGGGGTTCTGGTCCGTGATGGCAATGGAAGAGTGCGAGCCCAGGGTGAAGCCATCCACGTGGATCCTTTTGGTTGTGTTTCTATCTCCAGACAGGACGGTCAGTACTGGAGTCTTGATCTGGTGCGCTCCGTGCACATTGAACGGCGGCTTTTAGCAGATGAATTCGGCAAGTGGGTATCCATGACGGCACTCTTTAGTGCAGACGGATTTCGCATGGCCACTCGCTTCAGCCCGGTGGATGTGGAGCAGATGAAACGTTCGCAGTCGGGAGTCGGCACTGCCGGTGGTGTGGATCTGGTTAAACCCCATTTGCGCAGCGGGCATGGTCGCTATCGCTTCTATGGCAGAGACGGCAGTGTGATTGAATTCTGTTCCGACCGCGACCTGGAGCAGTTGAAACCCTCAGGCGTGATGCCGCCAGGCTCTCGACCGGTTATAGACAAGCACTGGGGACGAAGGCAAGCTGGAACTGCCTGGGAGTCACTGCGGGAGTATCTCTCCAACTACCTGACGCCGACCTGAAATGGTCCGGCTACCGGCCGCGCCAGGCGCTGAAGAAATGGAAGACAGAGACCGGCTTTGAATACAAACTCGGCAAGACAGACAAGAAAGGGGTAAGTGGTGGAAGCAATTAGATTTGGGACTGACGGCTGGCGAGCCATCATTGCCGAGGACTTTACTTTCACCAATGTGGAGCGAGCGGCTTTCGCCATCGGGCTCTACATCAAGGAAACCTATGTGAATGTTTCCGGTGGCGAGACGCTGCCGGTTTTGCTCGGCTATGATACCCGCTTCCTGGCCGACCAGTTTGCGCTGCGTGCCGCACGGGTGCTTATGGCCATGGGGTTGACGGTAAGACTGGCCAGCCGCGATATACCTACCCCTTGCATTGCCTGGGCTACACAACACGAGCCCACCGGCGGTGCACTGCAATTCACGGCCAGTCACAATCCCCCCGAATATTGCGGCGTCAAATACATTCCCCCTTACGCCGGGCCCGCCACCAACGACATCACCGCCAAGATAACCGAGAATCTAAAACATATTCCGGCTAGCGGCCCCGAGCTGGCACCTTATGGTTATGCCGATTCGCACAGCTCCCTCAGTCATCTTCAGCCGCCGACCTTTGATGCTTCCGAACCGTATATGGTGGCGCTGTCTCGGCTTGTCGATCTGGAGCGGCTGAAAAAGTCAGGGTTGAAAGTGGCTTTTGATGCCCTTTACAGTACCAGTCGCGGTTACATGGATGCTATGCTGGAGCGAGCCGGACTTGAATACAAAGGCTTGCATATGCAGCGGGACCCTCTCTTCGGCGGCGGTATGCCCGAACCCAAGCCGGAGTATCTTAAGGATCTCAGTGCCCTGGTGCAGTCTGAGAAATTCAATCTGGGCATAGCTACCGATGGAGACGCGGATCGCTTTGCGGTGGTGGATGACCGGGGCGTTTTCTTTACTCCCAATCAACTGCTCTGTCTTCTCACCAGACACCTGTACAAGAACCACGGTATGACCGGCGCCGTGGTGCGCAACCTGACCACCACCCACATGCTCGATCACGTGGCCGCCAAGTATGGTCTCGAACTGATTGAGACGCCTGTGGGCTTCAAATACATCGGCGAGAAGATGCGCAGTGTGGATGTTTTGATCGGTGGGGAAGAGTCGGGCGGCGTTTCCATTAAGGGGCACATTCCTGAAAAAGATGGAATTCTCGCTAATCTACTGGTAATTGAAATGCTGGCCATGGAAGGAAAGCCTCTGTGCGAGATCTGGGCAGACTTGGAAGCGGAGGTGGGAGTCAAGTTTTACCAGCGGCGTGGCGATCTGCACCTGACAAAGCAGACCCAGAAGATTTTGCTCGAGCACCTGGCCCGGCATCCCTTCGAAAGCCTGGGCGGGCGCCCTCTGGCAAGGGTGAGCAAACTCGATGGTCTTAAGCTCTATTACGATGAGGATAATTGGCTTTTAATCCGTCCTTCCGGCACGGAACCGGTCATACGCGTATCTGGTGAGGGTACTTCCGAGCCATTAATTGATTCGCTCATGCTTGACTTCAAACGGCAAATAGACGAAATTCTTATGGGTGCAACCGTCTAAAAGGGAAGACGGTGCAGCGGTTAAATGCAGGGGCGAAAGTGATTTCCAGTTTGAAACCAACTTTGAAAGGCAAGACCGTCAGGCATCTGATTGTCATGGCTATAACCGGCATTGCCCTCTACCAGGCTGGGAGAGCCATCTATATGTCGTTTGAGCGGCAGGTTTTCCTGCATCATCAAGCAAACGTATTAAAGGATGGGCAGAAGCAGGCCGAAGAAATCAACAAAGAATTGCGGGACGGCTTGAGCTCTTATCGCTCGGCGAGCGGCATTGAGCGTCTAGCCCGGGAGCGTCTCAATCTGGCCGGACCCGACGAGGTGGTCTTGAGAATCGGCAAGTGACCTCAGCCGGCTTCTATTTGAGTAAAGCAAAGAGCCGCCTTGTTGAGAGGCGGCTCTTTATTTAACGAACTCGGGATTTACCTAACGGTTCAGCCTATCTCACAAGGGCTCGAGAGAGCCAGAACGCTCTGATGGAGCGGTAGGTCTTCAGGAGATTGGTCTGCGCCGGTTTGACATTAACCGAGGCATTCACTGCAGTGTTGGGGACAGTAGTGGGTGTTACGACAACAGGACCGCTGGCAAAGCTGGCCGTACCTGCTCCCATGGCACCTAGAACTAGACCCGCAATTAGTAGACGTTTTTTCATCTTATTTGTGTATACCTCCGAACTTAGACTTATGGGACCTTCGATCGACTATTTTTGTTCCGGTTTTTTTGTAATCACCTCTACTTGAATAATCGAAAGAATAGAGCGGGTTTTAACCTTCTCTTACTGGGACGCTTCTTGGCATGGCCCTTGATGCGGGCTAATCAGGAGGTTTACCCCTATGATAGAAGATACCCAGATATTCGGACCTTGACAATATATTAGCATGGTCAAAATACATTAAAACTGGTTTTACCCTGAATATTTCGGATTACAAGGGGGACTTGTGTCGCCAGATATGATTTTCATCATTGTTTGCTCCATCCTCGGGCTAATTGCCCATGGCTCCCGCAAGGTGGCCTGGCTGGAGTGGATAATTCGCTCTTTCATACTACTCTTCGCCTGTGGCTTTGCCCTTTCCTACGGCTTCGGGGGGTCTTTTGACAGCCCCTATACCCTGGCAGTGAACGGCTCGCTTTCCGTAATCCTCTTCCTTATTCTTTTCCGCCCCTTCCGGAAAATGCTTTCCCGGGTGCTCACCCTTCTGGATGGGGTGGTTTCCCTCCGGGCTCTGACCGGTCCCCTTCGTCACAAGATGAAGGTCTGGGCTTCCCTAGTCAGCCTCAAGATCTATCAGGAAGATTCCATCCCTCATCTAAACGGTCTTTTCTGCTTCATCGTTTGTTTTGGCGTTTATCTAGCCAATACCAATTTGACCTCGGGTTTTAGTTTGCCCGGCATTCCTCTGCCCATGATGCCGCTGCCTTTAGACCAGCTCTTTTCCTACAACGGGCTTGGCTTGATTGCCGTATCGGCTTGCGGTTGCGGGCTTTTGGTGTCCAGAAAGTTTCGGGCCACCTTCGTGGAGCGATTGGGTTGGCGCAAACCCACCCTGGCTCAAGTTGGTATTGGATTGGGGCTGGTGGTTTTCAGCTTTACTTATGACTGGTTGTGGTCCCTCTTCACTCATGCCAGCACGCCCGGCATGGCTTCTCAGATTTCTGCCTATAATTCGGGCACCTTCTCGGTGGGCGGTGCCGGTGGTGCCGGTGTCAATCCTGAGAATCTCAGCGCCGCCTTCTTGCTGGCTATTGCCACGGCCCTTTGCGCCGGTATCGGCGAAGAAACTTTGATTCGCGGCGCCTTTCAACCGGTCCTGGGTATTTTGCCGGCCGCTTTCCTGCATGGCATCATGCACGGACAGTTCGCTCAGGCTCCCATGCTTATTTTGCAAGTGGCAATCTGGTCGTGCTGTATGGGCATAGCCAGGCGTTTCACCAACACCACCACCACCATCATCGGCCATGCCGGCTATAACCTGGTCACTACCTTCCTGTTTGCCTTCAATCCCTGAAGAAAGAGTGGAAAGTGCACCGCAGGCGATACTGCTTCTGACAGGCTCTGCCGCTTTTGGCTTGGGGTGATTTTCAAATCGCTGCTAGTTTTTGCAGGTTCGGCTCAGTTGAGGTGCTGCACAACTACGTCGTTCTTGCAGCGGTTGCAGGTCCAACCGATGGAGACCTTCCTGGATAAAGCCAGGGCTCGATCATACTCTGGTTTCGGCATCGTGTATGGATTGGGGTTGCGCATCGCGGTCTGGCGCAGAACCAGAGGGCCAATGACGATGAAATCCAGGATCTCTGCATCGGAAGAACAGCCGGACGTGGTGCTGACTGAATGGTAGGCGGCTTTAACCTCGTCTTTTGCATGGCATTGATAGCAATTAGGACGACCTATCCAGACAAGCAGCGTTGTCGATGCTATTAAACCCAGCCAGGCAAGGACTACTAGAGCGTATTTGAGGATTCTCTTCATGTGTGCTGAAAGGCTCCAGTAATCCAAGCCGGTACTATGCTCAAATTCTTTTACCCTTAAGTAAGTGGGCGCTCTCAGTTTATTGCCCATTTTGAAGCTATTGCTTGCTTAACCTTTGCATTCACCGGCGATTTTACTGCTTGTGAGACTGAATCTTGAGAGTGTCAGTTTCGTTTCAGCGTTTTCAAACTGGACCTCTATTCACGTTGGTTGCACTCAACGGGACTTATTCTTCCACCAGTTACCCGGCTGTTCCGGGAGTGGTTGTTTCGGAGGACTAGTGCATATGAATAGCGCAGCATCTGTGGAGCGGAAGCAGTTGGGAGATGCGGTCGGTAGTTTGAATACCGCTGAAGACGACATGGGGCATCTGGAAAAGCTGAGAGCGGATAGTCTTCTTTCCGTCGCCGATAAAGCTAACATTGCCGGACCGGTTGTTATGAAGGAAACGATAATAGCAGGACCTGCTGCTGCCGGCTTATCCAGTACCGGACTGTTTCTTGGTGCGGCGCTTGCGAAGGCGGCCTTGACGGAGCAAGATATAGAGGCAGCCATCGAACTAAAGCAGTTTAAGAAGGAATCTGAATTGATCAAGCGTGAGTTCAGCAGCAAGTTGGATGCCGATAAGATTTCCGCGATTGAGAAGAACTGCGCGCCGAGTCCGCGCCGGTTAGCCTTCACCTTGGGGTCTCGCATTCTTGAGGAAACGGCGTGGGGAGTTGGGTCAGGTTTAGTCCTGGCGCCGGAGACATTGGGCTGGACTCTACCTGTTTATACCGGTGCCGGATTTGTTTCTGGAGTAGCCAACGGCATGATCCATCTAGCCAGAAGCCAGAAGCAGTGTGAAGTCGAATCGTTCCGAAGAGAGATTGCACCGAAACCGAAAGGGATTAGCAAATGAGGTCAAAAGCAATGCCTCCTTTAGGGAGGCATTGCTTTTGGCGGCAGGGCTGGGGTGCCGAATCGCCTTCTGTTCATTACCGCCAAGCGCAATCTCCGGGTGACATCATTAACGATGCCACCCGGAGATTGCATTACCAGGGAGTTCATTCAGCGACGGGAACTCCCTGACATTTTGCTTCTGCCATGAGGTTTTGCGGTCTGATCCGACCTCAGTTCATTATTCTTTCGCCTGAGGGGTCAAACTCTTGCTCGTCGAATTCGAAACCAAACTGTCCCTTGGTCTGGCTGTAGATATTGATTGAGCCGTCCGGCTTGAGATATTGCTCGGTATAGCTTCCGTCTTGCTTTGATTCCCGGTTGGAAATTATCCTTCCTGTACCGTCGAATCTTGTGATAGTAGTGCTTCCGTCAGCGTTCTTTGTCTGAATTGTTTCACTTGTTCTGACGCCTGTTTCACTGAATGAGAGATGCCTGAAGTTGCCTGGCGCATCTTGGCTGTGAACGGTCTTCAGTGTGCCGTTCTTATGCCAGGTCTGCTCAAGGTGGCTGCCATCCTTGTTTGCGTCGAACTGTTTCAATCGTTGTCCGTTCGAGTTTGACTCAACTGTTGTCCATCCGCCTTTCCCGTCGGTATGGTGGATACGTTTGCCCTGTAAAACAGTTTTTCCGCTTTCATCTTTCTGGAAAATACGATCTTGGAAGTTACCATATGCATCTCCGGTGGTTTCGCGCTGCTCTCCTGCCGAATTTTTGAATTGTTGTTTGTATTTGCCCTTGCTATCGAAAAATGTCTTTTCTGAGAAGTGATTTGACTTGGCTATAGATTCAGACTTTAGTGTTCCTTTGAGATCGTACCGTGTTTCAAAGGTTACGCCACGTTCGGCATCCAATTCCGATATAAGAACCCCGTTTGAAAGCCGTTCCTGTTGTAGAAAGGAGCCGTTTGCTTGTGTGTCGCGATGTCTTACTATATTGCCTTGGGGATCGAAAATGGTGTCTGCGTGCGCACCACTTTGCTCTTGTTCGTGAATTGTTCGGGAAATCTCAGACATATTCTGGTCGTAGATTGTGGCTGTGAAGTTGCCGCTACCATCTTGTTCGTGAATTGTAAGCTGCTTATTGAGTCCGTTCAGACTCTGTTCATTGTAGGACCCATCGGCGAAGGTCCAGCGATTTCTAAGGCTGCCGTTTTTATTCAATTCCAGTTCGGAACTGGATTGCGCAGACTGCTTCCGGTGCTCAATTGTGGAGAGCACTTCTCCATCCTTAGAATGTGTCAATTGTTTGAAGTTGCCTTGACTATCTTGATGTCGAATGACGAGAGTGTCTTCCTCGCCCAGTCGTTGTTCGCAGAAGCTACCGTCAGGCTTGGTCTCCCGATTACCGTTGGTGTTGCCTGTTGCATCGAAATAGGTATCTGATACACTGCCGTCTTCATTAAGCCTGTGTCTTGTACTACCGATTAGTTTTTCTCGTTGCCACTCCATTTCAGTGTAGTTGCCCTTGGGGTCGGTCTCTCGCTGTTTGCGGCTTCTATCTATATGATTGGTAAATTCGTCACTTGTGGCACCATCTGGTTTGACGATGTGAGTTTGCTGAATTCCAGTTTGCTCACCGGCGAGTATGTGGGAATCGAAATCACCGTTCGCCTTTCCGATGGTATCTTTGTACTCCTCTTCGGATGAGTCGATTTGGTGCCAATTACCATTGTTGTCGGTGGTTTTTCGGTGCTTGCTACCAGCTGCGCTCTGCCATTGTTCTTCGGTTCCAATATGGTTACCGTTTCTGTCGTATGAGTTTTGAACATAAGCGGTGCCCTGTCCTTGCTCAATGTCAGTTGAGCCGTCAGGATGAAGGACTTGCTTTGTATAGTGTCCTTCAGGGTCGCTCTCGATGTTTTCCGTGGTTTGACCGGTCCGGTCGAAGCTTGTTTGGGTTGAAGTTCCGTCTGGACGGAAGATTGTCTGTTTCCTATCTCCGTCGTCGCCGTAAAAGAGGATCTGAATTTCGCCGTCGTCGGCAGTTTTAGAAACGGTATATCCATCTTGCTGGGGAGTAAATTTGAGTTTTTGGCTTTCCGGCACAGGCTTGGTATCGGCTTGGAGACCCCTTGTTCGATGTGTGTCTTGAGCCGGTCCTTCCAGGTTCAAGGGGTGCAGCAAGGATTGGGGGCTGGCGCTCATTTTCTTTTGCCAGTAGTCGATGTCGGAGCGATGGTTTTGTATATTCAGATGTTGATATTCTTCCTGAAGGGGACTTCTATCTTCAGGCCGCCTATCCAGTTGATCTGGACTTTTATGGAGGGAATCTGAGGGGAGCTGATGATCTGTCATGGTGGACCCTGCCTGGAGAGATGTCGGCGCCAACTGGCCAGAGAGTATCAAGTCTTAGGTGCAAACGACGTGACTACAGATGGGTGCGTTGATTGAAGTGCCATGAGAATGAGGTGGTCTGGTCAGCCTGCCTTGGGGCCGACCGCTGCCTATCTAGATGTGCCGCAGTCTTAGTGGTCAGTATCCGCGCCCCAGTTGATCCGCCGCCAAGGAGTCTGTTTCTGCGGCAGGCAAATTGTTCAGTTTCCGGTAAATGCCGGCTCGAAACAGTCTCAGGTCAGCTTGCATGGGGGAAATGGTTATGGCTTCCGAGATAGGCTTGAGAGCCTCTGCATAGCGCGCCAGCCGGTAGAGTGCTTCACTGCGTTTCTTTAGTAAATTCGGTAGGCGGAACTTATTCACATCGCCCCGGGTGGTTGGATCTGCTAAAGTTCGAGAATATTGAACCACCGACTGCCAGTTTTTCATCTCATAATACAATTCGGTTAGCTGAATATCAGCTCTTATCCTAAAGGTTGGATCTTTCCTACAGTCGAGGAGTAGACTTTCCGCTGCCTCGGTCCGTCCAGCGCTTCTTGCCGCCAGAGCGCACTCATAGTTCAGAATTGGTAGATTACTATACTTGCTCTGGGCTCGTTGAGAGACTTGATAGGCGAGTTCTCGCTCTTCTATTGCTTGCAATACCTGCAAGATTGTAAGAAACTGCCCAGGGTCTAATTGTTTTTTCTTTAGTGCTTCTTGAATGTTGTGTTTAACGGCTAGGTCGTTTTCCAGTGCCAGTTCAACGCAGGCTTTCTGAATTGAGTATTTGGGATTCTGAGGATCGATTGCCATACAATTGTCGAGGCATGCGATGGCCTTGGCATAGTTGTGCTGCACAATGTACAGTCGTCCGAGCCGGAATTGTGCAGTTGCCGAACCCGGAGTTTTCTTGACGGCTTCATAGGCAGCGTTGAATTCAGATGGTGTACAAGCTCTCTTTTCTCCCTTGATGATGTAGTTTTCGACGTCATAGTAATGTCCTTGCTCATCCTTAAGTGCTGAGGCGGAACCCGTGTGCCACAGGCATAGTGAAAACGTGAGTATAATCCCTCCCAGAAGGCTTCTCTTGGTGGATGCTTTTGGGGGATATGGTGCAGCCAATTTGTTTTTTTCTCCCATCCAGGCGCCAGAATGTTATGTCAAGTGTGGTAGCGTGACTGTGAAAAGGGTTCCCTTTCCGCCGTCTATACCTTCAGCCTGAATGTTGCCGCTGTGAGCTTCAACAATCATACGACAGATTGCCAGCCCCAGACCGGTGCCGCCGGCTTGCCTGCCTCTCTCTGTTTGTTCGAATGGCTCGAATATTTTTGCCAGGGCATCTTCGGGTACCCCTTCTCCTTCATCCTTTACCGTGATTACGGTCGCATCTTTCCTTGACTTGGCTTCGAGCGTAACTTTGCCTCCAGCCGGAGAAAACTTGAGGGCGTTTGTCAAAAGATTGAGAAGGACTTGCAGAAATTTCTCCCTATCTGCGCTGATTGATAATCCTCGATCGATTATGCGAATGTCAATATACTTGGCTTTAGCTAGGCTTTGCACCATGGTTGCGGCCTCCTGTGCTAGAGGTTTGAATGCAAAGGATGTGAGGGTTAGTTCGATTTTGCCGCAATCAAGTCGGCGGAAGTCGAGCAGATTGTTCACCATCGATAGAAGCTTTTGTACTGATTTCTCCGATTGCAACAGGTCTTGCCGGACCGGCGCGCTTAATGCGCCCTCTGTCTCGCTGGTTATTTGTGAAAGTGTCTCTTTGATTTCAAAAAGCGGCGTTCGTAAATCACCGGCAAGTATCTCCAGAAAGTCTTGTTTGAGGCGTTCGATAGTCTTTTCTTCGGTTATATTGGTGATTACGCAAAAGAACAGCTTGTTCGATGGAGACCAGAGTACCGACCACTGCGTGTCAATCTGTCCATAGACCTTTGTCAAAAGCTTGAGTTCGAAGCGATATGGTGTTGCTGCATTGGCCGCTACTTGCAGCTTTTCTTCTGCTAACAGGCGTTCCTCTGGAATAATAAAGTCGAAAATAGGGCAGTCTGACAGAGATTCTGTACTCAAATCCAGCAACAACTTTCCTCCCTTGTTTATACTTCGAAGTTGCCCCTCGGAATTAATCGTACAGATGGTTTCGGCTGCATTGTCAACCAGAGCCTTCTCCTGGTTTAGCGATTCATATAATGAATATGCGACCTTATGCAAGCTGCGATCGAGTCGGCTTAGCTCGTCGTCGCCGGCAAGTGTAGGCATGAGGGGCTGCTGAAGTGAAAGGAGGAGACTATTTTGCTTGAGTCGAAGGATTGGTGCCGCGATACTCTGGGCATACACGATGCCCATGATTAGAGAAATGGCAAATCCGACAGGCACGAATACATACATCAGATCTTGAAGTTGCCTTTTGTTCTCTTCTATTTCTCGTGAGAAGGCTAAGTGGTTGTTTTCGGCTTCCACTATTGAGGAGGCTGTGCTCATAAGTTCGATGAGCCGGTTTAAGACTGTTCCGTAGCAGAGTTCGTCTACCTGCTGCCAATGGGCTAGTCCCTGCCTTTGTTCCTTCATCGCCCAACCTAGCACCCTGGTGAGTGCAAGGGACGAGTCAGACAGTTTAGCTATATTTACTTGCTGCTCGGGGACCGTTTCGGCAAGTGTGGCCAGGTCTTTGACTCTAGATCTGAATTCGACACAGCTCTTTGCAGTTGTTTCAGGATCGTAGAGTCCATCCACCTCGGAATTTAAATTGATTTGATAGTAGCCTTCCAAGACTGTACGAATCAGTTCCAGCGACTGACCGACAATTTCTTTGGAACGTGCAACACGCTCCAGCTTGTATTCGAGTTGCGCAAGTTCGGCGCCTAGCAGTCCCACGAAAGTAAGCTGGTATATGAGCGGGACCACGGCAATCAGGAGCCCTTTATTAAGGACTTTCATGCGCTACCTCGCTTTCTTCCCAGAGCTCAGTTTCATCCAACATTTCTTCAGTGTGAACTGAGTCTTTACTTGAATCTATCGTTGGTAATGCGATACACAGGGAGGTGCTTTCATTGCTATTGCCGATAATTTCGATATGCCCGCCATGAGCTTTGATAATCGCCTGCGCAACTGGAAGAGCCAAACCTGCTTGCATACCGCCCATTGCTGAGGACGTTGCGTAGCGCTCAAATAATAGGTTTCGCTCAGTGGCGGCTATCGGTTGGCCGCTGTCATTAAAATGTAGCTTTACCAGTCCATCGTTGACTGTGGTTTCGATCTTTACTGAGGTGCCGCTTGGCGCACGGTTGATAGAAAATTCCAAAATGCTTGCGATTGCTCCGGTCAGTCTAGATTGATCTGCTTCGATGAAGCAGTCATCATCCGGCCCTACGATGGTTACCTTCTTCTGAAGGGCAAGGGGTTGAAGGTTTTCCTTGACCAGAGAGATAACATTATAGGTATGCAGGGTCTCTTTCCGTAAGTCTCCGCGCCCCGCGCCCATCTTCTCCAGTTCAAGCAAACCGTCGACCACTTTGTTGAGCTGGGCGAGTTTTTCTTCTACGGTAAGGAGTTTGCTTGCAATTCCTTTTGGAATTTCGCCGCGCTTTCCGGCTTCTATAGTTTCCAGACTAACACCGAGGGAACAAAGCGGCATGCGCAGATCGTGACTGACCATGGCTATGAACCTGCTCTTTAAGCGTTCTGCGCTTTTGGACGCACTGATATCGCGGACTACGCAGGTATAACTCTTTCTCGAAGAAGACCAGGAGACCGACCATCGGAATATGCCTGATCTTCCATTACCGCAGAGAATAGTCGTTTCAATAATCTCAGGGCGCGAGAAAGTTTTAGGTTGTTCAATTTCTGCTAACGCTTGATGTCGGCGTGCTGCCTTGAAAGCGGCTGATGTGTTTGGTACCAGGGCTGGAGGTACTATAGTGAGCACTGATCTGCCGAGTAAATCGTCGGCTTGATAGTGCCACAGTCTTTCTGCAGCATGGTTTATTACGGTGAATTTTAGCTTTTCATCCACCGTGCAGAGGAGTTCTACCGCATTGTCGAGGATTATCGACTGCTGCTTTCTTGAAATAGCCAGAACCATGCTGACTGTATGAAGCAAGCTGTCGAGATCTGCAATTTCATCCCTTCCAGCCAGCGGTGGATGCAGTACTTGTCCGCTAGCAAGAGATTGAATGTTTGTCTGAATTGCTTTTAATCTTTTGGCTGTGTCAGCCGAAAAAAAGTACATCAGCGCTAAAGTGAGACTGCAGCAGGTGATACTTATGGCTGTGAGAGCGAGCAGTAGCTCTGATCTCATTGCCGCGATTTGTGCCGGCTCATTCTCTTTTGTGGAGCGTTCCATGTCCACTATAGATTTTGAGAAGTTCTCGAAGGCTATGCCTGTTGCAAAGGCCTGATTGCGGAGAAAATTGAACTTATCGGATTCTTTGCGGTCGGGCTTTCTATAAAAAAGTTCGGCTCGATCTATCAGTCTGAGTATTTCGTTCTTAAGTATCTCGGCTTGCAGAACGACTTCGCTTTGATTTGAGGCAAGCCGGCTTTCAGAGAAATTATCGGTCAGTCGCCTTTTGATATTCTCAAGTCTTCTCTCGGTTAGCCTGGCATCAGTGGAGACTGGCAAACTCCCGATTTGAAGAATTGCATTGGCGCCGGTGCTGCCAATTTGCTCAAGTTTGAAAAGGGTGGCTCTTTCACTATCCAGCTTGTGGAGTTGTTGCTCATTTTTGTCGAGGAGAAAGGCCAGTCCGGTTATGCTAACTATTTCGTAAGTAATAGGCAAAAGCACAAGTACTAATCCCTTTTGTCCGGCTGTGAGACTGGAAAAGAGATTCAAGAGAGTACCGTCCGTGCTTGCTGCGCCCAGGGAACCTGGTTCTGTTCGATGAATCTTATGTTACCAGGGTGAGCGGAGCGTTGGTTGCACGCTTCGTTTTGTTGGGTGGGTATAATTTAGATTCCTTCGAAGATAAGTCTAAATGGCTAAAATTCTACTTGTAGAAGATGACAAAGAACTTTCAGAGCAACTGTCAGCCTGGTTTGCTAGCGAAGGTCATTTGCTGGAGGTTGCTGCTACAGGGGAAGATGCCGTCCAACTGCTCAGGTGTTTCCCTTATGACGTTCTGCTTCTAGATTGGACTTTGCCGGGTCTGAGCGGTTTGGATGTCTGTAAAGCGTATATACACACCGGTGGGTTGGCAAAAATTATTTTCCTTACAGGGCGCGGGGATATTGTAGACAAGGAATCGGCGCTGGATTTGGGGGCAGATGATTATGTTACCAAGCCGTTCGAGGTGCGAGAATTGGCGGCACGTGTCCGCTCGGTGTTACGGAGACCTGGAGGTACTGGTCCCTGTCATCTGCAATTCGGAAGTATTGTCCTGGATCCGGCTCTGCGCACTGTCTGTTGCGGTGACCGGATCGAACGCCTGATGAAGCGAGAGGCGTTAATTTTGGAGTTTATGATGCGCCATCCGAATCGAGTTTACTCGTCTCTTGAACTGAGCAAACAGCTTTGGTCCAGCGCCGAAGAAGTAACGCCGGAGACTGTACGGAGCTGGATGCGCAATTTGCGCACAAAGTTAAGGGCTGTTGGCGCGGGCGAAGTAATCAAGACTATTCCGAGGACAGGTTATGTGCTGGAAGGGCGCTAGGGGTTGCTACGGATTTCATTCTAGTGGCTCTGGACTGATTCGTCACTCTCCCCCTCAGTACTGCAACTGAAAGGCTCCCGGCTTTACCTCCGCCACCCAGGCATCCAGTACCAGCATTGACTGGCAAAGGGAAAACTTGAGCAGTTCTATGCGTTGCACGTCGGCTTCTAAAATTATGTCTCCCAGGGCCAGGGCCGCATCCACGCGGGTGGAACCAAGGGCCAGTTTATGACAGACATTCATAGATAAGGTCTGCACCGTTGGGACCAAGCCCAGGTCCAGGGGGTAAGTCTGGAAAATGTCCCTGGTGATGGGTTCGTCTATGAGCTCGTCGCTGGCTCTCAGGGAGTTGTAGCTGAATTCCTTAAACCAGTCCGGGATCTCATCGCCACAGTTTTCGCAGATGGTGAGCCAGAGACTGATAGTCTGGACTTCTTTGGCCATCCTCTTAAACTGCTCTTCCGTTATCGGTTCGGTCTCCACCGGCTTGAACTGACCGGTGGCGCTGAAGACAACTGCTGACTTGCAGTAATTGATATAAGAGGTCAAAATATTGCCCGCCAGAACGGCCGTGGCCGTGGCGTAGAATATTGCCCTCTCCCGGGAGTCTTGCTCGTCTTGAGGTTTAAACTGCTCGAGGTCGGAGAGGGTGATCGGTTGTCTTTGCGATTTGCTGCTATCTTGGGCCATCGCCAACCATTTTAATCAATTTCAGGCGGCTTCCTACGTATTTCTCCCAATGACATGCCCGCCTATAGCTGTCATGCTGAGAGTGCTATATACCCCCTTGCAACTAAAATTTGACTCGCCGGCGCTAAAAGGGCTGCCGGCGGGGAATATCAGCAAGTAGCACTCCCCCAATTCTTCCGATGTATTCAGGAGTTACTTGAACATGGCTGACAAACCGGACCCGAAGAAAGACGAGATTAAAGCCGATGCCGATAATACCCTAGGGCGTGCCGGTGGCGGCGGCAACGAAGGCTACCAGGCTTTGATGCAAGATTTCACCAGAGCCGAAGGTAAGTATGGGATAAATTCCGACAACCTCAAGGCCTATACCGATAATGTCCTGAAAGGTATGGCACCGGAGCAGATTTCCAACTATGCCGAAATCTGGGGCAAACAAAACTTCGATCGTCTCGACAGTTTGCAACGAGACAAGGTTTTGAGTCGCGGCGAGGTCTCGCCCGACAAGGCTCAGAATCCACTGGAAGCAGCTTTCCTGAAGAATATATCCGAGCGTTATTCGGCTCTTCAAAATGATCCCTGGTACAAGGATAAGTCTGGTCGCCTGAAAGAAGGCGACTTTGACAAAGCCCTGGAGAACCGCGCCAAGGGGCGGGATGCCAATCAGGTAAAGGAACACCGGGCCGATAAAGAGACCGCCGCCAATGCCGAAGTGCAGAATATGACAGGGGCTCTTCTGAATAATAACGGTGACCCCTCCAAGAGCTTGTTCAACCGTCTGGTGGCCCTGGAAGACGGCAAGCCCGATGATTCATTCAGTCGCTCAGCCGTACAGAAGTATTTGAACCTGGCTTCTGCGCAGCCGGAAGGCTCGCCTGGCTTCAGCAAGGAAGAGGTAAACACGGCCAGCGCCCTCTACAACAACTGGGACAGCCCTGCTGTGAAGCTCATGCGTGGCGAAAGAGCCAACAGCAATCATGGTCATGATAATCAACCCGAGTACAATCACAACATCGATTTGAGCCGTTTGGCTAAGAATCTAGGCACCAATCCCGATGCTCTCTACGCAGCCAATTCCCCCGAGGGCAGGCAGCGTCAGGCCCAGGCCAGACAGGGTAATGTGCAGGAAGTGCAGTACACCGGGGAACCTCAGCCGGTTGACGGCAGTGGTGTCGGTGAAATACGCAGAAACAGACCGGAATACAGACCCGTACCTCAGGCCAGCGGTAATGATGGTGTGGCCGAAGTGCGGCAACGTCCAACCAGACCTGGACAGGACGTCAGTGGTGAAGAGGCCGTCAACAGACGCCGTCAGGAGCAGCAGACCGAGGCTCCCAAGCCCAAGCCGGTAGAAGTCAGACAAGATCCGAAAGTACCTGATTTCCAAGGCGACGCCGATGATGCTACCATCGCCAAAACAAGGGAAGCCTATGCCCAGGAACTGGCCAAGGTCTACCAGGAGCGTTCCTTCCAGAACGTGAACCCCGGCGACGGCTGGGATCGCATTGCTCGCAGAGAACTGAGGCAGAGTGGAGCCGACGCCAGCGAATCAAACGTAGTGAAGTTCTCCGATTCCATCGCCAAGTTGAACGGTTGGACCGGCCGTTTGGATGCAGACAAGATGCTCATGAAAGGTCAGCAGCCTGTGCGGGTGCGTCCGGAGGGTTGGGCGGAGGAACAGGTGAAGGCCAAGCTGGCAGAGTTTGATGCCGAAGTGGTGAAACGTAAGGAGGCAGCAGCCAAGGCCAAAGCGGAAGCTGAGGCAGCCAAGCCGCCGGTAGATCAGTTCCAAGATCAACGCAACAATCCCAATCCTAGTGATTCGACGGCTGCCGTAGGGACCTCCCCTGATGGAACCGGGGATGCTGCCGTAGCTGAAAGAGTGCAGCAGCAGCAAAACGAGAAAGCCCGCCTGGAGGCTCAGGCCAAAGCCGGCGGTGAAACAGTCAAGACCGGAGATGGAACTCCTCTGACTGATAGCTCCGGTAATCCTGTCACCACAGGTACCGAAGCGGAGAGACTGCAGCAGCAGCAAGCGGCCGAAAAAGCCGCTCTAGACCAGAAAGCTGCCGATGACAAGGCCGCTGCTGAGAAGAAAGCTGCCCAAGAAAAGGCTGCCGCTCAAGATAAGGCTGCCGCCGAGGCCAAGATTGCTTCCGATAAGGCTGCACTTGAGGCTGCTCAGGCTAGAGGCAAGACTGGTACAACTGATACCGCTCAGATTCCAGCTCCCGGAGCCGATTTCGATGTGACCGGATTCAGCCCGGCCTAGATGTGCCTGCGCAATTTGATGGAACAGCGTCGAGCGACATGGTCAGTATGCCGTCTATAATGAGGGCATGAGGCTTTGTGATGGCGCGAAGAAGGCGGTTAGCTCACTGGTGGTAACCCTTGTATTGGGGGCGGTTTTCGGCTGCCCTCAAGCAATTGCAGGGGCTTCCGATCCGAGGGAGGCGGCTGCTCTCGTAGAAGGTGCGTTGACTGAAGCTAAGCGCCTCTTTCACTTGCATCACTATGATGAGGCCATAGCAGTTCTAGAAAAGGCCCTGACCAAGCAGCCCCGGCAATATGAGTTACTGCTTGCCTACGGCCGCATGCTTATGAAGCAGGGGCGCTATCAAAAGGCGGTCGATACTTTTCTGCAATGTCAGATGGTGAAGCCGGCAGATAATGAGCCGCGCTTTTTGACGGCAGAGGCTTACGTGAGCATGGCCAGGCTCAAAGATGCAGAACTGGTAGCCAGGCAGGTTTTGCAGCGTTCAGGACCAGTTCGGGACAAGCGCCTGGCTGGCGCTTTGCTCAGTCAGATTGCTTCTTACCGGGCTATGGGCGACCTGACGGCGGCGCACTATGTGCCTGGCAATTTGCAAGATTACATGCGCTTCAAGCGCGCCGATTTCCCCCTGAAGGTAGCAATCTGGGTGGAACCGGCCCTGCGGCAGTATCGGGGTGTCTTCGAAAAGGCTGTGCGCAGCTCGTTTCAGCGCTGGTGCGATGCCTCGGGCGGCTATTTGCGCTTTGAGGTGGTGCCGGAGCAAAGAAATGCTCGTATCGTGTGCAAGCTCTTGCGCACGGTTAGAAATGGCGGCGGTCATTTCGGCAGGAAGCTTGGGGAAACCATGCTGGATGACAATGAAGGTCTCGAAGACAGTTTGAAGTTCTCGAGAGTGGAGGTCTTTTTCAATTTAGAGCAGGACCCCAGGGAGATTCCGGCCATCACCCTCCATGAAGTTGGTCATGCTCTTGGGCTTGAACATTCAGGCAATCCAAAGGACATTATGTTCCCCCATTCCCGGGAGCCTTACGCCGATATTCTCTCTGCTCGCGACAAAAACAGCATCAGACGGCTATATGGTATTACCGCTGATATGACCGCCAGGCAGTAAGTTTCGTATCTGCGTTTTACTTCAATTTGATCCGCCTTGCCGTAACTTCATGGTGTTCACCGGCTGAAACTTGGAGGTAAGGTCTGCTATGCAAAGAAACGCTGTTCCAACGGAGTTGCCTCCCGGCTTAGTCGGTGCTCCAAAACAAGATTCCAGCGAGATACTGTTCCATGATAGCCAGCTCTACTTTCGCCGCCCTTCTTCTCTGTCCGACCACAGACTTGGTTCTCCTGAAGCAGATAAGGTGACTCCGGCTCAGGAATCGACCAGGGTGCCAAATGTGGCTACCGCCTCAAAAGAAGAATTACTTCAGTATCTTGCCGATAAACCAATGCCTGAGCCGCGTCAATACAAACCTGTTGCCAAAGCTACTGAAGACCTCGTTTACGAAGCTCTTCCCGGCATGGCCTGCCTGGGGCTTGTACCCGGAAAACCACATGGAGATTCAACGCTGCACTGTCTGTGGCGCAAATATATGCCTGTCTGGAATTCACTTTGATCGATTTGCGCAAAGGGAGATTGAGGTGTCTCTGGCAAGGGGCGCTTTCACTATGATTTCACGCCGGTTGCTTTATTTTCGATACGCAGAAGTGAATTAGATACAGGAGCGATGGCAATGGGTGGTAGAGAGATTCTGAGAGAACTTAATCAACGTCAGACTTCAGGCGGTTATCAGGTTGATGGCACTGCCGCCCGCGTTTTAGAGGAGCAGCATCCGGTGCTGAGAGCGCCTCGCTTGTCCATAGAGCAGACCGGGCGCCTTGAATCCAGGAATGATTCCGGTGCCTTGCCACCTCGCGAGGTCGACGTGAGGAAGGCCTCCAAGGACCAGCTTCTCGATTTCCTTGCCAAACAGAACCCCAACTTACCTATAGGCCCTCTGCCGGAGGTGAGCAAACCGGGGTTGCCCAAGATTGAGCTGGGTCGCTCGCCGGGCAAAATAGATTACGAAAAGGTGCCATTGATGAGTTGTTTGGGGTATTTGCCTGGTCGACCCAAGAGTGATTCGACCTTTACCTGTTTGCGCAACAAATACAGTCCCTGGTAGTTCAACTGTGCTCAATATCGGTTGCTTACTCTTTGAGGAATTCAAACTCGTAAGGCTGTTCCGCCGGTTGTTCGGTTTCCGGAGGAGCCAGGTGTATGCCGTCCAGGGTGTACATTATGTAGCTTGCTAGAGACATCACTCTTGCTGCTTGCTGAATGCTGAGGGGGGCACTATCGGGTATGCCCTTGTAGCGTTTGAAAAAGCCTGCCAGTAAATCCGAAATACCTTCATTTTCCAGGGCGCTATTTTCGGGGCTACAGAGTAGACCGTCTTCCGGGTCAAAGGCTTTGCGTATCAGTTCGGCACCGGACTCTTTGATGTTACCGCTGGTGGCAAGTCTGACGGCATCTTCCACTTCTTTTACCGAAAGAGCTACGGCCTGGCCGTAATGCCCCAGTTCGAAGGGGCGCCAGGTGGAGTGATAAATTGCCGGATGCATGAGGGCGCCGATGTAGTCGCCACAGGGCGGTTCGGGAATGACTGCGGCCATCTTTCTGAAGCCGTTCAGGCGATCCAGTCTGCCCCCTACGATGAAAGGGAATTCGTCTAGGTCCCGCTCAAATTCATCATTCTTGAGACTGGGCACGAAGTAGACATTGGAGGCAAAGTAGAGTGTGACCGATTCTGTGGAGAAGCAGCCCCTCAGGACATCGGATGTTTCAAGCACCCAGGACCAATTTTGTCTCTTTAGCTGCTCCATCATCTCACGTGATTCAGGTTTCTGCAGCATCGCGCGACCTTTGGCGATGGCCTGGTCTATGGCTTGCTCAACTCGTTCTTTGGGTTGTGCCAAGGTAAGACCAATAGCAGGTACTGGTGGTAGCTGGTTCATATTCATGCTCCCAATGAAAACCCAGGTGTTTGAAAAATAGTTTTTGTTCTAACCCAAGTATGCCCAGCGATGTGGAGTTAAATCAATCTAGGCGACTCATTTCAGTTTTCTCGGCGAGAGCTTCGGAAAGCATATTTAAGATGGCATGACCACGGTCTCTTTGCTGTTTTGATGAAATGTCGATGCTGGCCAGCAACGCTGCTTGTTGGCTACGCCCGTCACTCTTGAGAAGGCGCTGGTAATGGATAGCTACTTCATCAAATTGAATGGGCATGGTCTGGCTATTATCCGTGAGGGTCTCAGTCAGATTCTTGAGAATGCGTATGTAGAGTTGTTCAGCGGCTCGCACATTACCAAGCTTGTGCTCGATGGAAGCCAGAAGATAAAGGGCGTCCAGTACCTGTTGATCTCTGGGTGGAAGACAGGTGGTGCAAATACTCAGAAGTCGCTCCGCATAGTGATATGCTTCATGGCAATCTAGTTTGAGGCAATAGAAGAAGACTAGCTGCCGCAGCAGCGGCGAGAGCATAAGAGATTTTTCCCCAAGGATATCTTCTTTTAGATTGAGGGACCACAATAGAAGCGTTTCCAGTGTGTCGAGGTGACTATCGTCTTTCGATAATTGGAAAATGAGAGCGTCAAGAGCCAGCCAGAAGCGAGGATGGTACTGATCGTATTGGTCTTTAGTCAGCAGACAAGCCGAAGCCAGAGCCTTAAAATGGTTATCTTCCTGCCTTTCGGCCAGCTCTGTTATGGTCGTAATGCAGTCTGCGTCAATCATGCTTTGGAAACCCATAGCAGCTTTAGATTCAGTGAGAGTTTCCTGAATCTATACATTCCCCATAGGCGCGCAAATTTGCAATTTCACGGCATGAAATTACTGGGGAAAGCCCCAGTAACGGCTGGTGTTGCCCCCATAATGAAGCAGGGCAGGCTATCCGTGGCATATGAAAGTTAGGTCCCGGCGTGGGAAGTATTGATGAAATCCTTCACTGACCAGAAAGTTTTGACTGCTCGGCAGAAAGCCAAACGCCTCCGCATTGTCTTTCTGGTCTTTGCTCTGGTCACCATGTGCGACATTTTGACCATTGCGCTTTTACAGTATGCCGGCATCATCTCGGAGCGTCAGAAACTTATTGTATTTGTGGTTCTGGTCGGTCTTGCCAGCCCTCTGGGCGTGGTTCTGGCTATGGTTTGCGCCCGTGCGGAAAGTAGGGCCAAAAACAAGTGAATAAGGGCGGCGATATTTGCTCCCGGCGGGCATAAAGTCTCTAGTTTCCAAATGTAATAAATTAGGGAAAGTCCCATGACCCAAAGTCTCGACATTTCGAGTTTACCGCTTGCCAGAATCAGTGAACTGGCTGAATTTCTCGATGTATCCGCGGCCAATGCCGAAGCCATCTTCCGCAAGTTGGAGCGAGCCGGCGACGGCTTCCTGCCAGAAGATGACGCCGCAACCGATGATGAACGCAGCGGTAGAACCGAGGGTGTAGGACGGGTCAGTCGCCTGGCTCAGACTCTGGCTGCTGAAGTTGAGAAGGTGTACCGCCGTGAAATGGATAAGCTGACAGCTTGCGCTGCTACGCTTGAGCGTTGGCGTAAGAGCAGCCCCAGTGCTACTGAGGCTGGTGAAATTGAAAGACTGGGTTGGGAACTGACTCAGTTGCAGAGCAAGTATCTGAGAGTGATTGAGTTTGCTTCCAGACTTTCTTCCGCCAAACTATAACTTGCACTTTACATTTTGATCCCTGGCTTGACAATGTTTACACCAGATGGAGTTTTATCTGGCGAACTAAGTTGGTCGAGACTAAACTGAGATCAGTGTCCTTGTCTTCGACCAGGGTGAACAAGTAAATGCAAAACCAAGCTTCCGAGTTAATCGAGACTCTTCCTGAAGGTTCATTGAGGTTCGGTCTGAGAGTGTCGCCACTCCTGATTCGCACACTCACTTCGATTGCGGCCATCGCCACCAATGTATTGAACCTGGCCGTATGCTTCTATGTTTATGTGTTCCTCTTGATCGGTACCTCCGGTATTCCAGCAATGGGCTGGGCTTTTGAGTATCTAGTCGCTCCTTTAACTGCTTGCCTCATTGGTGTTCTATCTACTCGCATCAACAAGAGCTATATTGAATCTTCGCACAAGCTCATTGGCAGTGATGCAAATCCCGATCACGATCTGATTCAGATGCGGTTCTTGACGGTGGTGGGTTTCTTTTGCAGCACTATATTCACCCTCAGTATTCTCACACCGGCTTTATCCTGGCCCTTTGCCACGGTCTTGCTGGTTAGCAGTTGGATAGGCATTTTAGGCGTGAGAAATTGCCTGAACAAGACCCTCTCCATTGCTGGAAATTCTAGTTCCTCGCTACCGGCAGTACCGAAATTTGCAGATGATCTGGAAGTGATGCTGGTCAGTCTATGTAAGGCTGATTCAAGCCAGATGGCTAACGCGCTGGCCCGGGAATGTCTCAATAGTTTGAAGCGAAAAGTGAGCGGCGACACCCCTGGTGATGAAGTGCATACTCTCGTTAATGAGCTAATGAAACGCAGGCGCCATGAAGATGCCGACATGATTTCCGCTCATTACCTCAAACTTCTGGAAGCGGAAGGGGTCTGACGGAAGTCTAGTGCTGACTGTGGTGTGTGAAAGTAATTAGTGTTTATAATGGCAGCATGAAACCAGAGCGCAGCCAATTTACCCGCACCGAATTGAAGATAATCGACCAGTACCGCACGCCCTACCAGGTGCAGCGATATCTGAAAACGCTTTCCTACAATCATGACCATACGATATGGTCGTTTCGGGAAGTGGTAAAGCGAAAGACGGCTCATTGTCTGGAAGGGGCGCTGACTGCGGCTGCCATTCTGGAGCAGCACGGCTATCCGCCCTTGCTCATGAGTCTTGAATCAGTAGATAATCTCGACCACGTTTTGTTCGTCTTTCGTGCTTCCACCGGCTGGGGGGCAGTCGGTCGCTCGCGCGATACCGGCTTGCACGGGCGCCGTCCCGTTTTTCGCAGCGCACGAGATCTTGCTCTCAGCTATTTTGATCCCTATGTCGACAATAGTGGGCGTATCACCGCCTATGGTGTCGTCAATTTGAATGATCTCAGCCGCTGTAATTGGCGATTTTCGGAGTCTAAGCTGACTCGGGTGGAGAACTATCTCATTGAATGCGACCATACCGACATTGTTTCGTCGGAGCGGCGTTACCAGCGCCTACTGAAGCGTTTCAAGGAGTTCAAGGCCAAGTATCCCAATCGACAGGTGACGTACTTCGATAATAAAGATACCTGGATGTAAGACTGCCGGAACTATAGCCCAGCGCCGATATATGCTTCATTGATGCAGTCGGGACTTACTTGAGGGTTACTTCCAGCGCCTTCGGGAAGTACACCAGTTCATCTTCCATGAGGCGCTTGAGATGCAGGCTGTTGACGTTATAGGTGAGCTTGATCTTGCCCGGTCCGGCTTTGTATTCGGGGTGGGCTTTGACGCTGTAGTAGAAAAGTTCGGGGTCTTTGGGAAACTTGTAGACCTCTTTGCGGGGGCTCCAGGGTCCTTCCGGGCGCATGGCCGTGCGCACCATGATAGCTGCCCTGTCTGAAGGAATATAGAAGCAGTAGAGACCCTTTAAGCCCTCAATTCTTACAACCGACATTTCCGAAGCCCCGTCTTCAAACAGAATCTCCGGCAACTCTCTGGCTTTCACCCATTTGCCCGACCACCACTCCATTTCTTTCATGTTGACCTGAGCGAGGTCGCGCAGTTTGATGCGGGAAAGTGCCGTGGGATTTCGCACTGTGCCGATAGCCATGCCGGTGTAGGAGTTGAACATATAGAGATAATCGCCCTCTTTGTAGCAAGCTACCGAGAGTAAGGCGATGCCGGCGCTTTGCTTTAATCTAAAGACGCGCTGGACCCACTTGTCGGGGCTGTCCGTGGGGTTTAATACGACGATTATGTGATTGTCGCGCATCTTGAACTGAAAGGGTGCGGGCAACTGTCGGTCGGTCTTGACCGTATGCTGAAAGAGATAGAGGCGTCCGTCGATTTCAATGCCGTCGCCGGGCCAGTAATAATTTGTGCCGTCTTCTTCCCGGCAAATAAAAAAGTCGCGTTTGCCGAAGTAATACTTGAGTTTACCGCCTGCTTGCTTTGGCTTATCCACTGCTACACAGTTGCGCTCCATGCGGCAGCCTGTGCGCTTCCCACCGATAATCTTGCCGCGAAAGCTGTCCCCAAAGAGCCAGACTGTGCTTCCATCCGATAGGGGTATGGAATAGGCGGCGTCGCCGCCGCAGAAACCGGCTTTACTGTCGATGCGTCTTTGCAAGGATGGGTCTGGGCGGCAACTCAGCACCTCAGGCGGGGCTTTCGGCTTTTGTGGTGCCCCGGGCGGAGCCTGTGCTTGCACCGGCGTGCTAGCGGCGAGGGCAACTGCCATGGCAATTGCCCTTGCACCGAAGCCTCTTTTCAGACTCTTAATTTTGCTCAGGCTTACTCTCGCCATCTTTACCGTCGGCGGGCTTGTCCTGGCTGGTTTCGGCTGCTCCGGCGGCTTCATTTTTATCTGATGAGTCGGAGTGGCTGCCGTTGCCGTTTTTCTTGCCGTTCTTACCATTGCCGGTGCTGATACCGGTCAGTCCGGGCAGAAGGTCGAGGCTTATGATGGCTGGAGTGCCCACCTGCTTGCGCTCGGCCAGGGCATTGATTTCTCTTTCAATGTCTTCCTGGCTGCGATTGGGTTCGAGTATGGCCACCAGGTCGCGGTAGTAGAGGGTTTCTTTCTCAACCAGAGCCCTGGCAATTTTGTCCAGTTCAGCCCGTTTTGATTTGATCAGGTTGCGGGTGCTCTCCACGCAGTCGTCGACTATTTTCTTGATTTCGCGATCGATCTGAGCTTCCGTCTCTTCTGAGGCTCTGCCATAACGGCCGCCGCTGCCATCGATTTTGTCGCCAAGGCTGCGGTCGGTGTTGAAAACGAAAGATCCCATACCATACTGGCGCACCATGGCTGAGGCTGTTTGCGCCACATTGACCAGGTCTTGCGAGACGCCTGCCGTGGTGGTCTCCATGTAGAAGTTTTCCGCCACATAACCGCCCAGCGAGATTTCGATGCGAGTCAAAAGCTCTTGCTTGGTGGGGGAATGGTGGAAAGGATCGTCTTTGCGGATCGGCCACATATAGCCCAGGGTGCGGCCAGTGGGCACGATGGTCACTACCTGCACCAGCTCTTTTTTGTTTCTGAAGTAGGTGACGATGGCATGACCGGCTTCGTGATAGGCTGTTGCCCAGAGCTCTTCCACCAGAATTTTCTGGCTGCGGCTTATGCCGAAGCTGACTCTTTGAATGGCCCGGAAGAGGTCGTGACTCTTGATGGTGGTGCGTCCTTCTCTGATGGCAAAGAGACCGGCTTCGTTGACGATATTGGCCAGTTCTGCGCCTGAGTCGAAGACGGTCATGCGGGCTATTTCGAGAATAGATACATCGCTGTCCAGTTTGTATTTTTCCAGGTACTTGGAAAGGATGGACTCACGGCCTTCCAGGTTGGGCAGGGGTACTTCAATGATGCGATCGAAGCGACCTGGTCTGGTGAGTGCCGGATCTAGCATGCTGGCATTGTTGGTAGCGCCGATGGTCAAGACCTTGTGCTTGCCGAAGCCATCCAGTTCAACCAGGAACTGGTTGAGGGTTTTATTGGAATCCTGGATGGCGCCGCCTCCGCGGTCGAAGCCTCTTTTGCCGCCGATAGCGTCTATTTCGTCGATGAAGACAATGGCCGGTTTGCCGCTGCGGCGAGCCTGTTCGTAAACCTTGCGGATGCGCTCGGAGCCGACGCCGGCCCACATTGACTGGAAGTCACCGCCGGAAAGGGCATAGAAAGGTACGCCCGCTTCATTGGCGATGGCTCTGGCCATCATGGTCTTACCAGTGCCGGGGGGACCAACCAAAAGCACGCCTTTGGGTGCCTTCAGCCCCAGAGAAATGACCAGGTCGATATTTTTGAGCAGGGCAATAACTTCCGCTGCTTCCGCTTTCGCTTCGTCCATGCCTTTGACGTCGTCCAGTTTGACGTCGAGGTCGGGCACGCGGCCAAGGTTCATGCCGCCTGTATTGAGTTTGTGACCGGCAGTGACGGACAGCTTATCGATAGCTGCTTCCAGATCTTCTTCAGTAACTACTTTGCGGGCGTTTCTCACGGCTAGAATAGCCGCCTCGTTGCAGGTGGCGGCTATGTCGGCACCTGAGAAATTGACGGAGAGCTTGGCCAACTTTTGTAGATCCGGCTCGGCTTCCAATTTGATCTCTTTCAGGTATTTGGCAAAGATGAGGGCCCGGGCGTCTCTATCAGGCAAGCCCACATATACTTTTCTATCGAAGCGACCGGAGCGGAAGAAGGCCGGGTCTAATTTCTCTTCCATGTTGGTGGCGCCGATGGTGACGACGTTGGAGCGGCCGATGCCGTCTAATTCCACCAATATTTGATTGAGTTCATCGGTTCTGGAGGAGCCTACGTCGGTGACGGTGCCGGCGATGGAATCGATCTCATCGATAAAGACAATGGCTGCCGGGCTTTTTCTAGCCTGGGTATAGATGGAGCGAATGCGATTGGAGCCCTCGCCTTTGACGGAGCCGATCAGGAATGAAGCAGAGAGACCGTAGAAAGGCACACCGGCTTCGTTGGCGATGGCTTTGGCCAGCATGGACTTACCCACGCCCGGAGGCCCGATCATCAAGATACCTTTGGGCAGCTTGGCGCCTATCTTGCGCAGGTCATCGCCCCTTTGCAGGAAGTCGACAATCTCTGTCACTTCTTGTTTGACGTCGTCGATACCTATCACCGAGTCGAAGCGAATGGTGGGGTCGTGGCTGATGAGAGCGACATCGGAGTTTGTGATGGAGCGCTCAAGCCCGACCGAGACTCTATCGAGGGCTTTCAAAACCATTTCGGTGTTGACTTTGCCGGGGTGGCCCGGGCGTCTGGCGATGAGAGCGGCTTCGTTCACGACACCGGCAATTTCAGCGGGAGAGTAGTTGGCCGTCAGGTTTGTCAGATGGTCGATATCTAGATCGTTTTCATCGCATTGCACCTTGCCCAGGTAATACTTGAAGAGATCTTTGCGCTCCTGCGGAGTGGGCATCTGGAAGTAGATGCGTCTATCCATGCGCCCTGCCCGCATCAAGGCGGGATCGAGCATGCCATCATTGTTGGTGGCACCAATGACCATCAGGCGTGAGCCGTGGAAGCCGTCCATTTCAGTGAGCAGGGTGTTGAGGGTCATGTTCATATCGGCCATGCCGCCGAAGCCCCGGTCTTGCTGCCGCTTCGAGGCCATGGATTCGATTTCGTCGATGAAGAGGATGGCGCGGTCGTGTCTTTGCAGTTTACGGAAGAGGGTTTTTAGTTTGAGCACCCCCAGACCCATAATCAGACCGCTGATGGCACCGCCTTCTACTACATAGAACGGCACACCCACTTCATTGGCAATGGCTCTGGCAAAGAGGGTTTTGCCCACGCCGGGGGAACCCACGAAGAGCATACCCTTGGGCACCTGAGCGCCGGAGCCTTCGTAGTGGGCGGATTTCTTGAGAATATCGATGGCTTCTTTGATTTCAATCTTAGCGGCCTCGTTACCCACCATCTCATCGAGGGTCTTGGGGGCCTTGGGACTGATTGGGGATTCTTTGAAGAGGAATTTGAAGGCTTTGCGCCAGATGCTCTTGGGCGCTTTTGAATCAGCCCGGGGCGGTAGCGGGAAGATAATGGAAAGCAGAATATAGAACTGGATAAGTATGAAAAGGGCGCCGTAGACGCCGGCAGCTACCACGGAGACGACGGAGTACTTGAGCAGAGCCGGGAAGGAGACAAAGGGATTCCAGAACTGCGCAGTTAAGACCAGAAGTACGATCCAGAGAAGGAAAAGTGTCCAGCGAGCCCAGTTTTTCATGATTCAGGTCGTCTCCTAGTTGTTGGTCGGAAAATCGATATTGCGATTGCCGTGCCGGTCGGTTACCTTCTCGGGGATGCGGTACAGCCTGGGCGAATCGGTGATTTTCAGTTCGGGAATGCCCCCTTCCGGTCTCTTGGTACCCAGGGCGGAACTGCGCACATCGGAAACGCCGACCGGAACGTTGACAGGCGGATAATTGGCGCCTCCGAACATAGTGGTGAGGGCCAGGGCAATGAGTATTCCTATTATTGTCAGTTTCATTCAGTGATCCGCGTTTGCGTATGTATGCAGTGTTCTGCTTATCGGTTCGCCTAGCTTACCGGTATGTCCAGTTCCTTTTTAACCCAGTTGGAAAGCTCTTGCTTGCTCATCTCTCCGGAAGTGGAATTGACCGGTTTACCTTTGCTGAAGAGTACAAAACCAGGCAAGGCCGTGACTTCGTAGCGCTCTGCCAGGGCGCCGTTGGCTTTGGCGTCGACTTTATATACTTTCAGGAAGCCCTGGCTTTCCTGGGCTAGTTTGCCCAGTTCCGGTTTCATATTGGTGCAATGCACGCAGTCTTGTGAGTAGAATTCCACCAGTACCGGTTCATGGCTATCCAGCACTTCCCCCTGGAAGGTGCCTTCGTTGATGTCATCAATGAGCTCGGTCCCTTGATTGCCGCCTGCACCGGGAAGATTAGCCGCCGCCTGATTCCAGCCGAACTGGCTGTCTATATTGCTGCCGTTCATGTAGCTGCTTATTACCAGAGCTATGAGAAAACCTATGATGAGTTCTTTCATTGACTGACCTTTTCATTCAAGGGTGGCGGGCGAAGGCGAGCGGTCTATCTATGGACATTTAAACAGAGTTTGCTTGGAAAGTTATGCGCCTCGGCTTTGCCGGGCAAAAGGTCTGAGCCGGGTTTGTACCTGTGTACCAGACTACATATATATTGGCACAGCCTTATGAGATTTACACATACCGATTACGGTTTCACAACGGGTAATTACCCTGAATATAGCGAAAACGGACGATTTCTCGTCCGTTTCCTTTTAACTGCTTCGATCCTAAAGTCGGTTAAGCCTCGGGAGGCTCGTTACTTGCCTCTTTCAGGGATCGGAATGTAATCGATGATGTGGATAACGCCGTTGGAGGCTTTTACGTCGGGGGTTGTGGTGACGCAACCGTCAACGATCAAAGTGCCGTCTTTGTTATCGAGCATCAAGCTTTCACCCTGCAGAGTTACTGCGGAGCGCTTGTTGAGGAGTTCAGCAGCTTCCTGCTTGCCTTTCAGGTGGTGGTACTTGAGAACTTCCTGAAGCTTCTTGGGATCGTTCATCAGACCTTCACGGTTCTCTTTAGCCATTTTGCCCCAGCCGGCGTCGCTGGGCATGAAGACGGTGCGCTGACCGCCGGCTCTCAAAGCTCCGACCATGCCGGCTTTTTTGTAGGCTTCCATGGTGGTCTTGAGTTCGGGGGTACGAGCGGCGACAGAGGCCAGGTCGTTATGACGAACTACTCTGTGATGTCTTCTGTGGTGTCTGGCCGAGGCTTCTTGCGAAGTGCTCGCTACGAGACCGAAACCGACCAAAAGCGCGGCAGAAAGCGCGAATGAACGGCGACTCCACTGATTAAGTTGCATTAGCTTCTCCTTTCAATTCAGCCGGGGGGAGACCCTTGCCGGCTTTACTGACTACTTGTCTAGGCTGCTTGATAATTAAACGTGCTTATTTATGTGCTGGGTGAGCGTGGACTTGGGCACTGCTCCAACCACTTCTTCCATGACCTGTCCGCTTTTGAAAAGGAACAAGCTGGGAATGCCGCGGATTTTGTAGGCTTGCGCGGTTTTGGGATTTTCGTCGGTATTGAGTTTGACTACTTTCAGTCTTCCCTCATACTCCTTGGAAAGGTCCTCGACCACCGGCGCGACGGCCTTACAAGGTCCGCACCAGGGTGCCCAAAAGTCTACGAGCACTGGAATGTCGGCTTTCAAGACTTCCTGCTCGAAGGTGGAATCGGTTACGTTTGCAACGGACATTTCTAAACAGGACCTCCCATGTGGCTCAGCACTTGCTGAATGCTTTCAATTTGTGCTCTCTTTATTTGACCGCTTTACCGGGTACTAAGAGTTTTGCCCTACTTTAGGCATCACCGTGGATAAATCCGACTGCGATAGTCGGCAATTTCCCAATAGCTCAGTCAAACATACAAGGAGATTATAGTGATTGTGAACAAGTTTCCCACAGCCCACATCTCACAGTGGCGATTTTGAAGCAAGTCAAGAAGCCGGCGGAAGCACTCTGTAAGAATAGGGAAGCCAGGACGGGTGCGCTTTCTGAGGATTGTTCCGGGCACTTGTAAAAACAAGGTTAGACTTTAGAGGGGCATTTCAAGTGGTGGTGCCGTTGGAAGTATTCCCTTACTTTGTGAGAACCTTTAGTTTATGCATATCGTTATATAAGGGTCTTTTGTGAGTCTTTTCGATCGCATACTGCACAAGTGGTTATTCCGAAGTCTGGCCAACCAGCTTCTGATAACTTACCTCTTGGTCATTACTATAGCCCTGATGGCGGTTAGCCTGTGGGCTCTGGTGGCGATTCGCAAGGAGTCCCTGACGGACCTGCAGAATACTCTGGAAGTGGAAGCCGTCAACCTGGGTCTTGAGATAGATAATGATCTGGTTCTCGATTCCCCCCAGGCTCGCCGCCGCATTCAGACCGCGGTGGAGCGCCGCGCCACCAGACTCGGTGTGGCTATCGTCGTCGTCGACAAAGATGGGCGTTTGCTTTCCGACTCCTCGCCGCCAATGGCATTAAAGAATTTGTCCAACGAGCAGGAAATCAACGAGGCTCTGGCCGGGGTGATTTCCAACACCACCCGTTCGGAGCCGGCCAGTAATATCAACTGGCTTTATGTGGCTTATCCGGTGCGCTCGATGGGCGAGACCACCGGGGTAATTCGTGTGGGCGTGGCCCTGACCGAAATCGAGCGGAGACTGAAGCGAGATCTCATCGTCTTCCTGGAGATTATCTTTGCTACCGGGGTGGTGACGATTCTAATCAGCCTCTGGTTGGCCAACCGGGTGAACCGCCCGGTCAAGGAGATGAGCGCTCTGGCTAAGCAGATTTCCATATCGGGAGACTTTTCCGCCTTCCTGCCGGTCAGTCGCAAGGACGAGATCGGGGAGCTGTGCATTTCCTTTAACCAGATGATCGGACGCCTGCGGGAGCAGGAGCGCATGCGGCAGGAGTTTATTGCCAACGCATCCCATGAATTGAAGACGCCTACCATGGCCATCGGCTCGGTGGTTGAGGCATTGCAGGCCGGGGCCGCGGAAGATCCCAAAATGCGATCGCAGTTCTTGCAGTCCCTGGAGCGCCTTACCGACAGATTGACCAGTCTGATCCAGGATTTGCTGGATATATCCAAGCTGGATAGCGGTGCGGAAGCTCGTGGGCAGGAGTCGGTCAGCATCAACGCCCTGATTGCGGAAGCAGTGGAGCAGGTGCGGGCTCATGCCGAGAAGAAGGGTGTGGACCTGAGCTTGAAACTGGCCGACGGTGAGGTTCCCGACTCGTCTGAAGGCGCAGTCGCGGCAGAGCCCAAGATTGTGGGCAACTACTTGCAACTTTTGCGGGCCATCACCAACATTCTCACCAATGCCGTCAACTACACGCCGGAGGGCGGTGCGGTCTCCGTCACCAGCCGTTTAATTGAAGGCAAGGTGAGCGTGCGCATTCAAGACACCGGCGTCGGTATTGAGCCGGCAGACCTGCCCCATATCTTCGAGCGCTTTTACCGGGCCGATAAAGCACGCACCCGCGAAACGGGCGGTACCGGTCTGGGGCTGGCCATCACTCGTGAAATAATTGCACGCCATCATGGTACGGTGGATGTAGAATCTACCGTAGGGAAGGGTTCTTCCTTCACGATTCAGTTGCCATTGCGATAGTCGGCCACTGGGGAGGCATTCGTGAAAAACACTCTGGTTGACATCTTGCGCCGTCTTGTCGGCAAGGGCAGGGCACCAGTCCAGGAAACATCCGAGGAGAGTTGTTGCAGCGGAACTGTGCATATCGCCTACCGCGGCGTCAGCGACGAGCGTCTCTATTTGAGCAAAGGGCGAACCTGGTCGGAAGTGCGGTATTTTCGCCCCCACGGGTTGCGCGTCTTTTGCGCCGATTGTCGTCGTCGCTTGCTTTGAGGTGGTAGGTGGCGGATAGCGGCTTGGAAGATGACATAAAGGCATTGACCCGCTATCGGAGGCAGATGCTCTTGCCCCAGATGGGTCTAGCCGGGCAGAAAAGACTTTTAGACTCCCGCGTTTTGATTGTGGGATTGGGAGGTCTGGGTGCTCCGGTTTTGCAGTATCTGGCTGCTGCCGGTGTGGGCACTCTGGGCCTTTGCGACGGGGATAGAGTGGATGAGAGTAATCTGCATCGGCAAGTTATATACGGTACAGGTGATATCGGCTTGTGGAAAGTGGATGCTGCCGCCAAATGGCTCAAGGGTCATAATTCTGCCGTTGCCGGTAAGGCTTTTCGATTTTTCCTGGACGAAAGCAATGTCGGTTCGGTGCTTGCCGACTTTGATGTGGTGCTGGACTGCACTGACAATCTGGCGGTTCGCTATGTCCTCAATGATGCCTGCCTGACCCTTGGTCTTCCTCTTGTGTATGGGGCTTTGCACCGCTTTGAAGGGCAGGTCAGTGTTTTTTGTTTGCCCGGTGGTCCATGCTTTCGCTGCTACTTACCCGAAAGTGGCAGCCAGCCTCAGACTTGCGCCGAGGCCGGAGTTCTGGGCGTCTTGCCCGGGGTGGTTGGAACCTTGCAGGCCACGGAGTGCCTCAAGCTGCTGCTTGACCTGGGTGAGAGCTTAAGTGGCGAGATACTCTACTTCGATGCGCTTGTTTCCAATTTCCACCGGCTGAGCCTGGCGCCGGAGCCGGGCTGTATCTGCGCCGCGAGAGGCGAGACGAGGGAAGTGGCAGCAACTGCGTCTAATGTCGCTTCTAACGTCACTTTTGATTTCGCTTGTAACTTAACTGGCAATGGCGCTTATGTGTCTGCCGATGCCACCAGTATTGATGTAGGCTCCCTTTCCGAGCTGTTAACTACCGGGCGTTCGGTCCGGCTAATCGATGTGCGCTCCGGTAAAGAATTCAAGGCGATGCGCTTTGCAGCAGGGGAACATTATCCGCTGGAGAACATTCTGGCATGGGCGGAAGCGCCGCCGTCTTTTGTCGGCGGTGAGACCCTGGTGCTTTATTGCCGCTCCGGGCAACGCAGCCTGGACGCCCAGCTAAAGCTTGCCGCCCTGGGTGTGCCGACGCTTAATCTAAGGGGTGGCATACTGGCCTGGCACCGGCGCTTTCAGGATTTGCACCTTGCCACCGATACCGGTGACCTGCTCACTAGCGATTCTTGAAATGAAAAATGATTGCTGAGGCGTAGTTCCGATTGTTGCTTATGGAATTTCGGAGTAAGGAGAATTGCTGCGGCGGATTCCTGGTAGTTGCTCATGGAATTTCGGAGTAGGAAGGGTCTCTCAAAAAAACGCGTGAAAATGTAACAATAGTGATATTGCAAGATATTACATCACGGTTTCGGGACTTTTGGCTAAATGAAACCATTGCTGTGACTGCATTTTTGGCGTCAAGCAGATTTAACTTTCGTCTTTACATGAGTTTAGTGATTTTGCCCTGCTACTCAAAAGCAGATCCCCTCTGGTCTTGAACTGGGAAATAATAGTTGACCGGCTCCAGAGCATGCGTGTAGCATGGCGGAAACGCTGATTGGAATTGATGATGCTCTCTAATAGCTCGGTCTTAAAGCGAATAATCTTTATATTCGCTTTTCCGCTGGCCTTTCAGTTTGTCATTTTCTTCGTTTTGGGCGCGCTTTTACAAAAAGCCGAATCGGTCAACGAAGAAATTCTCAAGTCTCGCGAAATTCTCAGCCTGGCAGAACTGAGCATGGTTGATTTTTGCGACACGCTCAGTCACTTTGTCAGCTACTCAAATAGTCAGTATGAAGGTTTCGTGCGTAAGTTCGATGCCAGTTGCGAGCGCACGCGCGGGCACATCGCCAGGCTTGTAGACCTCTCTAATGGTGATCGCTCCCGCATGGAGCGGGCCGCCCGGCTGAAGAGCAATGTGGACGGCTTTCTCTCGCTTGCTTCCAAAATCCTCGCCAGTCACGAAAGGGAAGATCAGAGCAGCGGGCCTGCTGCCATCTTACAGTTGAAGTTGTTCAACCGGCTGGCGGGAAGATTCGACTCCCTGGGGTCCGATATAAAGTCGATTGCCGAAGCTGAGAAGAATACAGCCTTCAGCCTGGCTGAAGACCGCGCACAATCCTGGCGATTTGTTTATCTGGTGCTGGGTGGCGGTCTGATTGTGGATACTTTGATAACGGTAGCCCTCTGTCGCATTCTTGCCCAGAATTTAGCCGTCAGATTGGCGGCGTTGAAAGAAAAGTCAGTCAGTCTTGCCGATAGCAAACTGCTCTCCCCGAGTATCAGTGGCTCCGATGATATTGCCGAGCTGGATCGCGTCATATGCAGGGTTTCCGAAGTGCTGGTCAGTTCGCAGCAGTTGGAGAGGGCTCTGGTGGACAATGCAGCGGACTTGATATTTTCTCTTGATAGTGATGGACGCTTTCTGCGCGTTAATCCTGCCTTTGAGAAGCGCCTTTACTTTCGCTCCGGCTCTCTCTTGAGCCGTGGTCTGGAGACGATTGTTCTTCAAGGCGAGCGCGAGAATTTGGAACAGGTGCTTTTTGCCGCCAGGCAGAGCAATCAGGTGCACTTTCTTGAACTTTCCATGGTAGATGCCAGGGGCGGAGTTTATACATTCAACTTGTCCTTCCAGTGGTCTGAT
The DNA here is from genome assembly GCA_016212515.1 of Candidatus Melainabacteria bacterium. GTDB lineage: Bacteria > Cyanobacteriota > Vampirovibrionia > Obscuribacterales > Obscuribacteraceae > Obscuribacter. The sequence continues at coordinate 146,937 of JACRFZ010000031.1, forward strand.
TCTCTCAAGCAGTTCATATGTACCGGTCACGACATTTCCCAGATGAAGCGGCAGCAAGAGATGCTGGCCTCAGAGGAAAAAAGGCTGCGTGCCCTTCTTGAACAATTACCCATGGCGGTGTTCGCTCTCTCTCAAGATCTGCGCATCGAGTTTGCCAATGCGGAGTCGGAGCGGTTGCTCGGATTCAGACGCGAATCCTTAACCGGTGTTGACTTCAATCGCTTGTTTTCAGATCCGGCCGCCACTGACTTTCTCTCCATTGTCAGAGATGTTGATTCCGGTGTAGACCGCGGCAAATTTGAGTTGAGCCTAACCGTGGCCAACGGTACTGAGAAAGTGTGCGAACTGTCTGTAGTTGTCTATCGGGTTGTGGAACACTTGAATATCCTGGTAATCGCCACCGACCTTACCGAGCGCATTCGCTCGGAGCGCCTGCGGCGCGATTTTGTGGCTATGGTCAGTCATGATCTGCGAAGTCCGCTCAATTCGGTTATGGCATATATTCAGCTTCTCGCCAGGGGTAACTACGGACCGCTCAGCACCAGTGGGCATGAGGGGGCGGTGGCTGCCAACCAGTCAATTGAGCGCCTCATCAAACTCACCAGCGATCTGCTGCAATTGGAGCGTCTGGAAAGCGGTGTGCTCTCCCTTGATCTACAAAGCTGTAGCAATCTGGAATTGGTTCGCGCCGCCATCGATTCGGTGGCCCATGTGGCTGAGACAAAAGAGGTTTATCTGGTTGTGGAAGGCACGGAAGTGACACTTACAGCCGACAAAGATAGATTGATCCAGGTTCTTGTAAATCTTCTCGCCAATGCTATCGATTTTTCCGAACCCCAGAGCGATGTAATAGTGCGTACGGTTGCCTTACCTGACAAACAGGTTGAGTTTCGCGTGGTCGATTCCGGTCCCGGAATTGCTCGCGAGAAACTGTCTTGCATCTTTGACCGGTTTGGACGCGGCGAGTCAGTCAACGCCCGTGGTGAGGCGCGCATGAGCGCGGGTTTTGGGCTGGCTATTGCCAGAGAAATAGTGCTTGCTCACGGCGGTAGCATTGGTGTGGATAGCGAGCCGGGGCAGGGTAGCCAATTTTATTTTAGATGTCCTCAAGTTTATAGCCTACGCCATAAACAGTTGTGATAAGCCCACTGGCTCCGGCGTTCTCAAGTTTTGATCGTAGCCTGGCCATGACTTGCCTCAAAGTCTCTACCGTGGCTGCACTATCGGTGCTCCAGACCGAGTCAAGAATACTGTCGTTATTGAAGACCTGGTTGGGATGACGCATAAGAAATTCCAGGAGAGCAAACTCTTTGGGGAAGAGTTTGATTTCCTTGCCTGCCACTGTCACTCTGAAGGCAGTGGAGTCTAACTCGACTTGCTTCACCTTCAGTACTTTTCCTACTATTTTGGGAACCCTGCGAAGTAAGGCTCGCACCCGCGCTCCGAATTCTCGGGGATGAAAGGGCTTGCACAAGTAATCGTCGGCACCGCGATCAAGACCGGTCTCTCGGTCATCGTAGTCGGTTTTTCCGGTTAGCATCAGGATGGGAGTGTTGCCGCCGCCGGCTCGGTGTTCTTTGATGATGTCAATGCCGGTGGTTTGATCCGAGAGGTTCCAATCGAGAATGAGAAGGTCGTAGTGGGAGTTGCCAAGTAAAATGCGGGCCGAGATACCGTCGTCGGCCGTATCGACGGTGTGCTTTTCGCTCTTAAGCAGCTCTGCAACCAGGGATCTCAGTTGCTCATCGTCTTCCACAACCAGAACTTTGGCCACAATAATACCTCTGAGGTCCTCACCTGCAAAATATTAGCGCTCCTTGACCAGGATGGTCCGCTTGACTACTGGCGTGAGAGATCATCGTTTTGCTCTCCTTGGGCGGCCGTAGCTTGCCTTAGCTGGGCTTTCAGCCGATAGGCTTCGGCATTGTCTCTGGGTGAAAGTCTTATTGATTCCTCTACATCATCGAGGGCCTTGGACATTTGCTTCTTGCCCAGGTAGGCCTTGGCCCTGGCTGAGTAGAGCTCTTCATCTTGCGGATTTAACTTCAGCAACTTGCTGAAGACCTCAATTGCTTCATCGTAGTGCTTTGCCTTGGTCAGGGCCAGACCGTAGGACCTCATTTGCAGCGTGCTCTTGGGAAACTCTTTGAACAAATCTCGGTAGGCCGCTAGAGACTTTTCAGTTTCACCCATTTTTTCATATAGTTCTGCCTGTAGTACATATGACTCAAAGTCGTGCTTGTGCGCTTCTTTGCATTGAAGTAAGAGTCGCATGGCTCTTGGATAGTCTTTCATACCCCAATAACAATAGGCCTGCTTGCGCTTCCACATGGGGTTCTTATCATCTATTTGTGCCGCTTTGCCGTAGTTGTCCGCAGCTTCCTGATAGCGACCTTCTGCCGCTGCAATCTGCCCAAGCTGACCATAGATATCCGAGCTTCTCGGCTTCATCTTCAGGCAAATTTCGAGGCATTTTCTGGCACTCTTGTTGTTTCCACTTACGAACAGATAATCCGCCATGAGCTTATTTAGTTCAAAATTTTCTGGTTCCAGAGTTAGTCCTCTGTCCAGGTCATCTCTAGCCTTTTCTTCTTCGCCCATAGCGATCAGGGTCTTTGCTCTCAAGGTGAGCAACTCCACGTTGTTCGGCTCGCTGGCGAGCAATGTTGAAAGGGGTCCCAGAGCTCTCTCTCCGTGCTCCTTTGATACAAGCTTATGGACAAGCTCCATCAATTGATGGCGACGTTTGGGCGGAAGCGGTGCTGACTCTGGTTCCACGGGTGGAACCGGTGGCTTGGCCGCAGGAGTGAAAGCCTGCGACTTTTCCGCTTTAACTTCTGTTTGGTTCCTTTGAGCTTCCACCTTACCATCGCAGCCGCATAGCACGTAGCTTAGAGCCAGTGCAAAAAGGAAGCCTAAACGATGGTTCGGACTGCTCACCATACGGTCTTTCTCTGTAGAGACTGAAAAAGGTTGATACCGGACCGATCCATGCTGGTCGGTTTTGTCAGATTATAGAACTGATCGTCGGCAATAGCTCATTAAGCCTTAACATAAACCGGCCCTCCAAGTGGCACGGTCAACTGAGTGCGAGTTAAATCATAGGTGTGGATTTCCGGGCTTCCGCCGGTTGTTATTTCTTTGTCACGCCAGCTCGCGTACCCTTTTATTTGTGAATTAGAAGAACGCGCTGGATTGTATTTTTTAAGATTGGAGGTCCTTATGGCGAAGGCAAAACGTCGTTCCCAAATTGATTCTTCCTCGAACCGAGTTAAGCCTTGTACTGTAAAGGTAGAGGCGGGTGCAGTGAAAGACGAAGACGAAAATGACTTGGAAATGCTGGATGAAGTCGGCAAATGCCCGGAAGGTGGCTGTTATGTCGAGTGTGGCTTCCTGCACCGCTTGAGAGAACGCCGACCAAAGTCTGCATAGTTTGGCTGTCTGGAAGTGTCACTGTGGACGGTGCACCTGCTGCTCGGCTCTCTCTTGATTCGTCTGAAGATTTGATGAAATGGTATGTACTTGTCACACAGGTTTTGCTCTCATGATGGTACTCAAGTAGTCGCACAGTCTTCCATGTCTTGCGATCGTCGGAATTGAGTAAACAAAATGTTTACCCTTGTGTCTTTTTTTGAAGCAGTATTCACTATGGCCAAATCAGTTGAGTCTCAGTCCTGGCTAAATCAGTCGATGTCTGCCGCCGCCGATGGTGCTTCCAGTCGCCTGCGCGAAGCGGCCATGCATTCCGGTGTTGACTCTAGCGCTGGAACTGTAAGCAAAGATGCTCTAACTACAATATTGATTGATGAAGGTAAGTCGGCGCAAGAAAGATTGGCGGCCGTGAAATCATTGGTTGGCCGAGATTCCGATGTCTATCTCAATGTTTTTGACGGACAGGGGCGAATGCACCGAGTTCGCCTGGAGGTAGAGCAAGTTGGAGGCAGTACACTTGTGCACTTGTTCGAGCAGGGTAAGGACGGCAAAGAGAAGGTGCTCTTGCGGGGTGTTGCCAATTCCGACGGTTCCTTCAGCCGGCAGAAAGATGCAAGTGGAAAGCCCGTTTCTTTTGCCGCCGACAAGCTAGGAGATGGAATCAGTTCCGAGAATTCGTCCGGTGAAAGACTTCCCGGCAAAGATGCCGGGGCCGGAGCCTCAAATATTTCCTCTACTGCGTCCAGGCTTGAGAAGCACTCTATGAAAGCACAGTCTTTCCCCGATGTGGAGATCGAGACGGGCGGTGCTTCAGCTAGAGCAACAGCTTATTATCCCGATTCCAGTGCTCTTGAAGGTGGCTATAAAGATATGCGAGGCAAGCCGCTGTACACCTTGCAGGACTATCTGGCCGGTCGGGCTCCCTACGTTAGTGTTGCCATGGATAATAAGGCCGGCATTAAGTACGGGCAGAAAGTCTGTATTCCTGAGCTGGAGCAGCATTACGGAAAGAGTATTCCTTTCAAGGTTGTGGATACCGGCTCGGCCTTCCGTGGAAAGGGCACCAGTCGTATCGATATATGCGTGGCAAATGAGAAAGAATCTCTGGCCTCTCACGTCAATCGCAACCTTACTCTTAAGTTTGTCTAGAGCGGCTGGAAAACTGCAGCACTGCTGTCGCTCTTATTTGAGTCATATCAGGTTTTGCACGTGTTGCTGTGACAGTAATTGCTTTGCTGTCGGTGGTGCTTTGGGCTGCGGCGGATTTTTGTCTAGCGGAAAGTCCAGCACGGCTTGCGGCTTTCCACAGAATTTTCATTTTAAGCAGAATTGAAGTTAAATGATTCTTGCCTTTCGTAGTTACACCACAAATGGTGTCATTAGTTTTATTTTTCTGCAATGTTTGAAGCCTAGTATCAAACCAGTCGATAACGAATTCAACCAGCAGTGAGACTCTCCACTGCCTATTTTCTTTCGACCTTTGAAAATCAGATTAACACCTAAAACTTTGGACGATCTCAGTTTCTTCAAGGAGAACTCAACATGGGTAGACAAGATGTAAGTGACCACAGCAGCGAAGTTCAGGCCTCTGGACAGAGTGTCTGGGGGGGAGTGGCAGCGGAACAGTATACAGCCGATAACCGCTGTCATGCCCGCCCTGAACCTCAGCCGCAGCCTCGTCCGGAACTGCCGCCTGTGACGATTGAGCCGCACTCCCACTCCACTTCTGATGCTAACGCTAACTCCAACTCCAGCGCCACTGGTATCGGCAATGGTGGTGACGGCGGTCGCGGCGGAGATGGCGGTAACGCCAGCGCAGTCGGTAACGGCGGCGATGCCAGTGCAGTCGGTAACGGCGGCGATGCCAGTGCAGTCGGTAACGGCGGCGATTCCAGTTCTTCCGCTGTCGGTCAGGGTGGCGACGGTGGCAAGAGTTCGGTTAACGTTGACAACTCTCGCCATGGCAATACACTGATAATGGATGCCACTCAACCTCCGGCTGTGCTTCCCGGCGCGCCTCCGGCTACGAGATTCCAGTACACTCCGGGTAACGGCTCGAACTTCAGTGCCGATAGCAATGCCAGTATCGATACCACCAGTGTGGGTGTCAACATAGGCGTTCCCGGTGTCGGTGCTTTCGGCTTCGGTTACGGCGAGTCCAGGGCCGCCAACATGAAGCCGGTTGAGGCAACGGCCGCTCAGCAGCAGACTGCCTTCGATATGTTCATCAGCAACACTGCCGATCCCGGTCTCAACGATGTAAGAATGCAGATTCAGCGTGGAGCCCTTTCTGAGGTGCAGCGAGCACAGCAGAACCGGGCTGCGCAATCTTCCGATCAGCCATAGGAAAGAGTTCCTGTAATTTGCACGCGACTACACCAGAGGAGGGCACTCAGTGCCCTCCTCACCGCAGACCGGAGGTTTTCTATGACTGGTCCCAGACAAGTGGATTATTTAGATTTTGCAGACCTGCCGGCCGGGCAGGGAAATAGCAACAAGGGCTTTAGCAATTTGCAGGCGGATGCTTACGAGATGCCCAAACCAAAGCCTGAGCCCAAACCCCAGGGGGATGTCGTTAGTACAGAGGCGAGCAGTGACGCTGCCTCGCAGCCTGCTGAAAATAGACTCTTACGTGAAGTGCGAGAGGCTCAGATGGAAGCCCGGCAAAGGCGCAATGAGAGAGAGACGGAAGGCCTCGACCCCATGTACCATAATTTCAATTTGAGCATTTTGGACCCACGCAGCGGCATTGAACCATCCTGGTTTGAGCAGCCCCTCACCCAGCGAATTCTGAGTGGTATGGGAGACACTCCTCCCAATAGGGAACTGCCGGCTGATGCATTTAGAGATGCAAACGGCAACTTGAGTGAAAGTATAGATTTGCGCCATGGAGATTCGCGTCTCAGTGCCAGTGTTTCCGAAGGCAGACGCGAAGATGTGGCCGAGTTGAATTTGCTGTTCCTGAAATTGAGAACCTCTTCAGAGGCTGAATTCGATGGAACCGTGGTGGATATTGCTAACAGGCTCAACGTTCAGGGTAGGCTGCACCGTGTAATGGAACTAGCCCAGAAAGTAGAGGATCCGCAGACTCGGCGCGGTTTGCAGTTGGCGGTGCTGGAGGAGTCTTTGCGGGCCAATGGTTCCAGCTATCTGGAAATTGCCTCCGCCGGTGTCTTCCCCAGTCGCCCGGAAACGCCCGAGGACGCCCGGAAGCGCATGGATGAGATGCTGGAGCGTATCAGGGAGGAGCGGCGCAATCCCCGTCCTGAGCCGGAGCAGCCCATGGGACCGCCGCGACCCGGCTTGAGCGAAGCTGAGCAAACCGAATTGGCAACCTTGACTGCCGGTTTGTGGAGCCGTGACCAGTTGCTGTGGAATATTGGCAGAGCCAAACACGATTGGAGCCACTAGTGGGTACCGCTGCCGATGAGATAACTTGAAATGCCGGCTGACTGGATATAATCAACTTCTATATTCGTTCAGCCGGCAGGAACCGTTTCAACATGCAAGATCTTGATCCTTACGGAAAGCCAATCCAGGACTTCACTGCTGGTCTGTACGAGCTATATGGGAACCTGCGAGCGGTCGCGCCGGTCTGGCGCAGTCCGAGGACGGGCTACTGGTTGGTGAGTGGATATGAGGCAGTGACAGCCCTCCTCAAGGAGCCCGGGCTGTCCTCTGATCTCTACAAGTTCTTTCCGGCGGAGAAGACTGTTGCCTCGACGGCTCTCAGAACTTCTCAAGAGAACTGGATGAGTATGCAGGATGAGCCGCGCCACAGTCATTTGCGCAGGGACTTTCTTGAACTTTGCTCCCCAGCCAGGGTTAACCTCCTCGAATCTTACATTCTTGAGAGGGCTGAGATTCTATCGGCACCGCTGAGAGTTAAAGGAGAAATGGAATTCGTAGGAGACTTAGTAGTACCTCTTGTGATTTCTCTTTTGGCCCACTGGCTTGGTGTCGACCAGGAGCGTATGCAAGATTTCAACTATGCTGCTCAGCGTACGGCCGGTCATTTGCCCCCTGACGCAGACGGTAACTCGCCCGGCTTTAAGGCCGCTGCGATTTTGCTCGATGTGTTTGCATCAAAGCTTTCTTCGGACCATAAAATTACTCAGGAAGGCGCCGTTCAACTTTCCACAAGAGAGCAAGTCGACAATCTCTGTTTGCTTGTCTTTGCCGCCTTTGAGACGCTTGTCAATTTCTTGCCGAATGCCCTTCTAGAGATCTTGAAACATCCTGAGCAGCGCGAATACTTTTGCGCCGCTTCTCCCGGCGGTCGGGAAGCTGCTATCGACGAGCTATTGCGTTATTGTGGTTCAGTGCTGGATATTCCTAGGGTGGTGCAGCAGGACTTTGAGCTTGAAGCCCTTCCCGGGTTTATCTTTAAGCGAGGCGACTACATGCTTTTGATGCTGGCTGCCGCTAATCGCGATCCGCTCCAGTTCAGCGAGCCTGACAAACTCGATTTGACCAGGGCTAATGCCCGTCATCTAGCCCTGGGTAGTGGCGCCCATTACTGTATCGGCTCCCACCTGTCCAAGTTGCTCAGTCGCTTGCTCCTTGGTTATATGCTGGAGAGTTTTCCAAATTTGAGCTTTGATAGCGAAAGGGTCAAGTACATTCCATCATATGGGCTTCGGGGGCTGTTTTATCTTTACTTGAGAGCCTGAGCCCCTCTCTTTGCCGCCGTTTAGTGATTAGTTTAGAGGAGCGAACCCTTGATCCAAATAACGTTGATCGCTTGCCCTTCGATAGAACCTCCCAGGTATAGACTGACGCTTCTGCTTCTTCTCATTTGTTTGAATTTCACCTTACCGCCCGCGCAAGGGAAGGCTCCGGCTCCTGTCGACTTGAAGAGCAAATTGAAGAGGGCTCTGGCAGAGGGCGATGCCGATGCTGCTCAGAAGTTACTTGCAGACCCGCAGGCAAAACAGCTCAGGCAAGCTGACCGTTTGAAATACTTGTATGAAGTCAGTGCCATGAAGGGCGATAACAAAGCTGCCATATCTACCCTGAACAAGCTCATGGCGTTGGAACCCGGCAAAGGTGAATATCTCTTTCGAAGAGCTGCTCTTTATCGTGGCGAGAAACAGTACGAGAAGGCTCTAGATGATTATGACACGATCCTGGCTCTCAAAGCGGGGCGGTCTCCCTGGGCTCTGATTGAACGCGCCGCTGTTTTTCAAGCGCAGGGTAAAAACCAGCAGGCGCTCATGGACCTGACAGAAGCGTCCGCCTATAAACATGTTCAGTTTGAAGCCTGGCGTGAAGCCTGCAATCTTTGCATCAAGATGGGTAAACACAAAGAGGCTGTCTCCTTCGCCGATAAAATCATCAAACAGTCTCCTGGAGATGCTACTTTCTATCTGATCAGAGCGAGAGAATACGCCAAAATGAATAATCTGGCGGCCGCTTCCAAAGACTTGCGCACCGCCGAATCTATCGCTCCGGAAGATAGAGCAGAGATAAATCTAGTCAGGAAGGAACTCCTTCGCGAACTTCCTGCCGCCGGCAAATAGGTCCTGAAGGCTGGAGTGTCACGGTATGTTATTCTCAATTCCGTCGTAGCTGCTCTCGGTCTTGATTGCGAGTGAATCTTTTGATAAATGGGAATACCTTTCAGATCTGGGATGGAATGTAGTTTCGCAAACAGTTTGTTAATGAGGGCTGAGCAATTTGTCGAGCGGAAGGGTTTTCAATTATCGACCAGGAAGAGTTCTCTCGGGTTTGGTTCGCGGATATGGCCGCCCTTGCTGCAGCGCTTGACTGTGTTCTGTTTTTCCGAGCTCAATCGGTTCTAGCATTTAATTGTCACGGTCATTAGGTTAGCTTTGTCACATCTTCACTTGAGCGGTTCGCTGAAAATTCTACTTTCGGCGTACCTGTTACGGTCCGCTTTACTAAAGCCGCGGGTAAAAGTCTATGACTCAGTGTTTGCCTGTTCTCGTTGTAGACGATAGTGAAATCTGTCTGACAGGAGTTTCCCTTCTGCTTGCCAGGCATGGCATTGCAACCAAGTTGGCTAAGGGTACTAAGGCTGCGCTTTCTACTTTGGAATGCTCGAACTTTAGCGCCATTCTCATGGACTATCAAATGATCGGGGCGACCGGCGCCCAATGCGCTTCTGAAATTAGGTCAAGAGAGTCAGGCTCCGGATGCCGCATTCCGATCATAGGCCTTACTTCCCACGACGATGCCGCCGTCAGATCGGACTGTCTGCTAGCAGGCATGGATGCGGTTTTGAGCAAAGATGTTGAGGAAGATGTGCTGATAGCTGTTCTCAACTCATTTATCAAGAGTGACTGATTTCCCCGGGGGCTGAATCGTAAGAGATGAAATCTGAAATTTGGGGTTCGACCCTTCGCAAGATACTAAGGCATATAAAAGAAATGAGCTTTGATTTTATTGTAGAGAACTGACTTTGCTCCTGCTGCTCTCCCTCCGGAAGCATCTATTACACGAAAGAGGCGGCTTACGCCGCCTCCGGTGTCTTCAACTATCAAAGGTTCGATTGGTTTTGCTTAGGCGCGAATGCCTCCCACGCCGCCGGGCAGCAAGGAAAGCAGCCGACCGCTCAGGTTGCGCACCGGGAACTCGCCTTGTTGTTTGAATTTCGCCAGTTGCTCCATTGAGCCGTTGAACTGGTTCACGTCGACATCGCCGGCTATTCCTTCGATGCGGCCGGTGTCGGTAAATTGCCAGAAGGTCCAGACATCCCAGGGTTGTGGCACTCTCGGCGATCTGTCTCTGGTGTAATGGGCCACCCAGAGTGAATAGTTTTCCAGCCACTGGGCATTTCCCAGAATGTCATCAGGGAAATAGGCACTGCAGTAGATAATTGGGTCGGCACCCAATTTGGCCTTAACTCCGTCTACCCAGGCCTTGACCATGCGATTGCGTTCACCGATGGAGAACTCACGCCATTGGTCCGGCACCTCCAGATCCAGTACGGGTGGCAGATCTCCCGGGTAGACGGCCCGAGGTGAAACAACCTGCAAGAGCCGGCAAGGCCTGGTCTTCAGAGATGCCTGGTTGCTCTCTTTTCTGATTGGATCTATAAGGCAATGGGGCCGGTCACTTCCTTCCGTACCGTCACATCTTCGAATTCGTCCGGGATTCTCGCTTTCTTCAATTCACCTTCAGTCTCAAGATGAACTTTGATACAGTAATTGCCTTCGGCATCTCATCTGATGACGGAGCCATTCATGCTAGCTCGCCGAAAATACCAGGAAATGAAGCGTTTGTTTTGATGACCTGTACTTCTTACCGGGTTTTGCTTTTCATTGCGATTTCTCCAAAGCGTTCTTTTGGCGCTCTTCTTGTTGGCCGAACTCTAATGCCAACTGTGCCAATAACCAGTTAGCCTTAGCCAGAGATGCCTCAGCCGAGGCTTTCAAGGTCAGTGCTTCTGCCTCCATGGTGAGCATGTGCAGCAGGGTCGGCAACTCCTCGCACTGCCAAGGCAAAGACCAGTAGCCAGGCCAATGCGGAACGAGAAGACGACCTGGCTGCAAATCTTCTATTTCTTTGACGGCTAGTTCATACATTTCGATGGGCTTTTCTTTTAGATCCCGGATGTACTGTTCTGCCGCTGCTTCAGCCTGAGACACTCTCAGTCTGTGTTGTATGGTCTCTTGGGTTGCCGGAAGTTTTTCTGCTTCAGCTTCAAGGCCAGTAACCAGGCCTTCTATGAGCCGAATTCTCTCTTGTAGCCAGTTTTGAATTACTAAGTTTGTCATGTTTATTTTTAGTAGCTCTTGGAGCTATAGATGGGTCTGGATTGTGGTTGTCTTTGTGGCAAGCCATGGCTGCATTGAAACCGACCAGGACTGATGCTGGTATCACATTGAATTGAATCGGCCGGTATTTGGGTTTGGAAGTGCAGGAGGCTTTTCGATTGAGGTGATAAGAATGGATATCAACCATTGAAGCCTTTGTTTGGCATTAGAATCCAATCTTGGCAATGTGCATGCCTGGAATAGCTTTGCACCGCATCTGGAAATCCAGTGCGCGACGGCTGTCTTTTTTGAACCCACTAAGAAAGTTCTCACGAGGCTCGCTCTTGGGTGCAAGCTTGCGCTAGAGGGATGCTATGCAGATCCTGCTTTGAATTCGATTCCCAGCTCTAGGCTTAATGAAATTTGGTCGGGGATGTACAGTACCCATAGAATCGAATTAAGCCGGAGCATGGTGGAACTCCCATCGGGTTTTTATATCGTTTTTATAATCCTCTGCATAATTGTGTGTATCTCCCCTCAGGATCACAATTACAGGCGTCATTCTCACTTACTAACTGCTGTCCCCTGGTACACATACTTATTTAGTCTCTTGTTCATTAGTTTTCGGGTAACCGCAGCTTCGGCGCGGTTTCCTTTGAGGTATCTTCTGTTTATGGAAACTTTCAATCTCAGTCAGCAATTTGATTCAGGCTTTATTGCCTCCGGAACCCATGAAGGTTTGATATTTCGAGGTAAGTATCGAATCAAGCAATTGATCGGAAGAGGGGGAGTGGGAAAGGTTTTCCTGGCCGAAGACCTTTACCTGGACCGACCGGTGGCAATTAAGTTTCTCACCAGTCTTCACACCGAAGATGCAGCCAGTCATCAAAGATTCTTGAGAGAGGCTCGTATAGCCAGTCGCATTGACCACCCCTCCGTGGTTCGCATCCTGGATTTTGATTTCACTTCCGACGGTGTGCCCTATATCGTAATGGAACACCTCAATGAAGGCAGCCTTCAGGGCTATTTAAATAATCACGGTCCCATGTCCGCTCCGGAAGCTCTGGGTGTATTTCGGGAAATCTTGAAGGCTGTTAAGGCTCTGCATGAGGCTGGTATTTTGCACCGGGACATTAAGCCCGGCAACATTATGCTGAAGGTAGGCAGTCGCGGCGAGATTGTGCCAGTGCTCATTGATTTCGGTCTCGCTATCAATGATTTGAAAGGTATCAGTGGGCGTGTGACAGGTCCCGGTAATGTCATGGGCAGTCCTTACTATATTGCTCCTGAATTGTGGAATGGTGAGGCGCCCAGTGTGCAGTCTGATATATACGCACTCGGTTGTTTGCTCTACCACATGATCACCGGGCAGCCGCCCTTTCGAGGGCAGGATTTGATGGAGACCGTTTCACTTCATCAAAAGGCTAAGGTGCCTGTCTTGAACGGGCGTTTTGTGGAAGGCAATGGTGCAGAGGAGGTGGATTCTATTCTGGCGGGTATGCTTGAGAAGTCTACTGCTCTTCGGTATACCAATATTGATGGCGTGCTGGAAGACTTGGAAGAGAAGGTTTGTCGAAAAGCCTCAGCCATATGGCGTTTGCCAAAGCATCTTATCTATAGCTGTGTGGCGCTCCTCTTTATTTTGAGTGTGGTTTCTCTGCAATGCTTCACTGTTTTAAAATATGGCAAGGGTCCCTTGCATGTCTTTGTGGCTCATAAGAATGCTTCCGCTTCTGCCAAGAAGGTCGTTGAAACATGCGGTTTGTCGGCCCTGTCGCTGGAGGACCTCGTTCAGAGCCGTCACGCCAAGCAGACAGAGGTGAAACTGGATTTGTTGTATCTGCAGGCTCTTGATCATTCCAATAGCGGCAATCGAAGAGATGCGGTCAAGTTACTTTCCGATTTGATCACCATTCATGAGGAGGTGGGCGGGCTTTCCGGCCGGAGAAGGGCTTCCGACTGCTATAGAGAGCGCGCTTTGCTGTTCCTCGATCAAGGCCGGGTGAAGGCGGCAGCACGTGATCTGGAGAGTTGCCTGGCCGCCGATCCTGGAAACGATCGGGCCTGTTCTGTCCTGATCAAGCGCTTGCAGAGGTCCGGATATCATGAGCAGTCCCGGTTTTGCCTGGCTCTTTCTCTCGCCAAGAACCCTGGCAGTATAGAGTTGAAAACGCTTTCTCAGACAATTAAAGCTGCTGCTGACGGCGATGGTAGTGTGTCTACTAGCACTTCGGTTTCACGAAGACGCTCCGGGCCTGTCCGCTAAAAATTGCCGCTGCCACTCGCGGGTTGGAGGGAAAGTAGAGGTGCAGGTAGCCGGCCAGTATTCGACCTCGCTCATCTAGATAGAGTCGTTCGCCTTCTTGCGCGTCAGTCTTCTTGATGGCCGATGCGCAGATCTCTTCTTCCATCGTTGTTTCCGAGTAGTGAAAAGTATGTCCCCGGATGGCTCCATATACGGTGTCAAAGTATTGATGGCCCAGGGACTTTAGACGGTTTCTCATGCGTGCTTCCCCGTGGAGCAGTCCGGCCATGTTTTCCTGCCTGCCCGCTTTGTCTATGAGCGCATCGAGGAGATAGAGCATACCGCCACATTCAGCATAGATAAGTCCGCCGCTAGTTTTGTGCCTGCTAAGTGACTGTTTCATCTCTGTATTTGAGGCCAGGTCCTGCAGGTAAAGTTCCGGATAGCCGCCTGGCAGGTAGACAGCATCGGCCCTTGGGCAAGCTCTGTCTTTGAGGGGGGAAAAGAAACTGAGGCTGGCTCCCAATGCTTCCAGGCAGCTCAGGTTGGCCTGGTATATGAAGGAGAAGGCATTGTCTCTGGCTACCGCTATGTGTTTCCCGGCAAGCAGTTTCGGCATGGGCCTTTCCTGGTTGCTTGCAAAACTCGTCATGGGCGGCATTTTTGCTAGAACGGTCTTCTCAAGGTTGGCGGTCATGGCTGCCAATCGAGATTCCAGCTGGTCTATCTCGCCTGCCTGATAGAGACCAAGATGTCGCCTTTCCACTTGCAGATTTTCGTTGCGCTCGATGGCACCTAGATAGTCGTCACCCAGGGCTCTGGCAATAATGGCGCTATGACGTTCGCTGCCGGCGTTGTTAGCGAGAAAGCCCAGAAAGTTCAGCTGCGGATTTAACTGCTTCAATCCCAGTGCCAGAGCCTTACAGGTTTCGGCCATACCGGAAACATCAACTACAATTGCCAGAGGCAGGTTGAATTTCCCGGCCAGGTCGGCTGTGCTGGGGGAGCCATCGTTCAGACCCATCACGCCTTCAACCAGAATGATGTCGTTGGTCCTGGCTGCTTGAAAAAGAAGAGTGCGGCATTGCTCTTCTCCCGTCATCCAAAGATCAAGAGAGTCCACGCTCTGCCCTGAGGCTCGCTCCAGAAGCATGGGGTCGAGAAAGTCGGGACCGGTTTTGAAGACCTTCACCCGATGTCCTTTGCTTCGGTGGTAGTAAGCCAGGGCAGCCGTTATCATGGTTTTGCCCTGGTTGGAAGCCGGCGCGCTGATTAACAGGCAGGGGCAGGTTGCCTTCATGGAACTAGCTTGCTTGCTTTCTGCCGACTGCGGCTCAAACGTGGTTTCGATTTTCAAAATTCCACACCAGCCTGGGCCTTGATGCCCTGTTCTTTATAGGGGTGCTTGATGGCGCGCATTTCCGATACCAGGTCGGCTGCTTCTATAAGTTCAGGCGGCGCGTGGCGCCCGGTTATGACGATGTGCATGCTCTCCGGTCTGGCCCTCAGGGTCTCCAGTACTCGTTCCAGATTTAGGTACTTATACTTGAGCACAATGTTCAGCTCGTCAAGAATAACCATGCCGTACTTGCCGCTAAAAATCATGTTCTCGGCGATACCCCAGCCGGCTTCGGCGGTCTCTATATCCCTGGCCAGGTCCTGAGTGTTCCAGGTATAACCCTGACCGACTGTGTGAAAATGGCAATTGGCATGTTGGCTCAGGAACTCTCTTTCGGCTGTGTCCAGGGCGCCTTTGATGAACTGCACCACCCCGAGATTCATGCCGTGACCGAGCACTCTCAGCCCCATGCCGAAAGCTGCCGTGGTCTTGCCTTTGCCTGTACCGGTATTGACTATCAGCAAACCTTTTTCTCTGGTGGCACGGGCCTTCTTTTGATCAAAGATTTGTTTGTGTTTCTCCGCCTTGATTTTATGAGCTATTGCATCGTTTTCTGGAGCAGTCAATGTTATCGCCTCCGCTTGTGTACCTTTCCGATCTCTAAGCTGGTGTGAGGGTAGCGCTAGTGCCAGCCTGCCGCCGTAAGTTCATTGAGCCGTGCCCCCAGCCTCAGTCGGTCCAGATGGTAGCCGATGAAAACCAGGTTGGAGTTGGGAGTGTGCTCATGTTCGTGCTCATGATGATGATGGTCGTGAGCGTGGTTTTGATCATGGTCGTGGTGATGAGTGTGTTCATGTTCATGCTCATGATGATGGTGGTCATGGTCATGGGAGTGCGAATGAGAATGCGAGTGAACGTGGGCAACAGCCATGGCCTCCGGCTCGATTCCGGCGCTTTCACCGACGGAGCTTTCGATGCGGGTGTTCACTCCCTGAAATAGAACCGGCTCATCTATCTCCAGGCATTGCACAAAACCCTTGACCCTTAGAAGCGGCATTTCTGCGGCAATGGTTTCCAGCGCCGTCTCCAGGTTGTTGCGCCTTTGTTTCTTGTGGCTCGTCAGGCTGAAGGAAAGCCAGCCCGGATCTTCCTGGTGCAGATGTTCATGAGTATGAAGTCCGTGGTCGTGGGCTCCCAGCCCCGAGTGACTGTGACCATTCTGGCTTGCGGCTCCGGCTTGATGCATCAGTCCTGCAAAGTTGGTTATTCCTGCTATGTACTCACCGGCGCGGAATTCGTTTAGCTTGAGGCCGAGGCTCAGTCGACTTACCAGCCGGGCCTGGAAGGCCAGTTCAATGAATCTCACATCCGGGGCCAGGTCTCGCACTTTTGCCTCCGCCTCTTCTAACTGGCGGCGCTCAAGTTTGTCTATCTTGTTGAGTACCACTACGTCGGCGGCTTTCATCTGAAACCCCATGACTGTAAGAGTTTCCTGGCTGAGTTTGCCGTAGTCGAGGAAGAGCGGTGTGTCTACCAGGCTGAGTGTAGCATCGAGGGTGAAGTGTTCGGCCAGGCGAGGGGCGGCGAGACTTTCCATGACTGCTGTTGGTGCCGCCAGTCCGGAGGTCTCTATCAGTACATGATCAAAGCCGGCGGCGTTGTCGGCGATTTGCAGCATGGTATCAAGGAAACCGTTGTCTTCGTAGGCAATCAGTCCGCCGCTCAGTTTGTACACTTGGAAGTTATCGGATTGGCGCACTTGCATAACCAGGAGGTCATCGACCGAGACTTTTCCGAATTCGTTTATGACCACTGCAAAGCGCTTGTCCGGTTCCGACATGATAAGACTTTTGAGAATTGTGGTTTTGCCTGTACCCAGGAAGCCTGTAAAAATTGTCACTGGAAGTTTGCCGGACACTGGTCTCTCCTTTTTTGTCTGCTGCTGCTACCACTAGATGTGGAGTTTGTTCAAAGTCTCGATTATGGCCGCGGCACTCTGGAAGGTGGTTCCATGGCCTGGGTGCGGAGCGGGTCGTTTGATTACGATGATTGGGATCTGCAGGCGACCGGCGGCCTCTATTTTCTCTTGCAAGCCGCCCCTTGCGCCGGAGTCTTTGGTGACCAGGCAGTCTACTTGCCACTCTCGCATAAGAAGGTCGTTGAACTGACTGGAAAAGGGACCTTGCATAGCACAGATGTTCTTGGGCTTGATGCCCAGTTTGACTGCCTTGTCGATAATTTCCGGATCCGGGATTATGCGCAGAAACCATTCCCTGTTGGCGGCACCGTCTGCCTGCAGAAAGGTCTCCAGATCTCTGGCGCCGGTAGCCAGGAAGATGCGTTTACCGGTGGCTATGGCTTGCCTGGCTGCATCTCGGCAGTCACTTGCCAGGTAGGCTTGTTCCGGAAGGTCGGATTTTGGACGTTCCAGCCTCAGGTAAGGAATTTGCAGTTCTGAGCAAAGCTCGTTCAGTTGCAGTGAAATGGCTTCTGCATGGGGATGGGTGGCATCAATCACGGCTTTGCAGCGGCTAGTCTTTAGAAGCGTCTTTCTCTTCTCTTGTCCCAATCGGCCTGCCACAATCTGCACATCATGTCCTGCCAGTGCTGCTTGATTTAGTTTGGCGCCGTAGTCGCTTGCCACTGAGACAACCACCGGTCTGTTGGAATCTCTTATGGCCAGTGCCGCTTCATTGCCGTCACTGGTGCCGGAAAAGACCCAGACGGCGTCTTCCCGGGGGCTTTCCAGTTCCTGCTCTTCCCAGTCCATATAGCCTCTGGGGGTGAAAATCCAGTCTCGCTTTCGTCTGGTGAAGCGGTTCCCTACAATGATTGTGGTAAACATGTCGAAGGTTTTTTCGGTCAGTTCCGAGAGCGTGGCAATATAGCTCTCTTGTCCCGGGCGGTAGGCGTTTTTGACTACGCCACAAAGGGTGTCCGGGCTTTTGCCGCCTTTTATGAGAATGTCCAGAATCTTGTAGACTCCGGTCCGGCGCTTTTCACTTTGTACGTTGTACATGGCCAGGCAAAGGTCTGCCTGGGCTACGGCCTTCGCTCTCTCTTCGATCCACTGAAAAGGGCATAGCAGGTCGGATAGGCTGAGGGTGGCAAAGTCATGAGAAAGAGGCGCGCCGATTATGGAGGCGCAGGCGGTGGCAGCAGTGGTGCCGGGTATGACTTCGACCTGGAAGTCATCACTTTCTTCCATCAATTCAAATGCCAGGGAGGCCATGGCGTAAACGCCGATGTCGCCGCTGGAAACAAGAGCGACGCGCTTGCCCTGGCGTGCGGCGGCAAGGGCTGCCTGGGCACGCTCTCGCTCTTTTGTCAGGGGCGGGCAGTAGAGTTCCTGATCGGTGAGCACTTGCTTTACCCAGTTGAGGTAGAGATCGTAAGATACGACCATTTGGCTATGGCGCAGGGCCGCCAGGGCTTTTTCGCTCACATAGTCCGTTTGACCCGGACCGACTGAGACAAGATAGAGGCAGCCTCTGGTCACGGTTTTCTCCTTTCATCTTCCACTACGGCTACAGCTACACCGTAAACGCCGGTGCTCTTGGGTACCAGCAATTTGCCCCTGGGACTGGCCAGTAGTGCACAGGGTTCGCAGACTCCGTCAAGACCGAGGGTCTTTTTGACGTGCGCGGATTTCTCGGTCAACCACTGCCGCGGGGCTAGATCTTCTTCCTTGAAGATTCGCAGTGGAATAGCCTGAAGACGACAGAATTCCACCAGTCCGGGCTCCTTTGCCTTGAGGGAAATGGTGGCAATTTCTCTAATCTCACTTAAGGCACGTTGCCCTAAAGCCTGTCTGATAGCGGCTTCGATGCTTTCCCTTTTGGTGCCTTTCTTGCAACCGATGCCGACTGTCAGTGGCTTTAGACTTTCGCTGGCGGTGGTAATCACCGGCACAGCCTGTACCTGAGCCGCCACCTGGTAAGCCAGCTCATTGCCTCCCCCTTCGTGACCACCGGCCAGGCTGAGGGCAAAACCGCCGCCCTCGTCGATTACCACCAGGCAAGGATCTGTCTTTTTGTCGCGCAGGAGACCCTGCATATAACGAATGGCGATGCCGGTGGTGCCGATGAAAATCCAGCTTTTAAATTTGTCAAAGTTCAGGCGAAATTGGTCGATTGGTTTTACATCAGCAAGCCAGGGTCTGAAGAGAGTCAGATCTCGTATCTCTGCGAGCCCGTCTTTGAGCTCCTCAGCCAGGCGCTCTCCTTCCTCTCTCACTATCCAGATGGCTGTCTTCTCCTGCATGCTTTATTTGATCCGGGCTTTCCTGAACTTGTGGCTGTACTCGGGGGCGTAGAGCTTGGAGGCGGCTTGCAAATCATCGTCCAGTACGGCTCCCACAAGCAGCATGGTGGTGAGCTTCCAGTCTTCTACATTGACTTCATCCAATAATGTGCACAGTGTGCTTCTATGGCTTCGCTGATCTTCCCAGGTGGCGCGGTAGACCAGCGCCACAGGCGTTGATGGTGGGTAATGTTTGAGTAGATCGTGCACAATCGATTTCAGATGCGGCCCCGAAAGGAAGATGCAGATGGTGGCCTGGTGCGCCGCCAGTCTTTCGATTGACTCAAGGGTTGGAACGGCGGAAGCTCTTCCGCTTACTCTCGTTAGAATGATAGTTTGAGAGATGGTCGGTTTTGTAAGCTCTGCACCGAGTTCGGCTGCTGCTGCCGTAAATGATGAGACGCCGGGAATAATCTCGAATTCGATGTCGTGTTGCCTGAGCTTCTGTATTTGTTCGCTCATGGCTCCATAGATTGCCGGGTCCCCTGAGTGCAGGCGGGCCACGTCCTGATTGGCTTGCTTGGCCTGGAGATAGTATTCCAACTGCTCATCCAGGTTGAGACCGGCCGTGTTTACCAGTTCGGCGCCGGGCCGGCAATGAGACAGTACAATTTCCGGCACCAGGGAGCCGGCGTATAGAACTATTGAGACTCGAGCCAGGCAGGACGCGCCACGAATGGTGATCAGGTCGGGGGCTCCCGGACCCGCACCTATGAAATATACTTTCATAGTACTTCCTCTTTCTTCCTTGTGGGTATTGGGGCTTGCAGCCATTTTGACGAAGGGGCGCTTTTTCGGATCAACATGGTAGAGAGATAGCCTTTCTCTTGCTCTCTCAATTGGCAAGATTCGCAAGATTCGTTAGAAAGACTGGTCAGAAATTGTTCCGGCAGTCCGACTTTGCTGCCTAGAACACAGTGCTCTCCGATGGATAGCTCCTTGATGACACTCAAAACCATGGGAAGACGATGACCTATTTTCATCAGTATGACCAGGTCGTGTGTTTCAATCTCCTGCCTCAGTTCTTCTTTTGAGTCCGGGCAGGGCAAGATCAAGAGCCTTTCTTTTCCCTGCCCGAGTGGATATTGAGTGAGGGCGGCCAGGCTGGCAAAAGAGGTGACGCCCGGTATGGTCTCCACGTCAAGGGTGGGATCGAGATCTGCCAGGGCACTGAGCAAGTAACCGTAGGTAGAGTAAGTAAGTGCATCGCCGATAGTGAGATAGGCTACATCCTTGCCTTCCTCCAGCGCTTCGTGAACTGTGCGGGCGAGAACTTTGTAAGTTTCCCAGGCTTGCTGCCTGTCTTCGTCCATACTGAAATCTACCGTCCGGAAGCGCTCCGCCGGTAGGTGCAGGTCGGCGATGCAGTCGGCGGCAAGACTGCTTGCGCTGCGACCGGCTCTCGGACAGAAGATTATTTGACAATCCTTTAGAACCTTTGCCGCTCTAGTGGTGATCAGTCCATGCCCGCCGGGACCGACACCGACACCGTAGAACTTGCCTCTCTTGCTGGTTTTCATTTGATCCGACATAGACTTTAGTTTCCCACCAGAGCGTTGCCGCTCATATCGAAGAGTTTTACTTTTATTTTTTTGACGCGACTGAGATTGAAGGAAGAAGCTGCTTGCGCTACTGCTGCTTGAGCGCTTTGCCAGAGTTCCTGGGCCCGTGGTCTGAGATGCTCTTCTTGCAAGATCTCGATGATCGCTTCCACCGTATTGGCATTGGCAAAGCGCCGACATTCTTCTTCCGGGAAGGAGAGCTTTTCAGCCAGGCGGGCGATGGCTCCTGTGGCCAATTCACTTTTGCGTGAATGGGTATCAAACACCCCGTCGATGGTTTTGCAGAGTTTGCCTGGATGCCCCAGAAGCCAGAGCTCGTCCAATGTGCTGTCGGATTCTTGCAAGAAGCTCTCGGTGCTCTCCAGGGCAAAGCCGATGAAATTTGAGATGTGCACGGTTTGTTTATCGTTCAAGTTTAAAGTTTTTCGGGCGAAACTGATGCCGATATTACCCGGCAAATAAGCCACTTTGCCGCCGTCTCCCGGTGCCGATAGTGCCACCCGGATATAAACCTCAATGGCTGCTTTGTAGGCTGAAAGCGACATGGGTTCTACTATGCCGGTGGTGCCTAATATTGAGATGCCGCCTTTTATACCCAGTCTCGGATTGAATGTTTTTTGAGCGATTGCTTCGCCGTTTACACATCCTATTTTGATTTCCAGCCCGGCATGTTCTTTCCCGGCTGCCGCCAGTGCTTCCCCGGCGCTGGACAAAATCATCCGGCGGGGTACCGGGTTAATGGCCGGCTCTCCCACCTTCACCCTCAGTCCCGGAGCCGTGACTGTGCCCACTCCTTCTGCCGCCACTAGAGTGATAGTCTGGCCTTGGCTCAGGGAAACTTCGGCAAAGATGGTGGCACCGTCGGTCTGGTCCGGATCATCTCCCGCCATTTTTATTACTTCCGCTCTCACAGAGCCGTCCGCTCCTGGTTTTATGGCTTGAATCGGGACCGGAAGATAAAATTTGCCGTCCGGTAGAAGTACCTCCACTTCCTCCAGCACTTCACCTTGCAGTAAGTAAGTGACGGCTGCTCTTGCGGCGGCGGCGGCGCAACTACCGGTGGTGCGGCCCCGTC
>JACRFZ010000030.1 GCA_016212515.1 Candidatus Melainabacteria bacterium
CACCTGGTATCTCTTATTATCCCTGATGCCTTTTGCCAGAGCGGAATAATCAGAAGCTAGCATTTGCCCCTTGACAGTCACCTCGTATATTTTGGCCACGTCGTGGGAAGGATGGGTGAGGAGTTTAGCCAGTTCACCGTCGTTAGTGAGAAGGATAAGCCCTTCCGAATCACGGTCGAGGCGGCCGACCGGCTTCAAATGCCTTAGCTCCGGCGGCAAAAGATCCAGCACGGTGCGCCGCCCTCTCTCGTCATCACAGGTCGAGACGTAGTCTTTGGGCTTGTTCAAAAGCAGATAGTCGTGGAAGCGAGTCACTACTTCCTCGCCGTCCACGACTATTTGATCTTGATCTATATCAACCAGAAGACTGAAGTCTGTGGTCAAACTGCCGTTCACCATCACCTTACCGGCGGCAATCAACTCATCAGCCTTACGCCGACTGGCAATACCAGTCAGAGCAATGGCTCGATTGAGACGATAAAGCGTGGGCAACTTCTAAGCTAGCCGCCGGAGGCAGCGCTCTCTACGTCATCCACCAGCACTTTACCGCCCTGTCCTGCCAGTTCTTGCAGTTTGTGGGCGATCTGGTCTTTGGTACCAGCCACGGAGTCGCTGGCTTTCTTCAAGACTTCGTTGCTCTTGGATTGCAAATCGGTGATGGTAGTGCCGGTCTTCTCTTTGATATCGGTCAAAGAGTCGGAAGCCTGCTTGTAAAGGTCTTCAGAACCATCGGCAATTTGACGGCGCAGCTCTGCACCGGACTTGGGAGCTGAAAGCAGACCGATGATATAACCAATCGCTCCGCCGACTACTAGACCTTCCAGAAATCTACTCATGATGCTTGTTTTACCTCATATTTCTTTGGACAAACCACTCTGGATTTGCCCTCCGGCAATTACTTGCCCACCTCAGTCAAAGATCTTGCATCCCGACTGCGCTCTCTTTCTTCCTTGTTACCCTTTGGCTCTAGATAAGCCCTGATACCAGCCATGAAGCCGGCACCGAATACCGATGAATTCTTCTTGGCAGAGTCTGCGGCCTTAGTCAGTCCGCCTGTTACATCTCCAACTTTGTGCCCAACGTCACCTATAGATCTCTCAGCCCGTCCCTTCAGTTCGATCACGGTGCCAAGCAGCGTATCTACCTGTTTGAGGGTCGGTCCAAGCTCCTTGTCTACAGTGCCGAGAAGGCGCTCGAGAGCCGATAGTGTGCGCTCAGATTGCTTGACCATGGACATCAAAGGCATACTGACAGCCATCAGTGATACAGCCAGGAAAATGAGGGAGACGGCCACAAGTATGTTCAAGCTACCGGATATTTGATCCACGGGAAAATCCTTCTAACAAGAGAGCCGTATTGTCACCACGAACGACCAGCCAGGCGTCCCGGCTTAACGATGCTGAAAAGGCAGTTGACCGCCACCCAGCTCGATTTCTTCGCGCTTCTTGGCGGCAGCCAGTTTGCCGGCGGCAATAGCACGCTTGAAGCGCAGGGTTTGCTCTTCCAGGGTGAGCTGGCAATAATTCAAGAAGGAAGCGTAAAGATCGAGGGAATCATCAACTACTTCGCCCACTCGATCAGGCACATTTTTGGCTGTGCGCTCCAGGGAGCCGCGGATTTCACTGCCCGACTTAGGTGCGGTCAAAAGTGCCAGCGTCGCTCCGCCGACCGCGCCGATCAAAAGCCCGGTCATCCAGGCCCCCCAACCACCACCGTGGTCTTCGTCATCACGACGAGCAGGAAGGTCTCCATAGCTATAGTTATCGGCTCTGCCCATGAACTTCTCTCCGTCCCCTATCCAAACACTGGAGTATAGCACCAAGCTCTCAAACTAACCGGTTTTGTGCACTTTTGTCTAAGATTTAGCGGCACAAATGTTGCAAAAGACTTAGTGCGCCAACTCCTTCTCAAGTACCTGAAACCGTTCCGAGAGCAGATCGCAGATATGATCGGCAATGGCTCGCTTGGGCATGCGGGGCAGGCTCTCCCTGGTACCCTCTGCCGAGAGAATGACAACTGCATTATCGTCGGAACCGAAGCCGATATCCGGCACCGAAATATCGTTACCGACAATCATATCGAGATTTTTACGCTTTAGCTTGGAAGCGGCATTTGAGAGGAGCGCCTCGGATTCGGCAGCGAAACCGATTATCACCTGATCTTTGCGCTTGACACGACCAAGTAAGTCGATGATATCCGGATTCTTGGTCAATTCCAGGACAATGTCTTCCGATTCGGTCTTTTTGATCTTCTGGGCCGAGACCGCTAGCGGTCTGAAATCAGCCACGGCTGCCGTCATGACCAGGGCATCGCAACTGTCGAACTCCGCTTCTACGGCTTCCTGCATCTCCTGAGCGGTTTCCACCACAATCACGGGATAGGCCCGCTCCACATCCACTGTGGAGATGAGGGTGACATCGGCACCCCGACTGTAAGCGGAATCGGCCATGGCAATTCCCATTTTTCCGGAGGAACGGTTGCCGATGAAGCGCACAGGATCGATGGGCTCCCTGGTACCGCCGGCCGTGACCAAAACGCGTTTGGTGGAAAGGGTCTGGTGGGCTAAAAGCCTGGCGGCCACTGCCGCGATAATTGACTCCACGGCAGCCATTTTTCCCAGCCCGACATCGCCGCAGGCCACTTCCCCGTACTCCGGTGCCACGATATCGTAGCGGTAGCGATTCTCAAGAATGGAAAGATTGTGCTGGGTAGCCGGATGCTGCAACATGACCGGATTCATGGCCGGTGCAATCATCACTTTCGCCTGGGAAGCCAACACCATGGTAGTCAACAAATCGTCGCAGATACCAGTGGCCAGCTTGGCAATAATGTCGGCAGTGGCCGGCGCGATAAGAATCAAGTCGCATTTCTTGGCCAGATCGATGTGCTCGGGGCGCCAGTCGGCCGTGGGTCCGTACTGCTCGCAATGGGTCTGATTGCGGGTGATGGTGGTGAGAGAAAGGGGAGTAATGAATTCCCGGGCATTGGGCGTCAAAACCGCGTGCACACTGGCACCGGAGCGCCTCAGCAGGGAGGCGATGTCGCAAGCTTTGTAAGCGGCAATGCCGCCGCTCACACCGAGCAAAATGGTTTTGTTCTCAAGTGGATTGAAGGACTCGAAATTGCTTCCGCGCTTCTTGGAACCCTTTTTCATTTTCATATGCCTCTCCAAAACCACCTTACAAAGAGATAGCCCCGGCCAAATAACCTTACAAGCCTTAGAATAAGCGGCGGTCTGTATTATTATGGACCGACGTCCCTTATTGTAGCCCCTTTATCCACGTCAGAGATCCAAGGACCGGTACCATATCAATGAAAAAGTTCTATGTCACAACCGCCATTGATTACGTCAATGCCGCTCCCCATATCGGCCACGCCTACGAGAAAATCGCCGCCGATGTCGTGGCTCGTTACTATCGTCTCAGAGGTTTCGACGTTTTCTTCCTCACCGGGGTGGACGAACACGGTTCTAAGGTAGAGAAATCGGCTCAGGCAGCGGGGAAAACCCCCATTCAGTTCTGCGACGAAATTTCCTCCACCTTCGAAAAATCCTGGCGCAATCTCAACTTATCCTTCGACTATTTTATTCGCACCACCGAAGAGCGTCATGCAAAAGTGGTGCAGAGCCTGTTCACAAAATTGAAAGAACAGGGCGACATCTATAAATCGACCTATATGGGTCTCTACTGCGAGGGCTGCGAAGACTTCCTGAGAGAGCGCGATCTGGACGACAACGGCCACTGCCCCACCCATAAGAAAGCGCCGCGGGAACTGGCAGAAGAAAACTACTTCTTCAAACTCTCAAAATACAAACCGGCCATCAAGAAATGGTTGGAAGAAAACCCTGATGCCGTGCGTCCGGAAGGACGCCGCAAAGAAGTACTCAATCAGCTCAATGATCCCGAACTGACGGATTTTTCAGTGTCGCGCTCACGAAAGTCGCTTTCCTGGGGCATTCCCATCCCCGATGACGACGACCAGGTCATCTATGTCTGGATGGATGCTCTCACCAACTATATAACCGGCGTCGGCTATCTCAGCGACGAGAAGCAGTTTGAGCGCTACTGGCCGGCAGACCTGCACTTAATCGGCAAAGACATCACCAAGTTCCACTCTATTTATTGGATCGCCTTCTTGCTGGCAGCCTCCCTGCCTCTGCCCAAGCAAATTTATGCCCACGGCTTCATCACCGTGGAAGGGCAGAAGATAAGCAAGTCGCTGGGCAATGTCATCGATCCCAATAAACTGGTGGAAGAGTTCGGCGCTGATGCCGTGCGCTTCTTCCTCATGAGCGGCACTTCTTTTGATCAAGACGGCGATTTCAGCAAACACGAATTCATCCGTAAGGTCAATTCGGAGCTAGCCAATAATCTGGGCAACCTGGTGAACCGCACTCTCACTCTCATCGACAAAAACCTGGATGGAAAAATTCCCGATTGCAAACCCGAGCATGACCTGAGAGAAAAGGCCAATACCTTGCATACGGTCTTTGATACCTGTATGGAAAGGCTGGAATTCGCCAAAGCCATTGAAGCGGTCATGGCCACTGTCGATCAAACCAACAAGTACATGAACGACGAAAAACCCTGGACCCAATTCAAAGAAGGCAAGGTGAAGGAAGGCTCGGAAGTGCTTTATACGGCGGTCGAGATGCTCAGACGGGTGGCTTTTCAGATTTATCCCTTTGCTCCCAAAATGGCTTCCGACATCTGGTGGCAACTGGGTCATGACGACACCCTGGAAGTCATAGGCGACTCGGAGAAACCGGACGGCTTCTTCGATATGATTCCGGTCGGCCAAAAAGTACGCAACACCGGACCGATCTTCAAGCGCCTGGAAGAGCCGGTCGCATCCTGAGATCTCTTGTATCGTTTATGAGTTCAGGGCCGGCACCTGGTCGGGACGGCGCAGCACCACAAAACGCTTGAACTGCGCAGAATTGAATTTCTCGATGGATTCACGGCGCATGACGCCGGTTTTGCTGTCGTTGTTGAAGATCTCTCCGTTACCCAGATAGATGGCAGAATGTGAATAGTCGCCGTTTTCACGGTAGGCGAGAATGACATCGCCCGGTTTAACATCCCGGGTGGAAGGAACTTGGCTGAAGCCCAGATTGCGCAGCTTGTTCTCCAGACGATTGACGTTCACTTCCCGAATGTCATAGCCATAAGCCTTGCTGAGAGCCAAGCTGACAGCCCTGGCACAACCAAGGTCTTCGGTCACCGAGCGGTCGAACTGGGTGATGGAACGACCATCGAGGCTGTCGGTGGTGCGGATCAAGCTGTTATAGGCGGCCCGATCATAGGCGGACCAGCCGCCTCGGTTGCGGTCGGCCACCTGCACCTGGTAGTCCCGACCATCGCCGTTTAAGTCGGCATTCTGACTGTTCCGGTCGGAAGCGCGGCCAAAATCGGGCGCGTAATCGAGCGGTCCCATATTCTGGGAGCCGGTTGCCGAATCGTATAAATAGGATTCGTCATAATTATCAGCCTGAAATTGCCTGGGGGCAGAATAGTTTACATTCTGGAAGTTTCCGTCCGTAAGTACGGACTGCCGAAAACTGCGGTCTTCATAGTCGAACTGCGGGTCATAGCTTCCGTCTGCGCCGATGCCGTCGCGATTGCGCACCGGCCAGCCGCTCAGGGCCAGTCTGTCGTTTGCGCCGCTGTAAACATCAGTGAAATCGTCCTGATTCGAGAGGACCGCATCTTGATTGCAGCCACGGCAGTTGCCTTCATAGAAATCAGCCATTTTGTTATCCAGAGAGAGGGTATGGTGGGGAGAGCATAAGTTTGCTTATGGAGATATCAACAGGTTAGCCCAAGCCTTAGAATAAGACGACACGGTTTCTCCCATAAATTGCCAACTTTTAGGGTCCATATGCAGGCTGTCAAACTCAACTTTCCTCTCGCTAAATCCGCCGGAAACCTCTACCAGGCGCAAAAGCACTTTCCCCATTCCAAAACCTGGGTGGGGCAGGCCCTTGGCCAGATAGACCTGCCTGCCCGGGAAGACAGCCTTCTGGGTCTGGCCTTCTCCTACGATTTTTCCGAGAAAGACACCCCCAAAGTAACGGAAACCCTCTCCCATTTCACTTCCGTAGACTTTTCCATGGGCACCTTTTCCGGCAAGGTACTGGCCGCCATGCTGGCCAGCCCCCTGGTGGAGCTGCGTCTAGATTTCGCCGCTCTCAGCAAGGAAGACCTGGAAAACCTGGGTAAGCAAGAGAGCATCGAAACCCTCTGGTTCACCGGCGCCTCCCTGCGCGATGAGCAACTGGTGCATCTGGGACCCCTGCCCAAACTGACCAGCCTGGCCCTGAAGAGTACGGCTCTTTCCAGCCGCGCGCTGGAACTGATGAGCAGCGCCGGCTTTCAGTCACTGAGGCGCCTGCACCTGCCGGCCAATATCGACGACCAGGGCGCCGACTTTCTGGCTCGGGGCGGAAGCTTAATAACCGAGCTGGATCTTTCTTACAGCAAGATATCCGATGCCGCCGGCAAAGCCCTGGCATCGCTCAAACTTGAAACTCTCTATTTAAATGACACTGCCTTTGGTGACGCCGGTCTGGAACACCTGAAAGAATCGCCGACCCTCAAGGTACTCTTTTTGAACGGCTCAAAAATTTCCGACAAGGGTCTGACGCAACTGGCTGAAATGCCGGCTCTGGAGCATCTGGAGCTAAGAGACACAAAAATAACGGAAATGGGTGCCGCCAGATTGCGCGGCAAACTGAAAGACTGCGCTGTCTTCGGCCCCTGAGCTAGTCTTTCAGGCGGGGTTTAAACCAGCGCATGATGCGACTCCACAAAGAGCCGTTACCTTCTTCCAGACGCACTCTGAATAGCTTGAAGCGGTCCATTTCGAACTTGATCTTGGTCAACTCCGAACGATACTCCTCCGTCTTCACCGCCGCAGCCATGGCCCGATCGGCCTGGGCTTGCAAGTCGGGCAGCAGTTGCACCTGGGTTTGCAAAGTAGCAATTTTGGAGCGATCTTCCACCCGGTCAGTCAGTAGTTTGATAATTGTGTCCTGAGCTTCGATGACCAGATTTCTCAGACTTTCTATTTCCTGGGTGCGATCATCCACCTGGGCTTCCACCAGACGATTTTGCACCAACTCTACTTTGTACTGGCGCCCCTCTTCTTTTTGTCCTTCGCCGTCGGCTTTCAACACGCTGACGAAGCCTTCCAGGAGGCTGACCAATTCTTTGCGAGATACTCTGTCATCAGCACCAACTATAGTGCCGGCATGTAATTGCAGACTGTTTAGCACCGGTTCGGAAGCGGCAGCTTCAGGGCTGGCATCAAACTCTTCCACCGCAGCCCCAATGTCTTTGCCATCAGGCTGGCTAACCGAGTTGGCTAGCCTGGCTAAATTTTCGCTCTCAGCAATGGCCAGCATCACATCTTCAGCAGAGAACATGGACGAATCGTTATCGACATCAAAGAGACTGGTCTCCGATTCCAATTCGGCGTTGAGAAGACCCTGAAAGTCGTCCAGAGTAGCTCTCGATTGGGGCAAATTCGGCTGTGGTCCATCATCTAAAGACTGTGGCTGAATCATTTAGAACCTTCCCTCTGACAAAAATTAGGCTGACAAAAACAAGCAAGCACAATTACACGCCTTGATTATCGCCAAAAGGGCAGCCTTTGTCCATTCCGACGACCCCATATATGGTGCATATACGAAGCCGTTTTTTCTAATGGGTTTTCTTGCGCGTGGGCGGCTTGGCCGCATCTTTAGCGGTGCCTTGAGGAGGGGGCGGACTGACGGAGAAAAACTTCTCCAGCACAACTTTGGCCAGAGGCGCCGCCGTGGAACCACCGTGACCGCCGTGCTCTACGAAACAAGATACGGCAATGCGAGGTTTATCAGCCGGTGCATAGCAGGCAAACCAGGCATGGGTCTTACTACCCGCCGGCGGCGCTTCCGCCGAGCCGGTCTTACCAGCCACTTCCACATCACCAAGCCTGGTGGCACCTCCGGTACCGCTGGCTACCACAGCTTTCAAACCATCCAGCACTACTTTCAAATACTCAGGATGGGTCTTGACCATTTCCGGCTTGGGCGGAGGAATCTGTCTGTCACCAATCTTAATGACAAAGTGAAGATTAGGCACCTGCCCGCGCATGCCCAGCCCGGCAAACATGCGGGCGGCTTGCGCCGGCGTCACCTGCACATAGGTCTGACCGATGGACATGTGCAGGGTATTGCCCGGATACCACTTCTCCTTGTAGACCCTGAGCTTCCACTCCGAATCCGGTACCAAGCCCTTGCTCTCGTGGCGCAACTCCACACCGGTCGGTCTACCTGCACCGAATTTGACCGCCCACTCTTTAATTTGCTCTGGTGTCATCTTCAGTGCCATCTGATAGAAGGCAGAGTCGCGAGACCAGGCCAGACACTTGACCAGGTCGAAGAGTCCGGTGGAACCGGTCCAGTCACCAAAGAAGAAACCACCAAGGGAGATACCACCGGAGACGTGCAATTTGGTATCCGGCTTGACGGCTTTCGTCTCGAGGGCCGCCAGTAGGGTAAAGGCTTTCCAGATAGAACCCGGCGGGTAGCCGGAAAGAGCCCGGTTAAAGAGCGGGTGATCCGGTGCATTGATGCGCTTCCAAACGGCCGGCGTAATGCGTTTTGTGAATACGTTAGGATCGAAACTCGGCCGTGACACCATCGCCAGTATCTCGCCGGTCTGGGCATCGATGGCCACAATGGCGCCGGAGCGCTCACCCAGAGCCTCATAAGCGGCTTTCTGCAATTCCAGATCGAGGGAGAGTACTACCGGTTTGCCGGCGGTGGACTGCCTGGTGATCTGTGGTCTGGCCGTTTCAGCCGAAAGGGAATGGCCCATGGCATTCACCCGCACCCGCTGTTCCCCGTCGATGCCCCGCAGTTGATCATCGTAGAGTCTTTCCACCCCGTCCTGTCCGACAACATCCCCCATCTTGCGGCCGGGGCGACGCTTCAACTGACTCTGTGTAATCTCTCCGCAATAGCCAAGCACATGTGCGGTTACTTCACCGTAGGGATAGCTGCGACTGACGTCCTGCAAGATATCAACACCCTTCAAGAAGATCTTGCGCTCATAAAACTTGGCCACCGTTTCCATGTCCAGGTCTCGTTCTATAACCACAGGCAATACCGAACCGGAGGCCTTGGCCTTGAGGAGGGAAGCGAGAATCTTGGGTTGGGGCTGGCTCAATATGGGAGTAAGGCGGTTGGCTAGATCCTCGACATTTTCCAATTGAGCCGGCACGGCAATCATAGAGAGCGACTGCTTATTGGTAGCAATCAATGTACCGTGACGATCATAGATATTACCCCGCGGTGCCCGCAAGAAGGTCACCCGGGTGGAGTTTTCCACGGCCTGGGCCTTGTAATATCCGTTCTGCAATATTTGCAACCAAACCAGACGGGCGACCAATGCAGCCATAGCCAGACCAATCACCGTACACAAAACAGCAACCTTGAGGCCGTAATCCTGCCTGCGGGAAGCAGTGCTTTCGATAAAAGGCTCGGTTTCAGTCAGCAATTTCCATCCTCACTAACGACCGAGTTGACGATAATAAAGTGAATAGGAATACCAACCGCGCATGGGAATGAAGAGCACCGGCGAAATCAGCCCGTTCAAAAGCGCCTCCGGCACGCTGATAGCGACCAGATGTCCCAGTACGTCACGACCGGTCAAAGCCAGCTGACCGGCCATTATCATCTCGCCCAAAAAAGTCAGCACCACGGTAAGCGGTATACAAAGGAAGGCGGCCTGGTTGAAATTGCGCAGGGAGAAATAGCCGGCGATCCAGCCCACAATGGGATAGGAGACTGGAAATATCGGCAAGACAGAAGCGGCCAGGGCCGCAAAAAAGGCACCGACTATGGCGCCGGAAGGCGAACCGGAGAGGAGCTGACGCATAAATATGGCTGAGACGCTGGAAACCCGCAGTTCATCAGCAGTGGGTTTCTCCATGGGGGAACCGAAGGTCAGCCCCCAGACTATGGTCATGGCCAGAGGCAAACTGGCCACCGCATCGGTAAAGCGAAACTTACAGAGTATCGACATTTGTATAACCCAGGCCAGAAAAATGACAAGGGCTGCTATTGTCACCTCTCCCAATCTTCTTTGCGCCCTGGTGGAAATGACAGCCATGCTAATTCTCCAGGGGAGGCAAGACCAGTACCTGGGAAAGGTCGTAGCAGTTATCCGTGAGTTTGACGTCGATTTGCATGGAGGCACCGGTGGCATCGCGCCGCACGGAAGAAACCGTGCCGACAGGATGATTATCGGGGAAGGTACCGGCCTTGCCGAGGGTCACCACTTTATCGCCCACATCTACGTTTGTGCCAACCGGCACGAAATCTATGCGCGCCAGGTTCTGGTAATTGCCCACTAAAATGCCGGTCAGACCGAGCCGCGGGATAAGCACGCCCAGTTTTTGCTCGGGATCGGTGAGCAAACGCACTACGGATGCGTGGCTGTCCACTTTTACAACCTGCCCGACCACACCGGTGATGGAAATAACCGCCGAACCCACCGTGACATGATCAGCCGATCCTTTATCTATAACGACCTGCTCAAACCAGTTGTCCGGATTGCGGGAAACCACTTCCGCCGCCACTGTCTGCCGCTGCGACTTTTGCTTCAGGTCAAGCAAGGAACGCAAACGATTGGTGTCCCTGGACTCCTGCTTGAGACGGGTCAACTCCAGTTCGTTCTTGGCCAGCTTACGCTCCAGATCGCGAATCTTGGCAGAGGCATCAAAGAGTTGCTCGGCTAAATTCTTGGTATCTTCCACCTGGTAAGCACCTTTGGCCACAAGGGAGGAGACCCAACTCTGGGCCGAGAGCACAAAGCCGCTCACCGGCACTGCCACCATGAGCACGAGCATGACCAGCACAAGGTATTCAGCTAGTGACTGAGAGTGAGTCTCAAAATCCGACTCATTTGGCAGGGGCAAATCTGTCTAAGTCCTCGCTGAGTATTAACCTAAGACTTGCGGCTCAGGCACTGTTCCAGAACCCTTCTATACATGGGGTCGGTCAACATTTTGCCTGTGCCGATGGCTACCGAGGAGAGGGGATCGTCGGCGACGAAAACCGGTACTTCGGTTTCGTGGGAGATAAGCTCGTCGAGACCGGAAAGGAGGGCGCCACCACCGGTAATGAAGATACCGCGGTTGAAAATATCTGCGGCCAGTTCGGGGGGCGTGCGCTCCAGGGTGCGCTTCACCGCCTCAACGATGGCTTTGAGCGGCTCCTGCATGGATTCTCTCACTTCCCCGCGGCTGATGGTAATGGTGCGTGGAACATGATTAAGCAAGCTCAAACCACGCACATCAAGACGTTCGTTATCGCTGGTTTTAAATGCCGAGCCGAGGCGAAACTTGATTTCTTCAGCGGTGCGCTCACCCACGGCCAGGCTGTGTACTTTCTTGAGGTAGGTGATGATGGACTCAGTCAATTCGTCACCGGCAATGCGAATAGACTCATTTACCACTATGCCGGAAAGACTGATCACGGCCACTTCCGTGGTACCGCCGCCGATATCGACGATCATGGAGCCGGTGGGTTCCACCACGGGCAGGGAAGCGCCTATGGCCGCTGCCATAGATTCTTCCGGCAAATAAATACGAGAAGCGCGGGCATTCTGGGCAGCAGCCGTGATGGCGATTCGCTCCACCGAGGTCACCCCGGAAGGAACACCAATGGCCATGTCAGGGTTCTTGATGCCGCCGGCACCGGTAACTCTCTCTACGAAACGCCTGAGCATTACTTTGGCATGTTCAAGGTCGGCAATGACGCCGTCTTTTAAAGGTCGAATTGCTTTGATGCCTTGAGGGGTGCGACCAATCATGGCCCGGGCCTCTTCCCCAACCCAACGCACCATATTGGTGTTCTCATCCACCGCCACCACGGAAGGCTCTCTCAAGACGACGCCTTTATCGTGCACGTAAATGAGCGTGTTGGCCGTACCAAGGTCGATACCTATGCCATGCCAGAAAATATTGTTGAAGAAAGCCACTGACTAACTCCCATAGATACGGGTGATATATCAACGCAGATATGCAACGAAGATATAGGAGGAGAGCACTTAAAACGCCGAGCCAGACTTTAGTTTAACACTATTTGGCTTTCTTTACTCTATATCCCAACACCGCCGAACGCAGGATGGTAATCTCCGAGCCGTCCTCTTGTTTGAGGTGGAAGGCCTCGCCGTCATACCACTTCAAAAGCCCGGAAAAGCGGCTGCTCTTGCCGTCCAGGCAAATGATCTCCACAGGAGTTTTCTCTCTTACCAACTTCTGCAACTGCGAAACCGAAGGTAGTTTATTTTCGGCCACCATCAGTCGGCAACATCTCTGGAAACAAGCTTGCCTTCAAGACCGGCTTCCCTCTCTCCATCTTGAGGCTCAATGGTGCGGCGCGTGTTGACCACATAGCGCCGCCCTTTCCAATTGACCTGGCCGCCACTGTGGACAAGATAAGCAGCATGTATATAGAGGGCCGAAACCGCCAGGCAGCCCACCGGGGTCAAGAAGAAATGGTACCACTTGAGACCGGCATGGTGACAGCTTGTACGCTTGAGCCAGAGGGCAATAGTGCCGAACTGCACCAGGGAAAGCAAAGTCATGCGCAAAAGCAACTCGGAGACCTCACCGGCGGCCCACTGCCAGCCTATATAGCCGAGCCAGAGCCAGGGCGCCACCACCACCGAGTTGATCATGACCAGAATAAGAATCAACATGGAGGGCTTGCTGTCGATAAAGCTATATAGATTCTTGGTCCAACCGTACCAGAGGCTGGTCAGGTCGGTGTACATGCGCACGCTGTAAAGAGACTTACCGTCGGCCACTTCAATCTTATAGCCTTTCTCTTTGAAAACCCTTGCCAGAGCATGGTCTTCCACAATCTCATCGCGCACGCTCTGGTGACCGCCCACCGCCAGGTAAGAGCTGCGGCGGCAGAGGATGTACTGCCCGTGGGCATAAGCCCGCGAATCACGGGGATTATTCACGGCATGGAAAGGGTCTCCAATCAAAAAGGCGCTGAGCAGAACCGGCATAATCAGTCTCTCAGGGAAACTTCCCAGTTCTTGCATGGGCACGAAGGACATCAAGTCTATGTGGTTGGCCATGCCGTAGGACACTGAGTCAACCACGGAATTGGGATGGTGATAAGTGTCGGCGTCGGTAAAAATGAACCAGTCGCCGGAAGCATAGCCAACCGCATGGGCCAGGGCGTTACACTTTCCAATCCAGCCGGAAGGCGCGTCCTTGCCCCGTACAAACTTGATACGGCTGTCTTTCTCGGCGTAAGAGGCAATGATTTCGCCGGTCTTATCCGTGGAGCGATCGTCGATGACGATAAGCTCGAAATTAGGATAGTTCTGCGCAAGCAAAGACTCGATACAGCGTCCGATTTTGCCTTCCTCGTTACGGGCCGGCACAATCACGGAAACAAAAGGCAGTTCGGAGGTCTTGCGCCGGGACGGCTCCACCCCTTTCAACAAGACATAGAACGCCAGGGTCAGGGCGTACAGAGCCATGATGAACAGGGTATTGACGAGCATGAGACTGAGAAGCATCGACATCAACCACCGTATTCGTAGAAGCCTTTACCGGTCTTTTTGCCCAGATGCCCGGCTGTTACCAGTTGCCTGATAATGGGGCAGGGACGGTATTTGGTATCACCAAAACCTTGATAGAGCGTCTCAAGAATATGCAGACAAATATCCAATCCGATGAAGTCGGCCAGAGCCAGCGGCCCCATAGGATGGTTGTAGCCAAGGGTCATACCGGTATCGATTTCCTTGGCTGTGGAGAGGCCCTCCATGAGCGCAAAGGCTGCTTCATTGATTAAAACCAGTCCCAGCCTGGTGGTGATGAAGCCGGGAAAATCTTTGGAATGAATGATGGTTTTACCCAATTCTTCTCCGAAAGCACGCACCCTGGCCGTGGTCTCTTCACTGGTATCGATGCCGTTAATAAGCTCCACCAGCTTCATGACGTGGGCCGGTGAAAAGAAGTGCATGCCGATGAATTGCTTGGAGCGGCCGGTGACTGCCGCTAAAGCCGTGATGGGCAGGCTGGAAGTATTGGAGGCAAAGATTGTCTCGGGCTTGCAAATCTTATCGAGACGGCGAAAGAGATCCTTCTTGGCTTCGATATTCTCGGCGATGGCTTCTATGACCAGATCTGCATGGGCAGCCAGCTTATCGGAGGTGGTGGTGTGAATTCTGCCCCTCAGGTCGGCCAGTTGCTCAACCGTCAGGAAGCCCTTTTCTACGGATGATTTACCGAACTTTTCCACCGCCTGACCGGCTTTAGCCAACTGCTCTTCCGATATATCGTAGATGTTGACATGAGCGCCGGTTTTGGAGGCAATCAGAAAAGCTATGGCTGAACCCATGAATCCGCTGCCGGCGATGAAAACCGTGGGAAAACTGCAAGCTGCCACTCTCGGTACTCCTGAAAATTGCCATATCCAAGGTCAGATCCTACCACCCGAAAAGAGACCAGACCTTAGTCTCAAACACTTTGACAACTGCACGGAAGGCGCCACGTCTAGCTCTGTTATGGGTTCGATGCTCGAACAGCTTTGCATCAACTTTCTATAATAAATGAGATTAATCTCCATCCTTAAGTTACGAATATACTTTGTATTTGCTTTAGCCCTCGCCCGGAGGCTACTGTCAACCTCAAGTCAGCCGGAACTACAAAGAAGGAAAGGTCGATGTTCAAAAAGATTCTTATCGCCAACCGCTCAGAAATAGCTGTACGAGTCATACAGGCCTGTCGCGAGCTAGGCATCAAGACGGTTGCGGTCTTTTCTGAACCAGATCGAGAATCCAAACACGTGAAAATGGCCGATGAAACCTGGCAACTGACCGGGCAACCGGCTAGAGCCTATCTGGACGCGGCTCAAATCCTGGACATCGCCAAACGCTCCGGGGCGGAAGCCGTCCACCCCGGTTACGGCTTTCTCTCTGAAAACGCCGACTTCGCCAGGGAATGCGCCGCCATGGGCATCAAGTTCATTGGTCCCAGTCCTGATGTAATTCACAAGATGGGTTCAAAAATAGAATCGCGAAGGGTCATGGATCAGGCCGGCGTACCGGTGGTACCCGGTACTACAGATCCGGTCACCACCAAAGAAGAAGTGCTCGCTCTCGGTGAGAAATACGGCTATCCGATTGCCATTAAAGCCAGCGCCGGTGGTGGCGGAAGAGGACTGCGCGTGGTGCGCAAAGCTGAAGATGTCGAACAAGCTCTGGCCGGTGCTCAGCGCGAAGGGGCCAGCTATTTCGGCTCCGGCGAAGTCTATGTGGAAAAATATCTGGATCGCCCCCGCCACATCGAAGTTCAGATTCTCGCCGACGAGCACGGTAAAGTTCTGCATCTATATGAACGGGACTGCTCAAGCCAGCGTCGCCACCAGAAGCTCCTGGAAGAAACACCGGCGGCGAAACTGGATGCCGATTTAAGAAAACGGATCACGGAAGCGGCGGTAAAGGGTGCCACTGCCCTTGGTTATACTTCCGCCGGCACGGTGGAGTGTATGGTCTCGGGCAATGAATTCTATTTCCTGGAAGTGAATACTCGCATCCAGGTAGAGCACCCCATCACCGAAGCCACCACCGGCATCGATATAGTCAAGGAACAGATCCTTCTGGCATGCGGTCAAAAGCTCTCTTTCAAGCAGGAAGAGGTAAGCCAACACGGTCATGCCATTGAATGTCGCATCAACGCCGAAGACCCCTCCAAAAACTTCATGCCCAGCCCGGGCACTCTCACCCGCTTCGAACTGCCTCATCATCCCTGGGTAAGAGTAGATACGGCCTGCTACCCGGGCTATCAGATCCTCCCCTTCTACGATTCCCTTTTGGCCAAGCTGGTGGTCTGGGGACGCACCCGGGAAGAAGCCATTCAACGCACGCGCACCGCTCTCACCCACTTCAAGATAGAAGGTGTGGCTACCACCATTCCCTTCCACCTGGCCCTCCTGGATGATCCCAATTTTCAGGCCGGTGAAGTCTACACCACCTATGTGGAGCAAGACTTTATGAAACGCTACAACGCCGCCGCCAGAACCGAGCCGGCTAAGAGCGCCGGGTCGGAAAACGGGGCGGCATCAATGCCAACTTCTACTAAAGGTTCGGTGCGCAACTTCGAAGTAGACGTGAACCAGAAAGTTTTCAAAGTTCAGGTAACCGAACTGGTGGAGCCCGGACAGGAGAAAGCGGCTGCGGCCACGGCTACCCTCCCCAAGCGCACCCTGCAAAAGCCCGAGAAACGCGAAGCGGCGGCCGGTTCCGGTCACATTCAAGCCACCATGCACGGGCTATTTAAAGAACTGCAGGTGGAGCTGGGCGCAAAAGTGGTTAAAGGTCAGCGCATTGCCATTTTCGAAGCCATGAAAATGGAATCGGATATCACCTCGGACCGAGACGGTACAGTCAAAGAAATCAAAGTAAAAGCCGGGCAAACCGTCGATTCCGGCACCCTGCTTTTCGTCATTGGTGATTGATGCAACTGCGCATAGGTCAGGGTTACGATATCCATCGCCTGGTAGAGGGAAGACCGCTGGTCATAGGCGGTCTCACCCTCGAATACGACCGGGGTCCCCTCGGACATTCCGACGGTGATGCCCTGCTTCATGCAGTCACAGACGCTATCTTGGGCGCCTGTGCCCTGGGCGACATAGGCCGCCACTTCCCGCCTTCCGACAGCCGCTTTAAAGACGCCGACAGTAAGGACTTGCTCAGGCAGGCCAAAAAGATGGTGCTGGAAGCCGGCTTCGCCGTAATCAATATAGACAGTACCGTCATATTGGAAAAGCCCAGGCTAGCCCCGCATATTGAGAGCATGCGCCGCAATCTGGCCGAGTTGCTCGACCTCGACCTGGGCTCCGTCTCGGTCAAAGCCAAGACAAATGAAGGACTGGGACCGGTAGGGGAAGGTCAGGCCATCGCCGCCCAGGCCGTAGCGCTGGTCGAGAAGAAGTGAAGGACCGATGGCCTTGCCTGAGAGCAGTACTCGCCTTCTTTTTATATTGGCTGTAAGCCTGGCTGCCACAACGGCCGCGCCAGGGCAGACGGCGAAAGGAACGAGCAAAGCGCCGGCTTCACAGGCCGAGCTTGCGGCCATAGAAGAACGAGGGGAGAAGCTATATCTCTATGAAATAGCGCTCTCGGCCTCCCTGCAAGCACTCCAGCAAAGCAATATAAAAACCGGGTCGGCAAACGACGGCGACCGAGAAAATTTCTCCAGCCTGGTGCAATTGGATCAAAGAGGCTTTAGGACTGCCTTTGGGCGCCTCGGCGGGGAGCAGCACTGCTACTTTATAGACTTCCTGGTGGAGGGTAAGTGGCAAAATACACCGAACAAAACGGCAAGCACCGGCAAAGCTGTTTTCTTGAGTCCACCGAAAGAAGACCAGAGCACCTTTCTAGCAATGGCCCGCGCCCTCAGTCTGGTGAAAGAAGACAAGGAAGCGCTGCTTCCCTATAAAAATCACCATTATGCGGTCTTGCCGGGCAAGTCGGCAGATTCCTTTTATGTCTACTTCTATCCAAGACCTAAGGACAAAGACTCCTACTTCCTGGGCCATGATCTGAGAGTACAAGTGGAAGCAAACAAAGTGAAAGAACGGCGCGTCATGCACCGCACCATCCTCAGCTTTCCAAACAAAACCAAAAAAAACGAGGGTCGGCTGCAACCGGTGATGGGCGTTCATTCTGCCGTTGTGGACGAGCTTCCCGAGGACACCGATGTAATGCATGTGCTTTTGCGCAAGCCGGCCACAAATGAGATGGTGATTACCAAAACCTATCTCTACGAAATTGAAAAGTCCGGTCGGATCAAGTACCGCGGACCGATCAAGAGCTTCCTCAAAGGCCGGAAAGAGAAGGCGAACTAAGTGCGGGGCGAAAGCCCCGTCAAAAGGTCAAAGAGAATTTCATCCACGACAACCTCTGCCGGCTTACGACTGGCACTCATAATCCAGTTTAGTTGCCCATGGACCAGCACAAAAGTAAGTAAATGGGTGAGCCACTCCGGACTTATCTCCGGTCTGATGCTGCCCTCAAGTTGTGCTGCTTCCACAAGCTCAAGGGGTACAAGAGCGGGCGGCTGGAAAATACCGGTTCCGCCCCTTGGACGGGCCGCCTCCTTCACCATAGTCGGTCCCGCACTGAAGAGAACCCTGGCTAATTCCAGATTCCGCTCCGTCCATTGAAAGGAATGGGTCATAAAGGACTTCAAGACCAGAAGGGCCGACTGACCGCCGGCCAGCCTCTCTCTAGACAGACGGCAGGCTTCTTCCACGGCACCAAAGCGCAGGGCCAGAACCAGAGCCTCCTTACTTTCGAAATGATAGAAGACCGTACCTCTAGCAAGATCCGCCAGTTCGGCAATATCGTCTATGGAAGTATTGAAATAACCCCGCACGGCAAAGAGTGAGGAGGCGGCAGTGAGTATCTGCTGCCTGGTTTCGTCTCGCTTTCTTAGTCGTCGGCTGGTTGTCATTGACTTTTTGCACCCTTGTATGATTTTATACTCTAGTACAAAGAAATTGTACAGCCACAGAGCAATAGTCACTTAACGACCACTTTTGCTTTCCCGGCGGCTTCAGTACAATCAAGTTGCCGTAAACCAAAATCCCTTGCAGTACAAAAGAGGCCGACTCGGGCCGATCAAACCAATGAAATTAAGAAAATCAGCTTTATCAGCTCTGGTACTACTTTCAGTTTCAATCTTCTTACAGGCTCCCGCCCCGGTTGCTGCCGCCGACGGCAATCAGACCTTGCCGCCGGTGCCGGCCAAAGAGAATCTGACCGATAAGCCCACCGCCCGGTACGACGAACTGGTGGGAGAACACAATCGCAGCGCCCACAGCTATTTGACCGAGGCCCAGAGAGCTTTGCGGGACGGACGGATAGTGAGAGCCACGGCCCTGGCTCGCAAGGCCTTGAACGCCGATCCGGAAGAACTTGATGCCCACCTGGTTTTAGCCCAGGCCCTCGAACGTAGACTGGATATGCAGGCGGAAAAGGACCAGCGCCTGCTGGGTGAATGCGTACGCCACTGGTTGGTGGTGTTGCGCTCAGGCGTGGGCGAAGAATCGGGCAACAACTTCAAAGGAGCCGGTGTTTTAGACTCACTCTACCGGGACGATGAGCACTTCATGGAAGCCAAAGAGCATCTCAAGAAGCTGGTCGGACGTGCGCCAAAAGCCTGGGAAACCAATGAGCGCTATGTCAAGAAAGTACTGTCACCCCAGGCCGAACTAAGCGCCACGGGCAAAATCGTTACCGGTAAATAGTGCCGCTCAAGAAAACTTCTTAAGCAACTCCTCTCTCTTTTGAGCAAGGGTCTCAGGCAACCTCTCCCCCAGGCTCTCGAAAAGAGATTTATGTAAGGCCAATTCCTGGGCCCAGAGTTCCTTATGAAGAGTGGTCAACCTGGCAAATGCAACTTCATCAAAACCTTCAAGACCGGCAAAATTCATATCGGCAAAGCCGGGCATCAAGCCGATTTCAGTCTGCCGGGCGGACGAGCGCTGCCTGACCCGCTCAAAGATCCATTGCAGCACCCGCATATTATCGCCAAATCCGGGCCAGAGGAATTCACCCTTTTCACCCTGCAAGAACCAGTTAACGCCGTAGATACGAGGTAGAGCGGCAGGCGGAAGTTTCTCGGCGAAACTGAGCCAGTGCTGGAAGTAGCTACCCATGTGATAGCCCATAAAAGGCAACATGGCAAAAGGATCCCGCCTTACCTGACCAACCTGACCGCTGGCAGCCGCTGTTGTCTCAGAGCCCATGGTAGCAGCCATGTACACGCCATCCTGCCAGGAAGCAGCCTCAAAAACCAGGGGCATGGTGCTGCAACGCCTGCCACCAAATATGAAGGCATCGATGGGCACCCCTTCCGGCTTATCGAAATTTTCATCGAGGGCCGGACACTGCGTTACCGGAGCCGTAAAGCGTGCATTGGGATGAGCCGCTTTGCGCCCGCAGCCCGGCGTCCAGGGCTGCCCCTGCCAATCAATCAGTTCGGATGGGGGCTCATCGGTAAGACCTTCCCACCACACATCACCATCCATGGTGAGGGCCACATTGGTGAAGATGCAATTCTTCTCGATAGTTTTGATGGCGTTGGGATTGGTTTTCAGTGAAGTGCCTGGAGCAACGCCGAAGAAACCGGCCTCAGGATTGATGGCATAGAGCCTGCCGTCTTCTCCGGGCTTAATCCAGGCGATATCATCACCGACCGTGGTGACTTTCCAACCGGGCATAGCAGCAGGCGGAATCAACATAGCCAGATTAGTTTTGCCGCAGGCGCTTGGAAAAGCAGCAGCGAAATAGCTCTTCTCGCCCTGGGGAGATTCGATACCGAGAATGAGCATATGCTCGGCCAGCCAACCCTCTTTCAGCCCCATGGAAGAAGCGATACGCAAGGCAAAACACTTTTTGCCGAGCAAGGCATTACCGCCATAACCGGAGCCATAGGACCAGATTTCCCTTGTTTCTGGGAAATGCATGATGTACTTTGTCTCTTTGTTGGAAGGCCAGGCAACATCCTTTTGACCGGCGGAAAGAGGCATGCCCACAGAGTGCAGGCAGCGAACAAAGTTCTCACTTTCGGCAAGACGATCCAACACACTTTTGCCCATGCGAGTCATGACCGACATACTGATCACCACATAGGCGGAATCAGTAACCTGTACCCCAATCTGAGAAAGGGGGGAGGCAATGGGTCCCATGGAGAAAGGCATGACATACATGGTGCGACCACGCATAGAGCCTTTGAAATGCCCTTTCAGAGTCGCTTTCGCTTCCTGTGGCGCCATCCAGTTATTGGTGGGACCGGCGTCTTCCTTGCGCTCGGAACAGATGAAGGTGCGGTCTTCCACACGGGCCACATCGGACTGATCAGAGCGCGCCAGATAACTGCCGGGACGTTTGCTTTCATTTAGCTTGATCAGTTTGCCTTCGCTGACCAATT
Source organism: Candidatus Melainabacteria bacterium (assembly GCA_016212515.1). Classification (GTDB taxonomy): domain Bacteria; phylum Cyanobacteriota; class Vampirovibrionia; order Obscuribacterales; family Obscuribacteraceae; genus Obscuribacter. The sequence continues at coordinate 21,016 of JACRFZ010000030.1, forward strand.
CGGCCAGTAAGCGCTGGTATTCACTCTCGGAACCATCGCAATAAACTATACGCGCCGGTTCGCAAAGTGCCGCCACCTCAGACACAAAGCGCTTTACCGCTGCATTTTTCACTTCATAAGCGAGCGGCTCCGCATATGCGGACAGGTTCTGACTAACTGCTTGAGCCGTGGTCTGGGGGGTAGCGATATCCACTGGAAGCTCCTTTCCCATTACTGGGCCTCTGTACAAAATCATTACAATAGGTTACCGAATTTGAAGCGCCAGGCCATCCCTCTTCAGGCTAATCGAAGACAGCACTCACATAAGTTATGTTGAATGTAAGGCATAAGCGGCAGCTAATATTAGCCGGGATTCCGGCCGCCTCAAAAATAAAGTCACCGCCTGTGACACCAAAGACAACCTAAGGCTGCAAGGGCGGCTGGTCCCAGGTCTGGTAATTACCCACCACAAGGCGCACATTACCGGAGACCGGATCGCGGATAGGCTTACCGTCTATACCGGCGCCCCAGACCACGAAGTAGTAGGCACTGTCGGTAACGATGCCGATGGTGCCGGGGGTCGCCTGCCAGTCGTAGGGTGGGTTCGTGGCTAGCTGGGCCATATCGGCAGCATTCAAGGAACGGTCATACAAGATCTTGATGCGGTTGCGGTTATATTTGGAATCGGAAGGAATAATCGGCATGGGCTGATCATCGGCAATCTGCAGGTTAGGATCCACATCCTTGCCCGGCTCCATATAAATGCCACCGTGCATGTAAGGGTTGTTGGGCACCAGAATATTCATCTGGCGCATGGCAATATTCAATTCGTCGCTCTGCCCGAAAGAAAGGTTATAAGGGTCCTCGCCGCCCACCGACTGTTCCGGGAAATGGTGATTCCAGACCACATAATCGTTCATCCAGTCAGCCACTTTCTTCATCTGCCGGAAAAGCTCATTATCTGCAGTCATCACCATTTCGGTGTAGATCATTTGCTTCTGCAGCCGGGCCTGTCTTACTTCCTGCTCCTTTATAAGCTTTCCGAGAGCCTCGCTGTCATTCTTCTGGGCCGGTGCCTTCTCGGAGTTGCCGGCAGCTCCATCCTTCAAGAATAGCCCGTCACTTTCAAAAAGCGGTTTCTGGAAGAGACCGCCTCCCGTCTTGAACAGGTCATCGGCCGGGGCCCTCGCCGGTATAAGGGCAAGCAACCCGGAAAGCAAAAGGAAAACGGGAACCTTCTTAAGAATGGCTGGCACCGGAACCTCCACAAGAACCTGCCGCCCATTGAGAGGCTGCAAATCTTACTTTACCCCGTTTGGGGGCAACCTTGCTGTCAATACAGGAAATCAACTAAAAAAATACGGGCTAGGCCCTAATGGCAGGATTGGCGGTTGCTACTAAGATGAATATATTAGCAGCGACGAACGAGGGCTGGTCCTCCACTACGGCAAATGCGGCGATCCGCAAGTGAAAGTGTGTACCAGCGGTTGACTTGGCTCTCGAGATAGACTCCTGTTGATACGCAAAAGCTAAAGGCGAGGAACCTAGCGTTCCTCGCCTTTTTGCTTTTCTGCCTTTCAGCTTATTGCTCTTGCAAGCCTAAATCAGTTTACTGATTTAGAACTCACCCATGCCGGCGCCTGCGGGCATGCCAGCGTTCTTTTTCTCGTCCGGAACGTCCACAACCAGTGCTTCGGTGGTGAGGAACATAGCGGCGATGGAAGAAGCGTTCTGGATGGCGCAACGCTCTACTTTAGCAGGGTCGATGATACCGGCTTTAGCCATGTCGACGTATTCGAAAGTCATGGCGTTGAAACCGATGCCTTCTTTCTGCTCTTTCACGCGCTCAACCACCACTTCACCGGGAAGACCGGCGTTATCGGCGATCTGACGAACAGGAGCTTCGAAAGACTTGACGACGATTTCGAAACCGGTGCGCTCATCACCATGAAGCTTCTCTTTTTCTTTTTCGAGCTTCTTGGAGATATTGAGAAGAGCGGTACCGCCGCCGGGAACATAACCTTCTTCAACAGCAGCGCGAGTTGCGTTGAGGGCATCTTCCATGCGCAGTTTGCGATCTTTCAATTCGGTTTCGGTAGCAGCGCCGACTTTGATAACGGCTACGCCGCCGGCCAGTTTGGCCAGACGCTCTTGCAGTTTTTCTTTGTCGAACTCGGAATCGGATTCTTCGATCTGACGTTTGATAACGGCAACGCGTTTTTCAACTTCAGCTTTGGTTTCGTTACCGGCAACGACAGTGGTCTTGTCTTTGTTGACGCGAACCTGACGAGCTTTACCGAGCATTTCAACGGTAACATTTTCCAGCTTGGTGCCGGCTTCTTCGGAAACAACCTGACCGCCGGTGAGGATGGCGATGTCTTTGAGCATCTCTTTTCTACGATCGCCGAAGCCAGGAGCTTTGACGGCGCAGCAAGGAAGTACTTTGCGCAGGTGGTTGACTACGAGAGTAGCCAGGGCTTCGCCTTCTACATCTTCAGCGATGAGAAGGAAAGGACGTCCGGCGCGGGCAACTTTCTCGAGAACCGGTACGAGGTCGGCGAGCAGGTTGACTTTCTTGTCGATGCAGAGGATGTAGGGCTCATCAAGAACGCTTTCCATTTTTTCACTGTCGGTGACGAAATAAGCGGAAACGAAGCCTTTGTCGAACTGCATGCCTTCAACAACTTCCAGTTCGGTGTTGAGGGATTTAGATTCTTCAACGGTGATGACGCCGTCCTTGCCTACTTTTTCCATAGCATCGGCAATGATTTTGCCGGTTTCTTCGTCGTTGCCGGCGGAGATGGTTGCTACCTGGGTGATTTCAACTTTGCCTTCAACCGGCTTGGCCAGTTTTTTGATTTCGGCAACAGCCATGTCGGCGGCTTTGTGGATACCACGACGAAGAACCATCGGATTGGCTCCGGCGGCTACGTTGCGGAGACCTTCTTTGACCATCGCCTGAGCCAATACGGCAGCGGTGGTGGTGCCGTCGCCGGCGTTGTCGTTGGTGCGGGAGCACACTTCGCGGATGAGCTGTGCGCCGGCGTTTTCCAAATGATCTTCCAGTTCGATTTCTTTGGCGATGGAAACACCGTCATTGATGATCTGGGGAGCGCCGAACTTCTTCTCGAGAACGACGTTTCTTCCAGCCGGACCGAGGGTCAATTTAACGGTGTTGGCCACTTGATCAAGTCCACGCTCAAGAGCGCGACGAGCCACTTCACTGTATACGATTTGCTTAGCCATACTTTTTCGATTTCTCCTGAAATTGAAGTTGTATTGGGTGATTCTTTACTTGTCCGAACGCCTTTTAAAGGCTCCGGTAAAATGCAGACGGTCTTAGCCGATTACAGCAAGAATGTCTTTTTCGGCGAGGATGAGGTATTCATGACCGTCGATTTTCACTTCGGTACCAGAATATTTAGCGAACAGCACTTTATCGCCCACTTTTACTTCGAGGGGCTGACGGTTGCCTTTATCATCCAGACGACCAGCTCCAACAGCCAGGATTTCGCCCTGCTGCGGCTTCTCTTTGGCGGTGTCGGGAAGGACAATGCCACCCGCTGTTTTTTCTTCGGCTTCGAGTTTCTTGACAACAACTCGGTCGGCCAGCGGTTTAAGTTGAAGCTTAGATGCAGATGCAGTAGCCAAGGTTCTATCCTCCTATTACGAATTAATTTCGCAAGAGATGTAAACGTCGTGCACACGAAAGACGCGCTATGTCGTCTTGCTATGCACATGGTTCAGTGTATAGAGCAAAGGCAAGTCAGCTCTTGCTTTTGCTAATTTTTTAAGAATTGAGGTAACGGGCCGCCTCAGACTTTACCTGGCAAACTAGAGGCCCTTCTTCTTGCCCACAAGCGCGCCCGGTTTGGACAACCAGGTGGCATACTCGGGGGTGGCGGTGAGGCGACTCTGGAGACGCGCCTGACGCTCCGATATGACGGCCATGCGGGCCTGCTTGGCCAGTTCTTCCCAGGTGATGCCGGAGAGGGCGCCACTGTCTTTGTAGCTACCGGTGAGGGCGGTCTTGACCCGGTCGCGCCCTTCATACTTGGCCACATTCAATGCCTGTTCGGCATCACGCATCAAGTTGGCAAGGTTGTCGGCATTGCCCGGGAAGGAGGCAATACCCACTGAAACAGTTATCAAGCCGATGCCGGGAGCGGGCGCCTGCCGCAGTTTCTGCCGCAAGCGGTCGGCCACCTCGAGAGCATGTTCCTGAGCAGTCTCAGGCAGAATAACGGCAAACTCCTCGCCGCCGAAGCGGGAGGGCACATCGATATCGCGCAGAGAACTCTTGATGGTTCCGGCCACATGCTTGATGGCATCGTCACCCTTCATCTGGCCAAGCATTTCATTGATCTGGGAAAGATGGTCGATGTCCACCAGTAAGACCGACAGGTTGTGGGAATGTCTCTGGGAGCGCTCCAGTTCCTTCACCAGAGCCGCTTCGAAGTGCACCCGGTTAACCAGTCCGGTGTGGGCATCGAGGATGGAACCACCAAGGCTGGCCGACTCATGAGAGAGGGCGATGTTCAAAGCAGCGGAGACCTGCGCGGCCAGAGACTCCAGAAGATCTTGATGCTCTCGGTGGAAGGCCCGTGATTCCGTAGAGAAGACTTCCAACACCCCAATTTTGCGCTCTCCGCTGATAAGCGGTATAGCCAATACCGAAGCAAAAGGTCTGCCGCTCATGGCCCGGGGCATACCAAAGGGCTCCCGTTGACCATCTCCGTAGACTTCCGTGTGACCGGCCCGCAAGCAACTGCCGGCAATGGATTTGCCGAAAGACATGTCAAACTCGCTCAGACTGGGGCCGTCGAGCCCCTTGAAGGCAGCCAACTGAAATTTCTCGCCGCCTTCATCAAGAAGGAGAATGGCGCAAGTAGGCGTGTTTCCCAGAACCAGAGCCGTATCGGCGGCAATCTTAAGCACCGGACCGACTTCCAGGGCATTGGAATTGAGGGCGCAAGAGGTTTTATAGAGAGTATTGAGGCGCTCCCGCTCATACTCGGAGCGACCAAACAAAATAGAGTTGGAGATGGCGGTGGCAACCAGATCCGACACCTCTTTCAGGAAATCAAGAAAACTCAAGAGCTGCGGATTGTTGACCTCGAGCAAAACCGCACCCACAAGCAAGTTTCCGCTGACAAGGGGTAAGGCGATCTGCCCCTTAGAGGCCTCTCTGCGCATGATCGTGGCTGAAAAGTCGGGCGCCTGAGAGGCTTCGGCACAGGCTATCGGCACGCGTCTCTGGTGTACCGACTTGAGCATGCTGTCGATAGCGAAGGGAATAACCTTCATTTGATCAAGGGAACCGTCCGTATACCCTTTGGCAGCCATCAGCTTGAAACAGGTGCTCTCGTTATCGCAGAGAAAAACCGCCACCTTGGCACCGCCCGCCAGTTCCGTGAAGAGGGCCACAGCAGAATCAAGTACTTCTTTCAACTTTAAGGAAGCAAAAAGTCCCTTCTGCAATTGCAGCAGTCGGGGCAGTATGTTTGATTCGCTTGTCATCGCACTCTCCCTCCAGGCAGAGAACTTAAGGATAAACGTGTTTGTCGTCTTTCGGAGCGCCTTCGTCCTAAATTCTTTAGAGTAAGCTTTTAGCCGCCTTGCCTTATCATTTACTGCACCTTCAATTTTTACCCTATCCGCTTCCCTGCCAAAGGAGAATCCTCAATGACTAATATGGATGGCTCAATGCCGGGGCATGACCCTGCCTGCCTCTTCTGCCGCATAGGAAAGGGCCAGATCAACGCCACCTATGTTCATGAAGACGAAAACTGCTTTGCCATTCGCGATATCAGCCCGCAAGCGCCTACACACATCCTTGTTATTCCACGTCTGCACAGACAAAACATAACTATGGTAGAAGACAAAGTTTTGCTTGGCGATCTATTTCAGGCAGCTTCTCGCATCGCCGCCGACGAAAAGCTCGAGAACGGCTTCAGGCTGGTGGTTAATACCGGCGAGCATGGTGGTCAGTCGGTGGGTCATTTGCATATACATATACTGGGCGGCCGTCCCATGGAGTGGCCGCCGGGCTAAGAAAACTCCCGCTCCCTGGGCATCTTGAGCAAAGCAACAAAACTTCGTCAAAGCTTAAGCAAAAGATTGGGGTTTTTGCTATTACTTTCGCCGACTAAATTGTTTTATCAGCGCTTGGATTGGGTATTAAAGATTCAAGCAGATGGGGATAGGACAATGGCCAGCAAACAATCGACAGATCAAGTGCTCTGGATGGCAGACTGCTACAGCCTGGCCAAGAGATTTCCCAATCCACATACCTGGTTGGCGTTGCTAGAGCCCACCGAGAGTGTAGACGCGGCCAATATCAATCCCTTTCACTACTGGCTCTGGATGGAAATTTGGAAAGCAGCTCAACTCTCCGACAGCGTTGAAATGCTTCCGGGAGAAAGAGAAAGACCCAGGGCAGCACCTATGGGAGCGAAATAAACTAGATTGAGAGTTTAGGCTGGCGTTATTTTGAGTTTCAAACGCAGGTTCCAAGAAGGGCCTGCGTTTGTGCTAGGGGCATGCTTTTAGCCCCTGTCAAAAACCGGCTACGCTCCTTTGGGCCGTCATGAACCGCCACTTCCGTGCACCCGGCACTCGAGACGATGCACTTGCGAAGTTTGGCTCCAGCTGCCACTTTGACGCCAGGCCAGAGGATGACATCTTCCAGTTGAGCACCGGCTCCCACAACGCAACCGGGACCGACTACCACATTGCCTTTGAGCACCACGCCGTCTTCCAAAAGAGAATCTTTGCCGAGAATGACATTGCCCATGATCTCCACCCCCGGTGCTACCACCGCCGATGGAGCCAGGTAAACGCTGAAGAAACCGTAGACCACCTTTTTGTAGCCCGTAAGCTCGGTCTTCATGCGTCCTCTCAAAACATCAAAATTGGAATGCCAGTATTGTTCGATAGTACCGACATCGCTCCAGTAGGCCTCGATTTCCACACCCAGAACCTTTTTGCCCTGTTCCACAAGCAGCGGAAAGAGTTGGCGACCAAAGCCGAACTCACCCTCTTTGGGCATGTAGTCAAAAACTTCCGGCTCCAACACGTAAATTCCAGTGGAAGCCAGGTCGGAAAGGGCTTCTTCCGCTTTCGGTTTTTCCTGAAAGCCGCGAATAAAACCATCGTCATCAAGGAGGGCGACGCCGAAGCGGCTGACATCGGAAACACGCTTGAGACCAATGCTGGCCAGGGCCCCATGTCTTTTATGCTCGGCAATGATATAGGAAAGATCGGCATCGGTAAGCAGGTCGCCCATCAAAACGATAAAGGTACCGTCCTGCAAGAAATCACGACAGAAGCGGACACCGCCGGCGTCGCCAGAGAGCTTTTCTTCCTTGCGAAACTGAATTCTGGCATCAAAACGACTGCCGTCGCCGAAGTATTCCACCAGCTTCTCCGGCAGATAATGCAAATTAGCCACAATGTCGTTGATGCCATGGTGCTTGAGAAGAGTAACGATGTGCTCCATGACCGGAATGTTGGCCACGGGTACCAGTGGTTTGGGCACTGCCGCCGTCAGAGGATCAAGCCTGGAACCTACACCTGCGGCGAGAACCATTGCTTTCATTAATAAGTCTCCCAAAGAATTGCCCGGTTTACTCTCTCAATCAGAACTACAACTTAGCATCCACCCCCCTCGGCAAGAGTGATTTCAAGGCTAAGTTTGGACTAATTTAAGAGAGTCGAAAGAACCGCAGGCTTGTCAGGAGGACGGGTCTTTCGGGACGCCTTCAATCATTTGAGCCGCCAGAGGCGGTAGCCGCTTCTCATCCGCTTCAAAGAGCTTCCTGGCTTCAGCCAGGGCAAACATGACGGATGCCGTAGCCGTTCCGCCTCTTGACGTGAGGGCTTCCACCGAACTTTCCACCTGCAGGTGACTGTATATATCATCGGTAAAAGCCGGGGAAAATTGCTGCCACTCGGAAAGAGTGAGATCGCTTAGTTGCTTGTGCCGCTTCTTGCAATAATCACCAAGCCCTTCCACAACTTCTCTAGCCTTTTCCAGGGTAGCGCCTCTTTCAATTAAATAATCGGCGGCCATGGAAGCATTAGTGAGGTCGGCATGAGCCTGTTCGAGCATGCGCTCCAAATTGAATTTGAAGGCGGGCAAGAGTGTGGCAGCCACTTCCGTCACAAAACGCAGGTTCTCCACCACATCCAAAAGGCCCGGCATGCACTCTTTTAAATCACCGGTATAACTGACCGGCAGCCCCTTGAGCTGGCTTAAGAATTCTCCGAGCCGGCCGCCGAACATACTGGCCCTGGCGCGCAACAATTCCAGAAGCTCCGGATTACGCTTGTGGGGCATGTTCAAACTCTTAATGGTGAGAGACCGGGGCAGGCGAACGAAGCCGAATTCCTGAGTAGCCCAGAGCAAAAGCTCGCTGGCCAATTGCGAATAATGCACACCGCATATGGCGGCAAAGGAAGCGAACTCAATCACAAAATCACGATCCGAAACAGCGTCGATACTGTTTTCCACCAGACCGTCAAAACCAAGCTCCAGCGCCGTCATCTGCCTGTCGATGGGCTTGGCCGTGCCGGCCAGTGAACAGGCCCCGAGCGGTGAAAGATTGAGCCTTTTGTAGAGGTCGATGAGGCGATCGAAATCACGGGCAAAGCGAGCCTCGTTTGCCAACCAGAAATGAGAGAGCAAGATGGCGCAAGCCGGCTGCATATGCGTATGTCCGGGCATGGGAGCGTCCAGATCCCGCTTTGCCAGGTTGAGCAACAAGCCCCTTACTTTTAGTAATTTGGCAAACATTTCTATGACCGCCTGCCGCAGGTACAGCCTGATGTTGACAGCGATCAAATCGTTGGGTGAGCGGGCAATATCCACCACCGGCGCCAGGTCACCCACAAGTTCGGTCAACCGCCTGGTAATGGATTGATTTATATCGGCATCCATGGCGGTGAGAAGGCAGATCTTGTCCCGGCATTCATTGAGGATGGACACCAGAGCCTCCTCCACTTTCTGGGCCACAGCCTTAGGCACTATGCCTGTTTCAGCCAGCATGCGCACGTGGGCGATGGAAGAAACAAGGCAATGATCTCGCAGCGCTTCTTCCACTTCCGGCGTCAACCAGAAGCGTCTTATTTGATCAACGCTCTCAGGCAGCCGGGGCTGATTAACATCTAGTTTGTCTGTGCCGTAATATGCCAGAGCCCTGGAACCGGTGTTCTCAGGCTTATCTTTTGTACCGGTCATTACTTCCCCTGGCGCTTCCTAGTTTCAAAAGCTGACACTATGCCGCTTTCGGCTGTCCGAAAAGGTTCTTGGTTTTTTCAATCTGTCTTTGATAACGACTGAAATCTTGCTGGTAACGCTTTTGCACTTCCATGTCTAACTCTGGACTGCAGTTACCACCGGCATTGCGGGAATACTTTTTCTCTAGCTCTACTCTGTTCTCTATTTTTCTCTTCACTGTCTTAACTTCCGACTGATTTTTTAAATTCTAGATATAACGCTTATGATGCCTGGAACTGCTTATTTGTTCCGACTCTTCTTTCAAAAACAGCGCCTAAAAACACAAAACAATATTGCTGGTGCTGGTTATAGTTGCGGATTAGCAAGAGCATTCCTGCTTGTACCGTGTCTCTAAGTGCTTTGCCAAAAATGCTTCCGATGGCTCTGTCGATACTTTGGCTTTTGCCTCAGTCTCGCATTTGCTTCAGCAACTAGCCTGACATTGCCTGGGGAAGCTGCACTTTTAGAGCCGGCATGCAAACACCAAAACTTGAGTCAAAAATAATATATCACACTTACATAGATCTAGAGCGCCTTTACAGGCTAGTTTCCAAGATATTCTTCATAAAGAAGAAGTCAGGAGACACTAAATTCTAAGCAGCAGGAGCCGCCTCCTCTACCTTGGTCGAGCCGGCAGGCAGACCGGGCAGCATAAAACTCAAGACCATGGAAACTAGCATGCAGGCAGCGCCGGCAATATAAGGGCTCTGATAACCGACTTTTTCAAAGAGGTAACAACCGGCCAGGGGTCCGAGAATACGCCCAAGGGTGGAAAGAGACTGGCCCAGCCCGAGCACGCCGCCCACATACTGGTGATCCGCCAGCTTGGAAATCAGACTCTGGTTGCAGGGATTGTTGATACTTGTGCCGATAGACATGATGCCCAGAGCCACATAGAGCATGACCGCACTGCCGGTAAGAGGCACCAGGGCCAGACCAATGGCGGTAAGCAGGGAGCCGACTGAAATAAGACGCTTCTCGGCGTTCTTCTTGGTCAGCCGCCGAATCAAACCGCCTTGCACCAGAATGATCCAGAACCCTATATAGAGGAACATCCAGGAATTCTGGCTTGGGCCCCAGTGAAACTGCTTCATGGTCAGGAGCACCAGGGTCGCTTCCATATTGGCAAAAGCAAATGTGGAAACGAAGAAAATCAAAAAGGAGATTTTCAGCCTTGAATCAGTGAGAGTCTTGACAATAAATTCCGGAGAAAGACCAAAACGGTCTTTGGCAAAGTCACCCCGGGTCTCCGGCTCAGGCAGAAAGGCTGCCGTCAAAATCAAGTCGAGCAGGCTGAAGGCCGCGGCCACCAGACCCACTGTTTTGAGATCGTGGGTAAGAGCAAGAGCAGCCAGACCAAGGGCCGGTCCCAGCACAAAGCCAAGACCAAATGCGGCACCCACCAGACCCATACCCTTGGCCCGGTTCTCTTCCGTTGTCACATCCGATATGTAAGCCTGGGCCACGGCAATGTTGGCGTTCCCAAAGCCGGCCACGATACGGCTGACAAAGAGCCAGATAATCGACTGCGAAAAGCCCCAGATCAAATAGCCGGCAAAGGAAGCCGTAAGACTGATAAGCAAAACCGGACGCCGCCCGATGCGGTCTGAAAGTCGGCCCCAGAAGGGCGTAAAAATAAACTGCATGACCGAATAGCTGGCAATCAAGAGTCCGATAAGTGAGTCGGATGCCTTAAGCTCCTGGGCATAAGTGGGCAAAATAGGAATGACAAGTCCAAAACCCACAAGGTCGATAAAGACCGTTAAAAATATAAGTAGGAGGGGAGCTTTGCTCTTTCTAGCCGTTTCCGTCACTTAACTTGTGCCTCTTGTGATTCTGCCTAATTCTCCCCCGCCGGAGCTCTCAAATAAAAGTATCTGCTCGGGAAGTCCTATAGAGTGTTACAGTTTGTAGGGATATTAAGCTTCTGCTTTAGACGGCGTTTGGGATTCCTGCTCCAGGGTAATTAAAAGTAATATAAAGGGATTACAGGCGTTGGGCGTTTATTTACTAGAAAGACTGGCGTTCCGCTAGAAAGCAATATGAAACTCTGTCTGATATGCAACTTTCAGACTGCCGGCGATCAAGACATCTGTCCCAGAGACGGATCTTCAATGGTCACCGTCGGTGATGACCCTCTTCTTGGAATGGTGGTCGAAGGTCGCTATAAAATTCAATCCGTAATTGGCCAGGGCTCCGCCGGAACCGTTTACCGGGCCGTGCAAGAACTGATCGGCCGGGAAGTTGCCGTCAAGGTACTGCACGACTACCTGGTCTCAGACGACGAGTTTATTAAACGATTCAAGCAGGAAGCCAAGGCTTCCAGTCGCCTTAATCACCCCAACATCATTACTATCTATGACTTCGGAGTAATCCCGCAGGGCGGCGGCAGACCCTATATCGCCATGGACCTGCTGAACGGCATTCCCCTCTCCGATACCATTTCTGAAATTAATCACCTGCCGGTAGAAGAAGCCATTCCTATCTTCACCCAGGTCTGCGCCGCCCTCGGTGAAGCCCATCGGCAGGGCGTAGTGCACCGCGACATCAAGCCGGAAAACATTGTGCTGGTGGAACGCGGCGGTCAGAAGAACTTCCCCATCGTAGTAGACTTCGGCATCGCCAGACTGGTGCAGGAAGAATCCGATCAAGCCAAGATCACCCGCACCGGTACCGTCTGCGGCAGCCCTACATATATGAGCCCCGAACAGTGCACATCAAGTAAGGTGGACCACCGGAGCGACATCTATTCTTTCGGCATCGTCATGTACGAAACCCTCACCGGCGAAGTGCCCTTCCAGCACGAAGAACTGGTGCGCGTAATGGCTATGCAGCTATCGGATCCGGCCAAACCTATCGATGAGGTGCGCCCCGATCTCATGTTCCCGAGCGACCTTGTCGCTCTCGTCAACAAAACCCTTTCCAAAAGTCCGAATGACCGCTACCAGACCATGGATGAACTGATAGCCGCCCTGGAAGCGATTTCACTGGAGCCGGAAGCCAGACCAACACCCACGGTGACAAGAGAAGCCACCAGAGACAACCTGCCCGGTCCCCTGGCCCAGGACGACACCCTGCACCCCCGCAAAGAATCAAGAGATATGCTGCCGCCCCGGCCCACAACCAGGGAACTGACCGGCGGCTACGGCGCGGATGCCTTCACCCATACCAGCAATACCGGTCCACAGGAAGCAGTACAACCTTCCCGGGCGCAGTCCAGTAATTACGCCGAACAGGTACAAGCCTATCGAGACGCTCAAAAACAAGCCGACCACGTTAGCAAACCCGGCGTTAGTTTCTCGGCGGGACGCACCAAGAGTGGTGACGGCAGCGGTGTGCGCAAAGCCCTGGTGGTCTTACCGGCGGTAGCAAGCTTGATCTTGCTTGGGGCAGTAATTATGTTTGCCACCAATGCCGCTAATTTTTCAGCCCTGATGCCCTGGAGCAAACCGGCCACCACGACCACAAACGACACACCGCAATCTGAGGACGTGGAAGAGCTTATCAAAGCCGGAAAATTTGCCAAAGCCCTCGCGGCGCTCAGATCGGCAAAACAGCAGGGCAATCTGACACCGGAAGCGCAAGACAAATATGAACTGTGCTGTGTTTCCGTCGCCAAACAGTACATGAAGGAAAAGAAATTCAGCGAAGCTATTACCTTGCTGAAGGAAGTGCCGGCCAAGTCCAGCCAGAGCAAACAGGCCAAAGACCTGCTCAAGAAAGCCAAACGCGGTCAGACCAAGTAGACGACTCTTCAGACCTCGGTAAAGGCACCGAAGTTGCGGAACTTGTTCTGGCGGTCGCGCCGCACTTCTTCCTTGCTCATTTTCATGAGCCCGGTCATCTGTTTAACTACAGCACAAGCCAGATTGCTTGCGGCCAATTGATAGTCGTGGTGAGCGCCTCCCAGAGGCTCATCGATTACCTGATCGATTACCCCTAGCTGCAAGATCTCCCGGGCCGTCATCTTCATGGCCTGACAGGCATCGGAAACTTTGTCGTTGGAACGCCAGAGAATGGAAGCGCAGCCTTCAGGCGAGATTACTGAGTAGACGGAATGTTCCAACATGAGGATGCGATTGGCTACCCCGATGGCGAGAGCGCCTCCCGAACCGCCTTCCCCTGTCACTACGGCTACCACCGGCACCGTCAAACCGGACAGTTCAAAGAGGTTCTCGGCAATGGCCTGGGCCTGATTATGCTCTTCGGCCGAAAGACCGGGATAAGCTCCGGGAGTATCGATCAAGGTGAGGATGGGCAAGCCGAACTTGTCGGCATGGCGGAAGAGCCTGAGAGCCTTGCGATAACCTTCCGGCTGCGGCATGCCGAAATTACAAGCCTGTTTCTCACGCAATGAGCGCCCCTTCTGGGTGCCGACCGCTACCATCTTGATACCGCCGAGAGTGAGCAAGCCGCCCACCATAGCCTCATCATCAGCACCGGTACGGTCTCCGTGTAATTCTATGAAACCAGGATCCCAGATGGCGAAATAATCGCGAGAATAGGGACGCTGAGAGTGCCTGGCAATGGCCAGATGATCAATAGGTCGGAGGTTGACGTAAAGAGACTTCTTGAGTTGAGTGTACTGCTCCTGCAAGCGATCGATATCACCTTCCAGGTCAGGATTGTCGCCCAGTTGCCGCTCCAGCGCTTCAATCTGCTGAGCCAGCACCGCTAGTGGTTGCTCAAATTCGAGCGGAATAATTTTCTTTTCGTTGGTAGCCATCATTACTTATATTCTCACTTGGTCAACTGACCGCTTTTGACAGTGCCGTTGGCAGGCTCGCCGGCCGGACCTGTTCTAGTTAGATCATGATAGGAAATAATGCGGGAAAGCCGATCTTTCAAATTAGAACGCTCCACCACCATGTCCACCTGTCCATGTTTAAGCAAGTATTCGGCGGTCTGAAAGTCAGCCGGTAATTTTTGCCTGATGGTCTGCTCAATCACTCGCCGCCCGGCAAAACCAATGCGGGCACCAGGCTCGGCGATAACCAGGTCGCCAAGCATGGCGAAACTGGCCGTGACGCCGCCGAAAGTAGGCTCAGCCAGAATTGAAATATACAGACCGCCGGCTTCGTGATAGGTCTTCAGTGCGGAACTGGTCTTAGCCATTTGCATGAGGCTGAGAATACCCTCTTGCATACGGGCGCCGCCCGAACTGGAAACCACTATAAGAGGAATACGATTGCTGGTGGCTTCCTCCGCCAGGCGGGTCACCTTCTCACCGACCACCGAACCCATGGAGCCGCCAAAATGCCCGAAATCCATAGCGCCAAGGGCGACAGGCTGACCGTTGATGGCTGCTATACCCGTCACCACCGCTTCTTTCAAACCGGACTTACGGCAGGCCTCTTGCTGCCGCTTGGCATAAGCCTCAGTATCGAAAAACTTGAGCGGATCGGTGGAAGTCATGACGGCGTCAAGTTCTACGAAACTACCGGCATCGGCCATCTGGTCTATGCGATCAAGAGCACCAACTCGAAAATGGTATTGACATTTAGGGCAGACCTGCAGGTTGGCACGCAGGTCCTTGGTATAAAGAAGCTCGCGACACTGAAAACACTGGGTCCAGAGAGCGCAATACTCCTCGGTTGTCAGGGGCTGCTTGATGTTCTCTTGCAGTTCCTTGCGCTTCTGGCGACTGGCAAACCATTCTTTTAGGTCCATCTGCACTTCCATGGGTATTGACGGGAACGGGCTTGCGAGGCCTGGTATTCAAGACATAAATTTCAACGGCACCAAAGACCGTAGCAAGCACTCGCGGAACACACAAGATAATATAAACAGGTGAAATTATACCAGTCGCCTTCCTCTAAGTAATCAGATTCTTAAGGCAACTGAAGTAGGAGAGACCCCAAGGTGAGAGAATATCGCTTCTTCACAGCCCAGGGAATGCTTGCCGGCAGAGCCGCCGGTGACAAGATCAATCTGGACGATGAAGCCCTTGTGCACCAGGTTCTCAATGTCCTGCGCTTGCGAGCAGGAGCCCGCCTGACCTTGTTGGACGGGACCGGCACACTGCTCCAGGTGGAACTGACGGAAATCCTGGAGAGCACTGCCGGTAAGACAAACAAACAAAAGAGGCGCGGGCTCTCGCTCACCGTACTGGAAGCCTCCCGACAGGAAGCCGAAAGAGAAGGCGCGAAAGTAAGAGTCTATCTACCGCTGATCAAACCGGCGCGCTTTGAATGGGCGCTGGAAAAGTTGACGGAATGCGGGGTGGATACTATTTGTCCCGTGCTGTGCAAGCGTTCTACGGCTGCCAATAGTGAATCAAGTCAAAGCACAAAGAAGGAAGAGCGCTGGCAAGCCATCATCAAGGAAGCGGCTGAACAATGCGAAAGGCTCTACTTACCGGAATTGAGATCCTGCCGAGGCCTGGAGCAAGCTCTTGCGGAAGACCTGGCAATGACAGGAAGCGATTCCGACCTACTACTGCATCTGAGCGAAAGAAGTGATGCACCAAATATAGTTCCATTCCTTTACAACTCAAAAGCAGCAAACGGCATTACCGTCGCTATCGTGCTCGGACCGGAGGGCGGTCTGACGGATGAGGAAAAACACTACTTTGCGGAGCAGCGATTTCAACCTTTCAGCCTGGGGCAAAAAATCTTGCGCAGCGAAACAGCGGCCATCCTGGCAGCAGCATCCGTCCGGATGGCAACAGCCCCCTAGGCGGCAGCGGCAGGAAAATAAGCAAATACTAAGGTGCGGCAGTGATACCAGAATCGATATCACACTACAGGCCGTCCATTTAAATATCTTCCATAGACACTGGAACAAATAATAGAGCAACACAGTCAGGAGTTTTGGATATACTTTTCGCCCACTGACAAATGACACCAAACCCAGTGCCCTCTAGATAAATTTTCTGTGGAGACTTGACAAACCGATCCTGTGCGAGAGTTAATAGTAGGCGTCGATAGTGGCATCAGATATGATGCCTGCCGGTCGACAAATCAAGCTAAAGAATTCGACCATCTCTCTGCCATCGGCCATTGAACTTAATGGTTACCTGATCGGTAGCCGGGGCGATATATTCAGGGAAACAATAAAAGAAGTCGATTCACGGAAAAATGCTCACCCCCTCCCCCGATCAAGCAGCAAAAGGAAGTCCTTCCAAAGTGGCAGCAAATCTTGCACAAGTAAGAGAAGTGCTGAACGGCAGTGAACTGCCGGTAAAGCTCATTGCCGTCACTAAGCATGCAACCATCGAGCAAATTCAGGAAGTGCATGCACTGGGAGTGCATGATTTCGGAGAGAGTAAGATTCAAGACGCGCTCAGGAAACGCGAGCAACTGGCACCGCAGGTGGTACAAGACTGCGCCTGGCATTTTATCGGACACTTGCAGTCAAACAAAGTCAAACAAGCTGTCGGAAATTTTGCCCTGATTCATTCGATCGATTCGCTAAAGCTGGCTCGGGAAGTCTCAAGAATCGCCGGCGAAAGAGGGCAGATTCAGCCGCTTTTACTGCAAGTAAAGTTGCAGCCGGACGATAACAAATCCGGTTTCACCGCCGATCAATTACGTGATTGCATGTCAGAGATAATTGCATTACCCTCTATTAAGGTAGAGGGTCTTATGACTATCTCGCCTCTCACCGAAGAAGCTCAAGTTTGGCAAAAAAGCTTTGAAGGTCTGCGTAATTTGAGAGACGAGCTGGAGAAATCACACGGCATTGAGCTAAAAGAATTGTCGATGGGAATGAGCGACGACTGGCGCGATGCCATCACATATGGTTCAACTATGATCAGATTGGGGCGAGCCATTTTTGGAAATTAGAAAGGTTTTTTATCAGACAGAGTAAGGATTTGGTAGGGACACAGTTATTTGAGACCGCAGGGTAAGGAGGAAAGTAGTGAGCATCGTACAAAAGTTTAAGAGCTTTTGGTTTGGACCGGCAGACAACTATGAGCGCGAAGATTTTGAAGACCTTTTTGAGACTTCCGACGATGTCTATGCCACTAATGGTCAGCTCGCTCTAGATGCGGCTCCGGCAGAGTCAGTAATGCCGGTAAGACAGCCGCAGGTTAGCATGGGCCCCAGCATTAGTGGTGGCGCCAAAGTGCTTGAGCATCCCAATGCTCAGCCCATGAGTGAAGTGCTGGTTATTGAACCAAGACAATTCGAAGAATCAGTAGATATAGTTGAACACCTGCGTGGACGCAAGTCTGTGCTGCTCAACCTGCACATGCTTGACAATGAGCAGTCTCAGCGCATAGTCGACTTCCTCTCCGGCGCTTGCTGGGCCATCGATGGTCACCAGCAGAGAATCGGCGACGGCGTCTTCCTCTTCGCTCCCGCCAGTGTCACAATCAGTTCCGAGTCTACTTCCTCGAAAGCCATCAAAGATGCTTTCTGGAACAAAACTCAGACGATTTAGGAAACCCGGAAACCCCAGCGGAATCTAAAAGGAATCCCTTCAGGAACACAACAAAAAGAGAGGCTCTCGAGAGCCTCTCTTTTTGTATGTCGGCATGATTTAGTGAGCCTTACGGAACCACTGCCAGGGCGTAGAGGCAACTTTATTGACATAAATGCTGAAGTGTAGATGCGGACCGTTGGCCCGCCCGGTCTGACCGATGGCACCAATTTTTTCGCCTTGCTTAACCATCTGCCCCTCTTTCACCAGTACTTTCGAAAGGTGAATGTAGAAAGAAACTACACCCTGTCCATGGTCTATTGCCACGGTATTGCCATGCAACTTAAAGCCTTTGGATACTGCCAGTAGCACCTTTCCCGGTGCGCAGGCCGCCACCGGAGAGCCTATGCCGCCGGCAAAGTCCAAACCGGAATGAAAGTAATCATCGAGAAGTTTACCGTTGACGATGCGCCTCAAACCGAAGCCGGCCGAAACCCTGGCGGCGGACGGTGCCTGAAAATTACCCTTCCAGAAGCGCTCGGCGGAAACCGTACCTTTGGCGCCATCAATAGCTTCTTCTTCGCCGGGAGCGGTGTTGAAATTGTTCTTGGAGGGTGGCAGAGTCATGCGCTGAACCGGATAACGAGCATCTACCACAGTGATATTGCGGGTGGTGGAACCTATCTTTATGGTCTTCAGCCCCGGCTTCATCACCACCGGCACCGTAAACAGAGCCTTGTAGATGGTGCCGCCCTCGGCCTGGAAAGGAAAGAATTTATAAGACTCTTTATTGAACTCCACCGGCGGTGGCGGCACGGCGGCAGGCATACGCAATTCTACTTCCACTGTCTCACCCTGCTTGGGCTTCTCACTGGAGAACCAGACTTCCTGCGGGGCGGGCGCACTGCTCGAGGCAGTTTCCTCCTGGGCATGAAGACAGCCCCAATAGGCACCTTGTGCTATTGAGGCTGTAATAAGCAGAGAACCGATGATTTGCAACTTGAGGAGCGGATTTCGCAAGAAGCTCTGGAAGCGCCGGTGCTCGGACCGGAGCTGATTATTTGACAAAGACAATTCCCTCTCTGAGCGGCGCTAGCTAATCGATTGAATAATCAGATTAGCACTACTTGCCTGCCGGGGGAACCAATCTGTCGATGGCTTCCTTGAGAGCATCGATTTTGTCGATGGGAAGGGCAATCCCCTTTTTAGTGGGCTTCTCTTCCTGGTCTTTGTCTACGTACCATTCGCGAATGTGCAAATATTTGGTACCGCGATACTCGCCGATGTAGACATTGATAGTCTCACCACGGGCTTTCTCATGAATAGTAATTCTTTCTTCCAAGGCTCACTCCTCCAGATTGAAATAATTGGTCCCGGATACTTTGATGCCACGTAGAAGATAAAATCCAACAGATCTAATAGGAAGTATAGTTAAATTCTCGATCAGAACTAGTATGTAATAGATATGTGTAGTTGTTATCAGACACTGAAACATAAGCTCTGCATATTCTCTCGGACACACTAAACTAGACGGAGTTCAAAGGTAGCAGTAAAAATGGCCCAATTCATAGACCAGGTTGAAATCGAGATACAGTCGGGAGATGGCGGCAACGGCTCCATCAACTGGCGCCGGGAAAAATATGAACCGATGGGCGGTCCGGCCGGCGGTAACGGCGGCCGGGGCGGTAATGTTTACATTGAGGCTACCGCCGACCTGAACACCCTCATCGATTTTCGTTTCAAGACCAAGTTCCTGGCAGAACCAGGCCATAAGGGCGGGCCGAAGAACCGCCACGGCAAGGCCGGTGAAGACGTAGTGATTCGGGTGCCGGTCGGCACCCAGGTGCGGGACACGGACCTCGATAAGGTGATCGCCGACCTGACCGGGCCAGGTCAGCGGGTGATGGTCGCGGAAGGAGGCATGGGCGGCCGGGGCAACACCGAGCTGGCCTCTTCAACCCGCCGGGCACCGCACTTCTGCGAACCCGGCCAGCCGGGGGTGCACCGCCATCTGGAACTGACTCTCAAACTGCTGGCCGACGTCGGTATCATCGGTCTGCCCAATGCCGGAAAGTCAACCCTTCTGGCGGCCCTGACCAGGGCCAAACCTAAAATTGCCGACTATCCCTTTTCCACCCTCGAACCTAATCTGGGTGTGGCCCGCAGCGAAGGCGGCGACGGTTTCGTTCTGGCCGACATACCGGGGCTGATTGAAGGTGCTTCCCAGGGCATCGGTCTGGGGCACAAATTCCTCCGACACATCGAGCGGACCAGGGTGCTGGTGCACATGGTGGACGCCACCGGGGAGGACCTGCCGGGGGCCCTCAAGACCATCGACCAGGAGCTTTCACTTTACAGCCGAGATCTGAGTCGGCTGCCCCAGATTCTGGCGCTCAACAAAACAGACTTATTGCCCCAGGATGAGCAGGAAAAATTGCGCCGGCAAGTAATCGCTTATCTCCAGGCCAAGCCACCGCAAAATAACGCACTAGAGACCGAGCTAAGCCCCGAGAACAGGGTCTTCCTCATATCGGCCTATAGTCGAGTCGGACTGGCTCCTTTAAGCGCTAGAATCGGCGAGATTGTTCAGCGCATGAAAGAAATCGAACAAGCCGAGGAGGCGAAGGCGCCGCCGGTGCGCTATGTGGACGAAAGAGCCTACGACCACGGCGATTCCAGCTTCACGGTCAGCCGCAAGGACGGTCTCTTCTTCGTGGAAGGAGACCGCGCCGCCCGCCTGGTGGCCGTCACCGACATGAAAGACCCGGATTCCCTCTTCTCCCTCTTCCAGCGTCTGAGGGCCATGGGAGTCATCGATGAGCTTTTGAAAAATGGCGTGGTGCCGGGCTCGGAAGTGATAATCGGCGGCTTCAACTTCACCTACGGCGAAGGTATGGGCTAGAAAGCCGTCAAAAATTGCGAGCACTGAAAAAAGCGGCTTCGGGTTTAACTTCCGGCGCCGCTTGTGTTGACTGCTAAGAGCCCTGACTAAGAGCCGGCTTTTACCAGATCAGCTACTTGTTTTTCCAGTTTTTTCATGGCTGCAGCCTCGCGGCCGGCGGCTTTCTTAACTTTACGCTTGGCTACTTTGGCAGCTCTTTTCATACCCTTTTGCTGGGCCATGACACTCTCCTTGTGCATATACTTCGCCCCCATACTACCAGATCAGGTCGGGAGCCAAGCTTTTACACCCACAAATTGCCAAGATACTTTATGCTTCCCCGACTGACCTTGGGCAGGGATTCGATGACCATGCGCCCCACGGGCGGGAATAGCGTCAATTTGTCAAGATCCGCCAGGGGCAGATAGTCCACCCCGGCCAGAACCGGTTCGTCGCCAACTTTCAGAACACCGCCGGTAACATGGGCGGTGAGGTAAACATTAACGATATGCCGGGAACGGTCCGGAGCAATGGCTTCGGAAAGGAAGACAAAGTCATCCACTTCCACGTCAAGACCGGTTTCTTCCTTTATTTCCCGCACTGCACATTCATGAAAGGTCTCGCCGTATTCCAGCCGCCCACCGGGCAAAACCCAGTACTGCCGAGTGCCTTTGCGATGACGGACCAGCAAAATCTTCTCGTCTTCAGTGACAACAATCACTGAAACTCTGGTGGTTGGAATCGTTTGTAAGTTTCGATTACGCTTAAATCTTGTTCTTGCCAAAGCTCTGCACTTGACTCCCGACGGCGCCTTTTCCGCACATTCTAAGGCAAGTCGCCGCACAAATAAATATATACTAACGCCTCCACCGGGGTGAGACACGCCACTGGTGCCGCTCATGTAATTTCGCAAAGATGGCGGACCCTGAAAGGGGAGAAGTATTATCGGTCTGCTATCTTTGAGAGTCGATCTACTGGTAGCTCGTCTAAAAAGATTTAAGAGCGCCCCAAAGGCAAGAGAGAAAGATGCAGGACCTCGAAAAGAAAATAGCGGAAATGGAAAGCTCGGCTTTGAAGGCCATTGAAGAAGCAAGTTCCCTCGATCACCTGGAACAGTTGAGACTTTCGGTTCTTGGTCAAAAGGGAGAACTGACGGGAATCTTGCGGGGTCTCTCCAGCCTCGACAAGGATGTCAGACCCCGCATCGGTCAACTGGCCAACCAGGTCAAGGTCAAAATCGAACAGGCCCATCTCGATCGCAAAGACAGACTCTTTCAAAGCCACATTGAGGCCAGATTGAGCCAGGAGCGTATCGATGTCACCGCCCCCGGCCAGGCCATGCCGGTGGGCCACATGCACCCTTTGAGCCAGATCCGCCAGGAGATTCTCAGCATTTTCTCCAGCATGGGCTTCGTCACCGCCGACGGTCCGGAAATTGAAACCGACTACTACAATTTCGACGCGCTCAACACACCGGCTTCACACCCGGCCAGGGATGAGCAGGATACCTTCTACACCAATATTGGTGCCAACGTGCTTCTGCGCAGTCAAACTTCAACAGTACAAATCCGTGTCATGGAGATGAGCAAGCCGCCCTTGAGAATTATCGCCCCCGGTCGCGTTTATCGAAACGAAGAAGTGAACGCCCGCAAGTACCCGCTCTTCCATCAAGTTGAAGGTCTATTGGTAGACAAAGACGTCACTTTCGGTCAGCTTAAGGGCACACTCACCGCCTTCATCCAGGCACTCTTCAAGAAGCAGGTCAAGACGCGCTTCCGTCCCGATTTCTTCCCCTTCACCGAACCCAGTGCCGAACTGGACAGCGAATGTCCGTTCTGCAACGGCAAAGGTTGCAAAACTTGCGGTGGACGGGGTTGGCTTGAACTACTGGGCTGCGGCATGGTTGATCCGAACGTCTTAAGCGGCGTCGGCATAGATCCGGAAGAATGGTCCGGCTTCGCCTTCGGTATGGGTCTGGAGCGACTGGCCATGCTCAAGTACGGCGTCAATGATATTCGCCATTTCTATACCAACGATCTGCGTTTCCTCGAGCAATTTTAAGTAGTAAGGAAGAAGGACAATGAAAGTAAGTCTTGACTGGCTGGGCGAATATGTCGATCTTACAGGGCTCAAGCCCGAAGAAATAGCAGAAAAGCTAACCATGGGCGCCTTTGAAGTGGAAGAAATCACCGTCTTCGGCGTCGACCTGGAAGGTCCTATCGTGGCCGGTGAAATCATGGAAATTCACCCGCACCCCAACGCCGACAAAATAAGATTGACCAGGACTCGCATCAAAGATGGTGCGGAGCCTCTGGAGATTGTTTGCGGCGCACAAAATATTGAAGTCGGTCAAATAGTGCCGGTGGCCCTGCCCGGTGCCAAGGTGGTCAACAGGCACGACGGCTCGCCGCTCATCATCAAAGCGTCCGCCATAAGAGGCGTCAAATCCAACGGCATGCTCTGCTCCGCCGCTGAGCTGGGCATTGTCGGCGACGACGCTGCCGGTGAGGGCATCCTGATTCTGGCCAGAACCAGCGACAAGGAAAAACCAGCCTTCGCATTAGGCGACGATGTTCGGCAGATTCTCAACATTCTGCCCGATTATATTTTGCATGTGGAACCCCGCTCCAACAGAGGCGATGCCCTCTCGGTCGCCGGTCTGGCCAGAGAAGCGGCCGCCCTCTTCGGCCGCCCGCTCAAGAGGCCCGACTGGGAACTAGCCGCCGCCGAGCCCGGTACCAAAAGTAGTGGCATCACCGGCACCTTTATTGAAAACACGGAAGACTGTCCCTATTTCAGTTTGATTCCCATAAGCGGCGTCAAAATCGGGCCCTCCCATCCCCGTATAGCCAAACGACTGGAGTCTATCGGCTTGCGTCCGGTATCGAATGTGGTGGATATCACCAACTATGTAATGCACGAACTGGGACAACCGCTGCACGCCTATGACGCCGACAAGTTGAAAGGTAAGGCCCTGGGTGTGCGCCGCGCTGCTCAAGGGGAAACCATCACCACCCTGGACGGCAAGGAACGCAAACTGACCGACGAAGTCTTACTTATCGTGGACAGCCAGGGGCAAACCGACATTCCCGTCGGTATCGCCGGCATCATGGGCGGCAAAGATTCGGAGATAAGCGACAACTCTACCAGCCTGGTGCTGGAGGCCGCCTGCTTCACACCGGCTGTGGTGCGGCGTGGTTCCCGCCTCCTGGGTCTTTCCTCCGATGCCAGCTTGCGCTTCGAGCGCGGTGTCGATGCGGCCTCCGTCCTCAATGCCGCCAGGAGAGCCGCTTACCTGATCGGCAAGTACTGCGGCACCCAAGACCTCAAGATTGAAGCACCGCATCTGGCTGGTTCCGACAGAGTGCAAGAATTATCGGTTGACTTGAGGCTCAAGACCATCAAGCGCATTCTTGACCTGGACATGGACGGCAAAAGGGTGGCAACCCTGCTCAGCCCGCTTGGCTTCCAGGTGGAAGAAGCCGGGCCGGGCATCCTGAAAGTACAGGTTCCCAGCTTTCGCCAGACCGATGTAAAACGGGAAATCGACCTGGTGGAAGAGGTCTGCCGTTTAAATGGCTACGACGCCATAGAAGCCTCCATGCCATCGGGCACCGTCTGCCGGGAAAACGAAGACGATACGCTTCAGAAAGCCCATAGCACCCTCACCGGTCTGGGGCTTTCGGAAGCCTGGCTATCCAGTCTCGTACCGGCTGATGATGCCGGTATCGTTCAGGATTACCTGGTGCAAGTATTGAACCCGCTTTCCAAAGATCACCAGTACTTGAGACAGAGCCTGGTGCCTGGCCTTTTGGGAGCGCTTGCCTATAACCTGGACCGTGGACAAAAGACGGTCTGGCTGTACGAAACCGGGCGAGTCTACTTCAAAGACTATTTGAAGACCGCGGAAACAACCCCAGGTAAAAACGGTAAAAACGGCAAAACGGAAACGGCCGGTAGTGAAAAACCAGCCCTGGAGATGCAAAGATTAGCCGGCGTGCTCTGCGGCGGCGGCCAGCAAGGAGCCTGTACCTTCCAGACAGCTAAGGGAGTGCTCGAGAGCCTCCTCACCAGTCTGGGTCTGAACCTCTCTCTTGATAAGGTCAATTGGAGCACCGGTAGTCAACTGCCACCCTGGCTCCATCCTTATCGCACTGCCGTACTCAGTCTCAATCGGCCGCCCCGCAAAGGCTCCGACCTGACGGAAGCAGTGGGTGTTTTCGGCAATCCCATGGTGCTGGCCTATGTGGGTCAACTGCATCCTGCCTACGGGGCAAACCGGGGACTGAAAGAAGAGGCCTTCATTTTCGAGATCGACCTCGACCGTTTGAAGGCGGAGAGAAAACCACCCCGTTTCAGCGAGCTGGCCAATACGCCGGCCGTAACCAGAGATCTCACTTGCGACTTTCCGGCGGAAAACGCGGCAACTTTGCAACATCAGACCATGGCCCGCCTGATAACTAAGAAAGCCGGCAGCAACTTGAAGAAATTAGAGCTTGTCAGCATTTATCAGCCACAGGGTGAAGCCGGCGGCGGCAATGTGGCCATAACCTATCGCCTCACCTTCCAGCATGTCAGTGAAACCCTGACAAGTGAACAGATCGACGCCACCCTCAAGGACGTGAAGGAAAGCCTGGCCGGTGAGCTGAAAGCAACCTTCAGGGCCTAGCTACATATTTAGGGATTGTTTTTGAAGAAAATCAATGCCTGATGATTTAGACTTGAATATCTTGGGCAAACCTTGCAGCTATTTACAACAGTGTGAGAATAATCACCGAAACTGGCAGTTAGATCGTCTCAAGGCGGGTATAAAGGTAGCACCCAAAACAGGTCTATCGAAGAAGAAAGGGAACTGAAACTTCCATGTTCAGAATGAAATTCCGAAGCAACATTGTAGGAATTGGCGCTCTTGTCGTGGGAGCCCTTCTGACCGGCTCCATGCAGTTCAATCCCATGTTCGACGGCAAAGAATTCCTCTATGACCTGCCGGCAATGTACGTGGCTCCCGGCATCATTGCCGTACCCTTTCTATTTGCTCTGGCCCATTACCGCTCCTGCCCGGCAGTGCAGCAGTTCAGCGCCTTTCTGGTAACGGCATCCTTTATCAGCTTGCTCGGTCTCGTGGGTAATTTCACCCCCGAGAAAATGGTTCTTATCAAAGAAAACTGGCTATTGCACTTCAACGTCATCCAGCTTTCCTGTATCAATATTGCCGCCATCATTGCCGCCATGAAGATCATGGCCATCGAGCAAATGAGCAGTTTTGCCGATACAAAAGTGGCTGAGGCTCAGCTTGGCCGTCTCAAACAGGCGAAAGTCGATCCGGACGTGCAGGCTAAATGGGAGAAGGCTGCCTCCCACGCTGAGAAACACACTGAGGGACGCTCCCTGCGCTCCACCATGACCAATCTGAAAGCAATCAGCCTTTCAGATCCCTCGCAAGAACTTAAACCCACTGTCACGGGCGACAAGAAGGCCAAAGAAGCCGATCTGTCTGCTCAAGAAGCCGGCTCCCTGGCCAGCCTCCTCGACCGTATCGGCGAAGAACCGGCCCCGGTGGCAGGCGAAGACCTCGATATGAGCCCCGTCAAGGAAGCAGTAGCGAAAGAAGCCGAAACCGTAGAACCCCAGAAGGCCGTTGCCGCTCCCGACGAAAAAGAAATCGTCAGAAGCGATGATTTTGTGCCGCCTTCCGGCGTTGACGCTCCCGCTGACTCCTTCCTTTCCAAGTTTCTAGACCGGGAAGATGAGGAAGAGGGCGAAAAAGAAACAAAAGCCGACTCCAAAACGGAAACGGCCTCAAGCCCACCCGGGGCCAATTTCCGCTTCACCTCCCAGTCGACCAAGAGCGAACCGGCGCCCTCCCAGGCGGTGGTCAGTAAGCCGGAAACACCGGCCGCTAAAGTGGAGGCTTCACCGGCTCCAGCCCCGGCTCCAGCCCCGCCAGTGGAAGAGACTCAGACCCCGAGTTCCACGGTCAACCGCATGCAGGCCATGAAGCGCCGCAACACCAGTACCTTCACCAAGTTACAATCACTCTCCGCCAGCGGCAGCGAGTCGCTTCTGCCCACCAAAGAAGAAACCGTCGAACAGGAAGCAGACAGCCTCAAGAGCTTACTGGACCGCCTCGATGAAGAGAAGCCGGTCGCTAAGGAAGAAGAGGCGGCACCGGCCGCCCCGGTCAAACAGCCCCTGGAGGCCGCTTACGAACTGACCTTAGATTACCTGTTCCAGGGCGATGCCGCCGTCAAAGAAAAAACGGAAGAAGTCTCGGAAAAGGCAGAGAGCAAAGGTCGCAGTTCGGTGAGCGAGCGCCTGGCCCAGAGCGAAGCCCCGGGCATGCAAGCACTTTTAGACCAAAAAGAAGCGGAAAAAGAAGCGGAAAAAGTAGCGCAAGAGGAGGCTGAGCAAGAAGCTGAAGCCGCCAAATCGCCGGAAGAGAAAGCCAGCGAAACCGGTGACGAACCGGTGGTGGAAGCGCCCGCAGAAGAAGCGGAAGAAGAAGAGAGTGCACCTCTCTTTGAAGGCGGCGTCGACTCCGACATAGACAATATCTTCAATACTCTGGCACCACCGGAAGCCCAGAGGGAAGTAGACCGGGAAGCGACAAAGGGAGCAGATACCGGCGAGGAAGAGCCTGCCGAAGACGAAGAAGAACGCAGCACTCTCTTTGAAGGTGGTGTGGACTCCGACATTGACAGTATTTTCTCCAGCCTGGCACCGGCCGAAGCCCAGTTGGAAGTGAAAGACTTGCTCAAGAAGCCGGAACCGAAAGAAGAAGTAAAAGCGCCGGAAGCAGTCATAGAAGCCAGCAAAGAAGAAGAGCCGGACTCTGAGGAAGAAGAGCGCGGTGCACTCTTTGCCGGCGGCGTCGATTCTGATATAGACGATATTTTCTCAAACCTGGCACCGGCAGAAGTGCAGCGCGAAGTGAAAGACGTGCTGCCTGCAGCCAAAGAGAAGAAGGCAGAAAGACCGGCTATCAACACCGAAAGCGAAGCGGAGGGCGACGGTCTCTTCGGCGAGAGCCTGGGCGAAGACCTGGACAACATCTTCTCCAGTCTCACGGAAACCGAGCAAAAGGAAGTCAGCCCGGAAACTCTTTCTCAGGTAAAACAGAAAGATTCCACCGAGAAGATCGACATGACACCGCCGGTGAAGGCGGAAGAGAAAGCCCCGGAAACTGCCAAAGAACCGGTCAAAGAACCGGCAAAAGAGGCAGCCAAGGAAGCACCGAAGGAGCCGGCCAAGGAAGCTTCGAAATACAAGGAAGTAAAAGAGTTCGGCCGTCTTTCCGGTCGTTCGGCGGCGGCGCCGAAAACCTCGGGCGACAGTGTCGGCACCATGAAGACCATCGGCAAACTGTTGCTTGATGTGACCGCCGTAGAAAACATCATCAAGGCCGGCGAAACCAAGAAAATCGGCAGCGGTCTATCTACTGCAAAAGTGATCAGCGCAGCCCGTGGTGAAGGTATAAGAAACATACTTACTACCATCGATACCTATGAAGGTGTGGCCGGCAGCTTGATCGTCGGACACGACGGTCTGGTGATAGCCTCCACCGTGGGGCAAGGCTGGGACAAGGACATGCTCGGCGCACTCTCTACCGCCTTGCTCTCCACCTCCAACCTGGCTACCAAGAAACTGGAAATCGGTAAACTCAGGCAGATGGTAATGCTTACGAAGGTCAATGAAAACGACTTCAGGACCACTGTCTTGACCGATGTGGAAGTCGGCATTCTGGCGGTCTTCATCGAGAAAACCGACCTGACGAAAATCGACGGCTTGCTGGAGTCTATCCACAAAACCATACACGGAGGTTAGATTGTGACTTCTCCTAAGATTCAGGGGCCGGTTGCCGCGGGCGAAACAGCACCGGAATTCACCCTAAAATATCATCAAGCCGGTAAGGTCGGAGAAGTGAGCCTCAAGGACTACCGGGGCAAAAAGAACGTCATCCTGGCTTTCTATCCCAAGGACGACACACCGGGTTGCACCAAAGAAATGTGCGCCTTCTCCGAGGATATGTCGCAGTTTGCGGAGGCTCAGACCGAGCTACTGGGCATCTCTTGCGATAACCTGGAAAGACACGAGAAGTTTTCGGGCAAATACAACCTCAAACAGATACTTCTAGCCGATGAAGACGGTAATGTTGGCAGAGCCTACGGCACCGTGCAGGAAGGCAGGGCGAATGCCTCCAGAGTGCTCTTCATCATCGACAAGGCCGGCGTGGTCAGGCATGTCATCGAAGGCATGCCTAAGAATGAAGAGTTGCTCAGTCTTGTGGTGAACTTGAACAAGGCTGGTTAACGACCAACCTGATTGAGTTTTTCCAAAACCAGATCGACAGTGATCACTTCCGGCAAAATTATTGGCTGGTCGGCCTTGCCGGCGGGGAATATCACATACAGTGGCACTCCGGAGCGCCCGAACTTCTTCAAAAGCCTGGTAATATCAGGGTCCTGACTGGTCCAGTCAGCCTTAATGGTTGTAGCATTGAGGGCTTTTAGTTTATTTCGCACGGCCTCGGTGTTGATGACCGTGCTTTCATTCACCTTGCAGGTCAGACACCAGTTAGCCGTAAAATCGAGAAAGACGGTCTTGCCGTCAGCCAGCTCTTTATCCAACAAAGCAAAAGAAAAAGGCTGCCAGTTAAGGTCTCCGGCGGTGCTTTTGACGGGTTCAGCTTTGGCCTGGGCGGCGCCGCTCAGGGCCAGCATTACTTCCGGCTGAGAAAAGATGCAGGCATAAGAAATGAGAGCGAAGACCAGCGAGGCCGTCCCATAGACCCTGGTCTTACGGGCGGTATCACTGGTGAGATCGGTAAATCCGGCCACAATCCAGGCGCAAAAGGCCAGACCAACCAGCCAGTAGTTGATCCACATAATGGCCAGGGGGCCAACCTGGCTGGCCAGTACATAATCAAGCCAGACAACGGTAGCCAGCAAAACAAAACCAAGGGACTGTTTGAACTTATCCATCCAGGCCCCGGGTCTGGGCAGAAAGCGCAGCCACTCAGGGTTGAGAGTAAGGAGTAAGTAGGGTGATGCCATACCCAGACCAGCTACAAAAAAGATACCGGCCACCACCAGATCAGACTGGGCGAAGGCGAAACCAAGGGCGGTACCAAGAAAAGGAGCCGTGCACGGCGTAGAGAGAACCGTCGCCAGCACTCCTTTGAAGAAGGTACCCACAAGCCCCTCTCCCGAGGACAGCTTGTTAAGCCCGTCTTGCCCCAGAGCCAGGTTGACGTAGAAAAGTCCGAAAAGAGAAAGTGAAAAAAGCAGCACCACGGCAGCCATACTGAGGACAAAGAGCGGGTACTGGAAGAGGAAGCCCCATCCCACACTCTGACCGGCCGACTTGACCAGAGCCACAAGCAGAGCCAGCACCATAAAGGAAGAGATAATACCAAGAGAGAATACCAGACCAAGAAGCTTTACCCGGGCTGGTTTCTCGCTGGCTTGCTCGAGGAAACTCATTACTTTGATGGCAATTACGGGCAAAACGCAGGGCATGATGTTGAGGATCAGTCCGCCCACAAAAGCCGAAAGAAGAATTGTCACCATGGATGCATCGGTGTTCTTCACGGTCTTGAATTCGGTGTTGAGAACAGAAATGGAAGAGGTTGCACCGGCGGCTCCACCACCAGCAGAGATTTCTTTGATATCACCGGTGAAGCCATCGCCCAGGCTTTCAAAAAGTGCTTTTTCCGCCCCGGGGAAGTCTTTATGATTCTCGGAAGCCACAGGCAAACTCAGCTTCAGCTCCGCTTTACCAGGCAAGCAGACGTCCTTACAAGAGAGCCATTTGACATTGGCCTGTAAAGTCAATTCGGTTCCGACCTTCAGATCGGCCGGGGCAGTTACATCGACAGCTAGAAAGGCCTGATCTTTATAGCCATAGGTGGTAAGCCCTCCCTCCTCAAACTTGAGAGGTTTGGGCCAGATCAATTCCGAAACAGTAAACCCGGCAGGCAGTGTCCATTTGACCGAGGTGGGCATGCCGGAATCGCCGGGAATTTTATAGTAAGTGTGCCAGCCTGGCTGCTGTTTCAGCAAAATGGCGAGGCGAAAAATCTTACCGGGCACCACCGCATCGACGCTGGAAAGCAAACGAGCGGAAACCGGTGCCGGCTTCTTCTGACCGGCATTTGCCTCTTCGGCCCGGGCAACTTGACCACAGACCGGGCTCAAACCCGAGAAACCAGCCAGAACAAACAACCAGATAGCGAGCGCAACCGCCCCAGCCTTACCGATTTTAATCACAAACCTGCCTCTTCCATGATCCGCCCTCAAGCCAAGGACATCATAACTGAAGAGCGTTATTCCTCGCTATTTCTTGATAAACCCTGGCAGAAGCTCTCAGAAGCCTTTCCTGGGTGGGATAACTGACTCGCACCAGACCGAAACGAGCCGACAGGCCTTCCGCCCACTCAAAGTTATCAAGCAAGGACCAGTACAAGTAACCACGCACATCCACACCGCGTTTGATGGCCCGGTAGAGTTGCTCCAGGTGCAGACGCAAATAACTCACCCGCTGCTCATCGGACAAAGACCAATCGCCATCGGCCATTTCCGGAGGAAACAAATTAGCATA
The DNA here is from genome assembly GCA_016212515.1 of Candidatus Melainabacteria bacterium. Taxonomy (GTDB): domain Bacteria; phylum Cyanobacteriota; class Vampirovibrionia; order Obscuribacterales; family Obscuribacteraceae; genus Obscuribacter. The sequence goes on from JACRFZ010000030.1 coordinate 52,122, forward strand.
ACCATTCTCTGTGATCACCACCGGCCGGGGAGTACCGTCGCCATTCTTTTGATAAGGCAGAGTTTCGGTGACCAGTAAGTCATAGAGCCCCTTCGGATATATCTCCCAGCCCATATCCGAAACGGCAAGCTCGTTTTCCATGGAGCACTCGCCGAAGATATCGATTGGCCATCCCATCTTGAAACGGGAAAGCTCTCTTGTGTAGTAATTGATGGCCAGGAAGTCGCACTTGCCCTTGAGACCGGGTATTTCTCCTTCAAGTTGGCGAATCTCGCGGCTCCAACCAAGCGGCTGGGGAAAATGTAAATGCCCTTCATCCACAGCCTGGGGAAAAAGGTGATTGAAGATTCGATCACGATAGAACCGCACCATATGATCAAGCGGACTGAAGCGGTTCTTAGGCAGGAAGGGACGCCAGTGGCAAGTAAAGGAAACCGGCGCGCTGGAAAACTTCTTCAAGGCGTCATAAGCCAAACTGTGTCCGTAGAGGAAATTGCGCATGGCGGTAAAAGCGCTGATGTAATCACGGCTCTTACCGGGGGGCCAGAAGCCTGAGATGAAGCCCTGGTAAACATAGGCCAGGGGCTCATTGATGGTAATCCAGTAGTCCACAAGACCATCCAGCTCTTTGGCCACCAGTTCGCTGAAGCGACCAAAGGCCTCTGCCGTAGCCGGATTCTGCCAGCCGCCGGCACGGGAAAGCGCTTCCGGCAAACAGAAGTGAAAGAGCGTCACAAAAGTTTTGACGCCGTTTTCCTTGAGACCGCTCAAAACACGCTTGTAATAATCCACCTGTTCCCGGTCCAGTTGCCCGCCGCCATCTTCATCAAGCAAGGCCGGCCAATTGAGGGAAAGACGAAAGGCGCCCAGGTTAAGGTCTTTAATCAGGGAGAGGTCTTCCTCAAAACGGAAATAGAACTCGCAAGCCTGGTCTGCATGCGACTTATCACTGATGCGCCCCTCTTCCTTGGTCCAGCGACTCCAGTCGGAGAGAGTACCGTCAATCTCCTTGGGATGCCCTTCCACTTGGAAATGGGAAGTAGCGGCGCCCCAGAGAAAGCCGTCGGGAAACTTGAGAATCTTGTCATCCTTGCTCAAACTACTGACTCTCCCACCCTCACACATCTCTTATACTATTAGTTGTAAATCATTAGAGGCGAAATTCCCAGTCGAGTCTGCCTATATAATAGAGGCGATGACTGTTTATAGCGCATACGACACGGTAAAACCGGCAAACATTGCGGAAAATCCGATAAATTTTCCATGCTCGGGCTTATGGGGCAACCTCTTGGGGCCGGGTCTCATCATAGTTACAAATCTACTTCTCTTTCATCGTAGCCTGAGGGGCTACTTCCTGGCTGACGATTTTGTTCACATCGATTATTTAAACCGGGTGATGCAGGGAAACTACCTGGAGCTTCTCAAAAACTTCACCGGCAACTGGATGCAAGCCGAGGGTACCACTTTCTACCGCCCGCTGATCAGTATCACCCTGGCGGCAGACTATTTATTTTCAGGCGCCAACCCGCTTGGTTACCATATTTCCAATCTCGCTTACCATACGGCTTGCGCCGTTGCTCTTTACCTGGTCGGCAGCCTCATCTTCCAGGGCTTCATAAAAGATCAGGAAAACAAGACTAAGCCAAGGCTGGCCGGCTTTCTTGCGGCTATGCTCTTCAGCCTCTACCCCCTGCACTGTGAAGTGGTGAACTGGGTAATTGCCAGAGTAGACAGTGTTTGTCTCACTTTTCACCTATTGGCCTTTTACGCCTTTCTTCTATTGCAGAGAAAGACAGAGTCCGAACAAAGCTCTGCAAAAACCTGGTCTGTCTGCCTGGTTCTTTTTGTCCTTTCTCTAATGAGCAAGGAGATGGCCGTCATCTTGCCTCCCCTGGCCGCTCTCTATCTCTTCTTGAGCCTTGCTCAAGTCTCCCTGCCGGCAAGAATCTGGCAAAGCCTCAAAAGAACCGCCCCCCTGTGGGCCGCTCTCCTTGGTTATCTGGGCTTGAGGGCGCTCTGCTTGCACACCCTGGCCGGCGGCTATGAAGGCTCCATCGGCACCGGACTGGCCAAAAGTCTCTTCAAGCGCTGGACAGACGGCTCCCTTATTCGCATACTCTTGCCCCTGAACTGGGATGTTTTCGGCGGCAACAACAGTCTCGCTAAGAATCTCAAGACGATCTACTTTCTGGGCATCGGCAATTTCATCGTTTTTTTGACCAGAAGCCGGAATCTTTCCTATTTAAAGATGCTGGTCTTCACCGTGGGCTGGTTCGCCCTGGCACTGGCCCCTACATATCAGGTCTGGAACCTGACGGAGAATCTCCAGGGTGGACGCTTTCTCTACTTCGCCAGTGCACCGCTCTCCTTATTTCTGGCGCTGCTTCTAGCGGCACCGCTGCTTGCTCCCACCCCTGCAGGCATTCTCAAACGCTGCCAGAATTTCCTGGCCTTCATCCTGCTCGCTCTTTTGACTTTGCTCTTTGCCCAGATCACCAGGGGTAACAACCAGGTCTGGATAAGCGCCCAGAGAGAACTGATGCGCTTTCGCCAGGCACTGGCAGCAGAGGCAGCCCGAGACAGCCGCAAACTGGCCGTCCTCAATCTGCCCCAGAGCTACAAAGGCGCCCATATGCTTTACAATGCCGCCACCATGTCGGTGATGCTGAAACCGCCCCTTTCAGAGCAAGACTTGAGAGAACGGATTCTCACATTTGAACCGGCCACCTTCGGCGACAGCGAACTAATCAGGCCGGGAAGAGTCAGACAATTACTCAAGCAAGGTGGCTGCCGCTTCTTCCTCTGGCAGCGGGAGAAGCAAGAACTTGAACCCTTGCAGTTAACGCTGTCTGAAAACACCGGCAGCCTCAATATCAGCCCCGCCGCACCACTGACAGTGGCGCCGGGAGAACGGGCCACCCTGCAAGAACTAAATCTAAATCCCCTGGCCATAGACCGCATTATTTTAAACATGGCGGGAGAGCAAGCCAGGCTTACCTTCACCTCGGATAAAGGCAGAACTATGGAAGTGCTTGCCCCCATTGATGGAAAGAGCAAGAAACTAGAGGTGAACCTCTCCGAACGCAAAAGTTTTCTCGCCCTGGAAAGAATTGAGAGCCTCAGCGTCAGCCCCGTCAGTGGTGCCATCACCATCTACGGTGTCGACATGCCGCCACTGGACAAACTGCCCGAACTAACCGTAGACGGCAAGGATTTTGCCCTGGATAACGACGGCATCGCCCGCCTGAAAGGAAGTAAACCAACATTCTCCTACGATGTCTCCTTTATTCCAGGGGCCAAAAGCGCCATGTTTGAGTTATCCAAGCCAAATAGCTGGTTCGAGCACTATACCGGCACCTTCAAAGACCATAATCCTTCCCCGGAAGCCGACATCAGCGGTCAACTGAATCGCCCGCAAGGCAAGAACATTCCCTTATCGGTTACCGGCGTAAAGGGGCACGGCTTCTTCGAATTGCGCCTAGTTGGCTTGGATCAAAACAACAAACCAATGGGCTACTTTTCAGAACCCCTCTGTTTTCAACTCTAAATCGGCGAATGCTTCTAAAGGAAGAAATGAAAAGTGAGATTACAGAAAACAGGGTGATCAGGCGGCTGGAAAAAGCCCGCCTCGACTTCGGCTCCTTGCGCACACAGATGGCGCTTGCGGCTATCTTGATCTTCACATCCTGCCTGGTCAATTTCTGGTCCACCTTGAAGGACGGCTTCTTGCTCGATGACTTCCTCCACCTGGACTACTGCGCCCGCTTCATGAGCGGTGATATGCAGCCCTTCCTGAGCAATCTCACCGGCAACTGGGGCGGCTCCGACCTCATGCTCAGCTACCGACCGGTGGTCTCCATCTCTCTATTGGCCGACTACTTGCGTTACGGCACCGAGCCCTGGGGTTATCACCTCACCAATCTGCTTCTCTTCGCCGCCTGTGCAATTTTGACGGCCGCCCTCACCTTGCTCGTCTGCCAGAGGCTGGCACCTAGACTGGCCGGGGTAGCGGCCATCTGGTCCGGACTGCTTTTCTCCTGTTATCCCCTGCACACCGAAACTGTGGCCTGGATAATCGGTCGCGTGGACAGCCTGGCTACACTTTTCTATCTGGCGGCTCTCATCTTCTACTGGCGGGCCAAACAGCACGATACCGCCGCCTTCCGCAAACTATCCCTGCTCTCCTTCGTCCTGGCTCTGGCCAGCAAGGAAATAGCCGTCAGCCTGCCCGGTTCGCTCTTCCTTCTATCCATTGTCTACAGCCTGCCCGGCAAGGAAAAGTTTGCCCACATTCTCAAAAGGGCCTTTTATGAAACACTGCCTTATCTGGCCGTATTAGCCCTCTTTGCCCTGGCCCGCCACCTCATGCTGGGCTCAGTCATCGGCGGCTACGGTAAGACCGATTTCAATCCGATTCATATCCTGACGGTTTTTGCCGACTATCACTCACTGCTGAAAATTCTGGTACCGGTCTCGGAAGAGTACCGCTATTTAAGTCAGGCCATGCGCCCGGTGCTGCTGCCGCTCCTGGCCATACTCTCTCTGGTGGTGCTGAGACTGCTGGTCAAAGGCGGCGGCAAGAGCCGCACCCTTTTCATACTGCCGCTTCTGATGCTCTGGAGTTTCGGCGCCCTTTTACCGGCCTTCCAGATCTGGCACATCCATCCCAACCTGGTAGGTAGCCGCCTCTTCTTCCTCTCAAGCGTGCCACTATGCATGGTACTAACTTTGAAAGCCGTTCCCGGTCACGGTCACCTCACGGTGAGAGAACTCAAATACTGGGCTCTGGGCGGCTTCCTGGCCCTTTCGGGACTCTACCTGGTCTGGTGTGAAGTTTTAAGCCTCAACCTGAGAGCCTGGCACGACGCTTCCATGCGCATGCAAGTCTTTGTGAAAGAGCTAAATGAAAAGGCCCTGAGGGGAAGACCAATCATATTGGCCAACCTGCCGCAAGACTATAAGGGCGCCGGCATGATCGGACGAAGACTCTACCTGGATATCATGCTCAAACCACCCCTGAACAGCGCGGACATCAGCGCCAAGATTCTAACGGTAAACGTTGACGGTGCCTACTTTGACAAAGACGGCCTAAAGGAAGCGCTGAAACTCTGCGGCAAAGAGGCGGAAATTATTTACTTCGACAATGATCTGGCTCGTTTCAGCAAGTACCCGGGCGGCGCCCAAGCGCCGCTGGAAGAGGGCAACCTGATCGCCAAATTAGGCGCGGCTCAAGGTTTACACTTGAACGAAGGTCGGGAATGGAAAGTTCTCAAAGAGGGAGAAACAGAGTTGAGTTTGAGCCGGACCAGCCCCGGCTGCCTGACCCTGCATGTGCCGGAGAAAGCCTCTTTTCACCTGCCTCTACCGCTAAGCTTACCCTCCCTCTACGATCAAGGCGAAAGCAATTTGCAACTTGACCTGGTCAAACAAACCGGTGCCGGGCACGGCGATGTGAAATTGGTTATTCTCAACAAAGAGGGGCAAGTAGTGGAGAGTCTTCCCCTGGCAGGCGCTCAAGGGAAAAGGACCTGCCTGCTCTCACGCCTCACCTGCCTGGCTCGCCCTGATGTGGCCGACGGCGGCAAGATGGCATTATACTTTGAGCCGGGCAATTACCTTCTCAAAGGCATTTATCTTCTGAGACAGAAAGGCACAGACAAGCCATGACAAAAAACAGTGAATTTTGGAAGCCCGCCTACCTGGTCTTCTGGCTTGGTCTGGCCATAGGTGCATTTTTCATTATCAAAGAACTGATCATGATGGTCATTTGTTTGGTTGCCGCTGTTACCCTGGCCGCAGCACTTTCGCCCCTGGCACGTTATCTGGAAGCACGGAAAGTACCGAGGCTTATCACCGTCATTTTCGTTTATCTCTTTGTAGCCGGACTCTATTTCATTGTCGGCGCCAATTTGACGCCCGTGATCAAGGAACAGGCAGTAGCACTGGTCTCCACGGTGCGGGACAAGTTACAACCCTGGATCGTTGAAAACATACACGAACTGGCCCCCAGCATCATGCCCGATACGGCACATGGACCGTCTTTATCCGATGACATGAAGAGCCAGCTCATGGGTAAAGCCGGTGGAATTGCAGCCGGTGCTCTCAAGTTGACCGGCAATGTCATGACTTTTGTAGTGAACATACTCTTTGTGCTCTTCTTAACCAGCTACTTTGTTGTAGAGTCGAAAAGCCTGATAGAGAGCTTACTTTCATGGCTGCCTCCCAAACCACGAAAAGTCTTGAGAGAGCTTTTACCGGGTCTGGAAGGGCGCCTGGGCGGTTATGTCAGAGGACAGCTTCTGGTCAGCCTGGCCGTGGGCACCATAATTGGTATTGGTCTTTTCATGGTAGGCATCAAGGAAGCCCTGGTGCTTGGTGTTGTGGCCGGTTTCATGAACCTGGTGCCCTTTGTCGGCTCTCTGGCCACAGCTATTTTCGCCATCTTAATTGGTTTCAATCAATCCCTCACCACCGGCTGCCTGGTGGTTCTAGTTTTTGCCTGTGAGCAGTGGCTGGAATCCAATTTCATCGTGCCGCAACTGCTCGGGAAGCAAGTGGACATGCATCCCCTGGTAGTACTATTCTCGGTGCTAATCGGCGGCAGCTTACTGGGACTCTCCGGAGCCCTGATTGCCGTGCCGCTAGCTACGGCATCTCTTTATCTGGCGGAAGAACTCTATCTCAAGAAAATGGAAGCGGAGAATTCGCAGACTGCCTGAGCAGGTTTCTCATTTTCAGCTCTTTCAGCAGGGCAAGCACTAGAAACGGACCTTGATAAACAAGAGCGCTATATAACTGGCAGGCACTAGCGCCCTCTCTCAGCATAGTCTCCACATCATCGGCCTGACTGATGCCGCCGCAAGCAATTATCTCCTGCTCCTTTTCCTTGCGCCGAGCAATCTCTTTCACCATGGTTTGCGTGCCGATCAAAAGAGGCGCGCCGGATAAGCCGCCATTGCCTATGGCTGCAAGCCGTGCGGCATCAGTCCGAAGACCGCTGCGACTGACCGTGGTATTACCGGTGATGAATCCTCTTACCTCAAAACTCCTGGCCAGGGGCATGAGAATATCTAGAAAACTCTCAGGACTGTCAGGGGACAGTTTTAGAAAAATAGGCAAGGGTCTTGCTGCTGTCTGGTTTAGAGCCTGTACTGCTTTGAGAATCATAGTCAGTTCGCTGGCGGCGAAGGAAGCTCCTTCATGGGTATTGGGACAACTGGTGTTGATCACCACATAAGTAAATGGCAGATGCTTGAGATTCCTGAAGGTAAAGGCAACATCCTCGGCGGCCTTTTCTTGCACTACCGAAGGGTTGTTACTCTTGGCAATGTTGAGGGCCACCGGCAGGGGAAAGCCCCGATCCTGGTAGTGCTTAAGGCGCGAAGCCACACTGACGGCGCCGTCGCCATTCAAACCAAGGCGATTGATGAGAGCCTGATCGGCCGGCAAGCGGAAAAGGCGGGGGCGAGGGTTACCACTGGTGGCAAGAGCCGTAACCGAGCCCAATTCCACAAAACCAAAACCCAGAGAAGCAAGCCCATCAAGCAGCTTGCCGTTCTTATCGAAGCCGGCCGCCAGACCGATGGGGTTGTGCAAAGGGCGCCCGGCCAGAGAGAGATTTGACCAGGAGGAAGGAGCGGCAGCCGTACCGACCTCGTTTTCCACTCCCATGTAAACAGCGGCGGACTCCATAACACCCGCACCGGCTGACAAGAGCTTGTGACCCAAATTATGAGCTTCTTCCGCATCCATGAGAAAGAGCCAGGGACGAAGAAACTGTCTGTAGCTTGAAAGTAACCAGTGATCCATAGTTTTTACACAATCATTAAATCTGCCGACAGTGTTTCAGTATGCCACGCGGATGAGCAAATTTGTGGTGCAATCAGGGCAAAGTGAATATAACCCCTGTGAAAGGCCAATGCCTGAAATGTCCGATATGCCCGAAAGCGGACGAAACGACCCATCCGGTAAGGAAGCGTCCTTCGATTTTCGACCGGCAAAAGACGATGAAACCATTCCCCAGGATTCTGCCTTTAACAGACAGAATCCCGGCGGCGAATCGCTTATAGGGCAAATCGTAGCCGGTCACTACGAAATTCTAGAGGTCATCGGCGAGGGCGGCATGTCGGTGGTCTACCGGGCCCGCCACCAGCACTTGAACCGGCAGGTGGCTATCAAGTTCCTGCACGGGCACCTGGTAAACAGCCGCAACAATCTTGAGCGCTTCAAGCAAGAAGCCCGGTCCGTCAGCCAGCTTGAACACCGGGGAGTGGTGCGTGTTTACGACTTCGGACTGTTCCAGGGCGGTCGCCCCTACATTGTCATGGACCTGCTCAAGGGGCGCTCCCTCAGCCAGTTGATCAGGGACACCGTCGCCGAAACCGGAGCCGCCCTGCCCCCAGCCAGAGCCCTGCCCATTTTTATACAAATTGCCGAGGCCCTGGCTTACACCCATAACAAAGGCATCGTGCACCGTGACCTGAAACCAAGCAATATCATCATTCTCGACAAGCCGCCCGGCGACACGAAAGAAGATGAAATTCGCATCCTCGATTTCGGCATCGCCAAACTCCTGCCCCACGCCGGTACGGACGGAGCGGCCCTCACCCAGACCGGCGAAGTCTTCGGCAGTCCTCTCTACATGAGCCCCGAGCAGTGCAAGGGCGAAAAGCTCGACAACCGCTCCGACATTTACTCCATGGGCTGCCTCATGTACGAAACCCTGACGGGAAAAACGCCTATCAATGGCGCCAATATGCTGGAAATTCTCTACCGGCATATGAACGAAATGCCCAGACCCATGAAAGGGCAGGTGGCTGACTTATCCGGTCAGCTAGAGTCGCTAATCTTCAAGACCCTGGCCAAAGATCCCCGGGATCGTTTTCAGAACATGGAAGCCCTGGTAAGCGCCCTCAAAGATTGCGTAGACCAGGAACAGTCCTGGCTTGGCAAAATTCTCTCCGGATTCAACCTCTACCGCTCCAGACGCAAACGACTGCAACCGGCAGAGCAGTTCGCCATTTTCACCAGCTTTCTAGCCCTTGCCGCCATCATCCTTTCTGCCGGTACAGCTCTGGCGCTCTACTTATACGGCAACTCTGGTCTGGCACTAGATACGATGCCCGATTGGAAGTTGAGCATCGAAGACAGCGCCAAATCCGCACCGGAAGACATGCTGCAAAAGCTCTCCCGAAGCCGCCTCACCAGCACACTGCAACACCGACTGGATGATCTGCGTCGGATGGAAAAGGAAGGCAAACTGGAGCAGCTGACTTCGGACTCCAATGCCGAAGTACAAAATGCCATTCGCATAGCTCGTAGATTGATGCACAGCGGTCAGAGCAAAGATGCCAGCGAACTGGCCTATTACGCCTACCGCATCAGTCTTCTGGAAAACGGCGGCAAATCGATGCTCACGGTAGAGACTGCGGTAATTTACACCCAGGCTCTCTACAATGCCCGAGAATATACAAAAGCCCTGGATAGCTTGAAGGAACTCTTCTCCACCTATCTGCAAATTTCCACCAGGGTCGGCCAGCATCCCACCGCCGTTTTGTGCACCCTGGCCGGTGACTGTTACTTCAATCTCAAAGACTTCGAACACGCCAAAATGGCCCTTTCGGATGCACGCCGGTTCTTCGAACTAGGCGATGCCCACAAGGAACAAATGGAAGGCTGGGAAGAGGAAATGTCGGCCTTTGCCTACAGCAGAAGCGGCGATGTGGCTTCCATTCAGAAAAACTATCGGGAAGCAACAGGCTACTACCAGGAGGCTGAACGGCGCTGGCAACGAGTAACTACGGCCCATGTCGCCTATAACCGGGCCCTCGTGCTCTACAAAGAGAGCGTCAGCCTGGTTAGAAGCGGTCAGTTGGATAGCGCTGAGAGCAAAGCCAACCAACTGATTTTCTACTTAAACGAGAACAAGAACAACGAACTGGTGGCAAAAAACCGGCTCAACTTTCTCAGCAGTTATACCAACACCCTGCGCGAACAGGGCGACTGGCTGGCATCCGCCAGGCGTTCCATCCAGATTGGTCTGGCCCGCCTCAAGGACAACTAGAGACCGTCGACACCCTGGGTGTCTTCCAGAAGAATGGAGTTCACCGACTCTGCCCGCGTGAAACCGGCAGGCACCTTCATATCAGACCGCAGAAGGGTGTACTTACTCATGGTCACCGTCTCGAGCATAATGAAGGGCACCTTACCAAGGTCTTTACGCACTGTGGAATAAGCCCGCCGCTCTACATGCAAAGGCATGCCGTAGCCGAACTCTTCTCCGGTAACGGCGTTGAACAGTCTGACCACGTTCGGACTCAAAGTCATATCTTTCGAAGCAAACAAGGTTTCATTGACCGTAACATGCTTTGGTCTATTGACCGCTCCTTTAGTGATGGCGCGTTCATAAACCACAACCTTGCGGCCGTCCTTTTCCCTGAGACCAAGTTTCTTCCATGGTCCGTACTGTTCGGTTCGGCGTGGTCTCAGTTCCTTCATCTGCCTGATCAGACTATCAACATCGCTTTCCACGAAGCGCCTGGTCTTATAGCTATAGAAAGTAGCTTTGCTCGTGCGGCTGTCGTAAAGCATAGAGGCTATCGGCAAATCCACTTTTACAAAGTTCTTGGCAAAGAACCATTTGGTACGCCCCAAGTTTTGCAGCTTTTGCACCAGTAGCGTGGCCGGAACACTGGCGGAAGCGGCTTCGTTAGCGCCCTTAGCCCGTGCGGCTGGGGCACAATAGCCGAACCAAATCACTGAAACCGAGACCAGAACGGTCAATTGCCTTTTCAAATTTTCTCCATCCCGGCAAAGCCGACGGTCAAAAATGCAGGCTCTATTTTAGCGCCGGCCAACTAGAATTTGTCGCCCCGAACAGTAGATTCCGAAGACTCGAAGGACCGCCTGCGGGCATCTAGATTCACCTTTGCCTCAGGCTCACCGGCTTTACCTCGCACTAATTTCTTAAGCCAGTTCTGGAAATCATCGACATAGGTAAAGACCACCGGCACCACAATCAGGGTAAACAAGGTAGATGTAATGAGACCGCCGATAACGGAAATAGCCATGGGTGAGCGGGCTTCTGAACCTGCGCCGATGCCCATCGCTATAGGCATCATACCGGCGATCATGGCAATAGTTGTCATAAGGATTGGCTGCATACGGGTCTCCCCGGCCATCATGATGGCGGTGCGTTGCGGCAGACCCTCTTTCATTTTCAAAAGGGCGTATTCCACAAGCAAAATAGCGTTCTTGGTGACCAGACCCATGAGCATGGTGATACCAATCAAGGCGTAGAGGCCGATTGATTGATGCCAGAGCACCAGACCCATCAAAGCACCGCATAAACTCAAAGGCAGAGATACCATAATTGTCAGCGGATAAAGAAAACCACCGAAGAGAACCACCAGCACTGCATAGATGAGCAGGACTGCCGCACCGATAGCGGTGCCGAAGCCGTTGAAAATATCCCTTTGAATTTCAGCATCACCGAGGGGCAATTCCACAATGGAAGCAGGCATTTCTTTGAAGCCGGGCAAGTTATGCACCTGCTTGAGAGCCTGACCAAGAGTAATACTGGATTCCAAACCGGCTTCCAGAGTCACTTGCCTCTGACGGTCGAAACGGTCAATCTGAAAGGGTCCACAACCAAAAGCAACATGGGCCACTGATGAAAGCGGCACCAGTTTCCCAGATGAAGTGAGCACTTTCATGTTCTCGATCACCCGCAAGTCTTTGCGATAAGCGGGCGCCAACTGCACCCTGATATTGACCTGGCGATCCTCGAGGTTGAACTTAGCCAAATTGGCTTCCGCATCACCAAGAGTGGCAATGAGTGCCGTTCTGGCGATAGACTGCACCGAAACTCCCTGGCGGGCAGCACGGTCAAAATCGGGCGTGACTAGAATCTCCGGCCGCAAAAGCGCTGCCGAAGAAGTAACATCATAAAGCCCTTCAATGCCGCGCATTTGATCTTTGATAGTCTCCGCCGTCTTATCGAGCAGTTCCGAATCAGGCGAAGTTAAGACCAGGCGCAGGGGTTTACCGGTCAGACCGGAAGCCCGCGAGAAACTAAGCCTGGCACCGGGAACAGCGGTCAATTCCGGTCTGACCGCCTCCTCAAATTCTTGCTGGCTGAGCTTGCGGTCGTGGCGGTTCTTCAAAGAAATATAAACCGTCGCCCTGGTGACATCTCCCTGATTGCCGGCTGAATTGCGCTTAGATGAGGTGGGAGTACCGACAAAACCAACGACATCAACCACTTCCGGATGGCGGCGGATGATACCGGTGACCTGCCTGACACAGCGCTCCGTCTCCGACAGTTCGGAACCAGGCGGCAACTCCACATTGAGAAGCACTTCACCCCGGTCCACGTTTGCCATCAAAGAGGTGGGCATGGATTTGAAGAGCACTATACTACCGGCAAAAAGTAAAATGGAAAGCACTACGGTCAGAAGTCTGTGTTCCATGGCCTTGACCAGAAGCGGTTCGTAATAGCGCATGAAACCCTTTGGACCGCCTTGCCCCGTGTGACTGTTCAAGACCTCGCTGGTACTGGCAGGCTGCATCCAGTAGGCCGCAATCATGGGAGTAATCATCCTGGCCACGAGCAAGGAGAAGAGCACCGCCACAGTCACGGTCAGTCCGAATTGTTTAAAGAATTGCCCCGGTATGCCGCCCATGGATGCCACCGGCACAAAGACCACCACAATAGTGAGAGTGGTGGCAATCACAGCCAGACCAATTTCTTCCGCCGCTTCAATGGCAGCTTTAAATGGCGGTTTGCCCATGCGCAAATGCCTGACGATGTTCTCGATTTCCACGATGGCATCGTCCACCAGAATACCGATAACCAGGGCCAGCCCCAATAAAGACATACTGTTGAGAGTAAAACCGGCCCACTGCATGACGGCAAAAGAAGGAATCACGGAAAGGGGAATAGCGATAGCGGTCAGGGTCGTAGCCCGCAAGTCCTTGAGGAAGACAAAAACCACGAACACCGCCAGGAGCGCTCCCAGAATCAATGACTCCAGCGAGGCATCGTAAGAATCTTTGATATAGCGGCTATTGGTGCGCAGCTTGACTATTTTCACATTGCCGGGCAAAGTGCTGGTCAATTCCTTGATCTTTTGATCAACTCCCTTTTCAACATCAACCAGATTGGAGCCGGTGCTGCGAATCACACTGAAGGCTATCACCGGCTTATTATTGAGCAGGCACATCTGCCTCAGTTCGGAGGTACCGTCGGTAATTTCACCGAGGGTATCGAGCCGAGCATGTCGGCCTGAAGGCAACTGAATTTCCACCCGGGCCAGATCATCGACACTGAGGGCACTACCCAGGAAGCGGATGGATTGCTCTCCCGCACCCACCTGACCTCGCCCACCAGGCAAGTTGATATTGACCTGGCGAATCTGATTGTTGACGGTATCAGCAGTAATACCAAGGGACTCCAGACGGGTGGGGTCCAGATTAACCCGCACTTCCCGGTCCACCCCACCGGCTCTCTGCACCTGTCCCACTCCCGGCACGGAAAGCAGAGCCCTGGCGATATCATTGTCGACAACCCAGGAAAGTTCAGCGGCCGGCAGCCGATCGGAAGCCACTGTGTAGGTCACGAAAGGTCCGCCGACAAAGTCGATTCTTTGAATAATCGGCTCTTCGATACCTTCCGGCATGTCCTGGCGAATTTTAGAAACAGCATCACGCACGTCGTTGACGGCGCGGTCGGTATTGGTGCCCAGGGCAAATTCGATGCTGGTTTGAGAGGCACCGTCGGTAACCGTGGAAGTAATATGCTTGATATTACCAATACCGGCAATGGCATCCTCAATTTTGCGCGTCACCTGGGTTTCCAGTTCAGCCGGAGCCGCACCCAGTTGCGACACGGAAACCGATACCACCGGCACATCGATATTAGGGCTCTCATCAATGCCAAGGCGGATGAAAGAAATGGACCCCATAATGGTCAAGACCAGAAAGAGCACCAGGGTCGGTACCGGATTTTTTATGGACCAGGTGGACAGATTGAAATTCATTGCAGCGGCTCAGCAGGCAAAACTCTCACCGGATCACCATCCTTGAGGAAGCCGCCGCCTCTTTCCACAACTTGATCACCCAGTTTGAGACCGGAGACAATTTCCACGAATTTGCCCTCGCGCCCGCCTACATCGACGTAAGACATTTTCACCTTACCGTTCTCAACTAAATAAACCAGGGGACGATTGCCCTTATAGATCACGCAGGAAGTGGGCACCACCAGCACCTGGGCTTTACCCACCAGAATTTCACCACGCAGGAAATTGCCCGGTTTGAGACTGCCGGGATTAGTGATATCGATGCGCACTGTACCAAGACGCATGTCCTGATCTACATGAGGGCTTATCTCGCGCACCTGCCCCCTGAAACTGCCACCGAAGTCGTCAGTCATCTCCACGGTCTGTCCGGGCTTCACCTGGCCGAGATCTTGCTCCGGCACCTGGGCCTTCAGTTCGAGGCGACCGTCTCGCACAATTTCAAACATGGTTTTGGTACTGGAGGCAATATCACCCAAGTGTACATGCCTCTTCATTATCACGCCTGAACATGGGGCTCTCACCACGGTTTGCTCAATCTGCCAGCGCAATTGCTTGATCACCGCCTCGATTTCCATCTTCTGAGCCCGGGCGATGTCCACATCTTCACGCCGCCCGCCGGTCAGACCCATGGACAATCTCTCATGGGCTTGCTGGGAGCTGAACTTAGCCGCCTTGACCCTTTCCACATAGTTGTTCACATCGGCCATGGCCACCTTGGCCTGGGTCTCACGGGCATCGGCCTCCTGGGCGCTGACCGCCCCCTGGGCCACCAACCAGCGATACCGTTTGGCATTCTCAGAGGCTTCCTGATAGTTAGCCCGGGCCCGCACCAGTCCCGCTTCCTCTTGGGCGACCGAAGCCTGAGTCTGAGCATAGGCGGCTCTCAATGCCGTCAGATCTTCGGGACGGTTGGGCTGAATCGACTTAGAAAGAGCCGCCCCGGCCGCCAAAAGCCTCGCTTCCTCGCGGTTCAACTGCGCCTTCAAGATGGAAGACTGCAAAGTAGCCAGAACCTGCCCTTCCCGCACCTGATCACCTTCATCTACCAGCACTTTGTCAACTTTCAAGCCGCCCACTTCCGAGCCGATGGAAAGATGGTCCCAGGACCAGACCGTGCCGTTCACCAGAAGTTTTCTTTCCAGGGATCGACTGGTAACAGGCGCAAGGCGCACACTCAGCACCGCCTTGTCGGACACCGCAGCAACCTCTTTCTTGGAGGTGCCGCCCAGACCAAAATAAAGGCCCAGCCCAATACCAAGCAAAGCCAGCAGTGCCAGGATCACCTTGCCACGGCCCGGGCCCCCGGCAGAAGCATGCGCAGGCTGCCGGTAAGGCTGCTCCGGCTTGGCTGGTGGTTCGGTCTTGTCGTTGAGCACTTCCATCAAGGTCTTCCTTATCATGATTCCCAGGGCCGGTCAGCCAGGACCGGCTGCAAAGCTTTTTTAGAACTCGCCCTTTTGCCCTCCCTGCAAAATTCCCCGGTAGAGAATATCGAGGGTAACGCCGGTCTGACTGGCTAGAGGCTTCTTCTTGCCCGAAAAATAATTAGCGAACAAAGTTCCATAAACTTGATTGCTCATAAACTCGTAGACCGCCTCCGAGGACATATCTCGAAAAATCCCGTCCGCCTTGAGCTTCTCGAAAAGCTCCAGCCATGGCAATTTGTGTTCATCCCAACCGAGAAAGTAAGTAGAAGTCTCCCGATCCTTGAACTCAGCCCGCTCCTGCACCAATAGTTCCACCACTTCCGGATGCTCATCGAAGAAGTGAAAATAAGACTCAACGGCACAACTGATTAGTTCTAGAGGCTCTGAAATATCACGGGTACGCGCCCGCACAAAAAGCCGCAAGCGGGCCATGCCGAAAGTAACGCAGGCCACGAAAAGGTCATTCTTGCTCTCAAAATAATTGTAGATAGTTCCCTTGGCGACACCCAGCTCATCGGCAACCATCTTCAAATCAGTATTGCGAAAGCCACGGTGGGCAAACAGCCTGGTGGCGGCTTCCAAAATATCCTCGCGACGCTTCAAGCCCAGAGCAAAATCTTTGGGCCGCCCCGGCGAACGGGTCTTCACCGTGACGGCAAGACCGTCATCGGTCTGAGACTGCGAAGGGGGGATGGTACTGGTCATGGCGTTCTAGCGGTTGCTCCCGGAGCAAACTTTAATTAAATGACTCATCGGTCAACTAATTATAGCAGCCGCTCCCTAAAGATTGCCAAGAAGATTTCCGATAAGTTGATAAGGAATCTTATGACCGAGTTTCAAGGAGCCAACATCCATGACACTCATCTGTGGAAAGAGTTCCCGAGCATTATGCATTTGCCCCAGCCGGAAGGAGCCGAAGGTCTTGCCCCCCAGGCTGCGCACAAAGCCGGAAAGATTGATATTTATGTCATTTTCGGCCGCCAGAATAATTGAATTCTCCGCCGTGGCCGCTACTTCCGCCAGATGGGGGCGGAAGCTTTCCAGGGACATATCGGGACGGCTAAAAATAAGTGTATGAAATGTCTTCTGACCCAGCCCCGCCAGCCCCGCCAGCCCCATAGGATTGCTCCTCTGACTGGCTCCAAACTGCGGACCGGTCAAATAGCGAACCATGAGATTGGCACCCAAGCTGTGCATCACAACACAAAGACTGCCGGGCTCAAGCTTGGAGGTAAGTGCTTCCATGAAGTGGTTGAAACGAACCTGAGTGGTTTCCATATTCTTGAGAGAGCCCGGATAAAACCAGGCCGGGGTAGCCCAGTCATAAGCCAGAAGGACCACATCATCACCCTTGGCCCCCTTCAAACCGAGGTCGAGGTCCCGGGCCTGCCGCTCCATTTCTTTGAAGCTAACGCAACAACCGTGAACGAACAGTACCACCTTCTTGCCCCGACAGGCTCTCAAGAAGGAATCCAGGTCGGTAGTCTTAAAACTCTCATCATCCCTGGTAGCAAGCCAGGTCAGCTTATCGTGCCCATTATCGGAAAAGAAAGCCGACTTCAACTTACCTTCCATAAAGTCGATGTTGCCGAAAGTCCGCCCCGACAAACTGGCGCTATCGGCGCTGCCTTCCGCCGCCTGTCCGTAAGGAGTCATGGTCTTGCTTTCCTGATCGGAGTCAAGCCCATCCTCGCTATTGCCTTCCAGTACCTGTAAACCCTTCTTACCGCCCGCACCGTCTAGCTTCAAGGTCGCTCGGTCGCTAACAATAAAGATACGTGCGTCCCTAGCCTTTTCCGTGCGGGCCAGAGACCCCGACGTAAAACCAGGCAAAATCAGCAGTAAAGCCAGAGCGAAAATGGAAACAAAGCGCAGCAAATACACGGAACAACTCAAAGGGAAGGTCGCATAATCTCATTCTACACTTTTGGCAGAAAATTATATCCCCGCCGAAAGCTGCATCAATCACCCTTGCTGCCTGTATTGCTCACTTTACCGGCAGAATGGGTGACCGGAGACTTGTGAGCGGGCGCGGGAGCACTCTTGTGGCTCCCTTTGCTGCCCTGGGCATGGCGCCTTTGACTGTGAGCAGGGGAATGTGTCGCCTTACCCGCCCCGGCAGCAGGCGAAACCACCGGCGCCGGCTTGGCCTCGGCAGCCGGAGTTTTTTTGCCCCCGGCTTCCACGGTCACACTCGGTAAGAAGGGAATGCGCGCCGTCGTGAAGGCAGTATGTTTATAGGCCGCCATTCCAATTGCCACAAGACCGTATAAGACAATAGAGACGGCAATAAAAGTAGGCAGCGGCAAATTACGATCACTGACATTATAAGTACTGCCCCGACTGCGCTCAGCTTGCTTGACCACAATGCGCAAAAGCAAGATGCCGCCGATGAAGCCGCCGATGTGGGCGTACCAGGCCACGCCCCCACCCTCCGTGCCGAAAAGCATGGAGGAAACACACTGCATAACGAACCATAAACCAATCAAAATCCAGGCATCAACCATGGGGTGCCAATACCAGGTCACCCAGGTGCGCACCTTGACACCGGGGAAAAGCACCAGATAGGCGCCCAGCACCCCGGAAATAGCCCCACTGGCACCCACACAGGGCACAGTCGAGGAAGGGTCGGAAATAATATGGGCCACGTCGGCAAGCACACCGCAAGCCAGGTAAAAAAGCAAATAATTGGTATGCCCCATGCGGTCTTCCACATTATCGCCAAAAATGTAGAGATACCAGAGATTACCAAGAATGTGGCTGAAACCAGCGTGCATGAACATCGAACTAAAAAGTGTGCCAAACTGCACCAGTGAGAAATGGCTGAGAAAGCGAGCCGGAACCATGGAGAAATCATCGCTCAGTAATTTGCCTACCGTGGGAGCATCGGCCAGGAAAAGGAACTGCGCAACAAAAGCCGCCAGGTTGAAAAAGATGAGCAGGTGATTAATAACCGGATAGTTAGTGGTCGGATTGTCGTCGGCAATAGGCAGCATTATCGGTTCCTTTCATACTGGCTTTATTCCCCATAAAAGCAACCTCACATCAGCCAGGCCGGTTGGCTATAATGCCCAAGTGCTTTTACAGGCAGACAATTCCATGCGTTACGACCTGCCACTCACCGTCTACTTCCTCTGCCTTTTCACGCTGCTGGGATATTTCTCAGGGCTGGCCTGGGCTTTTGATCTAATGGCCCAGTTTCGCATGCACTATGTGGCCCTGGCAGCATGCCTTTTCGCCGTCGTTTTCTACTTCGGCAAAACTTCCCCCATAAGAAAGCGACTGCTCTTACTTTGCCTGGCAAGTATGGCACTAAATACAGTGGCAGTTTACCTGGCCCCGGTTAGACCGCTGGGAAAGGCAAGCTCCCGCAGTTTCAAGCTGATGCAGTTCAATGTAAACGTTGCCAATCAAAACAAGGAAGGCATACTGTCTCTGATTGAAAGAGAAAAGCCTGACATAGTTTGTCTAATGGAAGTAGATCAAAGTTGGACTGAAACCCTAGACGGCAAGGTTTCGCCGCAAATACAAGCCTATCCCGGGAAACTCCTGGTAGCAAGGGGCGATCCCTTCGGCATGGCTCTCCTCAGCAAGTTTAAAATCAAAGCGTCCGAGACTCTCTACTTCAACCAAGAAAAACTTCCCAGCTTTGCCGCTACAATAGAACTGCCTGGGGGCGCCGACTTAACCCTGGTGGTTACCCATCCCTTACCTCCCCTGACACCGGCTCTATACAAAAGCCGCAACCAGCATCTGCGAAATCTCTGCCACTACGTTTCTACTCTAAAAGGAGAGAACACCATTGTCTGCGGCGATTTCAACAGTGTTGGCTACGCCGACAATCTGAAAGAAATGGCTGAGAGAAGCCAGCTTAAGGAGCCGGTTTCTATTCTGAACCTGCCCTGTCCGGCGCAACCACCAGGAACCTGGCCGGCAATGGTTCCGCCCCCACTGAGAATTCCCATCGACCATGTTTTCATGTCGCAAGCTCTCACAGCCCAATCAGTAAAGACTGATGATGCCTGCAACTCAGACCATGTGCCGCTCATCACAACCATAAATTATTAGCTTCAAATTGAGAAGGAAAAGAGTGCTACTTGCCCTCTTTTTTCAAGGCATCAATTTCGGCTTGCACACTGCTCTTATCTTTCACCTTGAGCACATCAAGGGTATTTAGTTTTTCCTTCAAGATATCGGACAGTAGCGTCTTGTCGCCATTCTGCCTGGCCAGAGCCGCCGCTTGCTCTAAAACTTGAGAAGCATAATACCCATAATTGGCGCTGTTTGCCGCCCGAGCCAGACTCAACTGCAGACGCGCTAGTTTGGAACGGTCTGCGGCGCTACCTCTATCACTCTTTTTCTCAAGAAGAGCCAGTTCATCTTGAATTTTCTTGATTTCAGGGCGACTCGCAGCCATTTGCGCCCAATTGGGCGGGCAAACCGCTCCCATCAAGGGTCGATTTCCTCGCGGCCCCGGCGCCATGGGTTTGCCCATGATAGGCTCATCGGCCTGAGCCGGTAAGCTTTGTATTCCGCCCAGGAAGAAGGCCACAAAGGCAGCTGCAGAAGCTTTCAGACGGCGGTAGAAATTTCTCACCCGGCGCAAGCCCACCGGACAATCATCAGTAATAACGGTGCCGTCGGTACGGCGGTACAAGCGCAAACAGGGCATAGTGCCGTCTTTGCGCCAACTTTCTTCCACAAGTTTGGCCACCTGCTCCCGGCTCATGGAAGCAACATCAAAAACGTTTTTGGAGCAATCACCGCAGAAACGCTTGTAAGCTTCATCAGTATGCTTCATGTCTTCAAAGCGCATGGAACAAGGACTGGCAATCTTCAAGCCGGCCACAAGTTCGGCGGCGTAGTCATTTTCCCCTGCACTCTTCTTCATCTGCATATTGTTTGCCTCGCCATCAACCATCAACCCGATGCTAACAGAGTACACCCGGAAATTGCCTGGGAAAAACCCTGAGAACATCCTGGTGAATGTGGGCGCTTTCCAGTGCTTGCCGAGGACGGTAAAACAGTCGGCTCCTACGGTCAACGAATAAGCCTCGAATCTGGACCGAAAACCTCCAAGCCTAACTAGCTGGGCATTTCCGGACTTCGTCCGCTCAGGGGTTGACATTGTACCGATCGTTCGGTACAGTACTTGCATGAACGGTTCAATCGATTGAACGACGAACCAGATAACTTTTAAGGAGCTACGACAATGAAAACCGCAATCCTCGTTTATTCCGACCCCAAAAATGGCAGCGAAGAAGCCCTTGGCCGCTTGTTCAACGCCCTCGCCGCCACCTATGATTTCAAGAAAAACGGCGACGATGTCACCCTCATGTTTCAAGGCGCCGGCACACGCTGGGTCGGACAACTTTCACAACCAGACCATCCGGCTTACGAACTGTACGAAGCTGTTCGAGACAAGGTTGCCGGTGTATCCTGTGGTTGTGCAGATGTTTTCGGCGCTTCGGAAGACGCAGAAAAAGAAGGTTACGCACTAATCAAAGACAACTCAGTTCCCGGCACATCGGGCCTGACCAGCTTGCGTAAGCTGATTAGCGACGGATACACGGTAGTAAACTTCTAAAAGGACTAACAGTCGGTTGTTTCACCTGAGAGAGAGGCGGCTCGTCGATAGATTCAACGAGCCGCCTCCCTGACACCAGCAAAGGAGACGAGACATGGATAGCGAAGGTCCTTATCATAAAGGTGAAATAGCCATTCAAGAGGCAGTGGGAGAACGGGCTCAGGCACTGATGAATTCAGTGGTAATCAAAGATGAGATCTTGACTGGTGCCATCAACTTCATAGAACGCCAGCCGCTAATGGTTCTAGCCACAGAAAATGCCAATGGACAGATCTGGGCTTCAATGCTCTTTGGAAAACCAGGATTCATCAGGGCACTAAGTACAAAAGAGCTGCTAGTGGACTTACTCCAGGCGAAGGAAATCGACGGAGATCCTTTTCTTGAAAATCTCGCAAGCAACCCGCGCATTGGCGCCTTGTTGATTGAGCTGGATACTAGAAGAAGACTGAAAATCAACGGAAGAGTTTCAAGACAAAACGAGCAAGAAATCTTGATCGCGGTAGAAGAATCCTTTCCCCTCTGCCCCAAATATATCCAGCGCCGTAAAGTCAGACTGCCGGAAGACGGTCTACCGCACAAGCAGACTCCTGAACTGGCAACGGGTACAAGTCTCGGCGCCGAGGAATTAGAGCTAATCGCAAACTGTGACACTATGTTCTCCGCAACTTCGAATCCGCAAGGTAACCTCGACATTTCTCACCGCGGCGGCAAACCTGGCTTTGTGCGGGCAATCCACGCCACCAGGCTGCGCGTACCGGATTTTGCCGGTAATAGCATGTTCAATTCCTTCGGCAATCTACAGTTGAACGACAGAGCCGGCGTCATCTTGCTCGACTTCGCAGGTAGACAATGCCTGCAAATATGCGGAAGAGCAACCGTACTTCTAGCCCAGTCAGACCCGCAAAATGAAACCGGCGGCACCAATCGTTTCTGGGAGCTGGAAGTAGAGAATTGGCAAAGAACAACTATTCCAGCCATTGAACTGGAGTTTCTGGATGCCTCGCCCCACAATCCAAAGTAACCGCATCAAAAGTGGTGCCTTCAGCTAAGGCACCAGGCCCTTCCAAAGCCAGAGAGGGAGTCTGTCAAAGATTGACGAGCGGCTCAATGTTCGGTAACCTTTCGAACGCAAGGAGCTGAATCATGGACAAGAGCGCACTAGTATCTGAACTGTTGGAGTTGTTTCGCCAGCACGGCTACGAAGGCGTCTCCATAGGCGACGTGTCAAAGGCCACCGGTTTAGGGAAATCAAGCCTCTACCATCATTTTCCCGGCGGCAAGGAAGAAATGGCTCTTGAAGTGCTTGGACACATCGACATGGCCGTCAAACAATATTTCATTGCACCACTCAAGGCAGAGGGTGCACCGGAAGCCAAGCTCAAGGCAATGGCCAAGACCATAGAAGAATTCTACGAAGGTGGCCGTAAAGGCTGCATTGTAGACGGGCTAACGCTTGGTGCCGCCAGTGCACCATTTCAAGAACTAATCCGAAACTGCCTTGAAGCCTGGATCGAGGCCATGGCTGCCGTGGCCAAAGAACACGGAGTTAGCGAAAAACTAGCGCGAGAACGTGCGGAAAATGCACTCATTGCTAT
The DNA here is from genome assembly GCA_016212515.1 of Candidatus Melainabacteria bacterium. Taxonomy (GTDB): domain Bacteria; phylum Cyanobacteriota; class Vampirovibrionia; order Obscuribacterales; family Obscuribacteraceae; genus Obscuribacter. Next base: position 74,809 of record JACRFZ010000030.1, read on the forward strand.
CGAAGGCGCCCTTGTAGTCTCCCGCGCCCTGCAAAACTACCAGATATTCAAACGCGTAACGAGAAATCTCCCGCGCCTGATTTTAGATTAGTGTTCTCACCGGGTCGGCGACTACTTGCGCCCTTTCTTGAGTCCATCCAGCTCCGCTTGCACACTACTTTTATCTACTATCTTCAGCAGATCCATGGTCTTAAGTTTCTCCTGCAATACTTCCGCAAGCAGGCTCTTATTACCGCTTTGCCTGGCAACGCCAGTAGCCTGCTCCAGAACTTCCAGAGCATAATTACCCTGGCTGGCCTGGTTGGCTGCCTGCACCAGCTTTAACTGCAGGCGCACTTTCTTGGTGGTATCGGAAGCGCTACCGGGCTTGGACTCTTTCTCAAGCACTGCCAATTCGTCTTGCAGCTTCTTTATCTCCGGCTTGTTAGCCGCCAACTTCGCCCAGTTGGGCGGGCATACATCACCCATGCGCCGCAACTGGCTTCCCGTATCCACCAGCGGCTCACCCAGGGTCGGACCGTCAGCCTGAGCTGGCGCAGTGCCGAGAAAGAAGGCCGCCAGGCCAGCGGCCGTAGCTTTCAGGCGCCGATAGAAGTTTCTCACCCGGCGCAGACCCACCGGGCAATCATCGGTAATGACGGTGCCGTCGGTGCGGCGGTAGAGGCGCATACAGGGCATAGTGCCGTCTTTACGGAAGCTCTCTTCCACAAGTTTTGCCACCTGCTCCCGGCTCATGGAAGCAACATCGAAAACGTTCTTGGAACAATCCTGACAGAAGCGCTTGTATGACTCTTCCGTCTGCTTCATATCATCAAAGTTCATGGAGCAGGGGCTGGCAATCTTCAAACCGGCCACAAGCTCAGCGGCATAATCACTTTCTTCTGCACTCTTTTTCAATCGCATATTTTTGCCTCGCCCTCGAGCACTCACCCTGATGCTAACAGAGTAGACCCGAATTTTGCCTGGGTTAAACCCTGAGGTGGCAGGACCACGCTCCTGCTGTCAAAGCGACAGCTTTACCCATTCAATAGCCCGATGACCCGAAAAACTATTGGGTTCTCGCTGCTCTAGCACACAGAAAGCACCTAAACTAAGCCGGCTCAAGCTGGCATCGATCAAAAGTCCGGTTGCGACTGACTGCGCAATCTTGACAGGTCCGAAGGAACTAAGGTTCGAAGGGAATCCACAGAATCTTTCAAGCAAACACACAGACACAGATTTCCGTCGCCAACACTTTTCAAATTGATGACTTCGTTACTACTCTTTGTTCTGAAGCTTGTTGCCTTCAATTTTACTCAAAGGGACAGCTTGCTCAGAATCGTAAACAACATAAACGCCAGAAGCTGCTGCACCTAGAATCAAAACTCTTTCGTAACCCAAGTCTGCAAGAAATGCCTTATAGTCTTTCAAGATTTCCTGAATTTTCACATTGCTCAAATTCATTATTGGCTTAAGAAACCAGACTGCCAATAGCCTTTTGTCTTTCTGCTTCTTCAAAAACAGGTAGATTTGATTCTTCGTGAAATAAATTGGTTTGTAGGAACCTCCTTCCTTGCAATATTCTCCAATAGAGACGTCTATTTCATCAGCTCCCAAGCACTCGATTGTCACACTGGCTTTAGCAAGAGCAGCAAAAACCTCAGCATGCAACGGATCTCTATTGGGGAACGATGGATAGAAACGAGCCTCAAATGCCAAACAAGTTTGCGCAACTGCAAGAGTCAACACTATAGGCATAACGCAATAACGCCTTAGATCTGAAACTGCACCGAGTCTGATAGTTCTTTGAAGAGCTCGTTCAATGAATAGCCTAGACACCTTAATGATCCACCTTCATTAGCAGCATACTACTTGCAACAACAAAACATGTCGGTATTCGAAACGTGATGTATTTATCATCATAAATTACAAATTCTTCCCACAGTCATAACCTGTCAACACGGATAGCTCTTCCAATCCGAAACTGAAAGAAGCGAGAGACATCCGCATGGTGGTCTGCAAATGTTTCTGCTAACTCTTTCAAGTTACGATTGTCGAAGCAAAGCTTTAGGTCGTATTCTCCAGCTGTCTTTGGCAATGTGACTTGACCCCACCCATTTTCTTGTACCACGTCAAGCAGACAATTCCTGTTCTCGAAAGTGCTGAGCGAATTGCGATGGTGCAATTCGTCCCAGCGATCCGTGCGGTCTGACTGTGTTGTAGTCTTGCCTCCATTCCTCTGTGA
>JACRFZ010000034.1 GCA_016212515.1 Candidatus Melainabacteria bacterium
GTTCGCCGGGAGGACGACCCGGTTTGCTGCTATCGCGTGCCAGCCAGGAGAAGAATGCGTCGCTTTGCTTCACCTCAATTCCATCGAAAGGAAGCGGAAGTCTATCTGCAAATGAAATCATCACGGCCAGGCATGGAGTCATGCAGTATTCCTGCAGGGAGCGCTCGGTCCAGAGTTCCTGGGCCTGCGTCGGCGGCATGTTGAGAATTAGATATTGAAACTGGCTTTCCGAAAAGCCTACATTTGCCTTTTCGGTTTCCAGAGACCAGTGAACTTTTCCCTCCAGTTCGATTTTCCGTATGGCAGTGATCTTTGTTTCGGTGAAGACGTTCAGCGTGTGTTCCATCACTATGGATTCTGCCAGGCTGCGCATGGCTGGTGTTGCCACCATGCGAGCTTTGTCTTCAATTGTTGCTTCAATCTTGCCCAGGTCATTCAAAACCCCGAAGTTTCCATTCCAGAGTTGAACTCTACCTTCTTGCTTCAATCGACCTAGAAATTTTTTGAACTCTGGATCTTTAGCGGTAAAAAACTGAGCTCCATAGTCAAACTGGTATTCATCCCTGGTGCGGCTGGCCAGTCGCCCACCAACAGAGCGGCCCTTATCGAAAACGAGGATCTCAAATCCCGCCTGCTGAAGACAGGTGGCTGACACCAGACCCGCAAAACCGGCTCCGACTATGGCAACTCGTGGCTTTCCTGATTCAGTCATATTCCCTATATTCAGGTCGCTCCCTTTAGTTTCTCAAATTGGACGGAGAGTGAGTGCACCGCTTAATCAGCCGGCATCATGGCCCAGAGCGCTGGTTTCCCGGCATTGCAGTGTACAGCTCGACCAAGGAGCCCGAGTCCGGCCACCGATAAGAACAATGCGTAGCGCGCGGTCTGCCAGGCTGCCAGTGGGTTTTCCATTTGACGGGGCTGGTTTAGTGCTTCAAGGCGGCGGGCGGCAGTGGGGACCGGATGAAAAATGTTATCGACTGCGGCAGTCCGCGACGATTCTTCACCCATATCTTCATCCACTCGGCAGATTACCTGACTGAGCAGAGAGTCTTTCACACCGGTTTGGACAGCCAATTTATCCGCTTCGTAAACTGCAAGATGAGTGATCGATGGCAGACTTATGAGTCCAGTGAATGACCAGAGTGTGAAGAGTAAAGAGATGGTCACAAGACCGGCGGCACTGTCTACTGCCAGGGAGAAGTATCTTTCTGTGAGAGTTCCCGCCATCAGGATTCCGGAACAGGTGAAGAGTGCTGCAATTAGGATCCCTTTCGTTCTGAGCCCGGAGCGGATTACCTCCTGGCGCCGGAGAAGCAAGGTCTGCAACTGCTGCTGAGGGAGTTCGTTCAGCCAGTGCTCTGGGATGACAATCTTTTCTTGCGACGGCAATCCGATAATGCCGCCGGTGAAGCAGCGTTCAGTGGTTGGCACAGCCAACACAGTGGCTCTTCCCTGGAACATTGAGGAGGAGTCGACAGTGGAGGCAGATAGCCCGGCATAGAACCTGGCCAGTCTCAGTTGCCCGGATAGCAGCATAGAAGTCACTATCACGGACCACAGGGCAAGTCCAGGCAATCCGAAGTAGCGGTTGACTAGGGCTATGAGTATGGCCATTATCAGGATTGTGGCTCCATGCCGGAAATAGGCGGCGATTTGCTTGCCAAGGAAGAAACGGTAGGTCGATTTGCTTTTCTTGTAGCGTTGCTCTATGCAGAAGCCTATTGAGTCAAGCGGTAACGAGACAAGCGCGAATACTGTGAGCGCTGTGGCTAGTTCTAGCGCCAGACTGCCGAATCCTTGTCTGGTCGTCGAAAACAATGCACGAGGTAGATCAAGCTTCAGGGCTGCCATGGATGTCGAGACCAAGAGTCCCACATAGAGCATACCCAGCCACCTGCGCATGCGCCCGTATGCGATGAGCGGTTTGGATGTCTGAAGTGGAACCTTATTTGCTCCTGGGTTTGTCTTTGAAGTCATGTTACTGCTTATTGGTGAGGATGTTGACCTAAATGGCAGTGTATTAGCCGCTGGTGAATGTGTCGTGAACTATTCTCGCTCTTAACTAATTACCGCTTCCGCGGTTCCTAAGTAGTATGGATTAAGACGGCGATAGCTGAGAGAGTTTACTTTCGTAATCTAATTGAAGTATGAAAAAATCCGGCCGATGGCGATTGAAGCCGTCCTGCGCGCTGCTACTCTTTAGATTGGCTGCGTTCTGCGATTTGAATCCGCTTTAGCCTTTCCTGCTTCCCTTTGGCGTCAATGCCCATTTGCCGATTCTAAAGGTTGTCGATGTCTCCTGATCTCAGTCTAGTAGACCGGACTCAGTGCAGGTGGTGCGAGTTGATTTGGTTACCGGCCGGGTGAGATTGGCCTGCGAGCGAGGACTGCTCGAACTCAAGACCTATTCAGCCGGGCGTCATCCGGTACTGGGAGTGGTAGTGGCCGGAGGGGTGGCCGGTACCTTCGATTCTCCGTCCCGTGGTCTTTACGATAAGCTGGGAACTTCGCTTTCCTCTGACCGCACCTTAATGGTCGCTGCAGTTCGCTTGCTGCACAGGACACCTGGCATATTCTTCCAAACCTATATAGTAAGGTTTAGAGGTCGTCGTTGCCCCTGTTTCTGGATCCCTGGCTTGAATTTCTACTCCGTCCACCGGTAGGTCGAAGACGATTGAACCATCTTTGAGAACTTCTATATCCACGCCCGTTCCTTTCTTTTCTAAAGCGGAGACGGTTCTCATGAAATTCATCTGTTCGTCTCTATCTTTTGCAGATTGAGTCATCAGGTCCAAGAAGTTAATTGAGTCAATAACTGCTTCCTCTGTATTGGCGGCATCCATAAGTTCTGCCACTTGTGCTTCCGGGCTTTTGTTCTGTTCCGGCATAATTGAAAATCTCCGATGAAAGTAAAGGGGGATGCCGTAAGATTAGAGGTGCAGATGTGTCGCTTCCATATCCAAGGCCTGCCTGTTTGAATACCCTCGATCAGCTATTGCAGAAGTACGCCCGCCCTGCCTATCAGGCTGTGCTCTCGCCGGCGCCGACAGATGGCTCGACTGAGGAATTCGCATCGAAGTTTGGCGGTGCGCCGTATTTTGAAGAGGGCGAAAGCTGGCCGGTTTGCACCAAGTGTGGAAAGCAAGAGACCTTTATCTGCCAGCTTGACTTGCGCAGTTGCCCGGCAGTGCATCTACCAGACTGCTTTGGCTTGCTCAGCTTTTTCTATTGCTTCCACTGTTTTCCCTGGGATGCGCCTCAGCCGGGCTGGACCGTGAGAAACTATCGGGATGCTCAAGCTCATAGAGCGATTACTCTTCAGCAGGCGCCAGTGAAAGAGCCGGGATTTTTAAAAAAGCTTTTCGGCGGCCACAACCAGATGGTGAAGTGCTGCCTGGTCAAATTTGAATTGTTTGACTGCTATCCACAACTGGATGAACTGGATGAGATAGGTGATGATGAGGATAAGAAACTTCTTGCCGATGTTGAATTGAATGACACTTATTATGAGCGCGTTGATGAGTTGACCGGTAAGTCAGATAATTTCGGCACTCTGGTGGGAGGCTATTCCCAGTGGATTCAAAGCTTTCCCCCTGACTTGAAGTGTAAGCACTGTGGCAGGTGGATGAGACAGCTTGTGCAGATAGGCTCTCACCGGGAAGCCGATATTATGTTCGGTGATGCCGGCAGTATCTATCTTTCAATTTGCGACGAGCACCCCCAAGACATCACCATGATGTTGCAGTGTTTTTGAGAATTGAGGCATGGCAAAGAAGTTACTAACCCTTGCCGGATATCTCTTACTGGCAGTGTTCATTGGGCTTCGTTGTTATGATAACTACGTAGGACATATGATCCTGAGCGCACGAGACTACATCTCATGCGGCCAGTGGCGCAAAGCCATTGAAACGTATAACCATTTATTGAACCGCTTTCCCGGCAATGCCGAATTCCTGGCAAGAAGGGGCGCTGCTTATGCCGAAATGGGCAACTTCAAGCAAGCCTTTGCCGATCTCTCAGATGCTCTTAAAGCCGATAGCAACTGTGCAACCGCCTATTCACGCCGTGCTAAAGTTTATCGGCGACTGGGGCGGAGCTCTCTGGCTAAGGCAGACGTAGAGACAGCCCTCTCTATGATGAAGGAGCCTCCGGCGGCGCCGGATTTGCTCATGGAGCATGCCAATCTTTTGCTTGATACCGGCCGGTATGCTGAAAGCGAGCGGGAACTTCGGGAGGTTCTTGCTCTTACCGAAAATTATCGAGAGCAGCCATCTTTAATTCTTGCTGCCAGCGCCTACGAGAAGCTGGGCGAACATAAGAAGGCCATTGAGCTGATTGAGCAGGCAATCAGGTACTACCCCCAGAATCCATATCTTTATGTGATGAGGGGCTACTGTAATTTCACGCAGGGCAAAAAGGATGCCGGCATTAAGGATCTGAGCGATTATCTTTCCCTGAACAAAGACGACCTTCAGGTGTTTTGTTTGAGGGCGGATCTTTACTATGGCAACGGCGATTATGAGAAGGCTATCTCCGACTATGATCGGGTTATAGCTGCCGTTCCTGAGCATGTAAACGCTCTATACTGGCGCGGCAATGTTTTTCATGATTTAGAGAAGTACCAGAAGGCTATCGATGATTACAACCGCGTGCTGGCGCTGGAGCCTACCGACCTTCAGGCTATGACCTGTAGAGCTGACAATTACCAGCATCTAAACTTTCTGGATAAGGCCATTGCTGAGACGCGCCGGGCCCTGAATTTGAATCCTAAGTTGGGAAGGGCCTATGCAGTGCAAGCACAAGCTTATGTCAAGATGAAGAAATTCGCAGAGGCTGAGGCTGCTTTTACTAAGGCAATTGAGGTCGAACCTA